>JAOHEK010000014.1 GCA_028097405.1 Paracoccaceae bacterium | reverse complement strand
GAGACACAGACGTGGTGTCGAAAGAAGATTTGAGCCTTGCTCAAGAGAATGACCGGCTTCGGCGTGAGAACCGCCTTCTCAAGGAGGAGCGGGACATCCTAAAAAAAGCAACGCAGTTCTTCGCGAGCCAAAAGCCGTGAGGTTTAGGTTCGTGGAAGAACACCGGGATGCGTTTCCGGCAGCGCGCCTATGTCAGGTTATGGATGTCAGCATGCGCGGTTTGCGTGCGTTCCGCAGTCGGCCAGCCAGCTGCAGACAGCGGTCTGATCTGGTGACGCTGGCACATATCAAAGAACAGTCTCGTCTCAGCCTGGGCAGCTATGGCAGGCCGCGGATGACGGAAGAGCTGAAGGAGATCGGCTTGGACGTGGGGCATCGCCGTGTTGGCAGATTAATGCGTCAGAACGGCATATCTGTTGTCAGAACACGCAAACATAAGGTGACTACAGACAGCAATCATAAGTTCAACATTGCGCCCAACCTATTGGATCGGAACTTCACGGCGGATCAACCAAACCAGAAATGGGCCGGTGACATCAGCTATGTCTGGACGCGCGAGGGCTGGTTGTATCTGGCCGTGATCTTGGATCTGCATTCCCGACGCGTCGTCGGCTGGGCTGTGAGTAACCGCATGAAGCGTGACCTCGCGATCCGGGCGTTGAAGATGGCCATCGCGTTCCGGCAACCACCCAAAGGCTGCATTCATCACACGGATCGTGGGTCGCAATATTGTTCGCACGACTATCAGAAAATCCTGCGCCAGCACGGGTTCAAGGTATCGATGTCCGGAAAGGGCAATTGCTATGACAATGCGGCGGTCGAGACGTTCTTCAAGACCATCAAAGCTGAACTGATCTGGCGGCATCCTTGGGAGACCCGCCGGAAGGCTGAAATGGCGATCTTCGAATACATAAACGGGTTCTACAATCCACGCCGCCGTCACTCAGCACTGGGCTGGAAAAGTCCGGTCGCTTTCGAACGTAAGGTGGCCTAAACGAGCACCAGGGGCGGAACTAAAGCGTGACAGGTCCAGCCTCATCTTTTTCGGCTTTGGATCGATAATACTCCTTTGGTCTAATTCCAGTATGGTATCGTGCCAAGTCAGTCTTGTATGCGCTGACCATATCCAAACCAGAGAATGAAGCCCAAGTATCATTCCACCCCTTCTCTTGATCGATGTAGAAAGGAAGAAAACAAAACGCGGGTGGCGGAACAGCATTCTGTCCACCCCTTCTATTAAGCGTAACCTCAAAATCTAATAACTCACTTACCTTCGGCGCAAGATCACTGACAACGGAACTGCCTGTCCATACAAGGACAGCCTTTTCATCAAATAAGGCGTAGCGACCAGCCTGCCGGAGCATGAAGTATACGCTTCTATCAATCTCAAACTCTAAGAGCGTCTCAACCTTAGCGTCCTTCCACTTATCTGAGGTTCGTCCAGGGTCAGCTCCAAGTGTGGCATAGAGCGACTTGGCTAGGCTGGATTTGCCAAGTTCATTGCCTGCAACAATAGCAGTAGTTAATGCGCTGAAATCCTCAACTCTCGCTCTTTTCTCTTGATCTGATAGCAGCCAGAGTTTTCTGAATTTCAGTCTTTTCATACCGCTTAGTCCTCAAATTTCGAATAAGTGTCTTATAGTTTTCGAGTTTATTTGACTGAATGCGTTTCATATAAAACCATCACCATAATTTGTTCATCTGTTGCCGCCTTCAACTCAAGGCGCGCCTCAGCTTCGATCTCAGCATATACCTTAAGCATGAGGTCATTGAGGCTTAAGCTGTCCATACCGCCTTCATTGATGATGTCTGAAATCCGCCGCCTAACTTTCCGTATCGCCTCGTTTGGGTTCAGAACCGCGACCCGGTAAGTATTCCACTCGCGACTAAGGCGGATCTTCTGTAAAGCAGGCAAGTGGATTTCAGATGAGATATCCTCCCATCTGGGACATTCTACAGTGGACCGAACGTTTTCTAGCCAGCTATTGGCATCTGCGCGAGTAATTCCGCGTTTAGAGATGACGTCACTGAAATCAGTTAAATCGGCGCTTGCAGCACGCGACTTGCTGTCACATTCATCCGAGATTGCCTGATAAAGGGCACGCAGCGAGAACTCAACCGAACCCAAGTTTTCAACAACAAATGCCTCTAACTTTCCTCTAGCATGTGTATCTGCGTCGTCCAAACTCAGATCAGTCCGTGACACCCAGAGCAGTTCACTCTTGATAGCATCCTCACCAGAGAACTCTTCCTCCAAACGCTTAGTGATTTCAGCTAGCTTTTCACCATCGCATTCGGTCAGGCAGAATTTTTGTTTACTATCCGGTGCAAAATTTGCTGGTGCATTCGACAGGAAGGTTGCTGACTTCACGTTGTCGCCAAACGAGATTACGTTCTCATACATCTTGCCAAGGAATGAACGTGCATCGTCTCCCTTTGCCTTGTCACGCTTGGTCAAGGACGCAGGCGTCCAATTCCCACTTGCTTTAGATTTCACCTGGTAAAATTCGACACTGCTTGGAGCGATAGGATCGTCGAAAACCGCAATGTCGTCATGAAACTCAAAGACGATTGCGTAGTCACCACCTAATTTGTGCTTTTCCATCACCAAAACCAGTCCGCATAGTGCTTGATAATGGTAGCGACTGTTTGTCTTGGCGCCGCTGTCTTCACGCTGCGGCGTTGACGTCATCTTTTGCTTCAGTTCAATCAAGTTAAGCTCCAGACGCCAAACAACTATAGCTTGTAGCATCGCCGAAAATTTAGCGATTGGCAACAAACCCGAGAGTGCATGTGCCCCCACTTGATAACCTGCCATCTGGGATCTGACGTTCGTCGCTCGCAGGCGTCAAAGTCACTGCGGCAGGTGACAGTTATTGACAGGGTTTGCAGACAAAGGCGGAAACGTGCAAGTGTTACCAGAACTTGCGCGGCACACGGATATCAGCAAGACCCAGCGATACATTGACTGCAACGAGAGCAGCCTGCGGAACGCAATTGAACTCATCAGCTAACTGCGTTGCCAGATTTTGCTAACGCCAAAAACGCGTCGTCACTGAGTTCGCCAGCTTTGTAACGGCGCATTGCCTCAGCCATAAACACGTCGTCCTGCATAGCAGCACTATCTGCTGCATCGCCTGCCTTCTTCTTCCTGTTCGTCCGTGTAATCTGCTGCCTGCGCTGCTTTGAGACGACATGGCTGTAATGCGTTTCAATCTGCTTCACCTTACAGCCCATGTTTATACTCAAGTCGTATACGCTCACGTCGCCCTTCTCCAAACGCTGCGTCGCGTAAGTGTGCCGCAAGCTATACAAGCTGCGCCTGTCGCCGTCCCTGTCGTAAAGCAAGCCGTCTTGCCTGTCGTCAAACTCAATGGCACGCAGATACTGCTGGAAGCTTTTGTTTAAATCGCCAATCTGCGTAGCTTTGCCATCAGCATCGTGCTGCTGCCCAAACCAAACCCAGTCGTTTTTTGCCGTGTGTGGCGATATTTTCCGCCACTCCTTCAGTGCCTTGTTTGCGCCTGGCTGTGTCTGCACAAACCGCGCCTGTCCCTTCTTCGTTGCCTTACTTACACGCACTTCCTCAATGCGCTCATCTTCGCCTTCAACTTCTTCATCCAGCTTCACATCGCTCCAACGCATTTGCCGCGCTTCTCCAACACGCAAGCCGCTGTGCAGCAAGAACATGATAAAGTAGGATAGCTGCGCACGGTGCAGCTTGTGCCAAGCGTTCAGCCCCTCGCTCGCAAAGCGCCCCACGCAATCCCTGTAACTGCGCAAGTTTCGCACCAGCACCGCATACTCGCTGCCAGTATCAAATCCAGCACGCCTGCTTGGCGTTTGCCCTTTTGCAGCAACGCGCAGCTTAACGATTTGCTGCATACGCCCGTGTTCCATTGCATCGTAGAAAATCTGGTTAAGCGCGCTTTGCTCCATCTGCAGCGTCTTTAAAGCTGGCAGTTTCTTAGCGTTTGCAGTGCCGCGTGTTTTCGCACCACGTCGTTTTGGATTGTAGCTTTGCAGCCGCGCAGCGTTCTCAGTGCTCCAGTAGCTTTTGCGCCAATCCCAATACCCAGCTGCATACTGCGAGGTTATATCGTTGAGCAGCATTGAACTGCTGTCGCTGTTTGAAAAGTAGTCTTTGAAATAGCGGTTGAAATACATTTTGTGCCAACGCGCACGGTCATTTGCCCACGTGCCATTGCGCAAGTTGCGCTCATACCAATCATTCCAGTGCTTCTCAAAAGTGTATTCATCCAAGCTGTGCCCAAGCCGCGTAGCCTGTTGCAAACGTAGCAACTCGCTCTTCGCATACTCGTATGCATCTTCGTAAACAGTCAGCTTCGTGCTGCGCGTCACGTAGCCTTTGCGCCCGCCTATCTTCAGCCGCATATACCAGTTTGGCTGACGGTGGGTTTTGGAGTTTGGCACAGCAACTGCAAGATTGCGTTGAAACAGCACAAGCGCGCCGCCATAGTGTTCCCGCTTGTTCAGGTAAAACGCCACGTCAGCTCATCCCACAACGCTGTTCTATCAAACCCCAGTTGTTCTCAAACTGCGCCAGCGATGTCATTTCGATTGCGCAATGTGTGGTTTGAGGGTTGCGAGGGCGGACACCGTTATGCTTGTCCAACCACGCGCTATAGTTCTGTAACACTATCGCCTGCAGCTCGCGCTGTAGCAGTATGAAATATTTGTCTTGTCCAGCCCCGTCGCCAATCTTTACGAAAACGTAAACCAGCTCACCATCCAGCGCGTCGTCCAAGCCACGCACAATTTGGCGATCACCTTCAAAATCAATGTGTATGAAACGCGTTGCGTTGAAGTGAACAGAACCAGTGCGCCATGCTTTGACCTGCAAGTGCACAGTCGTGTCGTTGGCATATGCCAAAATATCTATGTCAGGCACGTTGCCCGCAAAAGCAGTAGCAACAATCCCACGCCTACCTAGCTCAGCAACAACCAAGCTTTCACCAATCTGCCCCGCCAGCTGTGTTTTAAAGTTACGTGCCAGCTCTAATGCTCCAAACATGCCTCAAACGCTATCGTTATGCTAATTTCGCTAAATCAATACGTCAATGAATTCAGTGCGCTGCTACAATACTGCTACGCATGAAAAAAGGGCTGCAAAACATGCAGCCCTTTGTAATTGTTGAGTAATATACTCGTTCGTAGTTAGCGCTTAGAGAACTGGAAGCTCTTACGCGCTTTGGCCTTACCGTATTTCTTCCGCTCAACCACGCGACTGTCGCGTGTCAGGAAGCCTGCGGCTTTCAAGGCACCGCGCAACGACGGATCGTAAAGCTGAAGCGCTTTCGAAATGCCGTGCTTGACCGCACCGGCCTGACCCGAAAGTCCGCCGCCTTTAACCGTTGCCATAACGTCGAACTGACCACCAACGCCTGCAACCGTGAAGGGCTGGCGCAGGATCATCTGCAAAACGGGACGTGCGAAATATTCGGGCATGTCCTTGCCGTTCACCGTCACTTTGCCGGACCCGGGCTTGATCCAGACGCGGGCAACCGCATCCTTCCGCTTGCCCGTCGCATAGGACCGACCCAGCGCGTCGCGCTTAGGCTCGACTGTCACAACAGTTTCGGTGACCGGAGCGGCTGTTTCGACGGGTGCCGCTTCGACTTCGCCTACAACCTCTTTCAGGTCGTCGAGCGTCTTGATGTCATCTGCCATGGGCTCAGCTCCGCGTGTTTTTCTTGTTCATGGATGCAACATCCAGAACATCGGGTTTCTGCGCCTCGTGGCCATGTTCGGCCCCGGCGTATACGCGCAAGTTGGTCATCACGCTACGGCTGAGCTTGTTGCCCGGCAGCATCCGCTTGACGGCTTGCATGACCACCCGCTCGGGGTGTGCACCTTCCAGGATTTGACCTGTGGTGCGTGATTTGATGCCGCCCGGATAACCCGTATGCCAATAATTTGGCTTGTCGCGCTTCTTCCCGGTCAGCTGGATCTTGTCGGCATTGATGACAATTACATTGTCACCCATGTCCATATGCGGCGTGAACGTCGCTTTGTGCTTGCCACGCAGGCGCATGGCGACAATCGAAGCAAGACGGCCCAGAACAACGCCTTCAGCGTCGATCAGAATCCATTTCTTTTCGATGTTCGCCGGAGTTGCGGTGAACGTTTTCATGATATTTGCCCTTTGGGGGTACGTAAGATTATGGCGTTTTAACGGTTTTGTGCGCGTGGTCAAGCGCACAATATTCAGTTTTATCATTATAAATCAATGCTTTAAAATTATGGTATTATAGTACCTCACGCAAATCCTGCACATTTGCTGCAACACATCACGAAAAAATCACGGCATCCACACTGAATCTTGCCGAGCAAGTGAAGAATCGCGGGTATATTAAAAATTGTAACAAGTATTGTAACAAGTTCTAACTTATGGTGAATCAAATGATAACCAGCGTCTTTTTGCTGTTCTTCGCTTTCGGAATTGCCTTGGCCGCAATTTTTTATGGCTTTGGCGGCATATTCCCCGTCCTCGTTGCTTTGTCGGTGACCGCAGTCGCGGTTAAACTGATCGCTCAAGGCCCTTCGGACGCGGATCACGATCAGGCCTCGGCCTAAGCCCCATCGACATCTGGAACGCTCTGACGCAATAGTTCGGCACCGCTGCTGACAAAGGTCAAAGCATGGATGGAGCCGACATCACCCCCGCCCCGACCGCGAAAGGTCTGGGCACCCATTTGATTATCGACGTCTCGGGCGGGCAAGGCTTGGACGACAAGCGACGTGTGGAAACCGCGCTTCGTGATGCCGTTGCCGCCTCGGGGGCCACACTTTTAGGCATTCATCTGCACCAATTCGCGCCGCAAGGTGTCACAGGTGTTGCCATGCTGGCCGAAAGTCACATTTCCGTTCATACATGGCCCGAACTTGGGTTCGCGGCCTTTGACGCCTTTATGTGCGGCAAGGCCGATCCTTGGGCTGTGGTCGATGTGCTTTCGAAGGCTTTTGAAACGACAGACGTCCAAGTCCGCGCCTTTTCGCGCGGCGACCGGGCCTAAAACCTCATGCCCTTGCAAAACCGAGTTCTGGCCACCGGAGATATCGTGGCGGCCTCCGCGCGTGGGCTGTTCATGGGCAACCGCGGCATTTTGCACGACGGCAACCAAGCCTTGGCGCGCGCGCGCTGGAAGCACAAAGCTTGGGTCACATGCGTATTGAAGCATCGCGATTGGCACCGGACGGTCATGTCGCCGGGGGCATATACGGAATTATTTTTTCTGGACGAAGCGGTCGCCCTCGCCGCCGGCCACAGACCTTGCGCGATGTGCCGCCATAGCGATTACACTGACTATCGCGCGGCGGCAGGAATGCAGGGTGCGGCAAAAGATATGGATGCGAAGATGCACAAAGAACGTGCCGAAGCGCTGACATTTCGCCAAAAGCGCCATCTTGCGGAAGCAGACACGCTACCGGACGGTGCAATCATTTTCGATGGCGTGCCAAAGATGGTGGTGGGCGATGCGCTGAAACCTGTCACAGCCAACGGATACGGCGCACCGCAGCCGCGCATCCAAGGCAGTGTCACAGTCTTGACGCCCGTCACATCCCTTGCCGCTTTGAACGCCGGGTACAAACCAGTGCTGCACCCGACGGCCTAAGCCTTGTCTTCCAGTTTCATCCATTCCTCTTCGGCCGCCGTCAGCTTGGCTTGACGTTCCGCCAAAGCATCGGTGGCTTTCTGAAATTTTGCTGGTTCGCGGCTGTACAACTCTGGGTCCGACATAAGGGCTGCAAGTTTCGCGATCTCGGCTTCCAGACGTTCGATTTCCCTGGGCAACGCTTCTAAACGATGCTTTTCGGTGAAGCTTAGGGTTGAGACCTTTTCCTGTGCCGCCGGTTTGTCCGATCCAGCCTTGTGCGCCATTTTCTCAGGCCCATCAGTCAGCAACTGGCGTTTCGGCAAATAATCTGACCAACCGCCCGCGTGAACCGTCAACCGCCCTTGGCCTTCGAAAGCAATCGTCGTGGTCGCGACCCGGTCCAGAAAATCCCGGTCGTGGCTGACCAGCAAAACCGTACCGTCGTACTCGCCCAAAATGTCTTGAAGCAGATCCAGCGTTTCGATGTCCAGATCGTTGGTGGGTTCGTCCAAGACCAGAACATTCGACGGTTTCGCCATGATCCGCGCCAAAAGCAGCCGCGCCTTTTCCCCACCCGAGAGCGAGCGCACCGGCGCACGTGCCTGCGCTTCGGCGAACAGGAAATCCTTCAGATATCCAACCACATGCCGAGGCTCGCCCCGCACCATGATCTGATCCGACCGCCCCGAAGCGCCCATATCCTTGTCGTTCGTTAGGCTTTCCCAAAGCGTGGCATCGGGATCAAGGGCTGCGCGGCGCTGATCAAAAACCGCGACCTCAAGATTGGTGCCAAGGGTCAGCGTGCCAGCGTCGGGCAGAGTTTGCCCCGTCAGCATTTCGATCATCGTGGTTTTGCCAACACCATTGGGGCCGACAAAGGCCACCCGGTCGCCGCGCATCACCCTAAGCGAGAAATCGTCGCAGATGACCTTTTCGCCATAAACCTTTGAAAATCCTTTGGCTTCCATCACCCGTCGCCCAGATTTCGGCCCCGAAGACAGCGCCATCGCCGCCGTACCTTCGCGTTTGATCTGGGCCGAACGCTCGGCCCGCAATTCCTGCAAGGCGCGCACGCGCCCTTGATTACGTTTTCGCCGCGCACTGATGCCTTCAACAGCCCAGCGGGCTTCGGCTTTGATCTTGCGGTTCAACTTGTGGCGCGCATCGTCTTCTTCGGCCCAAGTCTGGTCGCGCCAATCCTCGAACCCGGCGAAACCGCCCTCGCGACGGCGCACATCGCCCCGATCAATCCAAAGCGTGGCTTTTGACAGCGCACGCAAAAAGGCCCGGTCGTGGCTGATCACGACAAAGGCTTGCCGCGTGCTTTTCAGATGATCTTCCAACCAAGTGATGGCCTCGATGTCCAGATGGTTTGTCGGCTCGTCCAGCAACATCAGATCGGGGGCTTCCGCGATCAGTTTTGCTAGGGCCGCCCGCCTGCGTTCACCGCCCGAGGCAGCCGCGACCTTTGTGTCAATGTTGAACTTCAGCCCTTCCGCCACCGTTTGAACCCGCCACATCTCGCCATCGTCCAACTCCCGGATCGCGAAATCGCCCAGCGTTTCCGAGCCCTCCATGACAGGTTCTTGCTCCATATAGCCGACGCTATCGCCAGGCGACAGAATGCGGGTACCTGCATCCGCTTCAACAAGCCCCGCCATCACCTTGAGAAGTGTGGATTTTCCGGAACCGTTACGCCCAACCAAGGCCAAACGGTCGCCCGGTTGGATGCCAAGCGACAGGTCATGAAACACCGGATCACCGCCAAAAGTCAGCGCGATATCGGTCAGTTGTAAAAGAGGAGCACGTGCCATGGCTGCGGGCTATGCCGGGGCCGTCCCGGCGTCAAGCCGTGCTAAAGCGCAACAGCACGCAACACGCGCGCACGTCCCGGCGGAATGGTGCGGATTTCGAGGCCGGTGAACACATGCAAGGTATTCAGATCAGGATCGACAACCGCATGATCCGACACCCAGCCCCCCAAGGACAGATAACTGCGCAGCAAAGGCGGCATGGTTTTCAACGCGGTTTTCCGATCCGGCTTGCGCCGCGACCTCTGCGCAAAACGAAACACCTTTGGCGCTTTGATGCGCGGCAACCAGCGTTTCGGAGCCAGATGTTGATCGCGCAACATGGCAAACGCATCCGCGTAGGCTTGGGCATCGGTGCCGTGGAACGAAGAACAACCAAACAGCATCTCGACCCCCTCGCGGTCAACATATGCCGCTAGCGCGCCCCAAGCGGTGCGTAGGATGTCGGGATCGGTTTCGCCGGGGGCGACGCAAAACCGGCCCATTTCTACCATCGGGCGGGCAAATTCCCGAAGTCCATGCAGTTCGTAAAACTGGGCCGAATAGCTTTTTCCGATCTCGGCGCCAGAGCCTAGGGGCAGCAACCGAAAAGTCGCAACCACCCGGTCATCGACAGCGCACTCCACCAGAATATGCGTGCATCGATCGTCGAAAGCGTCCCGGTCGCGCCCATCAAGGTGGCCCGTATCACCGCCGTCGGCGATAAAGGCTTGATACCGCAAAGCCTGCACAGCCTCTAGATCTTCTGAGGTTGCAGCGATCCGGGCATGGTAACGAGCTTGTGTCATATGTCTCGTACAAGGGTCAGGGTACTTGGTGATTCACCATCTTCACCTTAGATATTGTCAAAGCCAATGCGCCATGCAACCCCATGGCCAGAGATGACGAAAAGGAAGTCTATCGTGGAAAAAGTTATAAAAACCGACGACGAATGGCGCAGACAGTTGGATGATCTGTCTTTTAAGGTCCTTAGGAAGCACGCAACCGAACGTGCTTTTAGCAACGATGACTTCCCCAAAGACCCGGGCCTTTTCACGTGTAAGGGCTGTGGCACAGAATTGTTTGATCAGGCTCATAAATTCGATAGCGGCACCGGATGGCCGTCGTTTTACCAGCCGGTGAACGGTGAAATGGTTGGCGAAAAAGAAGACCGCAGTCTTTTTATGCGCCGGACAGAAGTGCATTGCGCGCGCTGTGACGGGCATTTGGGGCATGTGTTTCCCGATGGGCCGCAGCCCACGGGATTGCGCTATTGCATCAACGGTGCATCGTTGGACTTTGACGCCAAGGTTTAGCAGCAAAATCAGCCGATTAGCCGTCGTCGTTGAAAAAGTCGCCCGGATTGAAGTTGCCAAGGTTCGAAAACAACTGACGCAAGAAACTGACGCCTTGGGTGTTCGAATCCGTCACACGGCGTTCCAGCACCACGACTTGACCCTGTTCCAGACCAAAGCGCTCGATGTTCGAGACCCGCTGGTCTTCGGCAAAACTGACGGCCAGAACCTGACGATCCACCTCGACCGGAGCGCGCCACAAAAAGCGTTCGTAGTCGGATCGCACATAGTACCACGCGTTTTCGTCGATAATGCCCTCGGTTCCGGGTCGTCCCAAAATACGACCCACGGTGTCTTTCGTGTCGCGGCCAACTTGCACGTCCTGCAGCAATTGGGCGTCAGGAATATATCCAGTTCTGTCTTCAAGGCGCGAACAAGCCGACAGCACAGCCAACCCGACCAGAGCCACAACCGCCCTTTGCCTATGTCTTGAAACTAGCCGCATCGTACCACCTCTTGCCAAACGGCGCACCGCCGCCTAATCGGCATATCCAGAGACCGCCAGAGGTTCAAGGATTTGCTCATGACCGACGCCCCTGTTGATCACATCGTTAAATGCCGCGGCGTGCATGAACCCGTCGACTTCACAGTTAAACCTGACGCCGAGACGCGTGCAGTGATTGCGCGTGATCTTGGCATTCCGGGTATCCGTAAGCTGACGTTTACGGGCCAACTCCTGCCAGACGGCAATCGCGATCTTCGCCTAGAGGCCAAACTGGGCGCCACCGTTGTGCAAGATTGCGTGGTGACAGGCGAACCGGTCACCACACGCATCGACGAGGCCACGCACCGGCATTACCTGTCCCACATTCCCGAGCCGACCGAGGGCGAGGTTGAAATGCCACACGACGAAAACAGCGACCCCCTGCCCGACGCGTTGGACCTTGTCGCGGTCATGACCGAAGCTCTGGCTTTGGCGCTTCCGGACTGGCCGCGCGCTTTGGGTGTTGATCCTGTCGATGTAACAGTCACTGAACCCGGCAAAGCACCGATGACAGACGATGACGCCAAACCGTTCGCGGCCTTAAAAACCTTGCGCGAAACCGGTTCTGGTGATGGAAGCACCTAGGCCTGAGATGACGCTTGCCTTTCAGGGGAATCGCAGTATGTTCGCGGCCTCTTTTGAACAATATGTTGGACAAGCAGCGCTCAGGCGCGTAAGACCTGCCGAACCAACACGTTGATCGTGAAACAGGGGCAACGCCCCGCTAAATACCGAGGTTTTGGACATGGCCGTCCCTAAGAGTAAGATTACCCCATCCCGCCGCAACATGCGCCGTGCGCATGATGCACTGACGGCTGAGAACCCGGGCGAATGCCCGAACTGCGGTGAACTGAAGCGCCCTCACCACGTTTGTGGTGCTTGCGGCCATTACGCCGACCGCGAAGTCGTCGCTCAGGCCGACGAGATCGACCTGGACGAAGACGCCGCGTAAGCGTTGCCCGGCGTCTGAGGGATGTCGGAACCAACCGATCCTCATCCAAGCGAAGAAACACGGCTGACAATTTCCGTTGACGCCATGGGTGGCGATATGGGGCCTATAGCTGTGGTTTCCGGCATTGGCATTGCGGCCAGCGAAAATCCTGACGTTAAATTTCTTGTGTTCGGACCGGCCAGCGAATTGAAACCGCTGGTCGCGAAACGCAAACTGACCGACCGTTGCGAAATTCGTGACGTGTCCAAGGTTGTGCGTATGGAAGACAAACCCAGTCATGTGATGCGCCACGGCAAGGGCACCTCGATGTGGGCCGCAATTGATGCGGTGCGCGATCGCGAGGCCCAAGCGATTGTATCCTGCGGCAACACTGGCGCTTTGATGGCAGTTTCGATGATCAGGTTGCGCAAATTGCCCGGCATTTTCCGACCCGCCATTGCCTGCCTCTGGCCATCACGCAATCCCGGTGGCTTCAATGTGATGCTGGATGTGGGCGCCGACCTGCGCGCCGACGCCAAAGACCTTTTGCAATATGCGATCATGGGTGCCTCTTATGCGCGAAACGGTCTGGGTCTGGATCGCCCGCGCATCGGGCTTTTGAACGTCGGCACGGAAGAAAACAAAGGCCGTACCGAGACCCGCGAAGCCCATGACCTGATCGAAGACGTGGCCAAAGACACGAATTTCGAGTTCATCGGCTACGTCGAAGGCGGCGATATCCCGTCCAACCGGGTCGATGTGATCGTCACCGACGGCTTTACCGGCAACGTCGCTTTGAAAACCGGCGAAGGCACGGCGTCCTTGATCCGCGAATTCTTACAAACGGCCTTTCGCGCAACGCCGTTGTCGCGGATTGCCGCACTTTTGGCTATGACGTCGCTTCGACGTTTAACCCGGCGGATCGATCCACGTCGCGTCAATGGCGGCGTGTTTCTTGGGTTGAACGGCACCGTTGTCAAAAGCCACGGCTCGGCGGATGCCACCGGTGTGGCCTCGGCGATCCAACTGGCCGTCCGATTGGCCGAAAGCAGCTTCAACGACCGTTTGGCCGCGCGGGTTGCATCCTTTAATCACGCCGGGCAAGATGGCCCGAACAAGACCGCTGAAGCGGCTGGCAAAGAGCAGGCATGATGACAACACGTGCGGTGGTACGAGGCGTCGGGCATTATCTGCCCGAAAAAGTGGTCCCGAACTCGTGGTTCGAGGACAAGCTTGACACATCAGACGAATGGATCAAATCGCGGTCCGGCATTGAGCGTCGCCATTTCGTGGCCAAAGGCGAAACTACATCCCAGATGGCGGCCAAAGCGGCAAGCAATGCGCTTGAAATGGCTGGGCTGGAACCCGACGACATTGATGCTATCATTGTTGCGACGTCCACCGCTGATCTGACATTCCCGTCGGCTGCCACGATGGTCCAAGCACAATTGAATATGACCCGTGGATTTGCCTTTGATGTGCAGGCGGTCTGTGCGGGATTTGTCTTTGCCCTGTCGCAGGCCAATGCGCTGATCCTGTCGGGTCAGGCCAGACGGGTGATCGTGATCGGGGCCGAAACCTTTAGCAACATTCTGGATTGGACCGACCGAGGCACCTGCGTGTTATTCGGCGACGGTGCCGGTGCTGTCGTAATTGAGGGCGAAGAGATGTCCGGCACCAATGCCGATCGCGGCATTCTGGCGACCGATTTACAGTCCGACGGACGTCACCGTGATATACTTTATGTGAATGGCGGTGTGTCCACGCAATCGACCGGCACCTTACAAATGCAGGGCAAAGAGGTCTTCCGCCACGCTGTCGAGAAACTGGCCAAAACCGCTCATACTTCGCTTGAAAAGCTGGGCCTTACTGGCGACGATGTGGACTGGATGGTTCCCCATCAGGCGAACCTGCGGATCATCAAATCCACAGCGCAGAAAATGGGAATCGACATGGACCGCGTGATCGTCACGGTTCAGGATCACGGAAACACTTCAGCCGCTTCGATCCCCTTGGCTTTGTCCACGGGTGTCGAGCAAGGCAAGATTAAACCCGGCGATCTTGTGGTCACCGAAGCCATCGGCGGCGGGTTGGCTTGGGGCTCGGTTATTATTCGCTGGTAACGCGGCCGAACGTCACTTCATTGTTGGTTCGGTGGAAAGTTCAGGCGAAAATTCGCCTCTCATTCACAATTTGCGTTATGTTCGTCGAAGTTAAGGCCCTTTTCCAAGCTCTTGTTATTGACTCGTAATTTCATCCCGACCAATGTGACCCGCACAACAATTAATCAATAGGGGGCCGGGATGAGTGAAAAAACTTTGACCCGCATGGATCTGAGTGACGCCGTATTTCGGGAAGTTGGACTCAGTCGAAACGAATCCGCGCAATTGGTTGAAAGCGTTCTCCTGCACATGTCCGATGCATTGGTCAAAGGTGATCAGGTAAAAATCTCGTCCTTCGGAACATTTTCTGTCCGAGACAAAGCTGCTCGTGTTGGCCGCAACCCAAAGACCGGGGAAGAGGTGCCTATCCATCCCCGCCGGGTGCTGACCTTCCGTCCGTCTCATCTGATGAAAGATCGTGTGGCGGCCGGCAACAAGGCGTGATCGTTGGTACAGAAATCTCGCGAAGCATTTAGGACGATTTCTGAAGTTGCCGAATGGCTGGACGTGCCCACGCATGTCCTGCGATTTTGGGAATCGCGGTTTTCGCAAATTAAGCCTGTAAAGCGGGCTGGCGGACGGCGGTATTACCGCCCGTCAGACATGCGCGTGATTGGTGGTGTGAAAACGCTACTGCACGATCAGGGCATGACCATTCGTGGCGTTCAAAAGCTGTTCCGCGAAGAAGGCATCAAGCATGTGTCGGCTTTCTCGCCCGCCCTAAAGGGTGAAGGCATCGAGACCGAACCCGAGCTAAGCCAACCTAAGACCATTGAAGCCGAAGCCCTGAACGCGACACCGGCACCTGCGGCCCGCAACTCACGCGATGCGGTACCTGATCCGACAATCGACCCCATCGGTGATATGCCCAGCGAAGATGCAGAGGTCGAGCGCGAAGCGGTCCCGGTATTCTCGCGAAGCAGCCGCACCCCGACCAGACCCGTGGTCGAAACAGTCGTTAAAGACGATGCAACGGCGCCCTCACTCGAGCCAGAATCAAAACCCGAGACAGTTCCCCCCGGCCCGACCATCCCGGCCACGCCAGATGTGCCCCTGATGGACCCAGAAGATGACGCCCCAGAATTTGCCGCCTCGCCCGGTATCGCGGCGCGACTTCTTATGGCTGACCCGGCAGCTTTGGAAGCCAATCGTGCGGATGTCTTACAAGCCGCCGAGCGCCTTAAGGCCCTTCTGGCCACGGCGCACTGATCTTATGATGACGGCTCAGATCGGCTCTTGCCCCCGGTCCTTTTTTACGTCAAAAGATCTGCGAGTCGGGCTATGGCGCAGCCTGGTAGCGCGTCCGTCTGGGGGACGGAAGGTCGCAGGTTCGAGTCCTGCTAGCCCGACCAACATCCTATCAACGAGGATCGCATGACCGGCGTTTTGCCAGACAAATCGATCCGCCAGATGATCGGCATCGGACAAATCACCGCCACGCCCAATGTGTTGAACGAACAGCTTCAACCAGCCTCACTTGACTTGCGGCTTGGCACCACGGCCTACCGCGTGCGTGCATCGTTTTTGGCGGGCGCAGACCGGCGTGTTGCCGATCGATTGACCGATTTCACCATGCACCAGATTGATCTGA
Source organism: Paracoccaceae bacterium (assembly GCA_028097405.1). GTDB lineage: Bacteria > Pseudomonadota > Alphaproteobacteria > Rhodobacterales > Rhodobacteraceae > CALKXV01. The sequence continues at coordinate 52,957 of JAOHEK010000014.1, read as the reverse complement.
CAGGTGGCGCCGTTCTGGAAAAGGACTGTGTTTATGTTGTCCCCCTTTTAGAAAGCCTCGATCTGCCGAAAGGCGTTGCGGGGGCCGCCAGCGCAAAATCCTCGATCGGTCGTTTGGATTTACTGACCCGGATTATCACTGACCGCGGCACAGAATTTGACCGCATTCCAGATGGTTACAAGGGCCCGCTTTACGCAGAAATCTGCCCGCAAAGCTTTTCGGTGATTGCCAAAACCGGTCAGATGTTGACCCAGATTATCTTCCGCCAAGGCCAAACTGTGATCGACGACGACACACTTCGCGCGCTGCATGCCAAGACCCCCGTGGTATCGGGCGAGGCTATGATCTCGGGCGGTTTGGGATTTTCCGTCGATCTGAGACCCGAGATCGGCACTTTGGTCGGCTATCGCGCCAAGCCGCACACCGGCGTCATTGATCTGGCGAAACTTGCCCATTACGACCCAAAGGATTTTTGGGAAGACGTGCATACCGACACGGGCTGGATCATTCTTGACCCCGGCGCTTTTTACATTCTGGTCAGCCGCGAAGCCATTATCATCCCACCAACCCATGCCGCCGAAATGGCGCCCTATCTGGCAATGGTCGGCGAATTCCGGGTGCACTATGCTGGCTTCTTCGATCCCGGTTTTGGGTGGGCCGCAGCGGGGGGGGCCGGATCACGCGGCGTTCTGGAAGTGCGATGTCACGAGGCGCCCTTCGTTTTGGAACACGCACAAATCGTCGGGCGTTTGGTCTATGAACGTATGGCCGAAGAACCCGCAGCGCTTTACGGGCGCGAGATCAAATCAAACTATCAAGGCCAAAGCCTGAAGCTGTCCAAACATTTTAAAATGGACTGACGCCCGGATCACGCGGTTAGATCAAGACACATGAACACCCCATGTTTTGCAACACGGGCGTTACCGCCAACTTCGCTTTCGGGGTAAGCCGGGATGTGCTTGAAGCCCACTTTTTCATACATCCGAACCGCCGTCGAAAGCCCTTGCAACGTATCAAGATAAAGTGCCGCACCCCCAAGCGCGCGTGCCTCGCTGATCGCATGGTTCAGCAAGCGACCACCAAGCCCAGTGCCTTGTGCTTCGGGCAGGACAAAAAGACGCTTAAGTTCGATGTTAGGTCCAATGGGTTTTAAGAAGGCCATGCCCACCGTGCGATCCCCATCGACAGCATAAAGCGTTTGCCCGTCTGGCGGTAGAAAACGCGCGGTATGGCCAAGCATATCGTTCAGCATCGGGGTGAAATCAATCGTCTCGCCAAAGCTGGCCAATGCAGTGTTGATAACCTCAAAATACCCGATCAGAAGTGGGCGCAGCGCATGAATATCGTCAGGACCGTCCGCCGCCAGAATGCGTAGATCAGCCTTAGAAGCGGCCAATACGACGCGCAACTTTTGCCGACTTTTGCGCCGTTTTCACGTTGGGATCGGCTTTTTGGCCTTTGTTCAAGTATTTCATCCCGTACCGCATCAACATCCGAACAGCCATACTTATCAAACGGTTGGCATTCATAGACTAATCCTCACTTTTGATCTCAGCGCCGTCTTCCGCAGTCTCATCATCAGAAACGCTGTCGACTGGTTCGTTGAAGACGTCTTCAAGGACATCCTCGATTACCTCTTCATTTTCGGTGGCGTCAGCGGGCGTAAACATATCTGTCTGGTTTTTGTCTTCCGCCTCTTCGTCCTCGATCGGTTCTCCAGGCGGTGGACGGTTTTCCAAAAGACCGGCGGCGCGTAGCTCTTTTAGCCCCGGCAGATCGCGTGCGCTTTCCAATCCGAAGTGATCCAAAAACTCCTGCGTGACCATATACGTGACAGGTCGCCCGGGCGTCATTTTGCGACGACCGAACTTGATCCACTGTAGCTCAAGCAACTGATCTACCGTGCCCCGGCTAACGCTGACGCCACGGATTTCTTCGATCTCGGTACGAGTGACAGATTGATGATAGGCAACGATGGCCAAGGTTTCGATAGCGGCCCGACTTAACTTGCGGGTCTCGACCGTTTCCTTTTGCATCAGAAATCCAAGGTCTGACGCCGTTCGAACCGCCCAGCCCTCGCCGATCTTTTTGACCGACACGCCGCGCCCCTCGTAGCGTTTTTCTAACAGCGCCAACGCCTCGGTCGCGTTGCAACCGTGGGGCATCCGCGCGTTCAGTTCGGCGACCGTCACAGGTTCGGTCGTCGCAAAAAGAATTGCTTCGACCATGCGTTCCTGTTCGCCCATGGGAGGCGCTTCAAAGAGGCTTTCGTTGACGTCAATTTCAACGCCCACATCTTCGGTTTCCATTGTCTCAGCCACGTGCGACCGCCTTGATCTGAATAGGAGAAAACAGCTCGGTCTGCCGAATTTGGATCGCGCCACTCTTCACCAGTTCAAGCGAAGCGGCAAAATGCGACGCTGTGGCTGATCGGCGGCGCGCCGGATCGGTTTCCCAACCTTCCGGCATATAGGACGACAGATCCGTCCATTCGCCTGCATAGCCGATCAAACCGCGCATCCGTTCCAGCGCCTGTTCCAACGTCATCACATGCATCCGATCCATGACATACGGGCGAAAATCATCCTTGGTTCTCAGCCGCGAATAGCCCTGCATCAGGTCCAAAAGTGTCGCCGTATAGCGCACCCGGCGCACGCGCGTCACATCTTCGGGGACACCACGCACAAAGAAATCACGGCCCTTTTGATCCCGCGCCATCAGCTTCGCCGCCGCATCGCGCATCGCCGAAAGCCGTTCCAACTGGAACGCCAAATGTGCGGCCAATTCTTCGCCCGACGGGCCTTCGTCCGTCGGATCAGGTGGCAGCAAAAGCCGAGATTTCAAGAACGCTAGCCAAGCGGCCATCACCAGATAATCTGCGGCCAGTTCAATCCGAAGCGTCTTGGCTTGATTGACGAACGTCAAATATTGTTCAGCAAGCGCAAGAACACTGATTTTCCGCAAGTCCACCTTTTGCGTCCGCGACAGCATCAACAACAAATCAAGCGGGCCCTCAAAGCCGTCGACGTCGATAATCAACGCTTCGGCTTCAAGACGGGCTTCGACATCGTCGAAATCAGCGTCGCCGTCTGGCATGTTATTTTGCTCCCTTAATGAGAGCGCTAAATTCTGCCTCAAGCGCCGGAATGTCAATATCTGTTGGGGTCTGACGGCGCTGAACCGCTATATCTGCCCTATTTACGCCGTCGGCACTCATTTCGCCAATAGCCGAAACAATCGCCTTCATTTCGGGCATTTCTCCATTGCAATGCAGGACCAGATCACAGCCTGCCGCCATCGCACGGCGAGATCGTTCAGCGACCGAGCCCTCCAAAGCGCCCATGGAAATGTCGTCGGTCATCAGAAGTCCTGTCAGACCAAGCTGTTGCCTAAGGTAGGCGATGCCTTCGGGCGACAAGGTGACCGGAACCTCCGGGTCAATCTCGGGCAGAACAATGTGAGCCGTCATCACCATCGGAAGGTCGGCCAGATCGCGAAAAGGGCGAAAATCCGTGTCAGCTAGATCGGCCAAGGCCACATCGATTCGCGGCAGCGCCTTATGGCTATCAAGCGTCGCGCGCCCATGTCCCGGCGCGTGCTTCAAAACAGGCAAACACCCCGCCGCCATCAAACCGTCAGCGCAGGCCCGCGCCATAGCGGCCACCTCGCTAGGTTCGGTGCCATAACACCGGTTACGCAAAAAATCATGCGTTTCGGGCCACGCCAAATCCGCTGAGGGCGCGCAATTCACATCCACGCCATGCGCCACCAGTTCAGTCCCGATCAACACACCGCGCAGGTACATGGCGCGCACATTCGACGTCAGTGCCACCTGATCCAATGGCGGCATCCATTCGCGCCAATGGGGCGCGCGCATCCTCTGCACACGCCCGCCTTCCTGATCAATCAAAATAGGCGCGTCCCGTCTGACTGCGGCACGCAACTCGGACGTCAGACGCTTTAGTTGCCCGGGTGTCTCGCAATTTCGTTGAAACAGAATAAAGCCCCAAGGATCAGTGCTGCGAAAAAACGCAGCCTCCTTGCGGCTTAACTCAGGCCCGGCGGGCGCGAATATATACGCGCCCTGCCCCACTTATTGGTGGACGACCGGAATGCAGTTCGTACCATCGGCAACCAGAACCGCACAAAAGCGCCGCGCATCGGCCAAGTCCGTGAAACCCATGGCACGCAGGCGATAAAATGGCTGCCCCCCGGTCTCGGCTTCTTGTACCACACGTTCTTTGCCGACCATATAGTCGCCAAACCGTGCCACCCGGTTTTCCCATTCGACGCGCGCAACATCCGGATCAGCATAAGCCCCAAGCTGTACCAATCGGGTACCGGTAGGGATGCTGCTGGCCTCGACTTCGCCATTCACAGGTGCGAGAGCAGACACCAACCGCAGATTAGCGGGCCGCACCACTGGGCGCGGCGTGGTGAATGGAACACTTGCGGTAACCAGTCGCGCTTCGGATGGGTCTGGTTTTGCATCATCAACCCCCAGCGCCAGTTGCACGGCCAGATCGGTCGCTGAAAGCTCACCCGCTTCTGGCAGAATGACATCGTTGGATGCTGTGTCTGGTAAGACCGAGACTAAACCCTCGCCACGCTCTTCTTCGATGACTGCAAAAGCCTCAGCCTCAGCCGTAGCCGCCAAGTCCTGATCGGTGATCGCCAAAGGCTCGCCTATCTCGGGCGCCGCTGTCACCAATCCGCCGGGAACCTCTGTGATGGCTTCTCCCGTCACGGCTTCCACCATAGGTGGCAAATCGGCCATGGCCAAATCTTCGTCTTCATTCATTGTGGTTGGTTGCGGAGCCAACGTAACCTGATCCGAAGGCGCCGCTTCTACGCGTTCTTCGGCGATCCGGTTGACCGTCAGCCCTTGATAGTTGCTTGCCAATCCGCCCGGTTCTTCGGGCGCAACCCGCATCGGACCTTCAAGCGCACGCACGACCGGAACCCCGGTTACATCGCGCACCCAAAGCTTCCAGCCCCAGGTTGCCAGTCCTGCAATCAGCAAAACCGAAAGAAATGCGCCTGCCCAGTTCAGAGCCCCCGCAACAGAACCACCACGAGAGTGATCCCCATATTCATGGAAATTTATAGCCGCCATTATATTTGCCTCACTGCCGCCACCGGTTGATCCGACGGTCGTCCTGCTCAATTTGACACTGGCTGGGGCGCTTATATTAGCGCATTTCCTCAACTGGTGTCACACCTAGGATACTCAATCCGTTGGAAATAACAACGCCTACTGCACGAGGTAGGGCAATTTTTGCCGCCGTGGCCGCATTATCGCCCTCTTGTAGGAAGCGCAGAGCAGTTTTTTCGTTGCCCTTATTCCAAAGCGCATGAAAGTCAGACGCCAGATCATAAAGATAAAACGCAACCCGATGCGGTTCGTTGTTACGTGCAGCAATTTCGATCAGCCTTGGAAATTCAGCAATCTTCCGGGCCAAGGCAAATTCGGCCTCGTCTTCCAACAATGGCGCGTCCGGTGCGTCCACACCCATGTCTGCCGCTTTACGCATCACCGACCGCACCCGAGCATGGGCGTATTGCACATAGAACACCGCGTTGTCTTTTGACTGTTCGGTCACCTTGGCAAAATCGAAATCCAAAGGCGCATCGTTCTTGCGCGTCAGCATCACAAACCGCGCCACGTCCGAACCCACCTGATCGACCACATCCCGCAGCGTCACAAAAGTGCCCGCCCGTTTCGACATCTTGAACGGCTCGCCGTCTTTATAAAGCTTCACCAGTTGCGTCAGCTTGATATCCAACGACACCTTACTCTCCGAAAGTGCCGCAACCGCCGCCTTCATCCGTTTTACATAACCGCCGTGATCGGCGCCAAAGACATCGATCAACGCATCATAGCCGCGCGAAATCTTGTCCCAGTGATAGGCAATGTCGGGCGCGAAATAGGTCCATGATCCATCCGACTTCATGATGGGCCGGTCCACATCGTCGCCATAAGCCGTCGAGCGGAACAAGGTCTGCTCGCGGGGTTCCCAATCTTCGGGAACTTTGCCTTTGGGTGGCTCAAGCGTGCCGCGATAAATCAAGCCGTTCTGTTTCAGAGTTTCTATCGCATCTTCAATCCGGCCCGTGTCATACAGCGATTTCTCGGAATAGAACCGATCCATCTTCACACCGATCGCCGCCAAATCCTCACGGATCAGCCCCATCATGGCCTCGGTCGAAAAATCCCGCACCTCGGCCAACCAGAACTGTTCGCCCTTGTCGATAAAGGCATCGCCAACCTTGGCCTTCAACGCCGCGCCCACAGGCTTCAAATAGTCGCCGGGATAGGTGCCATCTTCGAAAGCAACTTCTTGGCCGTGCGCCTCAAGATAGCGCAAGTAAACCGAGCGCGCCAAAACATCGACCTGAGCACCACCGTCGTTGATGTAGTATTCCCGCGTTACGTCATAGCCCGCGAAATCCAGCAAAGACGCCAAAGCATCCCCAAAGACCGCGCCCCGCGCGTGGCCCACATGCAAAGGCCCCGTCGGGTTGGCCGAAACGTATTCGACGTTCACCTTCGTGCCCGTGCCACGTGTCGATCGCCCAAACCCATCGCCCGCGCTTAAAGCGTGCTCGACAACCGCAGCCCAAACGCTGGGGTTAAGCCGAAGATTAATAAACCCCGGCCCCGCAACCTCGGCCATTTCGATCTGAGCATTTTCGGTCAGCTTCGCCACCAAAGCCTCGGCAATCGCGCGCGGAGCCTTGCTTGCAGGCTTGGCCAAAACCATAGCCGCATTCGTCGCCATATCCCCATGTGCAGCGTCTCGCGGAGGCTCAACCGCTACGTTGTCAAACGACAGGTCAGACGGCAAAACGCCCTCGGACACCATGGCGTCCAAAGCGGCGATTACGACAGTACGGATTTCGGCGAATATATTCATGAGGGGCGGTTTACCACTCTGGTGTATCACGTCAACGCGCGAGCCAAACGGTCATCCTTCGCCCAAAAACTGTTCGTGGCACTGCAAAGCAAACCGATCCGTCATGCCCGCGATGTAATCCGACACGATCCGGGCCAAAGCCACCTCGCCCTTCGCATCTTCCACATCCTTGCGCCACTGTTTCGGCAATCTGTCGGGGTGCGCCATGAAGAAGGGAAACAACTCTTCGACAACCTTAGTAACGGCCTTTCGCATCTCGATCACCGAGGGCGCACGGTACATTCGGGTGAACAAAAACTCGCGGATCACTTTCAAATCCTCAAACACCGGGTCCGAAAAGCGGATGATCTGAAACCCAGCGTGACGAATATCATCCGCAGTTTCGGGCGCGATCCGCGACAGGCTCTCCTGCCCGACCCCGATCACATCTTCCACCAAAACCCCGAAAAACCGACGCAACGCCTCGTGACGCCGCCGATAATAGTTCAATCCGGGATATGCCTCATCAACCCGCGCAAAACACCCCGAAAGGATCGGCAATTCCGCCAGCTCATCCGTGGAAAACAACTCGGCCCGCAATCCGTCGTGTAAATCGTGGTGGTTATAGGCCACGTCATCGGCAATCGCAGCCACTTGCGCTTCGGCGCTGGCATAGGTGTCCAGCTCCAGATCGTGGCGTGCTTGATAAACCTCCAAAGCCCAAGGCAGTTCCCCAACCACCGGGCCGTTATGTTTTGCAATACCTTCAAGGGTTTCCCACGTTAAGTTCAACCCATCGAACTCGGCATAATGTCGTTCCAAATCGGTCACGATCCGCACCGCTTGCGCGTTGTGATCGAACCTACCGAAAGGGGCCATCAAAGCCCCCAAGGCATCCTCGCCAGTGTGCCCGAAAGGCGTGTGCCCCAAATCATGGGCCAAGGCGACGGCCTCGGTTAATTCGGCATTTAGCCCCAACGCGCCCGAGATCGTCCGAGCCACCTGCGCCACCTCAATCGAATGGGTCAGCCGCGTTCGGAAGTAATCGCCCTCGTGCTCAATAAAAACTTGGGTCTTATGTTTCAGCCGCCGAAAGGCGCTGGCGTGAATAATTCTGTCACGATCGCGCTGAAAACAAGAGCGAAACGCGCTTTCTTCCTCTAAATAAAGCCGCCCCCGGCTTTGGTTTGGATCGGATGCATATGACGCTCGCATAAGCCGTCCCTTGTTCGACTGTCCCGGACCCCATATATTCACCATATAGCTGAATTGAAACGTCGGAATATAACGTGGAACTAGCCCTGCCCCCTCAAGTGACGCCTCGTGCCTTCGCGCGGCTGGCCGAGATCAACGACGGCACCGATGTGCCCAAAGCCTTGCGGGTGGCGGTCGATGGCGGCGGCTGTTCGGGATTTCAGTACAACATTGATCTGGGCGAGCCTGCCGACGGAGATCTGGTGTTAGAAGCCGATGGCCAAAAAGTCGTCGTCGACGAGGTATCTTTGCCGTTTTTGTCCAATGCAGTGATCGATTTCTCGGACGAGCTTATCGGTGCACGCTTCGTGATCGAGAACCCAAATGCGACCTCTAGCTGTGGCTGTGGCACAAGCTTCTCGATGTGAACGGACGCGCTTAGCTGGCGTGATCAAACACACCCATTGGCGATCTCGGCTTTATAAAGCGCCCGGATACGGTGGAAAACCGGCCCTGCTTTGCCACCGCCGATCACACGGCCATCGATCTCAAACACTGGCGTCTGTGCCCCGAATGTGCCGGTCAGAAACGCCTCATCCGCGCCGTAAGTGTCGACCAGCGAATAATTCCGCTCAAAGACGGGAATGTCGTTTCTGCGGCACAGGTCAATCACCTTCTGGCGCGTGATCCCGTTCATGCAATAATCTCCGGTCGAGGTCCAAACAGCCCCTTTCCGAACGATGAAAAAGTTACAAGCGTTGGTCGTATTCACGAACCCATTGGGGTCCAACATCAAGGCTTCATCCGCACCGGCCCGCACCGCATGGGTCAGGGGGATGATGCAGTTTAGCTTGGAATGCGAGTTCAGCTTTGCGTCTTGGGTCAAAGGCAAACCCCGGTGATGCGGCACGGTGAACAGACGAATGCCGCGGTCGATCACACTGTCATCGGGTTTTGAATGTTCTGCGATAATAACGATCGTGGGTCCATAGGTGCTAAGATGCGGATGTTGGAACGGCTTCTTCTTTTTGCCCCGTGTGACCATCAGCCGGATATGAACATCCGTCGTCATCTGGTTGGCCGCCAGAGTGTCATGCACCGCTTGGGTCAGTTCGGCGCGTGTTTTACCGATATCCAGATCGATATAAAGCGCTGCTTCATACAGGCGATCAAGGTGCTCGGCCAGAAACGGGATCTGGCCATCGTAGAGGCGAAGCCCGTCCCATATGCCGTCGCCCAGCAAGAAGCCGGAATCATAAACCGAGACTTTCGCGTCGTCGCGGTGAACAATGTCGCCGTTGACATAAATCCGGATGTCGTCGTTGCGGTCGTCGGCGGCCGCGTCGTGGGTGGATACGTGATCTTCAGATGTCACCGGATCAATTCCCATGAATGGCGGCGGTCAAACTTAGTCGCAGCTTAAGGTTTCGTTTATGTGCCGAAGGGCTATGACGATTAGATAACCGGCGCGGCTTGGGATCAAGGCGAAAGCGTCTATAAAGGTGGCGCGTTCCATCATTCACCGGTTTTGAAAGACGGCTGACACACATGCAAAACGACAAAGCTATTCTGATCGTTCTGGCTGAGGTGGACGCCGAAGTCATCACCAGCGCCGAGGGTCTCAGTTTCTGGGGCGGTGTTGATCCGAACACCGGCCATGTGATCGACGCCCACCACCCTCTGCATGGTCAGTCTATGGCCGGCAAAATCGTCGTGATGCCGACCAGTCGCGGGTCCTGTTCGGGCAGCGGTGTCTTGTTAGAGCTGGCCTTGAACGGACATGCGCCGGCTGCGTTGATCTTTCGCGAGGACGAGGAAATCTTGACTTTGGGCGCGTTAATTGCCGAACGCATGTTCAAGCGAACAGTCGGTGTGGCGCGGATCACTGGCAGGGATTATGACGCACTTTGTTCCAAGAAAACCGCCAAACTTAAAGGCACCCAACTAACGGCGGATGGCCTGTCAATCACACTGCACCACGTCAGCAAGGATGATCTGGCCTTAAGCGAAACGGACAAATCGAACCTCAACGGCGATCAGGGCGCGGCGGTTGCCTTGGCAACAGAAGTTCTCTGCGCCATGGCCGCGTCGCAAGGTGCCAAGCGCTTAATCGACATCACCCGCGGGCATATCGACGGCTGCATTTACGCCCATTCCGCTAACTTGATCTTTGCCGAAACCATGGTCCAGATGGGCGCCAAGGTCGCCATCCCAACTACGATCAACGCAATCTCGGTGGACCGGGAAAACTGGACGGATCACAACCTGCCGCCCGATTTCGGAAATGCCGCCAGCCGGTTGGCCGATGCCTATATCGCCATGGGCGCGCAGCCGACGTTCACGTGTGCGCCCTATCTTTCGGACGACGTGCCAAGCTTTGGCGAGGATATCGGCTGGTCGGAATCAAACGCAGTGATCTTTGCCAATAGCGTATTGGGCGCACGCACCGCCAAGCATCCCGACTATTTGGATCTGTTCGTGGCCCTAACCGGACGGACCCCCGAAACAGGCGTCTATATCGCTGAAAACCGGCGGCCCCGCGTGGTGATCCACGTCGATTTGCCGGAACACGACGACGACGCGTTTTGGCCCTTGTTGGGTTGGGTCCTGGGCCGGATGGCGCCCGACCGCGTTCCGCTGTTGACCGGATTGGAACAATCCACCCCTGCCCATGACGATCTGCGTGCGGTCTGTGCGGCGTTCGGGACAACCTCGGCGGCCCCACTTTTGCATATCGCGGGACAGACGCCGGAAGGCGATCTGGCCCCGACACCAGATGCGCCCCGGCTTCGCATCGCGGTCGCCGATCTGGCCGCAGCTTGGCAAGAGTTCAACCAAGGCCCCACGAACATCGATCTGGTGGCCTTGGGAAGCCCCCATTTTTCGTTCGAAGAAACCCGCCAATTTGCGGCCCTGATGGACGGCAAAGTCGCGCATTCCACAACCTCGGCCATCATTACGTTGGGTCGCGACATCTTGGCCAAGGCGCGCGCCGAAGGCGTGGCGGACAGATTGGAAGCGGCGGGCGTGCGACTGATTTCGGACCTTTGCTGGTGTTCGATTGTCGAACCGATTTTCCCGCCCGATGCCAAAACACTGATGACCAACTCGGGCAAATACGCCCATTACGCGCCGGGCTTAAGTGGGCGAAACGTGCGGTTCGGCAGTCTGTCAGATTGCGCGATCGCGGCTGAGACAGGCCACGCACCCAGCGACCCGCCTAAGTGGTTGACCTAGCGACACGTTAACGCTTCGTTTAGCTTGAGTTGCCCATACATAGGGCCATGCAAGCAGCGCCTCAGATACCGCTTCAACAGCATCCGAATTTCGCGGCGGCACTGAACAAATTGGGACGTGAAACCAAGGTGATCGAGCTGGACGGCTCGGCGCCCGTTCAGACGATTGTCCGTTTCGGCCTGCGCTTTGCATCACGCGGGCCAATCTGGCTGGACGGCCCCACAACGGCGCAAGCCCCATCGGTTCGAGCCGCGCGTTTGCATCTGATCAACAGCAACGGCGGCGATCAGGGCGCATTGCGCGGCGCAGGCTTCCGGCGGATCGTATCGCCCGTTCATGTGGGCGAACTTTCCATCCTTGGCACGCGCTCAGACCGCATCGATCGGATGAAAGGCAAATGGCGCAATTCGTTTCGAAAAGCCTTGAAGTCGCCCCAAACCCTTCAGGTTGACGCCTTTCGTACCTTTCGTCATCACTGGTTGCTGGACGCCGACCTGAAACAACAAAAGACCAAAGCGTTCCGCAGCTTACCCCATGCCTTTCTGCAAGCTTATTCCCTTGAAAACCCGAAAAACACGCCCGTCTTCACGGCCTATCTAAATGGCGAACCCATCGCTGCCATGGTCTTCTTGGTGCATGGCAGCGTTGCGACCTACCACCTTGGTTGGACCAGCCTTTTGGGCCGCGAGAACGGGTCGCACCACGCAATCCTCATGCGGGCCGCAGACCATCTGTCTCGGCGCGGGGTGGAACGGATTGATCTTGGAACCGTCGATAAAGCCAACGCCCCCGGTCTGGCGCGATTCAAGATCGGTACCGGTGCCACTATCCGACCCTTGGGGGGAACTTGGCTGCGGCTGCCTCTGCTTTAGCGGTGCGGTTGAGGTCGTGTCTCGAACGTCATCTAACCTGCTCCCAAACTTCGCGAATAACCTGATGCGCCATCATCACGTCGTCTCGCGTTGTGTCGAATTGGCCCACCTGCACCCGAATGATCTTTCGGCCACGAAACGCCCCTTGCGTCAGATAAATGCGCCCGTCGTCATTGATTGCATCTACCAGCCGCTGTTGCGCCGCATCATCACCGGGACAGCGAAACGAAAACAGGCTGAGGATCGGTTCTGTGACGATCTCAAAGCCCTCAAGCCCGCGCAAAGCCTCGCAAAGCTCACCCGCCCAAGCGACATGATTGCGAATGCGGATGCGTAGGCCGTCCAACCCGTAAGACCTCAGCACGAACCACAGCTTCAACGCGCGAAACCGACGCCCCAACGGGATCGTCAATTCGGAATAATTGGTGACCGTTTCGCCGGATGTTTTCAGGTACTCTGGTTCGATCTTAAGCGTGTTTTGCTGCGCCGTGGCATCGCGCAAGAATTGTACCGAACAATCGAACTGCACGCCCAGCCATTTGTGCGGATTGAAAACGATGCTGTCGAACCCTTCGACATCCGCCCAAAGGGCTGCGCGAAATTCAGGGCAGATCATGGCCGATCCCGCCCATGCGGCATCAAGATGTGTGTAAAGGTCGTGCGCCTTCGCGACCCTCAGGATTGGCCCCAATGTATCGCAGGCCCCAACGCCTGTGCCGCCGGAGATTGCAACGATCCCAGCAGGTATATGGCCTTCGGCAATGTCCGACCGGATCGCCGCATCCAAAGCTTCGGCGTCCATTCCATGTAACGGCCCGGTGCCGGGAATCTTCACCAAATTGACCTGCCCAATGCCTGCGACCCAACACGCACGATCAATCGACGCATGCACCTGATCCGAGCAATAGACCCGCAACTGCCCCTTGGACGACAGACCGTCCTTATTGCCGGTAAAGCCGGTCGCCCGCTCGCGCATTGTCAGCACCGCCGACAGGGTCGCCGACGACGCACTGTCTTGGATCACGCCGGTGAAACCCTTTGGCAGATCAAGCGCTTGACGCAACCAGTCGATCATAACGCCTTCAACTTCGGTGGCCGCAGGGGACGTCTGCCAAAGCATGCATTGGGCCGCAACGGTGTTGACCAGCATCTCGGCCAGCATAGAAGGTGGTGCTGCATTCGCCGGGAAATAGGCAAAGAACCGTGGGTGCTGCCAATGGGTCATGCCCGGCATCACGATGGTTTCAAAATCGGTCAAGATATCGGCCATGTCTTCGCCCTGATCCGGAGGAGCGGCGGGCAATTGGGCCGCTACCTTGCCCGGTCTCGACTGCGCGCGAACAGGACGGTCGCCTAACGTGGCGTGATAATCCGCGCCCCACTGAGCGATGTGTTTGCCCCAATGGGCGTAGTCATCCCAGTTCATGTTCTTTCCTGTCGCATCAAAACCACAATCACGCGCGCCGCGCGCTCAAAGCCGGGCAAGATATTCCCGCGCCGCCTTTTCCCCCATCGCCTCAAGCTGCTTTTGCTTAAACGCCTCGCGCGATTTTCGACGCGGGTTCAAATAGCCTGCGCCAACAACCTCTTCGCCTTTGTCACAAACGACCATTCGCGAAATCCGCTGGGCGTGGGGCGATAGGTTCTCCCACTTCTCATAGGGCATGCACCGCATGATGCCTTCGCTTCGAAACCAAGGCGCATAGTATTCAACGTTCGGCATCGCCCGAACATCGCGCGACACGTTGGGCGTGCCCCCATGCCACGCGCGAATGTCACGGAAAATAGCGGTGCCCGCAGGGGCCGGGCAAACGGTCGACAGCTTCATCCATTCGGGCTCATCAACCAAGTTCGGGATCGGAGCCCGCGAGCGATGGGTGCCTGGAATTTGCCGGATTGGGCCGTTTTCAGCCGTAAGATCGATCATCGGAAAGTTGATCGTCAACACCGGAACAGGCACATCGCGCATCGTGATTTTACCATAAGGATCAGGCAGTTCTGACCACATGTTATCAGAATGCAGCCCTTGGTATTCGATCGCACCGGGCATCGCGATGTCGCCACCGGCACCACCGACCACATAATCGGACGAGCCGAAAATTTCCGCCAAAATAGGCGCCGTGGTCGCAAGATCGATCAGTTCGCACCATTCGTCCACATGCAGCATGTGACGCGAGGCGGACCCGCCACCAAAGGAATAGCGATGCGGCAAACCACCAGCCCCACCCCCGGCGGAACAATCGTGATCGTCCTCCATCAAATCAAGCACGGCGCGATTGGCGGCAACGTTCATTCGTGCCAGTTGGCCCGGATCCAAAGCATCGCGCACAGCCACAAACCCGTCGCGGTGAAAAAGCTCAGCCGCGCGTTTTGGATCATCCGGCGACACCAGTTCCAAGCCCTTAATCCCATTGTGCGCAGCCAAGTGATCGCGCAATCTCGCAACACCGGGGTCATCGTAGACCCGCGTCCACGTCGCACAGGCCGGATCGCCCGAAACAAGGTTCATGTGTTCCGGCGTCGTTTCGATCTCGATCTCGGCGGCTGAGGACGACAACCCACCCGGATTGTCGTTATTCGCTATCTTTGTAGGGCGATTAAAAAACCCGTTCGGCGGCACATCCGCGTTCCAGCCCGCCCCTTCAAGAGATGGTTTTGTGGCCATTTGTTATCCTCCCCCATGTGCCCGGCTCTACCTGCCCGGCAAAACGCTTTGATGTCGGCATTGTGGTCAATATCGGCGGTCTTGCAATCGGTTAGGTTTCAACCAGATCGCACATCGAACTCGACCCCAGTGGCAAAATTCAAACGCTCGCAGATAAAGTAAAACCCCAATCAAGCCACACCTTCGGCGAACCCTTGCCGCGCAGGTAAGAAATCCTTTGATCTCAGGTGGCAACTTGTGCAATTTACACCCAAGGCACCCCGTCAGAGGGCGCTAAAGGGGCAGTTATGACCACCATGCAACGACCAGGACTTGGCGTCTTCGCCTATTTTGCTTTGATGTTTTCGCTTGGCATCTACTTTATGTTTGCAAGCGTTCAAGGCGATTTCGGGCTGTTCAGACGGGTCCAGATCGAAGCCGAAGTGGTCACGCTGCAATCCGAACGCGACAGACTTGCCGAGGAAGTCACCGGACTTGAAAACAAAACCCGGCGCTTGTCTGACACTTACCTTGATCTTGACTTGCTCGACAGCCAGGCGCGCGACGTGCTTGGTTTGATCCGAACAAACGAAATCGTCCTGAACTAACCCCTAATCCACCCTTGCACCCATCGCATGGCGGATCTGTTGAATTACCGTGTCTTTGCACGTGCAATTCTGCGCAAGCTGGTATAAGAGATAGTTTAACGTTGAACTATCTGCCCAGCCCACGGAGGAAAGTGCTGATGGCCGCCAAGCGCGCAACCAAGAAGCTAACCGCTTCGAAAGACGAATTGCTTCAGTATTACAAAGACATGCTGTTGATCCGCCGGTTTGAAGAAAAGGCCGGTCAACTCTATGGCATGGGTCTGATTGGGGGCTTTTGCCACCTTTACATTGGACAGGAAGCGGTTGTGGTTGGGCTGGAAGCCTCGACTAAAGACGGCGACAAACGGATCACAACCTACCGCGACCACGGCCACATGCTGGCCTGCGGGATGGACCCCAATGGGGTGATGGCCGAACTAACCGGGCGCAGCGATGGGTATTCCAAGGGCAAGGGCGGCTCGATGCATATGTTCTCGAAAGAGGCGCATTTTTACGGCGGTCACGGCATTGTCGGCGCGAACGTTCCTTTGGGTGCGGGTTTGGCGTTTTCCGACAAGTACAAGGGTAATGACAACGTCACCTTCACCTACTTCGGCGATGGCGCGGCAAACCAAGGTCAGGTCTACGAGACCTACAACATGGCGCAGCTTTGGGAATTGCCGGTGATCTTCGTGATCGAAAACAACCAATACGCCATGGGCACATCCGTACAGCGCGCGACCAAGTCGCCATCCCTGTGGGAACGTGGTGCAGCTTACGGCATCAAGGGCGAAGAAGTGGACGGCATGGATGTTCTAGCCGTGCGCGACGCAGGTGCACGGGCTGTGAAACACTGCCGCTCGGGCAAAGGCCCCTATATCCTCGAGGTCATGACCTATCGCTATCGCGGTCATTCGATGTCGGATCCGGCCAAGTACCGCACACGGGACGAAGTGCAAAAGATGCGCGAAGAACGCGACGCCATCGAACAGGTGCGCAAGCGTCTGTTGGCAGTCAAAGTGTCCGAAGATGACCTAAAGGCCATCGACAAAGAAATCAAAGATGTCGTCAACGCCTCGGCCGAATACGCCAAGGAAAGCCCCGAGCCGGAACTGTCCGAGCTTTGGACAGACATCACAGTGGACGCCTGAGGGAGAAGACAGACATGGCAACCGAAATTCTCATGCCCGCCCTCTCGCCTACAATGGAAGAAGGCACGCTCGCTAAATGGCTCGTCAAGGAAGGCGACACTGTTGCGTCCGGCGACATTATGGCGGAAATCGAAACCGACAAGGCCACGATGGAATTCGAAGCGGTCGATGAAGGGATCATCGGCAAAATTCTGATCGCCGAGGGCACCGAAGCGGTCAAGGTGAACACCGCCATCGCCATCCTTGTGGAAGAAGGCGAAAGCGCCGACGATATCAAAGCCTCAGCGCCTGCCGAGGCTGAAGCCGAAGAAGAAACTGCGCCCGCAAAGGCTCACGACAGTGCAGCCCCGGCTCAGGCCGCCGTTGATCGCAGCCCGGACTATCCCGAAGGCACCGAAATGGTGTCCACCACCGTCCGCGAAGCCTTGCGCGATGCCATGGCCGAAGAAATGCGCAGTGACGAAAGCGTTTTCGTCATGGGCGAAGAGGTCGCCGAATACCAAGGCGCCTACAAGATCACCCAAGGTCTGCTGGACGAATTCGGCGCGCGCCGCGTGGTCGACACACCCATCACCGAACATGGCTTTGCCGGCATCGGTGTCGGTGCATCTTGGGGCGGATTGAAACCCATAGTCGAGTTCATGACTTTCAACTTCGCCATGCAAGCCATTGACCACATTATCAATTCCGCCGCCAAAACGCTTTATATGTCGGGCGGCCAAATGGGCTCGCCTATCGTATTCCGTGGTCCGAACGGTGCAGCTGCCCGTGTGGGCGCGCAGCACTCTCAGGACTACGCCGCATGGTATGCCTCGGTTCCGGGAATGCGCGTTGTCATGCCCTATTCAGCGGCTGACGCGAAAGGCCTTCTGAAACAAGCCATCCGCGATCCAAACCCCGTGGTCTTCCTTGAAAACGAGATCCTCTATGGTCAATCGTTCGACGTGCCAAAACTGGATGACTTCACCATCCCCTTCGGCAAGGCTCGCGTCTGGCGCGAAGGCGACGATGTCACGCTGGTGTCTTGGGGCATTGGGATGAAATACGCGCTTGAGGCTGCCGATGAGCTAGCCAAAGACGGCATCAAGGCCGACATCATCGACCTGCGCACGCTCCGCCCACTTGACATGGAAACCGTCATCGAAAGCGTGAAGAAAACCAACCGTTGCGTGACTGTCGAAGAAGGCTGGCCCGTCGCATCCATGTCCGACCACGTCGGCGCCGAGATCATGCGCGAGGCGTTTGATTATCTCGACGCGCCGGTTCTGGCCTGTCGCGGCAAGGACGTGCCCATGCCCTATGCGGCGAACCTAGAAAAGCTGGCGTTGACGAACACCAAAGAAGTCATCGACGCTGTCAAAGCCGTGACTTATCGCTAAGGGGCCGAGTATGAAAACCAGCCCCCTTTGCAGCCGCGACGATGGACGTGAGATTTTCTTTACCGCTCGATTGGAACAGACCAAGTATCGAGTGACCCTAAGCCGCGAAATGCTTGACGACATTTGCGGCGACGATGCCACTGAGAAAGATCGGAAAGCGTGGGTCACCACCCATAAACCCGAAATTACAGCAAGCCTGAACGGTCTAACGCGTCTTGCGCCCTATGATCGCGCCAGTATTGAGGAGACTAACTAATGCCAACCGAAATCCTGATGCCCGCGCTGTCTCCCACGATGGAAGAAGGCACACTGGCGAAATGGCTGGTTAAAGAAGGCGACACCGTCTCGTCGGGTGACCTTTTGGCCGAAATTGAAACAGACAAAGCCACGATGGAATTCGAAGCCGTCGATGAAGGGATTGTAGGTAAAATCCTTGTCCCCGAAGGCAGCGAAAACGTGAAGGTCAACGTCGCCATCGCGGTTTTGCTGGAAGACGGCGAAAGCACCGACGATATCGGAACCTCTGCCCCCGCACCCGCTGCGGCAAAGCCTGCAGCAGCGACCGCCGAAGAGGCTGCCCCGGCGGCGGCCCCCGAGAAGTCTGCGTCCCCTGCCCCAATCGCCGCCAGTGGAAGCCGCATCTTCGCGACCCCGCTTGCAAGGCGCATCGCGGCTGACAAAGGTCTTGATCTGTCCGCAGTCAAAGGCTCGGGGCCTAAAGGTCGCATCGTCAAAGCCGACGTGGAAAGCGCCGTACCGGGCACGAAACCCGCAGCCACTGGCGCAACTGCGGCAGCACCTGCCTCCGCCCCAGCAGGCCCCGGCACCGATCAAGTTCTGGCGATGTATCAGGATCGCGACTTCGAAGAAGTTCCCCTGAACGGCATGCGCAAAACCATTGCTGCACGCCTGACGGAAGCCAAGCAAACCATCCCCCACTTCTATCTGCGCCGCGACATCCAACTGGACGCGCTGTTAAAGTTCCGCTCGACCCTGAACAAGCAGTTGGAAGCGCGTGGCGTCAAACTGAGCGTCAACGATTTCATCATCAAAGCCAGCGCCTTAGCCCTGCAAGCCGTCCCTGACGCGAATGCCGTTTGGGCGGGCGATCGCATCTTGAAACTGGCGCCCTCAGACGTGGCCGTCGCGGTCGCGATCGAAGGCGGCCTGTTCACACCTGTTCTGAAAGACAGCCACCTAAAATCGCTCTCGGCTCTCTCAGCCGAAATGAAAGACCTCGCCACCCGCGCCCGCGACAAGAAGCTTGCGCCGCACGAATATCAGGGCGGCAGCTTCGCGATTTCGAACCTAGGCATGTTTGGCATCGACAATTTTGACGCGGTGATCAACCCGCCCCATGGCTCGATCTTGGCCGTTGGCGCTGGCACGAAAAAACCGGTTGTGAATGAAGACGGCGAATTGGGCGTGGCGACCGTGATGTCGGTCACATTGTCTGTCGACCACCGGGTCATCGACGGCGCGCTTGGCGCACAGTTCCTCGACGCGATCAAGTCGAACTTGGAAAACCCCATAGGAATGCTCGCATGAGGACCGTTAATGCACTTCTAACACTTGGCATTCTGGCCGGCTGTGGTGGCGCGCAATCGCCAGCCACATTCATTTGCCTCAACGGTCCAGACATTGGGGTCCAATACGATGACGATCAGGTCAAACTGATGTTCTCAGGCGGTCGGGTCGAAACGCTACAAAACTCACCCGACCGTCCCAACCTCTATACGGCGCCCGATATTACCTGGCAAATTACCGGGTTTCGCCAAGGCCGTTTGAACGACGGACAATCAAGCTTGCGCTGCGACGAGGTCGGCTAAGATGACGGCCGAGCACACATATCTGCTGAAAGCCGAAGACATCGCCGCGATGGACGGCGTGGCCAAAACCCACTTCCAGAACCCGAACGCAAAGCGGATCAACAAATCTTTGGGCGACGCCACCGGCCTAACCGGCCTTGGCATCCATTTGATCGAGGTCGAACCCCGCCATCAGACAACCGAGTTTCATGTCCATTATCAAGAAGACGAAGCCGTCTATATACTAGCGGGCACCGGCGAAGCTGAAATCGGCAAAGATCGCGTTTCAATTAAGGCGGGTGACTTCCTTGGCTATCGGAAAAACGGCCTTGCGCACACGATCCACAACACCGGCACCACGGTCTTACAATGCCTTGTGATTGGTCAGCGACTTGAGATCGACATCGCGGATTACCCCAGAAAAGCCCAACGGATTTACCGCTCAAAGGGTATGCCGTGGGATTTAGTCGATCACGACGAAATCACGCATCCCGACGCCGGTCCAAAGAAATAAACCCGGACTTAACTCTATGGTCACCAATCTGCGTTTAACCCAACCCGGACAAGATACGGTCCGCGGCAGGAGTTAACGATGAGTGAAGAAAAGTACATCATTTCAGCGATGGACATCAGTTCGATGGCGGGCGAAGTCAAAACGCATTTCCTAAATGACAAAGCGCGCCGCATGCAAAAGTCACTGGGAAAAATGACGGGCCTGACGGAAATTGACTTCAGCATCATCGAGGTGGCGCCGGGCGACGAAAGCACGGAACACCACGTGCATTACCACGAAGAAGAATGCTGGTATATTCTGGAAGGCGAAGCAACGGCGCGGATCGGTTCGGAAAGCAAGTATGTTCGGGCTGGCGATTTCGTCGGCTGTCGCAAAGGTGGTCTGGCGCATTCCTTCCACAACACTGGCTCTTCCCCATTTCGGTGCATCTCGGTCAGTCAACGCACGAACCACGACGTGTCGGATTACCCAAGACGCGGCAAACGGCTGTTTCGAAACAAGAACCTGACGTACAACATGGTCGACCTAACCGTAATCGACCGTCCTTTCGGCGCAAAAACGTAAAGTTCGAAAAGCCCCGGGCTATTCCGGGGCTTCCTTGTGTCAAAGTTGATAGTTTGGTGTCGACTGCGAAAGGGTGATTTCCTCGTCCGACATATCCTCGCGAACCCCATCAAAAAGTGGGGTCGACAGATAACGTTCGCCCGTGTCGGGCAACATCGTCAGAATAACCGACCCTTCGGGCGCGGTCTCGGCCACTTTCATCGCCACAGCAAAAGTCGAACCGCCGGAAATTCCGGTGAATATCCCTTCCTCTGCCGCAAGCCTGCGCGACCATGCGATCCCGTCCGCGCCAGCAACAGGGATCATGTCGTCATAATAGCCGTTGTCGATGGCTTCTTGCAGAACCCAAGGTATGAAATCCGGAGTCCAGCCTTGAATGGGATGTGGTTCCCAATTCGGATGGCCTTCGGTCGCCTGATGCGCGTCATTCCGGGTATTCACATAGCCCGACGCAATAAGCGCTGCATTGGCAGGTTCGGTCAGAATGATTTTTGTATCGGGCCGTTCCTTGCGCAATACGCGCCCCACGCCTGAAACTGTCCCGCCCGTCCCATAACCCGTCACGAAGTAGTCCAACGGACTATCGCCAAAATCAGCCAGAATTTCCCGCCCGGTGGTATTTTCGTGGATGTTCGCGTTGTCTGCAGTTTCGAACTGCGACGCCAGAAACCAACCGTTTGCCTCGGCCAGTTCTTTCGCCTTTTGATACATGCCAAACCCCTTGGCCGCACGTGGCGTCAAGATAACCTTGGCACCTAAGAAACGCATCAAACGACGCCGTTCAATCGAAAAAGAATCCGCCATTGTAACAACCAAAGGATAGCCCTTCGCGGCACAAACCATCGCCAAGCCAATGCCTGTGTTGCCGCTGGTTGCTTCAACAACAGTCTGGCCCGGTTTCAAACGACCATCCGATTCGGCGGCTTCGATGATCGAAAGCGCCAACCGATCCTTAACCGATCCTGCGGGGTTGAACGCCTCGAATTTGACGAAAACACTGACATTTTTCGGGGCAATCCGATTGATCCGAATGGTCGGCGTGTCGCCCACCGTATCCAAGATGCTGTCGTATAGACGCCCACGTCCATTGGTTTGCCGAACTGCCATAGTCATCCCTCCTGAAATGTAAGGAGAGTATAGCAAATCATCACAGATTTGGGCAGTGCTTGGCGCCTTGGGTATCAACCAAAGACCAGTTTAAGGAGGAACAGCCCTTCGACAGGCCGTTCGTTCCAAAAAACCTCAGTCGCCCACGAAACCATTCAAGATTTGGTCCATCGAAAGTGACGGTTGATCACATCCCGCCTCGCCGACAATTTGCGCCGGAACACCAGCCACCGTCTTACAGGGCGGAACTTCTTGCAACACGACCGAGCCCGCAGCGATCCGGCTACAAGACCCGACCTTGATGTTGCCCAACACCTTGGCGCCCGCACCGATCAATACGCCGTCACCGATTTTCGGATGGCGATCATCATCTTCCTTACCGGTTCCGCCCAACGTGACCGAGTGCAGCATTGAGACATTATCGCCAACAACCGCCGTTTCACCGATCACGATGGAATGAGCATGGTCGATCATCAAACCCTTTCCGATCACCGCATTCGGGTGGATATCGATGCCAAAAATTTCGCTAACACGCGCTTGAATGAAATAGGCTAGGTCTGTCCGTCCTTGTTCCCACAACCAATGGCCAATCCGGTACGCTTGAACCGCCTGAAAACCTTTGAAGAACAACAAAGGTTGCATCAATCGGTGACAGGCCGGATCGCGCTCAAAAATCGCGACAAGGTCAGCGCGTGCTGCTTCCCCCAAACTCGGATCAGCCGCATAGGCCTGTTCGGAAATCTCGCGCAAAAGCTGTCCGGTCATCTCAGACGACGACAGTTTGAAAGCAAATCGATACGCCAGTGCGCTTTCCAAAGTTTTGTGATGTAAAACAGTGGCATGCACCATTCCGCCGATCAAAGGTTCGGTCGAAATCGCGGCATGCGCATCCTCTTGGATACGCTCCCAGACTGGATCAAGGGGCATCGGACGGGGGTTTTGTTGAGCCATAATAATGTCCTTCACTGGGAAATCTGTCTACAACAGATAGGAACGACAAACCACGTAAAAAGACCGTGAAGTCAAACCAAGTGAAAAACCGCCACATCGAACCGCGCCACCGTAACGTTGGATCAGCAATCAGTTGTCCGGTTAGGCCGTATAGATGTCATACGAAGCCAAGACTGCGGGGACAAAATCAACGCAAAACGGCTGGATCTTGATCCAACCGTTCCAAATTGCATGTCCTGCGCCAAATGTTAGCCTCGTGGCAAGGTCAGTTCGGCCACATGTACGGCAATCCGAAACACGCCCGTGCCGTCAAAGCTGCCCCCCTCGGCGCTCAACAAGACGTCGGTGGCTGCATAGTATGCCAGTGGTGATCCGGTGATGCCGCGCGCGTAAGATCCGGCACCGGTCCCGATGCCGCTGCCGTATCGGTTCGACGATCCCGACACGCCAATCTCCAACGACGCGGCGCCGCCAATTCCAGACAAGACCCGCGCCGTTATGCCGTAGACGATACTTCCGGCAGGCAACAGCCCGCTGACAACCGACGTCGTGCCACTTCCAACCACATGATCCACTTCAATGGTCCGGTGTACAAACCCCGCTCCATTGGGCGAAAACGAACCAGCGCCCGCAACCCAATTGGCGCCATCGAAAGCAACCCGCGCGCCCGCTTCTACTGACCACGCCTGCCAACCAACGGTAGGCGTCACAAAGGCCCAACCGCCGTTCACAAAGATCGCAATCCGCCCGTCTTCGCCGGCCCAAAGACCCGTCGCACCAGCGCCCACACTATGTGTCTCGCCCTCGATCGGAGCGCCGGGAGGCGTATCGGTCCCGACAGTATTCAGCGACAGATGCACCAAGGCATCAAGCCGCACGAGGCCTTCGTTTACCGTCACATGCTTTTGCGATTGTGCGGGCGCCACAAGCGGCAACCCCAAACGATTAGTATTAGTCATTGATCACGATCCTTGCTGTGTCGCCGGGTCCATAGAGGTCTGAAATTTGTGCCACTTCGATTTCGAACGGTGCTGTGATGCCGTCTTCGAATTGCGCCATGGTGTCGTAGGTCCAGGTTTGGGATGAAACGGTTTCATCCCGGATCAACTCGCCGCCCGATATCACGCGTATCCGGTAAGCCTCATAGGCCTCGCCCAAAGGCACGTCGGGCAGAGCCCAATTGTCTCCGTCAATACGTGTCCGCCGAACCCAATTGACCACATGACCGCCAGACCCATCCGGGCGGCCACGCAAATGCACCGGCGCAAACGGGCGCAGTCCAACGCCCGTCGCTGTGTGCTCAAATTCGACGTACGAGCTATGATCCACCGCCTTCGAGGCCGGGCCGACGCGGTAAAGCCGCGGCACATTGCGCAGCTCTGACGACAACGACAGTTGCACAGCCGCCCCGTCCAAAACCACCAAGGTCGATCCCTCTGACCATCCTTCTGCCATGGCGTTTTCGGTGCCCCGCTGCCCGCGAAGCCGCATCGACAAGGCCCATGTATCGGGCGCGATCAAATCGGCATCTCGAAACTGGAAAACCTCGTGCGCATCGCCACCCGGAGCTCCAATCGCCGCGACATTGCCGCCGGCGAAAAGCGATGTCTCATCCACAGACGCCAATGCGCCATGGACCAAAGCAACCTCCAACCCGGCCCCACGATCCCAAAGTCCCGGCGTTGCGGGTACCAAGGCATTCAACGTTGTCCCCATGACTGCGCGTCGGCTCAACAGCGCATCAAACGCCCAACTCGCGCCATCCAAGCTGGTGTAAACGGCAACCTCACCCGGCCATGGCTCGGATGTGGCGGCAATCCATGGTGCTTCGGGCGCTTCGGTGCCGCGCAACAAAGGCAAGTTCATCACCTCGACCCAAACCGGCAAAGGCGCGATGACCGGCGCCTGAGCCGTAAAACTATCGTCGCTTGTTACCCTTTGATAAAGCCCACGTTCCACCCGCACGCCCTCAACCATCTTCAGGCCGGATTCCGCAACCCGATCAATGCGGTAGCGGTCGCCCTCAAGGTCAATAGTATCACCGGCCGACACATCCGCCGACGGCGGCAAAGCGAACGAAACTCCATCCCGCGCTACGCGAGCTTCCGCCAACCAGCGTTCAACAATCGCCTGCGCCTCGCTCTTAGTCAGCGCCAGCGGCAACTCGCTGCGTGTCACCGAAACCGTCGCCTCGTCAGGAAAAATACCCTCCGTCCCGCGCACTTCGTAATCACCATCAGCGTCAACATAAGTCAGGCGAACCCGCCCCGAAATCTCGGCTTCGGGCGCGCGCGACCTGGCAATCAAAGACGATGCTTCGCCCCAAGCCAGGTCACCCTCCGCCAAAGTCCGTTGAGTCAAACCGGTGCGGTTCCGAAACACCAGCACCCCGTCCGCTTCGATCGCATCAACACCGTAAGCCAGCAACAAGGGCTGCAAAGCCGTCCGCGCTTCCTCGCCCCCATCCAAGGCATAACCGCGCACCAAGCCATGGACACCCGACACGTCAATCTCGGATACGCCAGATTCAACGCAGATCTCTTTGATCACTGCCGCCAAAGACCGCGTCGTCACCCGCCCATTCAGCCAATGACCACGCGCATAATTCTCGCCATCGCTCCAAGTCTCGAAGTTACCCGGAAAATAGGGGTAAGGTCGCGCGTCCCACGCCCAAAGGAACATCCGGTCCGTCGCCACCATCGGCGCGCCATAGTTGGTAGACACCGGATTGTTCGCCGGATCATCCCAAAACTCGGTCATCGCACGTAAGTATTGCATCTGGATCAGATCATCGCGCGCACCGTTGGAGTACTTCGGCAAAGACGATTCCGAAGATTTCGGATCTAGAAACTTATTCGGCTGATTGGTGCCCTTGTCGACGGCCGCACAACCGACCTCGGTGAACCAAATCGGCTTCGAACCCGGCGCCCATCCCGTTGCAATTGCCTGACGCACACCGCCCAAACGATTATGATGCGGGTTCGACCACCAACCCTCCAAGTCCTTGTACCGCCAAACCCAAGGCTCATCATAAGTGCCATCGGTGATCGGTGTCCGGACCTGCGCCGCCTCGTCGCCAGCCGAGGCATAGTACCAATCAAAGCCCTCGCCACCGGCGATATTCGCCTTCAGATAACTCGGGTTATAGACCGACCCCCAAGTCGCATCTGTGTGATCAAAACCATCGCGCCAATCGCTGAGCGGCATGTAATTATCGATGCCGACGAAATCGATATCCGCATCCGACCACAAGGGGTCAAGATGAAACAACAGATCGCCCGATCCATCCTGTGGATGATACCCAAAGTACTCGGACCAATCCGCCGCATACCCGATCTTTGCGTCCGGCCCCAAAATGGTCCGCACCTCGCCCGCCAAATCTCGTAGGGCCTCAACTGCGGGAAACGCCCCACCGGCACCCCGAATTTGGGTCAGGGATCGCATTTCCGAACCAATACAGAACGCCTCAACACCACCTGCCAAAGCACAAAGATGCGCGTAATGCAGGATGAACCGACGATAGGAAAATCCGTCTGAACCAATATAACTGACCGACGATCCGACCACGGAAAACTCAGAGGCCATAGCCGCACCAAAGAATGCCGCGACTTCACCGTCGGCTGCCGCCGTCCCATCAGGTGAACCGGAAACACCCGGAGCCAGCGAAGACGTAATACGCCCGCGCCATGGCAAAACCGGTTGATCCACATCACCGGTCCAAGGATCGATTAACCCATTGCCAGCCAGCTGTTCCATCAAAATAAACGGATAAAACATCACGTCCTGTCCGACATTCCGCATCGCGGTGATCGCTTCAATCACCGACCGATCCGACGGTGTGCCACCATAAACCGGACGACTGTCCACCAATGGCACAACCCCGGACGCAGTCCGCGATACACCCGACACCGTCCAAGGCATCCCCTGCCCGTCCGTGCTGGTCTGCTCGACTTTCGGTTTAATCTCGCACGATCCACACCGAAGATCATCGCCAAACCACGACACGATTAACGACCCTGACGCACAGTTCGGAAGCTCCTCACTCAAGGCTTCGAGCGATACTTCAAAGTCCGTCCCACCAACCGGCGAATGCACATTGGCCGAACGCACCTTCCCGGGGGCATCCTCAAAATGGACCGGAGTCGTCGCCAGCGAATACTCCCCCGTCCCCGGAATGATCGCCACAGCGCGGACCTGATCCGAAGGATCACCAACGCTGGAACGCATAACTTCGAAACTGAACTGCGGCGCACGATTGCCAAAGGGGGCCAAATGCAAATCTTCGATTACGACATAAGCCGTCCCGCGATAGGCAGGCGCCTGCCCCACGCCTTCCACAGCTTCTATCTTCGGATCCGGTAACTGTTCTTCCGTCCCAGTGTAAACCCGCATGTTCAAATCAGATCGCGACACCTCGTTGCCGTCCGCCCAGATGCGCCCGATACGCGTGATCTCACCGTGGCACAAAGCAACGGCCAAGCTGACCGAATAGGAGTAACTCGTGGTCTTCGGTTGCGACGGCGCGCCCTTACCGCCTCCGCCAGACACAGACACGTCCTCTTGAAATCGAGACGACCAGATCACCTGACCCGATACACGCGTGCGGCCATGCACCTTCGCGATCGGCGCGCCTTCGGACGCACCCGTCAGACGAAACCGATCAATCTTACCGGTCTCAACCGCAGGGGACCCCGAACCAAGAATTTGAGAATCAATAACCCGGCCCAAAGTCGCGCCTGCAGCCTGCCCAAGAACAGAAGCAGAGATGCCCAGCACTGAGCCGCCAATCGACGAACCAAGCGACGCACCTGCCGCAGAGAGTAATATCGTTGCCATAGGGCCCCCTCAGATTTTCCGAATGTCTTGGTCGACGCTCAATCCAACGTCGGAAACGAATAAACGCCGACAATTCGCCGCCGCCATGGATCACTCAATGCGTTCTCGATCACACCGTGCCCGGAATAGGCATGGATGAACGACGCAGCTCCCGATGCGATACCTAGGTGTTTCGCCACCGCGCCCTGACGCATCCGAAACAGCAAAACATCCCCCGACGCGATCTCGCTCATTTCTTGCGGCTCTAAATGGCGACGCGCTGCCGCCATCAAGACATCTGCTTGCGTCACCTCATCCCAGTCCGGCGTATAAGCGGGCGGCACCTCAGGTTCGGCGCCGTAAACCTCGCACCAAACGCCGCGCAACAACCCAAGACAATCGCAACCCGCACCGCGCACCGCCGCCTGATGCCGATAAGGTGTCCCGATCCAACGGCGCGCTTCATCTACGATCAAAGCGCTCATGCTGAAAGGCTCCCACCATCGTTCGCCCCTCCACGCACCGGATAGGAGACCAGCCAATCTTCGCCCGGAATGGTCGGAAAACCACGAAAATTCAGAAAGTTACTGAACTTGTCCCGACACGTCGCCGCACGCTTGTCACATCCTGCCTCAAGACGAACCCGATCCCCGGGCGAGAAAGCCGGGCTCAGAATCTCCCAAAGCTCGACAACCCTTTGTCCGGCGATTTCGCGATCACGCTTCACTACCCCAACGGCCCCAGCCGCCGCCCCGTCCATCACCGTCAGACGACCGCGCTGAAACCAACCTTCGTCCAAACCAGATTGGCCGGGCAGACGCAGCTCAACCCCGTCGGCCACCGACACCACGACAGCCTCAACCGAAAACCCGGAAAGCCCAGTATCAAATCGACAATCCCCATCACCCAGCACGGCTGCACAAGGCTGTTGATAGACGCGCCCCTGCGGTCGGTTCAACTGATCCGTCAATCCCCGCAACTCGGCCCGAAAGTTTTTGCCCTGTCGCTCGATCTCACCCAACCGGCCACGAAACACCAAAGCCCGGGCGTCCACGTCCCGCCAGTTCACATGCCACGCCTGAATGCGCGCGCCATCAAATAATCCCGCCCGCACATCGTCTTCGCGAATGGCCACGTCCGTCAAGGCACCAACTGCTTCAGTGTTGTCCACCGCAAGCCCCGTCGTCTGCTCCAACGCCCGTGCACTCATGCCGGTCGATGCGTTAAACTCGATACCATCAAACGCAAGCGGTCGGTCGTGATCGGTAAACCCCATCACCACACCATCGCGCCGCGTCAAAGCCCACACCCGACAAATCGTCGTAACCTTCTGGTCCAAATGTTCTACCAAAGTGGTCATAGGCGAACCTCGACAATCGGCACATTTGGAATTTCGCCCGCATTGAAACTCGCAACCGAGATCTGCAAAACGTC
Source organism: Paracoccaceae bacterium (assembly GCA_028097405.1). Classification (GTDB taxonomy): domain Bacteria; phylum Pseudomonadota; class Alphaproteobacteria; order Rhodobacterales; family Rhodobacteraceae; genus CALKXV01. Next base: position 23,804 of record JAOHEK010000014.1, on the reverse strand, counting down.
TGTGTCAAACCGAACCGGCACATCAAATTGAAAACCCGCCGTCACCGGGACCCCGGCCAGTGCAGGCGTCGCAAGCGTGATCGTTCCGGACTTCACATCAACAGAAAAATCAGCACTTTCCAAAGCCGCTCCATCGACACCCACAATAACCGATCCCGCCACAGGTTTCAGAATGTCGCGCACATAGCTCGCCCCACCCGAGGCATAGGTTTTGACCAACTGAAACATCGTCTCCGACCCATCACCGACGCCAATCACCTGATCACCAAAAGCCGGAGCGTCCACAGCGCCCGAAGATCGGTAATCCGTCCAATCCTTCCAGCGAAATCCATAAAGCTGCCCGCGCCGCGCTTCGAAGAACGCAATCAAGGCGTCTACATCCGTCAACGACCGCATCCCCAATCCTGCATCGTAACGCCGCCGGGAATCTGCCCAAGGCGTGTTGCGCTCTTCAAAGCCATTGGCCAGCGTCACGATCTCGGTCAAACGCTCCGGCCCGCCGGACGATCCAAAACTCAGGTTCGTCGGAAATCTGATTTCGTGAAACGACATCTCTGCCCCCTTTAAACATGTGGTCTCGCCTGGTTAGACAAGTGTTCAGGAATTGCGCTGACTGCGCCCCAAAGCCCGGCTCATCTGAGCGGCGATCTGGGTCTGGCTGCGCTGAAAACTTTGTGCATCCGGCGTCGTGATATTCATCACAACCGAAACACCACCCCCGCCGCCCGCCGCGCGCACGCCCAAACGACCATCAGCGCCCCGCGTCAAAGGCATGATCGCTTCGGGCCCCGCCTCACCCATCAAAGCAGTGCCACCCCGCATCGGAAAAGCCGTCGGTCCCGACACAATTCCGCCCGACGCAAAAGGCGTCACCCGCCCTTGCGAAAACGCAGCACCATCTGCGAACAGCCCCGTCACCGCTGACGCCAAAGCCCCGCCCAACTGAGACGTCACCGGGCGAATGGCCGCCGAATAGGCCGTGTTCACCACCGAGCGCGCCACCGTCGACAAAGCGTCGCTTGCGCGGTACCCATCAAAAATCAAACCATCAAACGCGCTCCGCAAACCCCGCGACAATCCCGTCGACAGAGTTTTCGTATGCTGCGCCGTAATCTCCATCGCCTTCTCGGCTTCCAGCAATCCTGCGGTGAAAGACTTCGTCACCTCACCCGCGGCCGCCATAGCGTCTTCCAAGCCAGTGATCTGATCTTCGAAAATCGTCGCCTCGTCACGTCCCGCCATCACACTCTCCTATCTCTCTGTCCGGAAAGGCCGCAGCCAGTTCCTCCAAACGCGCCCGGCTTAAAGGGGTCGCACCTCCGCCCTCGCCCAGCAAGAACGCCAGCTCAGCCGGGGTCAGCGCCCAAAACTCACGCGGTCTCAACCCAAGCTCCGCGCCCGAGCGCATCAACGCCACCCAATCGAACCGGTTCATTGGTCCGGAAACGCAAAGGCCCGCGCCAACAACTGCCCCGCCAATCGAGCAGCCTGTACTGGCCCGCCCTCAATCTCGACCGTCAACAAAATCGCCGCATCGCCACGCCAACCGCCGCCTCGCAAACCCGCAACAATCAAAGCCAAGACATCCCGCGTCGAAAACGCGCCAGCTTCGAACCGTTCGACCAAAGCGATCAAGCTGTCCGCCTCAAGCCCGGCTTCCAACTCGGCCAAAGCCCCCAGCGTCAGCTTCATCACATGCCGCTCACCGTTCAAACGAATCGCAACTTCGCCTTCCCACTGGTTCGCCATCACAGCGCCGAGAAGGTCAAAGCCCCCGCCGAAGCCAAGCTCAACTCATAGGTCGCCTCGCCATTGTGTGACCCCGCGTATTCGATCGAGGTGACCATGAACGCGCCCTCGATCACACCAAAGTCGGGGATGATCACCGGAAAGACAGGGGCCACACCATCAAAGAAAATCTGCCGCGTGCGCTCATCCGTGGCCGCATCACGAAACACGCCCGACCCCGAAAGCGACGCCGACTTCACGCCAGCACCGCTTAATAGCTCACGCCAACCGCCTGTGCTTTCCAAGCTTGTCACGTCGATGCTTTCTGCGTTGAAAGACATGCGCGTTGCCCGCAAACCGGCAATGGTCTCGAACGCGCCGCTCCCGGTCAGGTCAAGCTTGATCAAAAGGTCTTTACCATTCTGTGCCGCCATAGGCCCTACTCCACTTCATGCGCGTTGCCCCGAGTTCCCCCGAGCGTCCGCGTGCCAAAAATTTTCAGTCGTCTTCCACAATCGCGCGAAACGTCAGATCAATCCGCCGCACCTGCCCCGCACGAACCCGCCGTGCGCGCGCCTTGGAAAAGGTTAAGGACACAACCCGCCCTCGCGCCAAAACCAGATCAGCGTCCAAAAGCGCATCAGTCGCCGCCGCCGCTGCCGTCTTGGCAAGCGCAAAGCCTTCGGCGTCACTCAGCACCGACAACACCGGGCGATGTTCAGCGATACCGCCGGTCTTATCCGACATGTCGCGCACGTCGCCGTCGCCTAAACTAAGGTAAGTCCCCTCAACAGGCCCGGGAGGCATCTCGTCAAAAATGGCGTCGCCCACCAAAGCTGTTAGTGTGGCATCGCTCTGTAAATGTTGATAAATCGCCGCCTGAAGCGCATTCGCGGTCCCAAAGCTCATGACGCGGCCTCCTCATCGACGTAACAAAGAAGATGGCGCGCGTCCGGCGCATCGGCCACAGCGCGGATCAAATACACACGCGTACCTTCGCGAAATCGTTGCCCCGCAATAGGCCGCGAGGGGCTTGTCGGTGGCACCGCACGAATGGTGATCCGATACGACGCCCGCGTCCGCGCATGGCCGTCACCCGTTTCCAACCGACCCCGGCCAGCCTGGATGGCGCCCCAGTGCACCCCAAGCGGCATCCAGTCGCCGTCGTACCCGCCAAGGCCGTCCCCCGTTCGGGTTAGGGCCTCAAGCTCCAGTTTGCGCGTTAGAATACTCATGACCAACGCCTCCCGGAAATCCGGATCGGCTTGTAGCGCGCGCAGATCGCAGCCGGACCACTTGGTATCTGATGCGTTCTCGCCCCAGCGGAACCGCGGTTTTCATAATAGTGCGCCGCCAGCATCAAGACCGCCTGACGCAAATCCGCCGGCGCATCAGCCCAGGCGGCACCATAGCCCGCATCAAAAACAATCTCCGCTGTCCCGCCTACCGGGATCGTCGGCAAGCTCCAACCGGTTGCGACCACATGGGGTGCATGGGTGTCTTGCTCCACGCGGTAAGCGCCGACATCAACCACCGCTTCGCCCCCACCTAAGTTGGTGATCGTCAACGACTGAACAACCGACACTGGCGCAACCGGAAGCGACTGGCGTGACGGGTCCCACCACGCCGTGACGACGTATTGATAGGTCCGTGGCAAAAGCGCTTTACCCGTGCTTGCTTCAACCGCGACCAACGCAGCGCGCAAATGCGCCAAAAGCACAGGGTTCTGCAATCCATCGTCGGCAAACCCAGCTCCCAACTGCAAATGGTCTCGAAATTCTGCGACCGGAAGCGCCGTGTCTGGCACTTGGGTCTGCTCGATCAACATCATCTTCCGTGGCCTCCGATAATCGTTCGTCTTCTCATTGGATGGACGCGCACCTCCCCCGGTCGCATTGACGGAGGAAAGCAGCTAAACACGAGGTGTCCCCGGTGCGCGGCCAATCGACAGACCCCGAAAAGGCCTGCCGATCTCGATAGGCTTTAGGAGTTCGAGAACTTCAGAAGCTTGATCGCAGCAAAGTCACTGACATCGCCACCGACCCGCTTGGTTGCATAGAACAAGACGTGCGGCTTGGCCGAAAACGGATCGCGCAAAATGCGCAGATCGGGGCGTTCGGCAATGGTATAACCCGCACCGAAGTCACCAAAGGCGACGGACAGGCTACCGTCCGCGATGTCTGGCATATCCTCGGAAATCACAACGGGATACCCAAGAAGGCGTGCAGGCTCACCTGCGGACAGACCATCGCTCCAAAGGAAGCGACCCTCGGCGTCCTTGATCCGGCGAATAACACCAGCGGTCTTCGAATTCAGGATAAAGCTCGCATTGGCGCGGTAGCGCGCACCCAAACCATAAACCAGATTGATAAGGCCATCACCGGGGTTGGTGCCGTTGAAACCACCTTCGGTGCCGGTGGGAACATAGCCAAGTGACCCCCAGGCCCAATTGTCATTATCCACCGTCGAATGGGTCAAGAAACCCACCGGTTTGTCAGCGCCATCGCCCGAAATAAAAGCCGCCGCTTCCGAACGCGCAAACGTGTCTGCGATACGCTCCGACAACCAACCTTCGATATCAAAGGCGCTGTCATCCAACAGTCGCTGGCTGATCTTTGGCAGGGCCGACAACTCGTGCAACGGAATGCTGATGCGATCGATTGTCGGGGTCGCCGTTTCAGTCAGGTTGGCAGTTTCGCTGGCCCAACCGGCACCGGCTTCAGTGCTGTCGATCAGAACGTCGTAAGACGTGGCTTCGACGTTGACCACCTTGGCAACCTGACGCAACGACGATGCAGACCGCAGAACAGACTGAACCGATGCGCTCGTTTCAGGATCAACCAGATAGCCACCCTCGGCAGAAACTGCCGTCGACAGGGCTTTCTCTTCGATGTTCAGACCGCGCAGGCCTTCGTCTTCGCCAGTGCGCAGATAGGCAGCAAATGCCTTTTGATGCGGGGCACCCTGATCAGCAGCGGCAGCCAACGCCGGACGGCGTGATTGGGTCAATGTGTGTTTGCGGTCTAGCATGGTGAAACGGTCTTCCTGTTTTTGCAGTTGTTGCGTGATGTCGCCGACAAGACCGGCAAGCGCGGTCTTCACTTCGTCGGCTGGCGTGGATGGGACAGGCACAGCCTCTCCGCCCCGTGACGTCGTCTCGGGTGTACTCATGGTGAGTTTCCTTTGGTTGGGAGGGCTTGGACCTTAGTCCAGATGGCCCCGTGCAAGATCGCAGCGGGCATCCTCAATAACCGCCGCAAGGTCGCGCAACAGGCCGTCGTCGGGGGTCTCCCCCTTGGCGCCCACCCGCGCTTCGGGAAGCATCGGGAAAGTGACAAGCGACACCTCCCAAAGCTCCAGTTCCTGAAGGCGTCTCCGCCCCGCATCGTCTTTCGTGGCTTTGACAGTTCGGTATCCGATCGACAGTCCTTCGATCGCACCGGCTTCCAGCAGCGCCGCCGCCTCGCGGGCGCGGGCCACATCCGCCAGCAAACGGCCCTTCACATAAAGCCCGTTGCTGTCTTCGCGCACCTCGTCCCATACCCCGATGGGTTCGCTTGGATCGTGCTGCCACAGCATCCGAACCCGGCGACCGGCCTTAACAAGCGACTTCAGCGACGAAGCATAAGCGCCGCGTTCAACCACATCGTTGCCCCGGTCCACCTGACCAAACAGCGAAGCATAACCCTCGATCGATACACCGTCCTTGACCTCAAGCATCTGGTCAGTACGGCAGAACTTGCGTTCTAATTCTGTCTCAATCATTTCCATTCCTCACTCCTCCATCAGCTTTGGCAACCCAAGCAAGGCGCGCTTTTCGGCGTCCGACAGGAACGCAGCCCCCGCCACCCGACGCCATTGCGCTTCCCGCTCAACCGCCAAAGCCGGCACTTGATCCAGATCGGGTTTCAAGGCGACCAAATCACCAGAAAACCCGCCCAGCCAATGTGACATTGCACCGGTTACTTTTTGGACAAGTGGCAGTACGGTCAAACGATAGAAGGCCCGATTGGCTTCCTGATAGTTGGAATAGGTCGCGTCACCGGGGATCCCCAACAGCATCGGAGGCACGCCAAACGCCAAGGCAATCTCGCGCCCAGCAGATTCCTTCGTCTTCTGGAATTCCATATCCGACGGGCTGAACCCCATCGGCTTCCAATCCAGACCACCCTCCAACAACATCGGCCGCCCCGCATTGCGCGCGCCCGTATGATGCGCCTCCATCTCGCACAACAACCGATCATACTGATCCGGCGTCATCGTCTCGCTGCCTTCGGGGCCCTTGTACACAATCGCACCTGATGGCCGCGCCGCATTGTCCAGCAAAGCCTTCGACCAAGCCGAAGCCGCATTGTGGACATCCACCGCGGCTGCTGCCGCCTGCATCGGCGACAACCCATAATGATCATCTTGCGGATGAAAGGCCTTCACGTGGCAAATCGTCGATATGCCATCCACGACCGGAAACCGATGCTTCCGCCCACCCACTTTGTACTCATAGGCCACCGGCCAACCATCCGCCCCCGGCACGACCGACATCCGGTCCGAACGCAACACATGCAATTCAGACGGCGCGCCCGCGTCGTCCAAAACAACCTCGACATACCCATTTCCCGACAACAAAAGCTGCCCGTACAATGCTTCAAATAAGTCCGATTGACCTTGCCCCGGATTGGGCCGCCCGATCAGCGACAAAACAGGATGCGTCTCATAGCGCGCATCACTGTCCTGTAAAATCAACGGCAAGGCACTGGCGGCTTCCGCGATCAACTTTACCACCCGGAACCCCACGGGATTGCCGGAAAACCCCTGCCGCGTCAGTGACCCGGTGTCGCGCGGGCTCCAGGCCACACGCCCTGAACTCGCATAGGCAATCACAGGCCCCGCAGCCGACGCTTTTACGTTCGGCGTCGTCTCGGCGCGCCGCTTCAGAAAGTCCAATACCATCAGCTTCTCCTTTCGCCCAAGACGGGCGGCTCGTCCCGGTCTGGAACGGATCAAATCATCTGCTATTTTGGGGCGGTCCTAACCGCCCAAACTACGCACCCTTGGCCGCGCATCGGCGGGGCGGATCAACAACTCAGTCAAAGCCCAAACCAAAGCATCCACCCGGTCCGGACTCCCTTTGCCCGCATAACCATCGCGCGCCATCAGCCCCATTTGTTCTTCCAACAAACCAAGCCCTCGCAGATGCCGCACCCGGCCCTGTTCGTACAAAGCCGCCACGGGCTCAGCCCGCGCCACTTTGCCCTTACTCGCATGCACCGCTTTCAACGGCACCGAAGGATCAACCTGCGCCAACATCTCGCCCACCAGATCCCCGCCTTGGTTCACCTCGGCCACAATCCGGTCCGCGCCAAATCGTTCGTATGCCTCAACAACCGCCCTTGCCCAAACCGTAGGCGTGGCTCCGGCCAGACTGACATCCGCCAGAACAACGCCGGTCCAGTCTCGCTTCGTCTCGCCAAACCGAACGCCCGCAACCACTATCCCACATTCATCGGAATCCGCTTTGGAACTGACGGGCGGATCAACAGCCACAACGATCCGGTCCAGATCGCCCGCATCCTCAACCCAAGCCGCTTCCAATATCTCACGCGTCCACAACGCGCCCTCGACATCTTCGATCAAAACACCCTCGATCTCCTGACGCCCCTGCCGCGTGCCGCCAAACTGCGTTTCGATCTCATCCAGAAACGAATTCGCCAGATTGGCTTTGTTGGCGCTGGTCGGCGCATGGGTCATGACCGAGCTTTGCGAACTCATGATGCGTTTCAACACCGGCACATTCCGAGGCGTCGTCGTCACCACCTGTTGTGGGTGATCGCCAAGGCGCAGCGCAAACTGCAACATGTTCCAAGCCTCATCTGCCTTCGGCCACTTTGCCAACTCATCCACCCAAGCCCCATCAAACTGAGGACCACGAAGCCCCTCGTAATCATGCGCCGAATAAACCTTGGCCACCGCACCGTTCTTCCAAACCAACTGACGCTTACCCGCTTCCCAAGTGGGTCGACGGTCGGGCGGCGAACACTCCAAAATTCCGCTCTCGCCAAAGACCATCACGTCACGCGCCTGATCAAACGTCTCGCCCACTAAAGCTATGCGCGTGGCAAGTCCCGGATCATTCGGCCCCGAGCCTTCGACTTGCATCCGCACCCACTCGGACCCTGCCCGCGTCTTACCAGCACCACGCCCCCCAAGGATAACCCAAGTCTTCCAATCCCCCTCAGGCGCCAACTGATGCGGCAATGCCCAGAAATCAAACATGTAAGGCAACGCTCGTAACTCATCCCTCTCCAAACTCTCCAGAAACGCCTTCTGCGTCTCTAGCGTCTCGGATGCGATCAAGCTTGCCCCCGACCGAAGATCGGATTGCGTCAAAGTCCAAGGGTGCGTCTGCGACAAGTCCTTCTGAATGGAAGATACGTTTTTCATGGCGGTTGACCTCCTCGACAAGCTGCGCGCGGACATAGCCGAGATGCGACCGCGACTTCGAAATCTCGGCGAGAGTGACATCCTCTTCGCCATTTAGAATACGCTCGGACATAAGATCGAACGCAGCCAAAACATCTTCTAATGCTGTCTCGCTGTGTTTCAACAATCGGCGCGACTTGAACGTGCCCGCAATAACGGACGGATCATCATCCATGGCTGTCCTCGCTTTTTGAGAAAGAAAAAGCGGCGTCGAAGTTTCCCCGATGCCGCGCTGCCACGTTTCCTAGCTTGCTCAAAGGTGTACCCCAGAACAGTCGATCCGTCAAGATCTAAGTTATTGATTATATTGACAAATACCGTTCGCTGCAATTAAGAAATCGTAAACAACAGCCGGATTTTTCAGTCAGAATAGACGGTTAGAACCCTCAATTGTCGGCATTCGCCCGGTCGCGTTCAATCTGGCGCCACTTGGCCACATTGGCGTTGTGCTCATCCAACGTGACCGCAAAAGCGTGGCCACCCGTACCATCGGCGACAAAAAAGATGTAATCCGACTCAGCCGGAGCCAACGCCGCCTCGATCGAAGCCCGCCCCGGATTCGCAATCGGCGTCGGCGGCAAGCCATCAATCACATAGGTGTTCCAAGGTGTGCGTGCACGCAACTCGCTTTGCCGCAATCCACGGCCCAAAACCGATTTGCCCTCGGTCACACCATAAATCACCGTCGGGTCCGTCTGAAGCTTGATGCCCCGCCGCAACCGGTTCGCAAATACGCTGGCCACCAAAGGCCGCTCATCCGCAACGCCCGTTTCCTTCTCGATGATCGAGGCCAAGATCAACGCCTCTTCAGGCGTTTCAACCGGCGCATCGGCCGCGCGAGCCTCCCAAGCCGACGCTAGGAAGTTTTCCTGAGCGCTCGCCATGTTCGCCAAAAACTCTGCACGATCCGCACCGGGACGAATTTCGTAACCATCCGGCGCAAGCGATCCCTCCTCGGGAACCGCAGCCACCTCGCCCTCAAACAGATCAGAGGCCCGCAAAGCCTCAACCACCTGCCAGGACGTCACACCTTCTGCAACAACAACCCGGAACCGCGTGCCTACGTCTTCGACCGCAGATGCATAGACCTCCGGTACAACGGCGGCTTCGTCCTTCGGATCAAACTCTGCCGTCGTCGCAAACTCTTGGCTCTCGGTGTCCAACTCGCGCACCCGCATTGACTGACCATTGACCGACACCAAATAAATGATCTCTGTCCCACAGGTCGACAAACCGTCGCCCGTGATCTCGGCCACGATCTCCTGCATCGAAGTGCCTTCTTCGATCAAAAACGATCCCGCCTTCAAAGATGGCGACTTCCCGGAATATTGTGCGCCAAGCCTATAGATCGTGGCGTTCGAAACAGCACCAAGCTCACTCAGTTGATCCGCCACACGCGCCATCGAACCGCCCCGAGGCACCTGCAAACACATCGGCTCTTCTAAAGGCCCTTCGGCCACATATTGCCGCTGCCCCCAGCCAATGACGACTGCCACGCCGATCAAGGCAACGATAAGTATCGTCAGAAAATTCGAAGCAAGGTTGCGCCACATCAGCGATCCATCCGTCCTAGTACCAGCGAAGCATTCGTGCCGCCAAAGCCAAAGCTGTTCGACAAGGCCACCTTAACCTCACGTTCGCGCTTGGCATTGGGGGCAAGGTCCAACATCGGCTCCACCGCCGGATTATCCAGATTGATCGTCGGCGGCGCGACCTGATCGCGCAACGCCAGAATGCAGAAAATTGCCTCAACCGCGCCAGCCGCCCCAAGCAAATGCCCGATCGAAGATTTAGTCGACGACATCGTCGCCCCCGTCGCTGCATCGCCCATCACACGCTCAACCGCGCCCAACTCAATAGTATCCGCCATTGTCGACGTGCCATGGGCATTGATGTAATCAATGTCCGCCCCCGTCAGCCCCGCCGAGCGCAAAGCATTGCGCATCGCGCGTTCGCCGCCCTCGCCATTTTCGGAAGGTGCCGTGATGTGATACGCATCCCCCGACAACCCATAGCCCAAAATCTCGGCATAAATCTTGGCACCGCGCGCTTTGGCATGCTCGTATTCTTCCAACACGACAACACCAGCACCTTCACCCATCACGAACCCATCCCGGTCAGCGTCATAAGGCCGGCTCGCCTTTTTAGGCTCATCAGCGCGCTTTGTCGAAAGCGCCTTACAAGCATTGAACCCGGCAATCCCGATCTCGCAGATCGGGCTCTCGGCCCCACCTGCCACCATCACATCTGCATCGTCCAACATGATCAAACGCGCAGCATCCCCAATCGCATGGGCACCCGTCGAACAAGCCGTCACAACGGCATGGTTCGGCCCCTTGAACCCAAAGCGGATCGAAACCTGCCCCGACACCAAATTGATCAAAGCGCCAGGAATAAAGAACGGTGACACCCGGCGCGGTCCTCGCTCTTTCAACAAAACGGCTGTCTCGGCAATCGACTGCAATCCGCCAATACCCGAACCAATCATCACGCCCGTGCGCTCAAGGCTTTCGGTATCTGTTGGCGCCCAACCAGAATCCTGTACGGCTTGTTCAGCCGCCGCCATCCCGTAAAGAATAAAGTCATCAACCTTGCGCTGCTCTTTCGGAGCCATCCAGTCGTCCGGATTAAACGTGCCCTCCGAACCATCGCCCCGCGGCACCTCGCAGGCATAATTCGTACCCAAATGGCTTGCATCAAATCGCGAGATCGTCCCCGCAGCCGATTGTCCAGCCAACAGACGCGACCACGTCGCCTCAACCCCTGAAGCCAGCGGAGACACAACTCCCAATCCTGTCACAACAACCCGACGCATGCTCAAATCCCCCTTCGTTTAGTCTTTTGACGAGACATACACGCCCCCTGCATCCTCTGCAATCTGACCGCGCACAATCTCGCCTTAACACATCTGAAAACAGACAAAGGGTAGTAAAGCCCATGTCTGCGCAACTACATAAAGTTCGGGTAATCCTACTTATGGCCCTGCTGTTTCAGCCCACTGCAGCGGTTGCAAACTGTGCAAACATCAAAGCGCTGGCAAGGTTCCACGACGTCTTTGTCCACATGGTTACCGAAACCGGCCAAGCACAAAGCCGCGCAGCCTCGCTTTTGCAAAAAACGTTATTAAAGATCGACGCAGAATTCGTTGTAAATACTCTAGAAACCACGGTCGACCAAAGTCGACTGGCCCAGCTTTTCACAACTGCCCAGCACATTTCAATCCAGATTATTACCGGCAACACCCCACCAGATACGGATTTCCTAGCCGCCCTGGATGAACTTGACTGGATAGGCGCAGAGATCAGAAAATCCGGCTGCATCGCAACCGCGCTGACAGATCAAAGCGAAAACATCCGCCTCGCTGCAAAAATATCCGCCCAAACCAGCGCCAACGTCAACACCAACGCCAGCTTTCCCACACGCTATACACCCAAAACAACCTCAGAAAACTTGACAATCATCGCAAGAACCCTCGCCGCCCTCGTCAGTACTTTTTGCCTCGTCTATGTCCTGTCCAAAACACGACGCCTGCGCGTCTTGCGGTTGAACCGGATGCCGCGCGCGCCAATCGCCCTAAAATTCGATCTGATCTACAGTGCCCCAGACAGCTACCAAACCCAGATCGACGTCACAGCACTCGACGCATCCATGGGCGGGATGAAACTCAAGGTCTCAAAACCCTTGCCTGACGGCGCAGCCCTTTTGTTATCACTGCCCATCGGTCAGCGATCCGCCTCAGTCGTCTGGGCAAACAGCTATTTTGCCGGGATCATGTTCGACACAGAGCTCAGCGACACCGACCTCAAAGCCCTGACATCGACACAAAGAAACGGCCCTTGATTTCTCAAGGGCCGGGCAAACTTTCATCGCTTTTTCAAGCGATTAAGCTGCTTCTTTGATAAATTTGACGGCATCGCCAAAGGTCTGGATGGTCTCGGCAGCATCATCTGGAATTTCAATTCCAAACTCTTCTTCGAAAGCCATCACAAGCTCAACGGTGTCCAAACTGTCAGCGCCCAGGTCGTCGATGAAAGAAGCATTTTCAGCCACTTTGTCTTCTTCAACGCCCAGATGCTCGACGACGATTTTGCGCGTGCGCTCTGCGATGTCGCTCATATTAATTCCTCACGTGTTCCTCGGGACTTAGCCCCGGTTCTTCTTTGCCGCCCTTGAGGGCGAACACAGCCTAAGATTAACCCCTCGGCTGGGATGAGCGCCGGATATACCGATCCGCAATAAAACGCAAACGATATGATCCCTTGAGCTCAAGTGCTACAACATGGCCATTCCGCCATTGATATGCAACGTCGTACCCGTCACATATCCAGCTTCAGCGCTTGCCAGATAAAGAACGCTTGCCGCAATTTCCAGCGCCTCGCCCATGCGGCCCGCAGGCACCTGCGCCAAAATTGCGGTTTTCTGCTCGTCGGTCAGCTTTTCGGTCATCGCCGTCGTGATAAACCCCGGCGCCACACAATTGACCGTAATGCCCCGGCTCGCCACCTCATATGCAAGACTTTTCGACATACCAACCAACCCTGCCTTTGACGCCGCATAATTCGCTTGGCCGGGATTACCCGTCGCCCCAACGATGGACGAGATATTCACAATCCGCCCCCACCGCGCCTTCATCATGCCCCGCATCACGCCTTTGGACAGGATCATCGCGGATTTCAGGTTCACCTGCATCACGCTGTCCCATTCATCATCAGACATCCGCATAAACAGATTGTCCCGCGTGATGCCCGCATTATTGACCAGAACATCAACCGCGCCCATCGCCTCAATCGCTTGTTTCGGCAACTCAGAGACAGACGCGCCATCCGACAGGTTGCACGGCAAAACATGCGCACGCGCGCCCAATTCAGTCGCCAAAGCCTCCAAAGGCTCAACCCGCGTTCCCGATAGGCCGACGCTCGCACCTGCCCCATGCAACGCGGTGGCAATCGCAGCTCCGATACCACCCGAAGCGCCAGTTATAAGCGCGCTCTTCCCGCTCAAATCAAACATCAACCTAGCTCCTTCATCTGGCAAAAAATATCCCGGGGGAGGCGTCACAGACGCCGGGGGCAGAGCTCCCTAACGCGACGCCACAGCCTCGTCCACATCAGACGCCGTACCAACCGCCCGAGTTTCGCAGTCCTTGGCGATCCGGCGGATCATCCCCGACAAGGCCTTGCCAGCCCCCAACTCCCAAAAACCCGTCACACCGTGATCGACCATCCACTCAACACTGGTCCGCCAACGGACCCGTCCCGAAACCTGATCGACCAAAAGCGATCTGATCAAAGTTGGATCGTTCACACCTTCCGCCAAGACATTGGCCACAACCGGGACTTTGGGTTCGCGAAAATCCACCTTGCCCAAGGCGTCTGCCATCACGGCTGCGGCCGGCGTCATCAAAGCACAATGAAAGGGTGCGGATACCGGCAACATCAAAGCGCGCTTTGCACCCGCATCCTTGGCCAGAACAACCGCCCGTTCAACAGCCGCCTTGTTGCCAGACAGAACGTTCTGCATCGGATCGTTTTCATTGGCCACCTGACAGATCGCCCCATCTGCCGCCTGCTCGGCCACCTTAACGACCGCTTCAACATCAAGCCCAAGGATCGCCGCCATGGCCCCTTCGCCCACCGGCACCGCCGATTGCATCGCTTGGCCCCGCAGCCGCAACAGCCGCGCGGTATCAGCAAGCCCCAAAGCCCCCGCCGCACAAAGCGCGGAATACTCCCCAAGCGAATGGCCCGCCACATATGCGGCTGCCGTTACATCAACGCCCTCGGCCTCCAAAGCACGCACCGCCGCCATCGAGGTCGCCATCAAAGCAGGTTGTGCATTCTCGGTCAGGGTCAAAGTGTCGGCCTCGCCCTCCCAGATTACATCAGACAGCTTTTCGCCCAACGCCTCGTCGACCTCATCGAAAACGGCCTTCGCGGCCGGATATGCCTCGGCCAAATCGCGCCCCATACCGATGGTCTGCGCGCCTTGGCCCGGAAATACAAATGCCAGGCTCATACGGCCCCTCCTCATTGTTTTTCTAAGGTTTAGGCGCAGCACTGCCTGCTGGAAAGCCTAAAATCGGTCCAAAGTGCGCCTTAGCCGTTCACATCGACAACGACACGACCCTTGATCTGCCCTTTCAGGATATCAGCGCCAAGTGCCGACAAATCCGCCAAAGTAGCGGGCTGCACCATGGCCTCCAGCTTATCCATCGGCAGATCGCTCGCCACGCGTTTCCACGCGCGCAGACGGTTCTCGTAGGGCTGCATCACACTGTCGATGCCCAACAGGTTTACACCTCGCAACAGAAACGGAATAACCGTCGCAGGCAGGCCAGCGCCGCCCGCCAGACCCACAGCCGAGACCGAGCCCCCGTATTTCATCTGCCCCAAAACCCGCGCCAACATCGCTCCACCAACAGCATCAACACAGCCCGCCCAAGTTTCGGCCTCAAGCGGACGCTTCACGGTCTCGGCCACCTCTTCGCGACCCACGATCCGAGTCGCGCCCAATCCGCGCAAATACTCTGCCGTTTCGGGCCGCCCTGTGACACCCGCAACCTCATAGCCAAGGGCTGCCAAAATCGCCGTCGCAACTGAACCCACACCGCCTGCGGCCCCCGTCACCAAAACCTCACCCTGATCAGGGCTCAGCCCGTGATCTTCCAGCGCCATCACAGCCAGCATCGCCGTGAACCCAGCCGTCCCCACAGCCATGGATTGCCGCGTGGTCAGCCCTTCGGGCAAAGGCACCAACCAATCGGCCTTCACCCGCGCTTTTTGTCCGTATCCGCCCCAATGCGCTTCGCCCACACGCCAACCAGTCAAAACCACCTTGTCGCCGGGCGCATACCGCGCATCGTCCGACGCTTCGACAGTGCCCGCAAAATCGATGCCCGGCACATGAGGGTACGTCCGCACCAATCCGCCGCCGGGGCCAATGCACAGACCATCCTTGTAATTCACTGTGGAGTATTCAACCGCGACCGTCACATCCCCTTCGGGCAAGCGGTCTTCACCGATCTCTTGAACCGAGGCGGACGTATTACCATCGTCGTCTTTTTCTACAATCAGTGCCTTGAACATCTGTGTCTCCGTTAAAGCCAAAAGGTCTCGTGCACCGTGGCATCGCGCGGTCCATCTTGAGTTTGCACTACAATTCGCGTCCCTGCATCCCAATGCGTCATTTTCACCATACCAATCGCCACATTAACCCCAAAATCAGGACTATACGCAGCCGAGGTCACCTGTCCGATCACCCGATCCCCTGCTGTGACCTTCCAAAGCCTGTCGCAAGACGGCAGGTCGCCGTCGATCTCAATGGCGCGCACCTGCTTCACAGGGCCTTCCTTGGATACCCGCAACAAAGCATCCCGCCCAACGCAACCAATCGCGGTTTGGGTCGAACAGAACCGGCCTAAACCACATTCATGCGGCGTGTTATCGCGCGTCATGTCGTTGCCATAACTCAAAAGCCCACCTTCGATGCGTTCAATGGTATTCGGGCAGCCCGCATAAACATCGAACGGCTTACCCGCTTCCATCAAGGCGTTCCACAACGGCATCGCCAGTTTGGTGCCTTCAACGTAAACCTCGAAACCACCTTGCTTGGAATAGCCCGACCGCGCGACCATCATCTGTTCGCCTTGGAAATCGAAGTATCCATAGCGGAAGAATTTCAGATCCCGCACGCCATCGCCGAAAATGCTGGCCGCCAGATCGTCAGCTTTCGGCCCTTGAATGGCAAGCGGCGAGACATCGGGCTCGTCCACGATCACATCCAAATGCCAAGCATAGGCCAACCCCTTGACCCAAAGCAGTAAATCGCTGTCGGCAATCGACACCCAATAGCGATCTTCCGACAGCTTCAAGGCAACAGGATCGTTCAACATGCCGCCCGTTTCATCCACCGTCGGCAGGTAATAACAGCACCCCGGAAGCATGCCCCGCAAGTCGCGCGGCGTCAGCATCTGCATCAAACGACCCGCGTCTGTGCCGCGCAATTCAACCTGCCGCTCAACCGAAACATCCCAGACCTGCACCGCGGATTTCAAATGGTGGTAATCTTCTACAACCGACCGGAAAACCGTCGGCAACAGCATGCGGTTATAGACTGTATAAGACTTAACTCCCGCCGCTTCGACGCCTTCCGAAAATGGCGTGCGCCGCACCCGACGCGATGGAACAATCTCAGCCATAGGTATGTCCTCTCAAGACGACCTGATCTTGGCTAATCCCCCGATTTCAAAATCGCATGGCGCCATCTCGAAGGAAGCCTATCTGCCAGCATTTACTTAAGATTCGAAAGCAAACCCTTCCCAAACCGACCTAAACAACCTATATGCGACAGGTCTCCGTAAGGTGACTATGGACATAAACGCGCTCGTAATAAGCGGATCGGACCCGGGGGCGGTACCCGGCGTCTCCACCAATCATCCTTCATTTGGGGATCATGGGGACGAAATAGGATCGACGGACGTCTAAAGGGGTTTGCTTTGTCTCGGTGAGGTACCACCGATATCGGTCCATCAAAGCTAGTTGCAAATGACAACAAAGCTCCAATGGCGATGGCTGCGTAAGCAGTCGGAACTATTGAAAATTAAGCCCTTAGGCCTAGCAGCTTAAGGCGGGGTTCGCAGGCACCTGGCAACAGAAGCCTGCACTTTATCCCTATTATAAATTCTCTGGCCTGCGTAGTGATCGGCTGTCCACTTCAACCGGTTTCACGCTGACACCGCGTGCATTGGCAACACTGCAAAAACAGAGGCACTGAACGCATCTTGCAGCCTATCTCACCGTAGACACAGCCACCTGTCGCAACCATGATGGCGTCCTTTCGGCGCGCTCAAACCAACTATCCACAAAACCCACCTTTCCTTCGACCCCGAATCTCGTATTCTGGCACCAAGCAGTAGGATTAAGGATGACCCAGACCATCGACTACGGAACTCTGATGCATCGGGCGATGCGCGGCCTCATTCAAGAGGTCCTTCAAGACGTGACCGTCACAGGACTTCCGGGGCAACACCATTTCTTCATCACTTTCGATACAATGCACCCTGACGTCGAAATCGCAGATTGGCTGTCGGATCGCTATCCCGAAGAAATGACGATCGTGATGCAGCACTGGTACGACAATCTGGAAGTCACCGACGAAGGGTTTTCGGTCACGCTTAACTTCGGCGACACGCCCGAGCCGCTTTATGTGCCTTACGATTCCATTCGAACCTTCGTCGACCCTTCGGTGGAATTCGGCCTTAGGTTCGAAACCCAAGAAGATGACGCCCAATCGCCTGTCGTTGCTGACAACGAGCCAGACAGCAATCCTGACGACGCCACGTTGGAAGAAGAAAAGCCCAAAGCCAGCGATGTCGTCAGCCTAGACAGCTTCCGCAAATAGGTCGCTTACTCGCGGTAAAGCTTGTGACAGGCTGAACAGGTTGCCCCAATCTCGGCCAGCGCGCCCCGAACTTCCGCCAACGAAGAAATCCCATCCGCCGCAAAAGCCGCCTGCTCTAATGCAGCGGCCTTTTCAGCAAAGTCGGGAAAATTCTCCCAGATCGCAGGCAAAGCTTCCGTCTTTGGGTCGCTCTCTTGCGCTTCGAACTGCTCGGCAATGGTCGCGGCCTTAGCGCTAATGGATTGCGCCGCCAGACGCGCTGCCACTGCGTCAAAAGCCACGGCACCCTTGGCCATATCGCCCAAGACTTTGCTCGCCGCGCCAATTTCGGTCATGGTGTTCATCCGCTGCGCCACCACAGGGTTCTGCACCCCTTCATGGGCCATCGCAGCACCCGCAACGCTTAGCGCCGCAATGCACATTATCCGCTTCATAGCCGTACTCCCTGCCGACCGGCCAAGTCCGTGAAGTACTGCCAAGCGACCCGGCCCGACCGGGACCCGCGCGTCGCCTGCCATTCGATCGCTTCTGCATAAAGCGTGTCGTCATCAATTGTTACATCATGTGCGGCGCAATAGCCCCGGATCATCGCCAGATATTCGTCCTGCGTACAAGGATGGAACCCAAGCCAAAGCCCAAACCGATCCGACAGCGACACTTTTTCTTCTACCGCTTCCGATGGGTTGATCGCGCTGGAGCGTTCGTTTTCGATCATATCACGTGGCATCAGATGACGCCGGTTTGAGGTGGCGTAGAAGATCACATTCTCGGGTCGCCCTTCGATACCGCCATCCAGAACCGCCTTCAGCGACTTGTAATGATGGTCGTCATGGCTGAACGACAGATCATCGCAAAACAACAGGAACCGCGTTTCCGTGCCGCGCAAATGCGCCAACAAGCGCCCCACGGATGGCAAATCCTCGCGCTGTATCTCGACGATTTTTACCGCGTATCCTTCGGCCACAACAGCGGCATGCGCGGCTTTCACAAGACTGGATTTTCCCATACCCCGCGCCCCCCACAACAGCGCGTTATTGGCCGAAAACCCGCGCGCGAATTGCCGGGTGTTTTCCAAAAGCGTGTCCCGTGAGCGATCAATGCCGACCAGCAGATTAACGTCGACGCGGTTGACGGTTACAACAGGTTCCAAGCGATCCGGGGCCACATGCCACACGAAGGCGTCAGCAGCGGCGAAGTCGGGTGCCGCCAATGGCACGGGCGACATGCGCTCAAGCGCGTCAGCGATCCGCTCCATGGGATCACTCACGACTTGGGATCCTCGTCTTCCTCGTCATCGTCAAACTCGGAATAAAGGTCTTCATCTTCGCCCAGAATGCCTTCTTCCCGCAGTTTTTTAACGCGCTTTTTCTCAACCATGCGCACCAGTTGGATCGAGATTTCGTAAAGCCCATAGACCACCACAAACAAAATCAACTGAGTGATCACATCCGGCGGCGTCACCAAAGCGGCCAACAGCAAAATGCCGACCATCGCGTATTTCCGCACATTCGCCAAACCGCGCGCTGATACCAATCCGGCTTTGCCCATCAGGGTCAACAACACCGGCAATTGGAAGCACAGACCAAACGCCATGATGAATTTCAGTGTTAGATCAAGCGACTCGTTGACCTTACCGAAAAAGATGATCTCTAGACCGCTGCGCGGCGCTTCCGGCAATGCCCCTGCGACGCCGTCGGTCGACACGCCCACAACACCGGCCAAGTTGGACAAGGCTTCCGAGAACGAGAAATCCGCAAATCCCAAAAGGAACTGCATCGCCAGCGGAACCACGACGAACAGCGCGAAACTTGCGCCGATCAGGAACATCACGGGCGACGCGATGATAAAGGGCAGGAACGCGGCCTTTTCTGTCTTGTACAATCCGGGGGCCACAAACCGCCAAAGTTGATGGGCAATCACCGGAAACGACAGCGCAAATCCAAAAACCATGGATATCCGAAACAAAGTGAACAGGTATTCTTGTGGAGACGTGAACTGCAACGCCGGTGCCGGATCGCCCAAACCGCGCAACGTTGCTTCAATCGGTTTCAGCAGAATTTGCAGGATCGGTTCGGCAACCGTAAAGGCCACAACAATACCAATGACAAAGGCAATCACCGCTTTAATCAGCCGCGTGCGCAGTTCCGACAGATGCTCAAGCAAGGGGGCCGAACTAGCGTCTACCTCGTCTTCTGGCACGTCATCGGGCGCTTCGGTGGCGTCGCTCATGCCTGATCCTCGGCCTTGGGCGCGTCGGGCACCGGATCAGACGCTTCAGCCTTTTGGGCCGCCGCAGCTTTTTCCGCCTCGCGCTTCTCGGTCCCTTTTTTCTTCGAATATTCGTGGATCTTCTTGGCCGCTTCGGCACGTTCTTCCGACAGTTTCGACGTCTCGCTACCAATATCCTTCGAGGCCTTTGACGGTTTCGTCGGATCCCAATTGTCGAATTTGTCAGCCGCTTCGTTGATCTTGTCCAAGCCCATTTTCGACGGATTGGTCATGCTTTTCAGACTGTCGGCAGTTTCTTTGATGCCGGCCTCGTCAGCAGCGTCTTCCATCGCGCTTTTGAATTCGTTGGCCATGCGTCGCACTTTGCCTGTCATGCGGCCAAGCGTGCGGAACATGCCCACAAGGTCACGCGGTCCAAGGATGATAAGAGCGACCACTCCAATTATAAGGAGTTCGCCCCAACTTAGATCGAACATAAGCTTCTAAGCCTTTCTCAGGCCTTGTCTTTTTCTTCGACAGGCGTGACGTCAACAACCGCATCTGCTGTTTCGTCTTCGATCTCTTTTTTGCTGTCATCGACGCCTTTCTTAAAGGCGGTGATCCCTTTGCCCACTTCGCCCATTAAGGACGAAATCTTGCCGCGTCCAAATAGGACCAGCACAACAACGGCGATCAACAGAAGGCCGGGAAGGCCAATATTATTCAGCATTGAATCCACTCTCTCTGACTGTTGCAGTCTATTTAGGTGAGCGTATCGCCAAGGAAAAGCCGCAACTGCAAATTCGCAAGCATTTTAGGGCTTTGCAAAGACAACTGACAGGTTATTGTCAGTTGGTACTTTCCGGAATGCAACGTTGCCCCGCTCGAATCGGACCCAAAATGCCCAAACGCAGCGACCGTCTATACGATCTGATCCAAGTTTTGCGCGACGGGCGTTTGCACCGGGGCCGTGATCTGGCACAGCGTTTGGGCGTTTCACTGCGCACGCTTTACCGTGACATGGACACATTAATCGCCAGCCGCATCCCTATCGAAGGCGAACGGGGGTTGGGCTATATGATGACCGCTCCGATCACCTTACCACCTTTGAACCTGACATTGCAGGAACTCGAAGCCTTGCACCTTGGGCTATCGGTCGTCGCAAAAGCGTCAGATAAGGCCATAAAAGACGCCGCCGACACTCTGGCCGCCAAGATCGACGCCGTCCTACCCGAAGATCGCTCCGCCCCCGCCGCAGACCTAGGCTTTGCGGTCTATCCGTTCGAAGACGCCGCGCGCGGTTTCGTTCACATGGCCCCTCTACGCGCCGCGATCCGCTCTCGCCGCAAGGTGCAGATCACCTACCGGGCAGTTGACGACGCGCGAACCGAACAGAGCTTGCGACCCCTGCAAATAGAATACTGGGGCCGGATCTGGACCCTGACAGCATGGTCCGAGGATCAGGGTGCATTCCACGTGTTCCGCGTGGATCGGATCGAAACGCTGGATGTCAGTTTTGATACCTTTGACGATGAGCCGGGCAAAGCTCTGGCGGATCATCTGAAACGACTAGACAGCAATCCCGGACTGTAAGTTCAGGCCGACAACCGCTAGGTTACGCCAAAGCAGTATCCGCCCGCCAACTTAAGGACCCGTCCCATGAATTCCCGTTACGCCTCAATCGTATTGTTTGTTTCCGGCACCGCTCTGACACCTGCCTTCGCACAATCCGAGCACGAAGCATTGCTTTGTGAGGCCGCCGAGACGAACCGGGTCATTGAGCTTGTCTACGACAAGGACGTGTCCAAAGGTTGCGAACCACGCATTGTCGACGTGCATGAGGTGGGCATCGGCAACAACGGCCAGCTTTATTTGCATGGTTGGCAAACCCGTGGCTGCACCAAAGGGCGCGACTTTGCCGCCGAGCGCATTTTCCGCTTTGACAAGATCAAGTCCGTGCAAATGATCGACGGCGATTTTGACGAGAAATCGCAATCTATCAAGGCCGAAGGCTGGGATGGTTGTATCGGCAATAACTGCTTTATCGCTGAGAATATCTGCGAATAGGCCTGACCTTAAGCCGAGCCTGTCACCGGAAACACAAAGCAACGCCCGCGCCGGATCATCAGCCACAAAGGTGTCCCAACTTTCGGCAAAAAAACCGATGGCACCGACGCCGTCAGCCGCGATCCATCGTGATCCATCCGAAACTGCACCAGACTTTCGCTGCCCATAAAACGCGCCCGTTCCACTACACCCCGCGCCGGAGCGCCGTCTTCGGGCGTTGGGTCAGGCCCTTTGCCAGACCGGTCGAAATCAATGCGCAGATGTTGGGGCCGGATGACAATTTCGACCTCGGTGTTGTCGGGATAACCGGGGGCCAGAAATTCGCCGAAAGGCGTGCTGGTCAAAGCGCCCTGAACTTTACCGCGTATCACGTTGATGTCGCTGAAAAATCCAGCCGCCTCACGATCCACCGGCGTGTTATAGATGTTATAAGGTGCGCCCGATTGCACGATCCGCCCGTCGCGCATCAAGGCGATCTCGTCGGCCATCCGCATCGCCTCGTCAGGATCGTGCGTCACCAGAACCACGGCGGTGTTTTCTTCTTTCAGAATCTCAAGCGTTTCATCGCGCACGCCATCCCGCAACCGATCATCAAGGCCCGAAAACGGCTCGTCCATCAAGAATATCCGAGGTTTTGCCGCCAAAGCGCGCGCAAGCGCCACCCGCTGTTGTTCGCCGCCCGACAGTTCGTGCGGGTAAGCATCACTGAACCCGTCCAAGCGCACGCGCGCCAACATTTCACCGGCCCGTCTATATTTGTCTGCTTTGCTACCCTTTAGCCCAAAGGCCACATTGGCGGCAACGCTCATGTGGGGGAATAGCGCAAAATCTTGAAACATCAGGCCAATTTTTCGGTTTTCCGCCGGCACATACATCGTGTCATCCGACAAAACCTGCCCATCAACCAAAACCCGTCCCGCATCGGGACGTTCCACACCCGCGATCATCCGCAGTGTCGTCGATTTGCCGCAGCCCGAAGGACCAAGCAGGCAGGTCACCTGCCCCGGCGTGACGCGCAAAGACACATCGGAAACAACAGCCCGACCGCCAAAACGGCGGGTCAAACCCTCGATCGTCAGTCCTGCGGAAGTCTCGCTCAAAACGTCCTCACCCTTAATCCCGAGCAAACCGCTCGGGATTAAGGCGGGATAGCAAGCCGACTGCGGTTCGGCAAGTCATGGGGCTACATGGTGATATTGGTCGCACCACCGTCCAGCAGAATGCTTTGGCCCACGATAAAGCCCGCATGTTGCGAACATAAGAACGCACAAGCCGCACCAAACTCCGCAGCCGTACCGTAACGACGTGCAGGGATCGAAGCCTCGCGGTTGGCCCGTGCGTCTTCAACCGAGATGTTCGCCGCCCGCGCTGCACCACCGTCCAGACCAACAGCACGATCCGTGTCATGAATACCGGGCAACAGGTTGTTGATCGTAACACCCTCGGGCGCGACTTGCCGCGAAGTGCCCGCTACATAGCCGGTCAAGCCGGTGCGTGCAGCATTCGACAAACCAAGAACCCCAATCGGCGCGCGCACGGACTGCGACGTGATATTCACCACTCGGCCCCATTTGCGTTCCATCATGCCCGGCAGAATGTTCTTCATCAGCATAATCGGCGCCAACATATTGGCATCCAACGCATTTATGAAATCCTCGCGTTCCCAATCCGACCACATACCGGGCGGCGGACCACCCGCATTGTTCACCAGAATATCCACATCGCTGGCGACCTTCAAAACCGCGTCCTGACCTTCAGCAGTCGCGATATCGGCCGCAACGGTCGTGACCGTCACGCCATACGTACTGCGGATGTGCTCTGCCGTCGCCTCCAACGCCTCGGCCCCGCGTGCGTTCAAAACCAGATCGACGCCCGCTTCTGCCAATGCTTCGGCACACCCGCGCCCCAGCCCTTTCGATGACGCG
>JAOHEK010000013.1 GCA_028097405.1 Paracoccaceae bacterium | reverse complement strand
ACTCTATCATGCCCATGGGCTCGAGGGGGACTAAGACGCGATGGGGATGATGCGGGCTTTTGCCATTTTGATGGCATTTCTGACATTTGGCAGCAGTCTGGCCGCACAGGATTTGCGGGTTGTGACGGTATCGCGCACACCGTTCTCATTCGTAGAAAACGACGTCGATACTGGCTTTTCGATCGAGCTTTGGGCCGCAGTCGCTGAAGATCTTGGGTTTAGCTATTCTATAAATCGGGTCCAATCCTTCCGGGACATGCTGGTAAACGTCGAGACGGATCAGGCCGATATCGCTATTGCGAATATTTCGATCACGGCTGATCGCGAGACGCGCATGGATTTCAGTCAACCGATCTTTGCGTCGGGCTTACGCATCATGGTGCCCGCTGGTCAATCGGGGGTCTCGACTTTGTCGGTGTTGTGGACCCGCGATATTGGCTTGCTCGCAATCGCGGCACTGGCGCTTTTGCTGGGCGCCGGAATGTTGATGTGGCGGTTCGAAAGAAACGCGCAGGAGTATTTCAAAGGCAACGCACGCGAAAAGCTTTTCCCGTCTTTTTGGTGGGCGTTGAACCTTGTCGTCAATGGCGGGTTTGAAGAACGCGCGCCACGCACGCCGTTGGGGCGGATTTTTGCGACGCTTCTGGTGATTTCGTCGCTGTTTATAGTATCGATTTTCGTGGCCAATATTACGGCCGCAATAACGGTTGGGGCGATCCAGTCTAATGTGAATTCGGTGAACGATCTTTATGGAAAGCGCGTTGGCACCACCAGCGGGTCAACCGCTGCGGCTTATCTGGAGCAGCGCGAATTGATCTTTCGCGGGTTCGATGATCTCGCGCTGTTGCTTCAGTCATTCGAGAACGGCGACTTGGACGCTGTTATCTTTGATGCACCGATCCTGTCCTATTATGTGAACACGAGCGGTGCTGGCATTGGAGAACTGAAGGGGCCGATGTTCTTGCGCGAAAGTTACGGATTTGCGCTGCAATCTGGCAGCCCATTGCGCGAGCCGATCAATCGCACGCTTCTTAGGTTTGCCGAAGACGGGACCTATAACGCGCTGTTAACGAAATGGTTCGGCATGGACGTCGCCCGATAGATTGATTAGCCCAGTCGCCGAAGCTCGGCTGTCAACTTGTCGACGTCACCCCCAACACGATCAAGGATCGCACCAACTTCGGCGCGTTCAGCCTTCAAGAGGCTGATGCCTTCGATCAGCATGTCAAAGAACTTGTCCCTGCCTGATCGGTCCGAAACCATGAATGATACCGCGTAGGGCGCGCTTCCTGGCGCTTTGACCAAACCGCGCACTTCCAGAAAGCTCTTTAGCTTGCGTGCGCCGACGATTTCGACCTCGCCACCCTTAAAGTCGCGGAACCTGCGCCCGTATTTACGCGACAGATATCCCGTCAGAGATTGCGAGAAAGCCCGCAATTGCGCATTCGAAGCGCCACGTGCGGGTGGGCCGAGGATCGAGCGAGAAATGGTTGGCACATCCGCGTATTTCGTGAAGATTTTCTCGAAGTCACTAAAGAGCGCGCCGCCGGTTTTACCCGAATTGATGGCACGATTGATGTCCGCAACCACGTTGCCGATCAGCGCGCGCGCTCCGGCTTCAGTCAATGCCAACGCTGGAAGTGCGCCCAAGGAAAGGGCGCCCGAGGCTCCGGCTAGAATTGCGTAACGGCGTGTCAGGGCATTATCCATCTTAGCGATCTCCTTCAACTTCCCCAAAGATTTCATCATATGGATCGAACGTGCTTTCGGCAGAGTTTTGTCCGTCCAACTGGAACCGGCGGTTTTCCGAGTAGAACAGCCGCGACTGAGCATAGCTGTCTTCGCTTTCGTAAAGCAGGGCGTCGATAGTATCGCTTAGTTCGTACCGTGTATTCAAGACCGGCGGAGCGAATGTTGCGACCGACGCCTCGGTCGAATCGTTGGTGATCGAAGACAGGGGATTGGTCACGATGTCGACCACAAGCCCAAGCGCAGCGCGTTCGCTGGACGGTCCAAACAGCGGCAATTCCAGATAAGCACCTTGGCGCACGCCCCAAACAGCCAGCGTATCACCAAACCCTGTCTCGCGTTCCGCCAAGCCAAAGTCACCCGTGGCTGGATCAAACAGGCCAAGAACGCCAATCGTCGAATTCACTGCAAACCTGAAGAATGTATGGGCCGCGTCTTCCAAGTCGCCCTGTACGATGTGGTTTACCATCGAACGAGGCTCATCCAAATTCGAGGCGAAATTTGACAGGCTGCGCCGGACACCGTTTGGAAGAACCGTGCCGTAGGCCTGACTAACAGGTCGCAAAACTGCGGTATCCACGCCTTTATTCACGCTGTGGCTGACCCGATTTGCCGACTCATAGGGGTCGCTGATTCCGCCACCCTGCGGAGTCGGCGAACAAGCTGAAAGGCCTATAAATATAGCGATGGGCAACGCGCAAACGCGCGAAAACGATGGGTGATGTATCACGAAAAATCCAATGGCAGCGGTTAGTTTCGAAGTAGATTAGTACATATGGTATCCCGAACCAGATTCACAGCCCTTGCTTGTGGATGAAATTTAATGTGAGAGAATTGTTGCGCATCGGTATCCTAAAATCGATATCACGCAGAAATGGGGGCTTCGGCCCAAAAAAACGGCGAGGAAAGTATAATGAGCACATCGATCACTGAGAAGTTGCAGGAACGCGGTCTGGTCCTGCCATCTGGCGCGGCGCCTGCGGCAAATTATGTGCCCTTCGTGCACGCTGGGTCTCTGCTTTTTGTTTCAGGACAAATTTCGATGGATGCGTCGGGCGGGCTGATAACCGGAAAGCTCGGTGCTGAATTGGATGTCGAACAAGGTGCTGCAGCCGCCGAGCGTTGCGCGTTGGGGTTACTGGCGCAGGTCAGTGCAGCCTGCGGTGGTGATCTTGGAAAACTTAAGCGGGTTGTGAAGTTGACGGGGTTTGTAAACTCGACCCCGGAATTTACAGATCAACCCAAAGTTATTAATGGTGCATCCGATTTGCTGGTAGAACTTCTGGGTGATGCAGGTCGCCATTCGCGTTCTGCGGTCAGTGCAGGGGCATTGCCGTTCAATGTTGCGGTGGAAGTCGAGGGGATTTTTGAACTGGCATGAGGCGCGCTCTGTCCAAATCGTTTCTAACCCGCCCATTGGCGCACCGCGGCTTGCACGACAGCGATGACAGTCGCTTGGAAAACTCACTGCCTGCCATCGAAGCCGCAATCGCCGCAGGTTATGGTATCGAGATTGACGTTCAGATGACATCAGACGCCTGCGCGGTGGTTTTTCACGACTATAAGCTGAACCGTTTGACGCTGGTCGACGGGTTGGTTCGTGACCACACCCAGTCCGAACTGACCAAGATCGAGCTGAAAGCAAGTTCGGGACATATTCCGACGCTGGCGCAAGTTCTTGAACGTGTTGCTGGCCGTGTTCCGCTTTTGGTTGAGATCAAGGATCAAGACGGAAATCTGGGAACCGACGTCGGGCCGTTGGAAATGGCAGTGGCCTCGGATTTGGCACAGTACACTGGCTCGGTCGCCGTCATGTCGTTCAACCCGCATTCGGTGGCGGCTATGCAGGCGCTCTTGCCCGATGTTCCCCGGGGATTGGTGACGGCTGCTTTCGAACCTGACCACTGGCCCATGCCAAGGACGCGGGCTTTGGAGCTGGCGAATATTCCAGATTTCAACCGTGTCGGGGCATCCTTCATCAGCCACGATTCCCGTGATTTGAAAAACCCAAGGGTCGTCGTATTGCGTAAGGCGGGTGCGAATATTCTGTGTTGGACGATCAGATCGCCCCAAGAAGAGGCAGAGGCACGCAAGGTTGCCGAAAACGTGACGTTCGAAGGCTATTTGCCTCCAGTTCCTGCTTGAACCCGCGCCCAATCGTGACAGGGTAGACCTGCCTCATGACTGAACCGACCCTTGAAATCACCGCACTGACAACGCTCACCTCGATTACGCCCGAGGAATGGGATGCCTGTGCCTGTCCCGAGGCAAAGGATGGCGGCCCTGCGATTGATCCATTCACCACGTATCGGTTTTTGCGCGCGTTGGAGGACAGTGGTTCGGTCGGCACGGGCACTGGCTGGAGCCCTCGTTATTTGGTGGTGCGCGATGAGGGCCGAGTGATTGCCGTCGCGCCGCTTTATGCGAAAGGCCACAGCCAGGGCGAATATATCTTTGATCATAACTGGGCTCAGGCGTGGGAGCGGGCGGGGGGCAAATATTACCCCAAGCTGCAATTGGCAGTGCCCTTCACACCTGCGACGGGTCGGCGCTTTTTGGTGCGTCCGGGCCATGAGGCAGAGGGCTTCGAGGCGCTGGTTCAAGGTGCCCTGCATATCGCAACCGAGAACAAGCTGTCGTCGTTTCATGCAACCTTCTGCACAGGCGAAGAAGCCGAACAGGGCGCCAAGATTGGTTTGTTGCATCGGGTGACCCAGCAGTTCCATTGGGCCAACAACGAATACGCAGATTTCGACGGGTTTTTGGGGGCTTTGTCGTCGCGCAAACGCAAAACAATCCGCCGGGAACGGCGTGTAGCTCAGGATTTCGGCGGCGAGATCGTGGCGTTTACCGGCGATACGCTAAAGCCCGAGCATTGGGATGCCTTCTGGGCCTTCTATCAGGACACCGGCGCGCGCAAATGGGGCACGCCCTATCTGACGCGGGCATTTTTTGATCACGCTCAGGCGCATTTGGCCGATGACATTCTTTTGGTTCTGGCGATGCGCGATGGGCAGCCGGTGGCGGGCGCACTGAACTTCATCGGTCGCAACACGCTGTTTGGTCGCTATTGGGGCGCAGTCGAGCATCATGATTGCTTGCACTTTGAGCTTTGTTACTATCAGGCGATCGAACACGCGATTGCGCGTGGATTGGCGACTGTAGAAGCAGGGGCGCAGGGTGATCACAAACTGGCAAGGGGCTATTTGCCAGTCGAAACCCATTCGCTGCACTGGATGGCCGATCAAGGTTTTTCGGCTGCTGTCGAAGATTACCTAAAGGCGGAACGTGCCGCAGTAGATCAAGACATCGAAGTTCTGACCAGCTATGGTCCGTTCAAGAAAATAACCGAGGAACCCGAATGACCAACAAGTTGGAAGGTGAGGCCCGCGAGGCGGCCTTAACCGAGTTGAGCGCTGCAGGCTGGAGCCTAACTGAAGATCGCGATGCGATCCGGAAAGTATTCAAATTCAAGAATTTCGCTGAAGCATGGGGCTGGATGACCAAAATCGCGATTGTGGCCGAGAAAATGAACCACCATCCCGAATGGTTCAACGTTTACAACCGTGTTGAAGTTGTCTTGACCACGCACGATGCGCTCGGATTATCCGAGTTGGACTTGAAACTGGCACGGAAAATGGACGCTTGACGGGCAATGGGCCGTCAATGCGGGCCTTACAGCATCTCTAGAAGCGTCTCTCCGGCTGTCAGGTTGCAGGTGCCATGGTCTTCTTCGAACTGAAGCACTTTCACTTCGCCGTCTTCGATCAGCATCGAACAGCGCGTCATCCGATCCTTGAATCCGGCGGCTGGAACGGTGAATTCCAAGCCTAAAGCTTTGGTCAGCTCGGAATCCCAGTCGGCCAGCATTGTGATGCCCGCTTCACTTGCGCCAGCACTGTTGTCCCAATGTTCCATAACGCGGGAATCGTTCACTGAGACACAGAAAATCTCGTCTACACCCTTGGCCCGGAAAGCGTCGGCTGTGCGTATAAAACTGGGCAAATGAGCCGATGAACAGATTGACGTGTAGGCACCCGGCAAACCGAACAACACCACGCGGCGACCCTTGGTGCGCTGGGCAATATCGACGGGCGTTACCACACTGTTTTCGGAGTGCAGCAGTTCTACACTGGGGAGTTTATCGCCGACCTTTACCGTCATGGAACTTTCCTCTGTTTGCCAAGCCCTTTGGCATAGATATAAGCCAGATAGGGAATTGAGCCAGAGGCAATCGAACATGGGCGGAGTTGTAATCGTTGGGGCAGGGCAGGCCGGTGCGTCTTTGGCTGAAAAGCTGCGTGCCGAAGGTCATGCCGACGACATCACATTGATCGGGGCCGAGCCCGAACCACCCTACGAGCGCCCACCTTTGTCCAAAGGCTATCTTTTGGGCGATGTGGATAAGGAACGTCTCTATTTGCGTCCGCTTTCGGTCTACGAGGATAAGAAGATCACGCTTAGGCTGGGCATGGGCGTCACTAAGATCAATCCGGCGTCACAAACGATTTCCTGTGAAAACGAAGTGATTGCCTATGATCAGCTTGCCCTTACCATGGGCTCGACGCCGAACCAGTTGCCCGCGAAAATCGGCGGAGATTTACCAGGTGTTTACACCGTGCGGGCACTTGCCTGCATCGATAAGATCGAGCCGCGCTTCAAGGCGGGAGCCCGCGTGCTGGTTGTGGGTGGTGGATACATTGGCCTTGAAGCGGCGGCGGTGGCGGCGAAGCTTAAGATGAATGTCACGCTTGTAGAAATGGCCGAGCGTATTCTGGGCAGGGTCGCCGCAGAAGAAACCGCAGATGTGGTGCGCGCGCGGCATCTGTCCGAAGGGGTCGATATTCGCGAGGGCGTGGGACTTAAGAAGCTTATTGGCGAAGACCATGTGGAAGGGGCCATTCTAACTGATGGCACCGAGTTGGACGTTGACTTCGTGATTGTCGGCACGGGCATTCAGCCTGTATCCAGCTTGGCCGAAGATGCCGGCATCCGCTGCGACAGTGGGATCGTTGTCGACACCTATGGGCGCACCTCGGTCCCGAATGTCTGGGCCGCGGGCGATTGTACCCGTTTTCCTTACAAGGGTGAGATGTTGCGTCTGGAATCTGTCCAGAACGCCATCGATCAGGCCGAAAACGTCGCGATCAATATGTTGGGGGCCAATGAGCCCTACAATCCTTATCCATGGTTCTGGTCTGATCAATACGATCTGAAATTGCAAATCGCGGGTTTGAACACCGGCTATGATCACGTGGTGACGCGTCAAGCAAGCGAGGGGCAAAGCCATTGGTATTTCAAAGACGGCGTCTTCCTTGCAGTTGATGCCATCAATGCAGGCCGCCACTACATGATCGGCAAACGGCTTTTGGAAATGGGCAAAACAATCACCCCGGAACTGGCAGGCGACGAAGACGCTGATCTGAAAGCCCTTCTGAAAGCATGAGGATTATCGGCGGCCGAATGCGCGGCCTTGGGCTGGCGTCGGTCGGCAAAGGCGATGTCGCCGCACATTTGCGCCCCACGAGTGACCGCGTCCGTGAAAGCCTGTTCAGCATATTGGAAGGTGGGCGCTTTGGTGATCCGGTAGACGGCGCGCAGGTGCTTGATCTTTTTGCAGGCACAGGGGCCTTGGGGTTTGAGGCTTTGTCGCGGGGGGCGGACCACGTCAGCTTTGTGGAAAACGGCCGCGTTGCGTTGAAACTGCTGGCTGATAACATCGCCAAGGCACGTGTCGAAGCAGAGGTGGCCGTGCATCGTAAAGATGCAACACGGATTGGTGCGTGCAGCACGAAACCCGCAACGCTGGTGTTCCTTGATCCGCCCTATGGAAAGTCTTTGGGGGACAAGGCATTGGTGTCGGCTGCGGCGCAAGGTTGGATCGCGAAAGACGCATTGATTGTCTGGGAAGAAGCCTCCGAACAATCGCCGCCGCCACAGTTTTCGTTAGTCGAAACAAAGCGCTATGGCGAAACTTGGCTGACATTCTTGTCGTTTATGCGGGATTGATTTGTTGTTCACCGCTTTGGTGCTAAACTCGCACCATGTCCGTGTTTGCTTTCTTTGATCCTAAGGTTTTCAACGCCGATGCGCCCGCGCGCACCTCTCCGACACCCAAACCGAAACAAGATTGGCCCTTGATGGGGGACGTCGCGAGCTTTCGCGGCGACATTCCCGAAGCGTTGATTAACTGGCGGAAAGCGCGCGGCGAAGCCCCGCCGAACCCTAGGATTTTGGGCAAAAAGTAATAGGCATTAAAACGCGTCGTCGCCGCCCTGCTGCTGATAGGCTTTGACCAGGTTCGAGAACCTTGTGAAACGACCTTCGAACGCAAGCTCGACCGTGCCGATTGGTCCGTGCCGTTGTTTGCCGATGATAACCTCGGCACGCCCATGCAGGCGCTCCATCTCTTCTTGCCACTTGCCCATAGCTTCCAGTTCATGGTCGCCTGGTTTTTCGCGTTCTTTGTAATATTCCTCGCGGAACACAAACATGACCACATCCGCGTCCTGCTCGATCGAACCAGATTCCCTGAGGTCGCTTAGTTGAGGCCGCTTATCTTCCCGGTTTTCCACCTGACGCGACAACTGCGACAGGGCAATGACCGGGATGTCCAATTCCTTGGCGATGGCCTTAAGGCCTTGAGTGATTTCAGAAACCTCGTTCACCCGGCTGTCCTTAGCGGTGGCGGGGCGCACCAACTGTAGGTAGTCGATGATCAAAACGTCCAAGCCATGCTCGCGCTTCAAGCGACGGGCACGGGCTGCGAGTTGAGAAATCGGCAGCGCAGGCGTGTCGTCGATGAACAGCGGGCAAGCTTCCAAGGTCTTGGCGGCATCAACGAAGCGACGGAATTCACCTTCGGTCATATCACCACGGCGGATTTGTTCAGAGGGCACCTCGGCGGCTTCGGACAAAACCCGTGCTGCCAATTGCTCTGCTGACATCTCCAGCGAAAAGAACCCAACGACACCACCGTCAACCGCGCCTTCGGAGCCATCATCCAACTGCCCTTTGCGGTACACTTTGGCGATATTGAAGGCGATGTTCGTAGCCAGTGATGTCTTTCCCATCGACGGACGACCAGCCAAAATGAGCAAATCCGATTTGTGAAACCCGCCCAGCTTTTTGTCCATATCGGCAAGCCCGCTGGAAATTCCAGCCATCCCCCCTTCGCGCTGATAGGCGGCATTGGCGACGTTCACAGCATCGGTGACAGCACGCAAAAAGGATTGGAACCCGGACGACGTCGTTCCGGCTTCGCCTAGTTTGTAGAGCGCCTGTTCGGCCTCGACGATTTGCTCTTTGGGCTCGTTGGCAACTTCGACCTTCGCGGCTTTTGCCGTGATATCCTGACCCAATTGCATAAGCTTCCGGCGGATCGCCAGATCATAGATCATCTGCGCATAGTCGCGGGCGGCAAAAGACGAAATTGCAGCGCCCGCCAAGCGCACCAGATAGGCGGGCCCACCCAGCTCTTTTAAACCGGCGTCATCCTCAAGGAAGGCTTTCAACGTAACCGGAGACGCCAACGCATTCTTGGCGATACGGCTTGCCGCCACCTCATAAATCCGCGCGTGAACAGGGTCGTAAAAATGCGCTTCGCCGATCACGCTGGCCACACGATCATAGACGTCGTTGTTGGTCAGGATCGCGCCCAAAAGCTGCTGCTCGGCTTCGATGTTGTGGGGCAGAGTTTCTTCGGCCTGCTCTGTCCCCACAGGATTAATCTGAGCTATTTCGCTCATTCTGCCCTCGCTCGATTTACTTGCCCGCTTCACCAATAATCATAGCGACAAATGCCGCGCGACGTAAATCAGGATAAGTTATGTATAACTTCGGTAAAAGCTATGAACCACAATATATAGTAAACTGACTGCGCTGCACAGCCATTATTAGTGTTTGCGCGCGTCAATTATTTTGTGCGCGCCTCTTGCCACCGTCGCGGTGCACGCAGGAAGGTTTCGACCTCTGCTAGCGTCTTTTCATCGAACTTTTCGACCTCGCGCGCCTCCGCCAATACGTCCCACCAAGTACATAAATGATGCAACGTAACCCCGTGTTCCCCAAGCCGTTCCGTCGTCTCGGGGAAGATGCCGTAATAGAAGATGACGGCAGTATGTGCGCAGGTCGCACCCGCGTCGCGGATGGCATCGACAAAGGATAATTTCGATCCACCGTCGGTCGTCAGGTCCTCAACCAAAAGCACGCGTTCGCCCTCGGTCATGACGCCTTCGATTCGCGCATTCCGGCCATAGCCCTTCGGCTTCTTGCGCACGTAAGTCATCGGCAAAGCCATCCGTTCGGCCACCAAGGCGGCGAATGGAATGCCCGCTGTCTCACCGCCGGCGATGTTATCGAAGGCTTCGAACCCAGCATCCCGCATGACTGTGATCGTCAGAAAATCCATCAGTGTCGCGCGAATGCGCGGATAGGATATCAGCTTCCGGCAATCGATATAGGTGGGCGAGGGCAAGCCGCTGGCCAAGGTAAAGGGGTCTTCGGCATTGAAATGAACCGCACCGATTTCCAAAAGCATTCCCGCGGTCAGTCGGGCAATTTCGTCCTTGTCCGGAAAGCTGGATGGGATCATTCTGGTCTCACTTCTTCTGTCTAAAATACTTCGGGGAGGTCCGGTGGGGCAGAGCCACTCCGGTTGGGCGGCGCCGCAAAGCGGCGGCGAAACTCACAAGACCCGCCAATGCACCGGCCGGTCGGGATTAAACACCGTGACGGCCCCGGCGTCTGTTTCAATGGCCTCTGGAAACTGGATTGGTGCACCGCGTTCCAAGGTGATTTGCTCGTGATTGACAGGAAGGCCATAATACTTAGGCCCATTCAAAGACACAAACCCTTCCAATCGGTCCAAAGCGCCAGCCTCGTCAAAAACCTCGGCAAGGCAAGACAATGCGACAGGAGCGGTAAAGCAACCGGCACACCCACAGGCGTTTTCCTTGGTGTCCGTGGCATGGGGCGCGCTGTCCGTGCCCAGAAAGAAACTTGGGTTTCCGCCGGTTGCGGCCTTGATCAAAGCGGGTCGGTGCGTGCCCCGCTTCAAAATAGGAAGGCAGTAAAAATGGGGGCGAATACCGCCAACCAGCATGTCATTTCGATCCAGCATCAAATGCTGCACAGTGATCGTCGCCGCCAGATCGGATCCGCCTTCGCTGGCATAGGCTGCCGCTTCAGACGTTGTGATATGTTCCATCACCACACGAAGCCCAGGCGTCGCCCGACGGATTGGGTCCAGCACTTCGTCGATGAAGATCGCTTCGCGATCAAAGATATCGACCTCGGGGCGCGTGACTTCGCCGTGCACACACAAAGGCAGGCCGATCTCGGCCATTGTTTCAAACACAGCGCGCACGCCATCAAAATTATGAACGCCACTGGCAGAATTTGTTGTAGCACCCGCGGGATAAAGCTTTACTGCTTTGACCAGCCCACTTTCTGCTGCGTTTCGAACGTCCGCAGGGTCTGTTTCTTGGGTTAGGTAAAGTGTCATCAATGGCTCGAACACAGCACCTTCGGGCAGGGCGCCTAAGATACGATCACGGTACCGGATGGCGTCAGCGCCCGTCACAACGGGTGGAACAAGGTTCGGCATTATGATCGCGCGGGCGAAGTGGTTTGCCGAATGCGGCAGAACACCTTCCATCATCGCGCCGTCACGTAAATGCAGGTGCCAATCGTCGGGGCGCTTGAGTGTAATCCGATCTTCAGTCATGACTTTTCTCTAACGGATGAAACCGGCAGGAACCAGAGCTTGCCACGATCAAATCGGTTCGGCACAAACTGCTCCGGGCTATCACAGGAGGACGAGCCATGCTGATGACGCTTATATTTGGGATCGCAGCCGGTTGGGGCGCAGGCTTCGCCGACGACGATGTGCAACGACTTATGGTTAAGGTTTTGAAGGCCGACGCTCAGACGATCAACCCGATCGAAATACGTTCGATTTCTCTGGCCGCCGTGGTTCTCTTGGCGGCACTTCTGTCTTGGATCATTGCATCACCCAATGCTGTCACTCTTGCACTGGGCGTCTTCCTGGGCGTGTTGCTGCCTAGGCTGCGCGACATGGTGAAAGCTGCACGCGCGCCCGACTACGATGCCTGACTGCAAAGACTAGATCTGGTCGAGCGAGACTTTTGCGGCGGGACGTCGGACAGGATTGCTGTCTTCCGCAAGACGCCGTTCGGCGACTTCGAGGTGGTGTTTGAACCGGGGAATGGGTTGTTCAGCCAAAACCGCACGACAAAGTTGACGCGTAAGGACCGGGCGATCTTCTGCCAAGACGCGGGCCAAGAGGGCGCGTAGATAGGGTGCATGACGTTTGCGAGCTTTCATAAGGTTCGCAAAAGCCGACCCTGTCAGTTTCCCGGCCGCCGCATAGTCTGCGAGTTTTGCAATCAAAGACATGCTGCGCATATCTGCTTCGATTGCCCCCGCGCGGCCACGACGATACCGGATTTTGTGAACGTTTGATCCGGTGAAAAGGCTTGCGTGCATCGCGTCCTCTGTTTCGTCCGGGTCATAGACAACAAACGCATTTTGAGCGGCTTCGATCATATCGGGGGCGAAACCATAGCGCGAATGAAAATCTAACTGGCGTGTCGATGGGAAACGGTCGTCCCATTCGGCTAACTGACGGTCCAATGTTGCTTGCGGGGCCAATGAAATCACAGTTGCGCCAGGTGCCGTTACGGAATAGGCCGCCGCCGCATAACCACACATACCAGCACCGAAAAAGATCACCTGATCGAAGTCGTCGAAAAATCCATAATCAACCAATCGGTCGAAATAGGCCCAGATGGCTTCGTGGCGGAACCAGTCCTGCTTTTCGGCAATCAATGACAAGTGCGACCAGTTCCGCGCGTCACAGATGTCAAAGGCCAAAGGCATGCCGCTGTCGCTGACGGACCGAATGCCAAAAAGCGTCTCGAAGGTCACAAATAGAACGTCATGCGACTGTTCGATGAACACGGTCGCATGGGCGTCTGTCAGTTCTGTAAAATATCCGCTCGCCTCGCCAATGACCTTAAGCGCTTTTAGCCAGTCTTTATCCGAGAGGTCTGTGGAAATTGTAGCCCCCGCTACCATTGCACTCGTCCTTTTATACTAAAGGCAGTTTAGACGGGGCAAAGTCATGCTGACAAGACAGCAGCGCGGGATATCCACAGCTTTTATACCGGTCTAGAATAACGTGCGCAGATAGTTGAAAACTTCTGGGATTGCCTGGGTTTAAAAGAACGCCTGCAATCCGGTTTGGGCACGCCCTAAGATCAATGCGTGGATATCATGCGTACCTTCATAGGTATTTACGGTTTCCAGATTCGCCATATGCCGAATGACGTGGAAGTCCTCCGAGATACCATTTCCGCCATGCATATCGCGGGACATGCGCGCAACATCCAAGGCTTTGCCGCAGTTGTTCCGCTTCATGATCGAAATCATTTCTGGGGCGGCCTTACCATCGTCCATTAGACGGCCGACGCGAAGCGCACCCTGAAGGCCAAGTGTGATTTCGGTTTGCATATCGGCCAGCTTTTTCTGGAAAAGTTGTGTGCCTGCAAGCGGCTTGCCGAATTGCTTGCGATTAAGCCCGTATTGACGTGCGGCTGTCCAGCAGAACTCAGCCGCGCCCATAACACCCCAAGCGATTCCATAACGCGCCCGGTTGAGACAGCCAAAGGGGCCTTTCAATCCCTGGACGTGGGGCAAAAGAGCCTCTTCGCCAACTTCGACGTTGTCCATCACGATTTCCCCGGTGACGCTGGCCCGCAGACTTTGTTTACCAAGGATTTTCGGAGCGCTTAGTCCTTTGGAGCCCTTGTCCAGCACAAAGCCTCGGATCTTGCCGTCGTGGGCATCGGATTTAGCCCAGATAACAAAGACATCGGCGATCGGAGAATTCGAGATCCACATTTTTGAACCGTTCAGCAGATAGCCGCTGTCGGTTTTCTGTGCGCGGGTTTTCATGGCTCCGGGGTCAGAGCCCGCATCTGGTTCGGTTAACCCGAAACAGCCGATCAGCGATCCCGCCGCCAACCCGGGCAGGTATTTCCTGCGCTGCTCGTCGTTACCGTAGGCATAGATCGGGTACATCACCAACGAGGATTGTACCGACATCATCGACCGATAGCCTGAATCCACACGCTCGATTTCTCGCGCAACAAGGCCATAGGTGACATAACCGACGCCAAGCCCGCCGAATTCTTCGGGCACTGTAATGCCCAACAAACCAGCCTCGCCCATTTCGGCGAAAACGTCCGGCTCAACTCGTTCTTCGGCGTAGGCCGCACGAACCCGAGGCGCAAGTTTGTCGTCTGCAAAAGCACGGGCAGCTTCGGCCAGCATCCGTTCGTCTTCCGTCAGTTGGTCTGACAGGCGAAAGGCGTCCTCCCAGTCGAATCTAGAAAGATCCGGGGCGTCTTTGGGCTTGATCCGGTCCTGCGCGTTCATGGGGTGATCCTTCTTGCAGGTGTCACGCGGAGCCAAAAAGCTCCGCGTCGGTGCATTTCTTCAAGACGGATCAAAGGCCGGTTTACTTGGCAGGCCCGATCATCATCACCATCTGGCGACCTTCCATCTTGGGCATGTTTTCTATCTTGCCCAATTCCTGAATATCGTCGGCAACACGTTCCAGAAGTTCGCGTCCAAGGTTTAGGTGCGCCATTTCACGCCCCCGAAACCGCAGGGTGACTTTCACTTTGTCGCCCGCTTCAAGAAAGCGAACAACATTGCGCATTTTGACATCATAGTCGTTGGTATCCGTGTTTGGACGGAACTTTACCTCTTTGACTTCAATGGTTTTTTGCTTTTTGCGGGCTTCGCTTTCGCGCTTCTGCTGTTCGTACTTGAACTTACCATAGTCCATGATTTTGCAGACGGGCGGCGCGGCATTTGGAGAGATTTCAACCAGATCAAGTCCGGCATCATCGGCCATTTCCATGGCGCGTTCTGGCGTCACGACGCCAGCGTTTTCTCCCTCGGCTCCTATAAGCCGGATTTCAGGCGCACGGATACGATCATTTACCCTGGGGCCTGTGTCACGCACCGGTGGTGCGTTGTGTGGTCTACGAGCGATGGTGGCTTGTCCTTTTATTTATGTCTGTCTAAGGCAAAATACGCTTCAATTTAACGCGTTTCAACCGTATTCGGAGACATTGCCGATGAATTCCTTCTGCTTAGTATCGGCTAGACTTAGCCGTTGATCGATAGGTTGCAATATTCCCCCTAGAATATTGCCCGGCCAAGCCTCATTTGATTGGGTTAAGTCACAAAGGAGACAGGGCATGAAACTCGTTCTAGGACTGATAATTGGTGTGGGACTGGGTCTTGGAGCTTTGTTCCTTTTTGACAAGGCCGAGCCTCCTGCAACTGCTGTTGTGGCGGAACCCGAAACGGGCGAGGTGTCCGCGGTCGTCGAAACCGAACAAGCTGATGTTGTTGTCGAGCCTACCGAACCCATCGGGGATGCTGTGGCGGAACCTGCGGAAACTGTAGTCGAGCGGGTCGACGAAGTGACCGAAGACGCCGCGGCAGCGGTCGGGTCGGTTGCAGAAACGATCGAGAATGAAATGAAAGACGCGCTTTCGGGCGCCGACGACACCGTAGATGGCGTTTTTCAGTCCCTAACCGAACGGGGCGGTGCAATCGCCGACGGCGGGTCGAACGCCGTTAAAAATGCTTTGGACAATGTGTTGGGCGACACGTCCGGGATCGGTAGCGTGGTCGTGCCGTCGACAGATATCGATGCCGTGGCGAATCTTGAACTTGATGCAATAAACGGCGACGCGCGCCCTGAGATGAATACGGCCCTGACGGTCGAGGGTTTTGACGGGCTGGTCATACGACAGGCGCTTGTCACCTCAGATGTGGATGACGAAACAACCGCGAAAGTTATCGAACTGGTGGCAGTTGGCGAGGATAATCCGGATCAACTTCAAGAGGTTGTCACAGAGATACGCAAGCTGCTTGGATTTTAAGCTTCGCCGCGTTCAGGTTTTGGGCGCGGCATCACGTGGGCTGTTGCGAAAATGCAAGGCTGGCAAAAATCCTACCATCTCGCTCTTAACTGACCAATATCCGCCGATGGTTTTAGCGGCTTTGCGCTGTCTTTAGCCGACCTACTGCACGCACAGCATTCGTTGCTTGGATCATCCGTCAGGTTGGTTAAGACATCCTTGAGCAGGAACCCGAGTTCAGAGGACATGGATATGGGTCAGGTGTTATGGATTTCAGGATTGGCAGCCTCGATGGCTGTTGTATGGACAGTTGCATCTTCGGGACCAGATTCCGAAGTGCAGGAGACAAATCTGTCTTACATGGCGATGGAACGCGTCGAACCTGAGGAACCGCAAGTTCCAAACAGATCGGCTTTGGCAACGGCCGCTTTTGGCATGTCGGCTTTGCACCCCGCCACGTATGATCGAAATCTGGTGATCGATATCATTCAAGCCTCGCCTTTGTCGCAATCGGAAAAGACGCGCCTGAACGGCTATCTTGATGAAGCCGCTGCCGGAGACGAAAATCTGTCAGTTGTTCTAAGAAACGTTCGGATCGCGCTGGCCGTTAACTAAGCGGCCAGCTTCTTTCGGTTTCGATCAGCCGACGAAGGCTTTTTCAACAACATATTGCTTTGGATCGCTGTTGGCGCCTTCTTCTAGGCCAAAGCCTTCCAGCACTGTTTTCATATCCGTATTGAAATCAAGCGATCCGCAGACCATGCCGCGATCATTTTCGGCGTCGAAACTGTCGATGCCCAGATCAGCAAAAACCTTGCTGCTGGTCAGGTTGTCGGTGATCCGGCCCATGTGCGAGCTCTTTTCCTGCGTGGTCGTGGGGTAGTACTTCAGCTTGTCGGCAAAGCCTTCGCCCATCAGTTCAGCCAGCATTTCGTCAGCTCGGATGCTGTCGATCAGAGTTTTACTGTACTCAAGCTCGGCCACATCGCGCGTGGTGTGCATCATAATGATCTCATCGTAACGCCCATAGGTGTCGGGATCGCGCAAAAGCGACGCAAAAGGCGCGAAACCCGTACCCGTCGCAAACAGCCACAAGCGTTTGCCCGGCAAAAGCGCGTCCAGCACAAGCGTGCCGACGGGTTTGGGGCGCAGAATGATTTGATCGCCCACGTCGATGTGCTGAAGCTTCGACGTCAGAGGCCCATCGGGTACTTTGATCGAGTAGAACTCCAATTCGTCATCCCAGGCAGGCGAGGCGATAGAGTAAGCGCGCAACAAGGGTTTGCCGTTATCGCCCATCAGTCCGATCATCACGAACTCACCGGAGCGAAACCGCAGGCTCGCGGGGCGGGTCACACGGAATGAAAATAGCCTGTCTGTCCAGTGCTGGACATGGGTCACAGTCTGGGCGTCGGGCAAAGTTACGGGTTTGGCAGCAGTTTCAGTCACGGGTGTTTGATCGGTCATAATCATCCGCCGGGCAAGCCGACGTCTCTTGTTTAAGGATTGTTTGTATGCAAGTAAACTGGGCTTAAGCGCGCAGTCTGTTTTGATAGTCGTGTGCTTTCCAATCCGCACGCGCCAGCCATTGGTCTTCTGGCAGTCGTGCAGCAAGGTCCGCATCTATTTCAACCTCGTCAAAACCTGTGCG
This sequence comes from Paracoccaceae bacterium, assembly GCA_028097405.1. Classification (GTDB taxonomy): domain Bacteria; phylum Pseudomonadota; class Alphaproteobacteria; order Rhodobacterales; family Rhodobacteraceae; genus CALKXV01. The sequence goes on along the minus strand of JAOHEK010000013.1, from coordinate 52,145 downwards.
GCGGGCCATCGCGTATTGATCAGAGATCACATGACCTTGAGCGCGCAAGCGGCCCAGGTACCCCATCAAGCGCAAAGCGCGGGCAATGGTGAAGCCGCGACCATCGGCGAACGACGGAAAGTTCACGCGGATCATGGGAATGTCATCCAAATGCCCGCGCAAAACTTCCGCGTCAGCGTCCGAGGGCAAATCCACAGCCACCCCCACATCGTTCGCAGGCAGTTGATCGGGCGTTGTAAAACCGCCAGTCCAATCGTCGGCAGAAAATCCGGTGTCGGTAACGATGGTCATACCGCGTGCTCCTTCACATCACCTCGGACGGTGTTACCGTTCGAAAAGTGGATGCCGCATTCCGTCTTTTCTTTCCCACGCCAGCGTCCGGCACGTACATCCTCGCCTTCGTCCACACGTGTGGTGCAGGTTGCGCAGCCCAACGATGTGAAGCCTTTCGCCACCAAAGGATGCCGGGGCAGACGGTTGTTGGTAATGTACTCGGCCAGATCATCGCGCGTGAAATGCGCCAGCGGATTGATCTGGATTCGAGCATCCCCTTGGGCTTCAAAGAACGTCAGCGTCTCGCGTTTCCCGCCGTGAAACCGCTTCCGGCCAGTGATCCAAGCGTCATAGGGCGCAAGAGCGGCTTCTAACGGCTGTGTCTTGCGAAGGTCGCAGCAGGCGTCCGGGTTCGTGCGATGCAACCCGTTGTTCGGATCTTTCAAAAAGGTTTTCTCGCGCTCAGGGCGGATCACCTGCACGTTCGTCAGCCGCAGTTTCTCGGCGACTTCGCGTTGATAGTCCAGCGTTTCCGGGAACAGCATCTCGGTGTCGATGAACAGCACAGGGGTCGTGCGATCAATCACGCTGAGCATGTGCAGCAACACCACCGATTCCGCGCCAAAAGACGAGACCAAAGCGGTTTGCCCGACCATTGGATCGTCTAACGCGTGGCTTAGAACGTCAGCTCCACCGTGGTGAGCATAACGAGCGTTTAGGTCGTCAACCCTGTTGCTGATAGGAAGAAGTGAGGCTTCAAGCGGCATGTGCACTCTCCTTTTCGGGGTAAAGGGCGGCCTTAAACGGGGCCATGCCCAAGCGGCGGAAGGTCTGAAGAAAGATTTCCTCGGGCCCCTCGCGGCGCTCAAGATAGGTGTCGATCAGACGCTCGATTGCAGGGACGATGTCGTCGGCCGAAAAACCCGGTCCGACGCGTTCGCCAACAGCGGCGGTTTCGGTAGCATCGCCGCCCAGCGTGACCTGATAGTTTTCAACACCCGCCCGATCCAAGCCAAGAATGCCGATGTGACCCACATGATGGTGGCCACAAGCGTTGATACATCCCGAGATCTTAAGCTTTAGCTCGCCGATCTCGTGCTCCAGCTTCAACTCGTCAAAGCGTGTCGCGATTTCCTGCGCGATCGGGATCGACCGAGCCGTCGCCAGCGCGCAGTAGTCCATGCCGGGGCAGGCGATGATGTCCGAGATCAAACCCACGTTTGCAGTCGCCAACCCGTTGTCGCGCAGAACCGTATAGACTTCGGGCAGGTCCGACTTGTGGATGTGGGGCAAAATGACGTTCTGCTCGTGGCTGATCCGCAATTCGTCGTGGCCAAAGCGTTCGGCCAAATCGGCCAAAACCCGCATCTGCTCAGAGCTTGCATCGCCCGGCGTCGCCCCATGCGCTTTGATCGAAACGGTCACGATGGCATAGCCGGGTGCCCGGTGTTCGGCGAGGTTCGTATCGGTCCAAGCTCGGAAAGCTCCATTCTTTTCGCGAGCAATGTCGTATGTGTTCAAGGGTGCCACGCGGAACGCGGGCGGCGCAAAGGATTGTTCGATTTCTGCAAGCAATTCCTGATCAAACCCTTTGAACTGGGGTTTAACTTGTTCGAAACGTGCATCTACACGGGCGCGGAAGTCATCCAAACCATTCTCGGCTACGGTGATTTTGATCCGCGCCTTGTACTTGTTGTCGCGACGACCCAGCACGTTGTAAACGCTGACGATACTCTCCAGATAGGGCAGCAGATCGGCTTGCGGCAGAAAGTCACGAATGACCTTGCCGATGATCGGAGTTCGCCCAAGGCCTCCACCCACAATCACTTCGTACCCTGCCTCGCCAGCGTCGTTCCGCACCATCCGCAGGCCGATGTCATGGGCCTTGGTCACAGCGCGATCGTTCGGTGATCCGGTCACAGCCACTTTGAACTTGCGTGGCAAGAACTGGAATTCCGGGTGATCAGTTGACCACTGGCGGATCAATTCGGCCACGGGGCGCGGATCGGCTATTTCATCCGCAGCAGCGCCAGCGAAATGGTCTGCCGTCACGTTCCGAATGGTGTTGCCGCTGGTCTGCAACGCGTGCATTTCCACGTCCGCCAACGCCTCAAGAATATCGGGGACGTCTTTCAGCTTGGGCCAGTTGTACTGGATGTTCTGCCGCGTGGTGAAATGGCCATAACCCTGATCCCATTTGTCGGCGATTATCGCCAACTGGCGCATCTGGCCCGAGTTCAGCGTGCCGTAAGGGATCGCCACGCGCAGCATATAGGCGTGCAGTTGCAGGTAGAGACCATTCATCAGACGCAGGGGCTTAAATTCATCTTCCGTCAAGCTGCCATCAATGCGACGTTCCACCTGAGCGCGGAACTGAGCCACACGTTCGCGGACAAAACCTTCGTCGAACTCATTGTACTTATACATTTTTAAACCCCTTCAACTTGCTTGCCATGGGCATAGTTCGATGGTCCGCGTGTGCGGAATTCTTCGCGGAAATGAACCGGCACGGGGCCGTTTGTGGTGCCTTTGGCGTCGACCAGATAAGCGCCAACCACGACATCGGGTTGGGCGATGGCAAACAACAGACGATCTTCGGCGATGGCTTCGTCTTCGATCAACTCAGCCTCGGCCATGTTTGCGCTCCAGCGATCATCTTTGGTCAACCAAACCGCGTCGCCTTCCAACAATGCGTTGGCTGTGACGACTTTGGGGGCGAAGGGACGGCGGCTCATTGGGCAACCTCCTCAAGTGTTTGAGTGATAAGTTCAGCGTTGCGCGGAGCGAGGCCATACAGGATAAGGGCAGGGCCTGTCAGGCTGGCGTCGGCCAAGTCTTCGGGCAGATGCGACAGTTGCGACGCCACGATGCGCTGATTGGGGCGCGAGACGTTTTCGACAATCGTTACAGGGGTTTGCGGCGAAGCCCCGTGCATCATCAGACGCCCCTGCAAGAAGCGCGCTGATTTTTTGCCCATATAGATCGCGGCCACTTCGCCGTCTGACGCCAGCGAGCGCCAGTCTTGTTCGGCATAACCCTTAACGTCGTGCCCCGTGATCAGACGCACGCTGGAATTTCGGCCGCGCCGGGTCAGGCTTTGACCAACGCTGGCCACCGCAGCCGAAGCCGAAGTGATGCCGGGGATCACCGAATAGGCGATCGCGGCATCGGCGCAGGCGTCGATTTCTTCATCCAAGCGACCAAAGACGGTGGCATCGCCGGATTTCAGGCGCACCACGTGATGGCCTTCAGCGGCGTATTTGACCAGCATCACGTCGATGTCGCCTTGCGGGGTCGAGGGGCCGAACCCTTCTTTGCCTGCATCAACAATCAGCGCTTCGCGGCGGGCCAGTTCCAGAATTTCGGGCGTGATCAACCGGTCGTGGATCACCACATCGGCGTCATGCAGAGCGTTGCGGGCCTTAACCGTCAGCAATTCAGGATCACCGGGGCCAGCGCCAACGAAAGTGACATGACCAGCCTCGGCTGTTTTGCTCAAGTGCTTGGTGAACAGCGCACCCAAAGCCTCGCCCAAGCCTTCTTCGCCGTCTTTGTCAAAAGCTAGCGGGCCGGTCTGAAAGTAATACTCTGACCAAAACGCACGCCGCGCCCGACCCATGGGAAGAGCTTCGGCGAATTTGCGGAACAGTTTGCCGACGCGCGCCATAGTGCCCAAGCCGCGCGGCAGGCGTTCTTCCAGATCGGCCTTGATTGCGCGTGCTAATACCGGGGCCGCGCCTTCGGTGCCAATTGCGACTGTGACAGGGTCGCGGTCGACGATGGCCGGTGTGATGAAATCCGAGTTGCTAAGATTATCGACATGGTTGGCCAAGACACCTTCCGCACGGGCGATGTCAATCACCGCGCGATCAACGGCCTCGTCGTCATTGGCGGCATAGACCAAAACCGCACCGCTTGCGTCCCCGGCTGTAAAGTCGCGCTGAACCCAGTCAATCATTCTGTCCGCCGCCCAAGCTTTAATCTCGGGTGCGGCTTGCCTGGCATAAACCACAATGTTTGCTTCGGTCTTCAGCAACAATCGCAGCTTGGCCAAAGCGGCATCGCCACCACCCGAAAGAGCGATCTTGCGATCTTCGACAGACAGGAAAATTGGAAAGTGCTTCATTTTTGACTCCGCTTCAATAACTAATATAGAATATTTTCCCTTCAAATAGCAGTAGAGCCTTGCGTATAAGGACGTATGTTCTAAATAACTTACTATCTGGAACAAGCGTCGCAAAAATAGGGGGTCACTGGAATGGCAGCACGAATTGACGATCTGGATCGGAAAATCCTGCGCGAGCTACAGCGGGATGCTAGCCAATCCTTGGACGATATTGCCAAAATTGTCGGCTCTTCCAAGACACCGGTTTGGAATCGGATCCGCAAAATGCGTGAAGCCGGAGTGATAGGGCACCAGACGGTGATTTTGGACGCCCAAGCCCTTGGCTTTGAAGCCTGTTTCTTTGTTTTGATCCGCACTTCGGCACATGAGGCAGACTGGCAGGACAAGTTTCTGAAAGCGCTTCAATCGCGGCCCGAGGTTCTTGAGGCTCACAGGTTGGCGGGCGATATCGATTACATTCTGAAAGTGCAGGTTCGAAACGCACGGGCGTATGACGAATTTTATCAGGCGTTGATTTCCGAAGTCCAAATCTACAACGTGACCGCGCTGTTATCGATGGAAGAGATCAAGTCGACGACGTCGCTGCCGGTGTGATGTCGACCATCAATCTTTCGACGGCATGAAAATGGTAGCGATCCGCCAATTTGGGTGGCTCTGCAATTTTCAAATCCGGACACCGCGAAAACAACGCGGGCAGGGCGATCTGAAGTTCGAGCCGCGCCAGCGACGCCCCAAGGCAGGCATGAATGCCCGATCCGAACGCCAAATTGGATCGCCGATACCGGATGGGATCAAATTTATCGCCATCAGGCCACAACGCATCATCGCGACACGCAGATCCCAAAAGGCATCCGACGGTTTGTCCGGCCTTAAAGTCATGCTCTAAAATCCGAACGTCTTCATAGACATAGCGGTTGAACATGTGCAGTGGCGGCGCGAACCGCAGGCATTCTTCCACAGTGTTTGCAATATTTGTTGGTTCTAAGGCCAAGGTGCGCTCGGGGTGGTCGGCTAATAAATTCACGGCATGGGCAAGCGCATGAACCGATGCTTCGTGGCCGGCGTTTAATAGCAGGATGACTGTCGAAAGCAGTTCATTCTGTGACTTGATATCACCGTCTTTTTCGGCGCGCATCAAAGCCGACAGGTAATCCACGCCGGGCGTCGCACCTCGCTTTGCGAGAACGTCGCGCAAATAGGTTGAGAAAGCGGTGGCCGCAGCTTCGGCCTTAATTTCGATGTCACGGGACCGGCGTGCTTCGTACATGGCCACCATGTCGTGCGACCAGATTTGAAGTTGCGGTGCCATCTCGTCGGGTAGTCCAAAGAATTGGGTTATGACGAGCGCGGGTAACGGATGCGCAAAGCTATCCAGAAAATCAAAGCGTTCGGACGGAAACTGATCAATCAACTTGTCGATGGTTCGACTTACATCCGGCGCCAAAGCTGCAATGTGGTTGCGATCAAAGCCGCGCATCGCAGCCTTTCGAAGTCGGGTGTGGTCTGGGGGCTCGATCTCAAGAAGGGAATGGGTTTCAAGCGTCTGAAACGTTTTGAAATGCGACTGATCTTCGAGGTGTTGACCGATTGGAGGTTTTCGCCCCAATTTGGGATGCTTCATAAGACTTGCGCATGCAACATGAGTTGTCGCAACAACGACGTCATAGTCTTCCCAAAAAACAAAATCCCCTATTGATCGAATTTTTCGATAAAAATCATAGGGGTTTCCTACGAATTGAGGGTCCGTCGGGCTTTGTGAAACCTTCGGAATATGAAGCCCATTTGTCATAAGTATTAGTGTCGCTTATTAACCCTAAGACACAACTGGTTCTTTTGGATAGTTGCTACAGATAAATTTACCCCAGGTTAAGTTTGCCCAAGGGGTTGAGCCCGGCAATCGACTTGTGCCAAGCACAAGGTTAACCCCTTTGGGACGAAGGTGAGGCATTATGAGCGGGCTGTTAGCACTTCTCGACGACGTTGCGGCGATTGTTAAACTGACGGCCACACAGTTGGATGATCTGGCGAGCCAAACAGCGAAGGTCGGCGCAAAAGTAAGTGCCACGGTTCTGGACGATGCAGCCAAGGCTGGCATGAAGGCGGCTGGGGTTGTGATTGACGACGCGGCGGTGACACCAAAGTACGTGACTGGCCTGCCTGCGGCACGTGAATTGCCGATCATCTGGAAAATCGCGCGTGCCTCTTTCTTCAACAAACTTGTCATTCTTTTACCAGCGGCCTTGTTGCTTGATGCCTTCCTGCCTTGGCTGGTGACGCCATTGCTGATGCTCGGGGGCTGTTACCTTTGCTTTGAAGGTGCCGAGAAGATTTGGCACATTTTACACCCGCATCCCGAAAGCCATGCCCAAGAGGCCGAGGTTCTGGATGCCGCACGTTTGGAAGAACAACGTGTGAAAGGTGCGATAAAAACCGACTTCATTCTGTCAGCCGAGATCATGACCATTTCACTCGCGGCCATCGAAACGGACAGCCGGTTAAGTGCCGGGATCGTTCTTGCGGTCGTGGCCATCGGAATTACGGCGCTCGTTTACGGTACCGTTGCGTTGCTGGTCAAAATGGACGACGCAGGCTTGAAGCTCAGCCAAATCGGACGCGTCGAATTCGTGCGCAGTTTCGGGCGCGGCATGGTGAAATTCATGCCAACGCTGATGTCGATCATCGCAACCATCGGAACGGCAGCCATGCTTTGGGTTGGGGGAAATATCATCGTCCATGGGTTGGAAGTGCTGGGCTGGCATTTCCCATACGAGACGATCAAGGGCATCGCGACGTCAGTGTCCGAAAGCTTGGGCGTGGCCAAAGGTTTCGTCAAATGGGTCGTTACCGCGACGCTAGACGGCATTTTGGGGTTGGCCTTGGGCTTGGTCTTGATCCCAATTGTGAACAAGCTGATCGCGCCGGTCTTCTCGGTCTTTTTCCCCGAGAAGAAGAAGGCGGCTCACTGAGCGTACCTGATCTGACGGAATGCCCCAATGTCGGCGCATATACGATGTATCGCCGCGCCTAACTTCGACCGCGCTTTTCAAACCGGGGCAGCATGGCCGAGAAATCCTTGCCAAGGCCGCCTTCGCCTTCGACAAAGGTCTCGTACAGTTCTTTCGCGCGCGCGCCCATGGGCGTGTCTGCGTCCACGGCTTCGGCGGCTTGTTGCGACAGCCGCAAGTCCTTCAGCATCAGTTCGGCGGCGAAGCCCGGCTGATAACCATTGTCGGCGGGCGACGTGGGGCCAATGCCGGGGGCTGGGCAATAAGCGTTCATCGTCCAGCTATAGCCCGACGACGTGGACACAACGTCGAACATCGCCTGCCGGTCGAGGCCTAATTTATCGGCCAAAGCAAAGGCTTCGCAAGTGGCGATCATCGTCGCGCCTAGGATCATGTTGTTGCAGATTTTGGCCGCTTGTCCGTTGCCTGAAGGGCCGCAAAGCACGGCCTTTTGGCCCATTATGTCGAACAGTGGTTTTGCGCGTGCAAAGGCATCGTCCGTGCCGCCGACCATAAAGGTAAGCGTTCCGGCCTCCGCTCCGCCAATGCCGCCCGAGACGGGCGCATCCAGCGCGCCGACGTCGGTTGCGGCGGCTTGATCCGCCACGGCGCGTGCGCTTTCGACGTCGACCGTTGAACAATCAAGCAGAACGGACCCCGACGACATGGCCGGGATGATGTCATTGGCAACGCCGCGCAGGATCGCGCCATTTGGCAGCATGGTGATGACGATCTCGGCCCCTTTGGCGGCAGCGGCGGCCGAGGTCTTGGCCGTCATGCCGTCGGGGATCGGCGCGACCACGTCAAAAGCGCTGACGTCATGACCCGCGGCGACAAGGTTACGCGCCATCGGGCCGCCCATATTGCCAAGTCCGATAAAGCCGATTTTCATGGTGTGGTCTCCAGTTTTAACTCATCGTCGCCAAGGGGCATCAACATTGTGGACACGTTGCTGGGTGTCACAGCATCCAAAGCTCCATGCTGCCACTTGGGTGCTTTGTCTTTGTCGATGATCGCCGCGCGGATGCCCTCGCGGAAATCGCCCTGTTCGGCGGCGCGGTGGACGTAGCGGTACTCGTTGGTCAGTGCGGTTTCGATCCGGTCGGTTGTGCGCACACGGTGGATCAGCTCAATGGTTGACGCGGTGGCCAGTGGTGCTTGCGTCGCTAGACGCTGCAATGTTGCGCTGGCCCATACGTCGTCCGACCGTGCGAGCAGCGTTAAAATATCGCGCAAGGTTTCACCCGCGAAAAAGGCATCAATTTGCGGCTGGGCCTCTTCAAGTTTGCCGCTGGGGATCGGGAGTGCGGCGGCGTCGATCTTGGTCCAATCGCCGGTCTGCTCCAATTCGGTGATCAGTGCGGGCCAATTGGCTTCCGCGATGTAGTAATCTGCGAACCCGGCAAAAATCGCGTCTCTCGCATCCATCCGGTAGGACGTCGTGCCCATGTATTCGCCGATGCGCCCCGGTGCACGGGCCAACAACAAAGACCCGCCCACATCTGGAACCAATCCAATGCCGCACTCGGGCATTGCGATCCGGGAACTGTCACCCACCACACGGTGCGATGCATGACACCCGACGCCGACACCGCCGCCCATGGTGAAGCCCTGCAAGAAGCTTGCCACCGGTTTAGGGAAATGGAAAAGGGCTGCATTAACCGGATATTCTTCGCGCCAGAAGTGACGCGCCTTATCGAACACACCCTTAGTCAATGCGCCGTAAATATCCGCGATGTCACCGCCCGCTGAGAAGGCTTTATCGCCTGCGGCATCGATCACCACCATGGTGATGTCGTCGTCTTGCGCCCAATCCGGCAAGATCGCCTCAATCGCGTGGATCATAGACAGCGACACGGCGTTCAGCGACTGAGGCCGGTTTAGCGTGATCCGCCCCGTACGCCCGACTTTGCGGATAAGAATATCGCTCATTTTGCAGCCAGCATTTGGCGCGCCACGATGACGCGCATGATTTCACTTGTGCCCTCAAGAATGCGGTGCACGCGCAGATCCCTTACGATTTTCTCGATCCCGTAGTCGGCCAGATAACCGTAGCCGCCATGTAGTTGAAGACAGGTGTCGGCCACACGGCTTGCGACTTCGGTACCAAAGGCTTTCGCCATGGCACAGCGCTTGGTGGCGTCCGCTTGGCCATTGTCCAGCGCCCAAGCGGCATGACGCAGAAACGAGCGGGCTGCTTCAAGTTCAATCTCGCAATCGGCCAGCTTGAATTGTAGCGCCTGAAACTGATCGAGCGGTTTTCCAAAAGCCGTCCTGTCGGACATATAGGCAAGCGTCATATTCATTGCGGATTGCGCGGCTCCGATTGAGCAGGCTGTGATATTCAAACGGCCCCCATCCAGTCCTGTCATCGCATATTTGAAACCCTCACCCTCGGCCCCAAGAATATTTTCCGCTGCGATATCGCAATTGTCCAACTGAACTTGTCGGGTCGGTTGGCTACGCCAGCCCATTTTGTCTTCCAACCCACCGAAACTTAACCCCGGTGCGCCGTCTTCCACCAGATAAGCCGACACGCCGGCTGGAGTGTCGTCGCCGGATCGAGCCATGACAATATAAGCATCCGAATATCCGCCACCCGAGATAAATGCCTTGGTGCCCGTCAACTGCCAACCGCTGTTGGTTTTCGTGGCTTTCGTCTTTAACGCGGCCGCGTCTGACCCCGAGCCGGGTTCTGTCAGGCAATACGACAGGATCATGTCCATGGCGATCGCCTTGGGCAACACGCGGGCTTTTATCTCGTCTGATCCGAAACTGTCGATCATGCGGGCGCACATATTGTGGATCGATAAAAAGGCCGCGACCGAAGCGCAGGATTGCGACAGAGCCTCAAAAACAAGCGTGGCATCCAAACGCCCCAAACCCGCGCCGCCCGCCGCCTCGCTAACGTTCAATCCACCAAACCCCAGCTCGCCAACCTCGCGCCACAAGTCTTTTGGAATATTGCCATCGGTTTCCCAAGTGCGCGCGTTAGGCGCGATCCGGTCGGTGCCGAAGGCCTGTGCCATGTTGAAAATGGCGTGCTGTTCTTCGCTTAAAGAGAAATCCAATGACTTAGCCTTTTAGAATTGAACGCTCGTACAATTAACGAGCGCTTGGACGTCCTGCAAGGGCCGAGACGTTATGCAGTTGTTTACCAGCACCTCGCTTTTTCCGGTAAAACTCTGTCAATTGTGGTATCCTTTCGTATCACCCGCTGCCAGAACGGCCGGCCATCGCTTTGAGGTTTTCAATGGTCCGCCATCTTTTGCTTGGTTTTTCCTTCGCCATTTTGGCGTTTCCGGTTGCTGCGACAACACTAAACTTTCAACACATGGAAAGCTCAGGCTGGCAGAAAAGCAGCGACGTGTCAGGCGTAATCATTGAAGGCGCAACCGAGGTCGACGGCGTCGTGCAGCGCGGTACTGCCGAGGCCGGTCATTTCCGATTTGGTGGGCTAGGCGTCAAAAGCGACGACGATAGCGGATATTCTGACGGTACCGAACAATTGGACACCCAAGGCGCAAACGATGTTGCAGTCTTTCGGTTTGATCGCGTCGTCAGCTTGGATCGCCTTTCCTTTACACTCGGCGATTACTGGGATCGCTTCGATCTCTATCTTGGTGAAAGCCTGACCTATCAGGGGACGTATAAAGTTGACGACCTAAGCGGGTCCCATTGGTCGAGTACTATTTTGCTGGGTTCAGGCTTCGAAAGCACCACTTTTGCAATTGGCGCGTCCGAATACACGTCCTGCGGTTACGACATCAAATACGGCCATGATTGCTGGACGGAAAATTCTGCGTTTCGGTTGTCCAGCCTGACTTTTAGCGAAATAGATCAACCCGCAGTGCTTCAAGCCGTACCAATTCCAGCCGCATTCCTACTGTTATTGTCCTCGATTCTAGGATTATTTACCCTAAAAAAGTATCAATGTTCAGAATTGCGAAACAATTAGGCGGATTTTCGCGATATCGCCTTGTTATTCACCATGTCAGCGATTTTCCGCTTAATAATCTCTTAAAGTTAGCGTAACGTAAACGTGTTGAAACGAGTAAAAACTCGGCAGTTAGTATAAAGGGTATACAAAATGTTAATGAAAGCCGCTGCTATTTTGGCAGCAATGGTCACGGGGACTGCGACATTTGCAGCGACTAAGACCTTGGACTTCACTGGTAATTACTATGGTTCGACCTACTCCAGCTTCACCGGCGTTGACGGTGTAACGGTTACGGCCGGAGCAAAATATGCCAGTAACGCACGGGTTGGACAGTGGACGGGCTACGGCCTTGGTGTCAAAACCAAGAGAGACAACTTTCATGGGATCGACGGCTGGGGCGACGAGTATCTCACTTTCGGCTTTGAAAGTGGCAAGGAAGTGTCGATTACCAAGATTGTCTTTGGTGATTACGGCTATCATGATTACTTTGACATCGTCTTCGATGGTGGCAGTGTGAAGAAACAAGACTTCTACAGCAATAATACCTGGACAGGTAATGTTGCGGTTGGTGACTGGTTCTCGATCTTGGCGACTGAGGACGCGATGAAAGCAAAGATTAAGTCGATTTCTTTCGAACACTCAGTAAACGAAGTTCCACTTCCAGCGGCAGGCTTTCTGCTTCTTGGTGGACTTGGTGGTCTGGCAGCGCTTCGTCGTCGCAAGACCTGATACTTAAGTCAGAGAAATTGTGTTGGGCGGTCCAGGGGGCCGCCCTTTTTGTACATAACGTAATAATCAGCCGACGGATTTCACATCAAAGGCCGCCGCCATAAGCTCGCGGGTATAATCCGTCTGCGGTTCGTCGAATATCTGAGCCGCATCGCCTTGCTCCACAACATCGCCGCGCTTCATCACGATGACCTTATGGCTTAAGGCGCGCACGACTTTCAGGTCGTGACTTATAAACAAATAGGCCAACTGGTATTTCTTCTGAAGGTTCCGCAACAGTTCTACGATCTGAACCTGCACGGTCATATCCAATGCGCTGGTCGGCTCGTCTAAAACCACAAGCCGAGGCCGCAAAATCATCGCCCGTGCAATAGCAATCCGCTGGCGTTGCCCGCCGGAAAATTCATGAGGATATCGGTGCATCGTTTCGGGGTCTAACCCAACTTCGACCATGATTTCGGCCACCATTTCGCGGTTATCACGGGCTGGGTCGATCTTGTGGATCGTCAGTCCTTCGGCGATGATTTCTTCCACAGTCATGCGCGGCGAAAGCGATCCAAAAGGGTCTTGAAACACAATCTGCATGTCCGAGCGCAACGGTCGCAAAGCCTTCGACGTCAAACCCTGAATGTCCGAGCCCAGAAAAAGCACCGGCCCTTCCGAGCTGATCAACCGCATCATTGCTAAGGCAAGTGTGGTCTTGCCCGATCCACTTTCGCCGACAACACCTACGGTTTCGCCTGCGCGTACCGTCAGCGTGGCCGCATTTACCGCTTTGATATGACCCACGGTTCGTTTCAACAGTCCCCGGTAAATAGGGAACCAGATGCGCAAGGCATCGGTTTCGGCGATCACCTCGGCGTTTGGGTTCACCGGATCAGGAACACCAGTGGATTCCGCCGACAACAGGGTTTGTGTGTAGGGGTGCTGGGGATTGTCGAACAAAGCTTTGGTTTCGCCCTGTTCAACGATTTCGCCATCTTTCATCACGTAAACCCGGTCGGCAAATTTACGCACGATCCCAAGGTCATGGGTGATGAATAGCATCGACATGCCCTCGGCCTTTTTCAGATCGGCAAGCAATTCAAGGATCTGCGCCTGAATAGTCACGTCCAGCGCTGTCGTTGGTTCGTCCGCAATTAACAGTTCTGGCCCGTTTGCCAGCGCCATGGCGATCATGACACGTTGGCGCTGACCGCCAGACAATTGGTGCGGATAGCTTGATAGGCGCTCCTCGGGATCGTGGATGCCCACCTTATTCAATAGTTCCAATATCCGTGCACGCGCTGCCTTGCCTGTCAGGCCCTGATGCAGCAGGATCGATTCCGCCAACTGCTTTTCCAGCGTATGAAGCGGGTTCAACGAAGTCATCGGTTCTTGAAATATAAAGCTGATGTCATTGCCACGAACCCGGCGCAATTCGGCTTCATCTGCACCGACCATCTCGGCACCTTCATAGTTTATCGATCCAGTAATCACGGCGCTATCGGGCAACAAGGACACGGCAGACAAGGCCGTCACTGATTTACCCGATCCACTCTCACCAACCAAAGCAACGGTTTCACCACGGCCAATCTCGTAGTTCACATTCTTGACCGCATGGGTTTCGGCGCCGTCCTGACGAAATGACACGTTCAGATCGCGTACTTTCAGCACCATACTCACAAGACAGCTCCTTCATCTGGCCGAAAATATCCCGAGGGGGTCCGGGGGAGCAGAGCTCCACCGGCGGATCGGTGCGCCAAAGGCGCGGTGAAATCAGATTGGGGCCTCATGCGAAAGTCTTTCTTGGATCGAAAGCATCTCGCACGCCTTCAAAGATGAACACCAGCAAAGACAACATAATCGCGAAGGTGAAAAACGCCGTGAACCCCAGCCAAGGGGCTTGCAGATTTTGCTTGGCTTGTAAGGTCATCTCACCCAGCGACGGCGCCGACGACGGCAAACCGTAGCCTAGGAAATCCAAGCCCGCCAAGGTCGCAATCGTACCGGTGATGATAAAGGGCAAAAGCGTCACCGTGGCGACCATCGCATTTGGCAACATGTGCCGGAACATGATCGTGGCGTTCGAAACACCCAAAGCGCGCGCCGCGCGGACATATTCAAAGTTTCGCGCCCTTAAGAACTCAGCTCGGACCACTCCCACCAGCGAGGGCCATCCGAACAGAACGGTCAAAAAGACCAGCATCCAAAAACTTCGACCGAAGATCGCGAACATGATGATGATCACGAAAAGCGACGGTGTCGAAGACCAGATCTCAAGAATGCGCTGGAACACCAGATCGACCCAGCCGCCAAAATAACCCTGTACGGCACCTGCGAAAATGCCAATTGCGCTGGCAAACACCGTGACGACAAGCGTGAAAAAGATCGACAACCGGAAGCCGTAGATCACCCGCGCTAGAACATCGCGTTTGGTGTCATCGGTTCCAAGCCAGTTGTTTTCGTCGGGCGGCGACGGGGCGGCCCCTTGAATGTCGACGATCGTGTCGAAACGGTAAGGTATGATCGGCCAAAGCATCCAGCCCTTATCGACAGGATTGCCCAAGGCCGTGCCGGTCTCTTCGATCTCGGCCAGAATGCCTTCGGGATCGTCATAGCAATCAATCACACCGCCAGAGACGATCAGACAGGAAATATCCTCATACTGATATTGCGCTTCCAAAGGCAGATCGCCGCCAAAGGTCGTCTCGGGATAGAAATTGAAGATCGGCATGAAGTATTCGCCGTTATATTTTACCAAGATCGGTTTGTCGTTTGCGATGAACTCGGCCAGTAGGCTTAGGCCGAACAACAGACAGAAAATAATCAGCGACCAGAAGGCGCGCCGGTTCTTTTGAAAGTTCCGCCAGCGACGCTGATTAAGCGGCGAAAGCCAAGGGCGTTTTCTTGCGGGTGGCACAACCACGGGGGCATCCGGTTCAATCTCGATCTCGGGCAATGCCATGGATCAGGCCTCCCGCTTTTCGAAATCGATGCGCGGATCGACGAAAACGTACATCAGGTCGGACAGGATCCCGACCACAAGGCCCAACAGGCCAAAGGCGAAAAGTGTGCCAAAGATCACCGGATAATCTCGTGCAACGGTCGCTTCAAAGCCAAGCCGTCCCAGACCATCCAGCGAAAAGATCGTCTCGATGATGATCGATCCGCCAAAGAAGATGCTAATGAACAGGGCGGGGAAACCCGCTATCACGATCAGCATAGCGTTGCGAAAGACATGCCCATAAAGCACCTTGCTTTCTGACAGGCCTTTGGCTTTCGCGGTGATGACGTATTGCTTTTTGATTTCGTCCAGAAACGAGTTCTTGGTCAATAGTGTCAGCGTCGCAAAGCCACCAATTGCCGACGCAGTGACGGGCAGAATGATATGCCACAGATAATCAAGCACTTTCCCGGCTGTAGTAAGATCGTCAAAGTTCTCCGACGTCAGACCCCGAAGCGGGAAAATCTGCCAGTAGGTGCCGCCTGCAAACAGGACCAGCAACAAGATCGCGAACAAAAAACCCGGGATCGCATAGGCCATAATGATCAGACCGCTGGTCCACGTATCAAAGCTTGAGCCGTCGCGAACGGCTTTGCGAATGCCCAAGGGAATGGACACCAGATAGGCAATCAGCGTTGACCACAGCCCCAAGGTGATACTGACTGGCATCTTCTCAAGCACCAGATCGACGACACTGACGCTTCGAAAATAGCTTTCGCCAAAATCAAAGCGCATGTAATTCCATATCATGTCAAAGAACCGCACGTATGCGGGCCGATCAAAGCCGAATTGGCGTTCAAGGTCCTCGATAAATTCCTTTGGAAGCCCGCGCGCACCGACATAGTTGCTGTCACCCGCGCCGGAATCCAGATCGACATCGCCGCCACCGCCCGAGATGGTTTCAAACACATCGCCACCGCCATCAAGACGCGCCAGAATTTGTTCGATTGGACCGCCAGGGACAAATTGCGTCAGGACAAAGTTGATCAGCATAATCCCGAACAGTGTCGGAATGATGAGCAACAACCGCCGGAATATATAGGCCCCCATGCGCGGATTACCTCAACGCGCCAGCAGATTTTAGGTCTGCCAGCTTGTCTTGATTGATCCACCACAGGTCTAGATGACCAAGGCTGAAGGGGGGAAGATTATCGGGGTGCTCGTAAAAGTCGTAATAGGCGACCCAATGATCCGACAGCGTCCAAACGGGGATCATAAAATAGTCATAACGCATGATACGGTCGATAGCGCGCACATGGGCGGCAAGCTCGACGTAGGTTTCAACGTTCAGCAAGTCTTCGGCCAATGCATCCACGACGGGGTTGCAATAGCCTGCGTCGTTAAAGACATCATCGCGGTCTTCGCAGCCAAACCGCTGGCTTAGTCCCGATCCTTCGACCAGCCCAACCGAATAAGCTGCATCGCGCATCTCGAAATTCTTGGTCTGGGTGCGATTCTGATATTGCGCCGGGTCGATCCGGTTATAAGTGATCGACACGCCAAGCGTTTTCAGATTTTCGATATAGGGCAAAACGATGCGGTCCATCGCTTGGCTGTCTTCGATAAACTCGATTTCCAAAAGCGCGCCGTTCGCATCGCGAAGCTTGCCATCTGTGCCGGGCGTATAACCCGCTTCGGCCATCAGGGCGAGTGCGGTGCGCAGGTTCCGACGATCCAGCGGGCGTTGACCACTTTCATGGGGCAGTGCTGCTTCTTCGGTGAAGATCTCAGCCGGCAGTTGATCGCGGAAGGGTTCCAACAGCTCAAGTTCGCGCCCTTCGGGAACGCCCACGGCTTTCAAACGTTCGTTTTCCCAGAAAGCTTCGCGTTGCGTGAAAAGCCCGTACTGCAGATTCTCGTTCGTCCACGTGAAGTTGAACATCATGCCGATGGCGCGGCGCAGGCTGCGGTTTTGCAGCTTTTCGTTCTTCATGTTGAAGATAAACCCGCGCGCTGACGGCAGCGCCCCGCTTGGAAGCGTGGTTTTGACCACCCATTCATTGTCCAGCGCCGGGAAATCATAAAGCGTTGCCCAGTTGATCGATGAGTTTTCGCGCCGGAACGTCACAGTGCCCGCCTTGAATGCTTCGAACGCCGCAGAACTATCGCCGAAATACTCGATGCGCATGGTGTCGTAATTGCCGACGCCTTTTTGCAGGTAGTGATCTTTGCCCCAATAGTCGGGGTTGCGCTTGTAGACCACCTGACGGCCCACATCGACGCTATCCAACATGTATTCCCCCGTGCCGGGGCCGATTTCCAAGCGGCTTTTGTCCAAACGCGCGCCTGTTTCTTCGTACCAGTGTTTTGGGAAGGCGGGCAGGCCGCCGACCACAGCAATCAGACTTCTGCGCGGAATGCCGTCGACGAAGGTGAACTTCAGCCGATAGTCGTCCAGAAGTTCAGCCGAGGCGATCGTTTGTTCCACAAAGGTCGCATAGGACGGCGTCCCCTGTTCTTTCAGCAGTTCAAAAGAAAACAGAATGTCAGCTGCCGTCATCGGCGTGCCGTCGGAAAACACGACATCCTCACGCAGGTTGAAAATCACCCAATCCTGACTTTCGGGGTACTCTAATGTTTCGCAAAGCAAACAGTAGGTGGACCCAACCTCATCTAGGCTTGGAATCATCATGTCTTGATACATCACTGAAGACAGCGCTCCGGGCGTTCCGACGCCAGTGGAATAGGGGTTCATACTGTCGAATGTACCTATCGTGGCAAGACTGAAATCGCCGCCCGTCGGCGCATCGGGGTTCACGTAATCCAGATGGGCGTCAGCAGGAGAGTACTTTAGCGCCTCATATTCGTTGTAGCCATGGCTGACGATGATGGTCTCATGGCTTTCGCCAAAGGCTGGTGCGTTGGCCAAAAGGGTGCCGATACAGGCAAATCCGAACGTCATCAGGCGTAAATCCGGCCAAGTGGCGGTTCGGGTGATGGTAGGTGACATATCGGCTTCTCCGTTCTGGATGCAGACTATCGTGCTGCGGTCTTAGCTTTGTACGTAAAGACTGATTTGTCGATGAAGCAAACAAGATCTTTTGAACTCTTGTTGAACTTTGTTTCGGTGTCCGCCGCGAATTGACAACAAAAAAGGCCGGGCGCTGTTTGCGCTCGGCCTTGCTTGACTGCGCTTGGCAGCTTTTTTCTGTCCGAACACGAAAGCTCGGCGCGTCTCGCATTACGAGTTGTTAGCTTCCAGCCATGCGATCAGGTTTGCGCGGTCTTCAACGTCGGGCATACCTTTGTAAGACATCTTTGTGCCTGGTGCATAAGCCTTGGGGTTTTCAAGAAATCCGTTTAGGTTTTCCGGTGTCCATGCTTCGGCGACCGCAATCAGATTGCCCGAATAGCTATATCCACCAACCGAATCTACGGCGCGGTTTACAACGTTATAAAGCGATGGTCCGGCGCCGTTTTTGCCGTCTTCAAGGCTGTGGCAGGCGCTGCACTGGCGGAAAAGCTTTGAACCTTCTGCCGTGTCAGCCGCCGCAAAAACCTCGGCAAAGGGCACTTCGGCCACTTCTTCTAGCGGTTCATCACCTTCACCGGTGTCGATCACATAAGCCTGATGATGATCATCGCCCTTGTGTTCGGCTTCGTGGTAAATGAACTCGGCACCAAATTTACCAAGCATGAAGACCAAAAAGGTGCCGCAGAAGCCACCTAGTACCTTCGTCATAGTCATTGTGTCGAACATATCGCGTCCCGTCTTATCCGGCGTTGCGCGCTATGTATCCGCTTCCCTTGTGTCCTTTCAAGAGGTAACACCCGCGACCAATCGCCCTTGTTAATGAACCCTTAACGGAGCCTTTAAAACATGAATGGTCTCATCGCATTCCAAGGAGAGCTTGGCGCCTACTCTCATCAGGCGTGTTTCGAGATGTTTCCGGACATGGAGGCCATGCCCTGCGCCGCCTTTGAAGACGCTATCGAAGCGGTTCAGACCAAAGCGGCCGATCTGGCGATGTTGCCTGTTGAGAACACAACCTATGGGCGCGTGGCGGATATTCACCGACTTTTACCCGAAAGCGGGCTGCACATTGTCGCGGAAGCCTTTGTGCGGGTGCATATCAACCTGCTAGCCGTGCCGGGTGCTGCGCTGACAGATATCAAAGACGCCCACAGCCACATGGTGCTTTTACCCCAATGCGGGACGTTTTTGCGCCAACACGGCATTAACGGACGGATCAGCCCCGACAACGCACGCGCAGCCCGCGATGTGGCGGAAGCTGGCGACAAAGCCCAAGCCGCTTTGGCGTCTGAACTGGCGGGTCAAGTCTATGGACTTGAAGTGCTGGCCAAGAACATCGAAGACAACGATCACAACACCACGCGATTTCTGGTGATGTCGCGCGACGCAGATACCTCGCGGCGCGGCGAAATGATGATGACGTCTTTCGTTTTCCGGGTCCGCAACATTCCGGCGGCGCTTTATAAGGCCATGGGCGGTTTCGCCACGAACGGCGTCAACATGACCAAACTGGAAAGCTATATGGTCGATGGCTCGTTCACGGCGACCCAGTTTTACGCCGATATCGAAGGCCATCCCGACGACCGATCCGTGCAACTGGCGATGGAAGAGCTGGGGTATTTCACCGACCTGCTTCATATCCTTGGCACGTATCCGGCGGATCAAAAACGTTAGGGATATCGCGGCGGGCTTTCGGCGCGTTCGATCCGGGGGCGAGTTATTTGATGAATGCTGCGAGCGTTGCTTTTGGGACGATGCGCATTTCGAAAGATGTTAACGCCTAAAAACTTGAGAAATCGAGGGTTTCCGGCGTTTCGGTATGACGTCGGTATTGTGTCGGTATCTCGTCGGTATTGTATCGGTGCTTGGCACGTCTAAGGGTCCGAAAGCGGCGCCCCGATAAGAATGATGAACCATGTGTAAAGGCTCTGTACGCGGTGCATTTGTTAAGAATTGAGATGGGTGAGGTGGGTCAAAACGGATCAGTTGCGGATCGAGGCGAAACCCTGCGGTAAGGATTTAACGACACTAATGTCTGCTGTGAGCCCAAAGTGTAGATTTTTTGCCGCAGCGAATGTCTGCTTCAGTCATCTGCCGCTAGTCTCCTAGCGATCGACAGCGATTTGCGTCGCGGCCTCGATAGGAACTCAGTAGGAACAGGCCTTGCTTTTAACTCTTGAATCTGCTCAGGTAATCCTCCGGCCGAGGAAGCGGCCATAGTTTTAACGATTATTGGAGATCCTTATGCGATCAATTTCACTTTTTGCTGCTGCGGCAGCTACAGCTTTGGCCGCCAGTTCCGCGCAGGCCGCCACTTTTAGCTCCGAGGCCGACTTTTTGGCAGGTGTGACCGGGACAACCGAGACATTCGAGGTTAACTCGACATTTAATACCCCGTCAGCCGTATTTCCCACATTCACAGTGACGGAGACCGGGGGTGATCCTGGTGTAAACTCTATTTTTAACCCTATCACGGCGTCCAATCCCGACGGATCAAGATATCTTGGGTTTTTCTTCAAATCCTTTACTCCCGACAACACCCTCCGCTTTGACGGCTTTGGCGCGGCACCTATTACGGCGTTTGGCCTCACGATTTTTTCTAACAACAGCATCGACGGTGACGTTACGGTAACAGTGAACGACACCAACTCGTCAGTCTTTAATCTTGGAAGCACGTCGAGCGCTTTTTTCGGTATAACCGAGGCATCCGGGATTTCGTCAATCGCGTTTAGTAGCGACTCGCTCGAAAATGTCTTTTCTGGCGTGGACAACGTTACGACAGGTACAGTGAACGACGTAACGCCGGTTCCGCTACCCGCTGGCGGTCTTCTTCTTCTGTCTGCCTTGGTGGCGTCGCCGCGCTCAAGCGCCGTAAGAAACGCGCCGCGTAACCCTATACCGCTCAAACCACATTGAAACCCAGCATTCTACCGGGTGATATACTGACCGTGAAATTAAATGAGGGGCGTCGATTTATTCCGATGCCCCTTTTTTTGCGCATCAAGCCGAACTGTCTTCTCATGCATCTTGCCGGTTGTCTTTTGCGTGGCGCTGTGTTCCGAAAGCGGCCATTGACGCAAGTGCAGCGAATTCACCTTTTGTCCCGCTTACCGGACCTTTATTGAAATCTAAATGGAGGAAGCAACGAACGACTGTTCGAGCTGCATCCTGCAATCAGAGTAGCCAGAGAATAGTACCAACGCCGAAAGTTCCTACAGACATCAAAAACGCAGTTATCTTAAACATGTTGGCCCCTTGAACCTCCACATCTGTATTTCTGAGTCTGGAATATGTTTTACTGGCTTGGCGCACTGCCAGCCAATAAATGACCAACGCTGTAACAAGAAATATTGATGCCACCAGCTTGGCCAGCCAAGTGGGGTCGATTGCACCAAAAACCGCCTGAAGTCCAATTGCAACACCGACACAAGCCAAGCCCGTTCCCATCCAAGAGCAGAATGTGCGTTCATTGGCTAGGAGGGTACGATCTTCCGCCAGCTCTGTGCTTTTATCGAGTGGTTCTGACATACAGCGCCCATAACAGCTGTTTGCGTTGCTGAACAATCGTTTTCCAAAAAACACTGCAGCGCGTACAAGGCGGGTTTTCTAAAGCAGAAATCGTTTCACCGATTACGGGTACGCCTATCCCGGTACGATGGAACCCGCCAATTTGCCGTCGACCACTGCAACGGTTTGGTCGATTTCCTTGTGGGCCATGTCCAATTCGTGGCTGATCAGTTTGACCAGCAGATCCACGCGTTCGATGAAAGGCGCGCCTGCGGCGACAGCGCGGGCCGCGGATGACGGCTTTAAAAGGCTTTCGGCAGCACGTGCGTATTTCTCGAACGGAACCTGATCGGCAGGGTCGGCCCCAAGACGTAGGGCGATGGCGTCCACATGGGCATAGATCGCGCGGGACTGTTCGAGGTCGCCGTGAACTGCATCGCGGATTGGTTGAGGATCACCCGGCGTGATACAGCGGTAATTACCGGTCAGCAGCATCGACCACTTGGCCATGGGCACGAATAGCGAGTCATAGACACGCAGTTTCACCGGGACGTCTTTGCCATCAAGTGTGACGGCGGCGATATCGGCTTCCAACTCGCGCAGAATGGCATTGTGAGCATCATCGGCGAAGATTGCGGCCTTAAAGTTTGTCGGCAGCCCGACATGCAGTACATTCGGGGCTTCTTCCGGCGGGCGGAACGCCTGCGGATCGGGCGAACAAAGACTGATGACGCCCGGATCGAAACGATCCCAGACATGTGCGTTGGTATAGGCCATCTCAAGCGACATATCCTTCAGCGCGGGAATGCGTTTCAGGTACGGTAGGGGTGGCATGTTCATGATCGACAGGCAGGGCAATCCAGCCGCGGCGATCTTGATCATCAAGGTATGGATCGTGTGGTTGGCGTATTGCGGTTCCTGCATGGCAAGGGCGACCATGTCGTAGCGCGACAGATCGACGGCCTCGGGCGGACAGGCATCCACCGTTCCGGGCAGATCGGCTGACAATATCGAGCGATGTTCCGTTTCGTCGCGGAGTTTGATCCGCACTTCCGTACCGTCGCGATTAATCAAATCAGCGGTTTTCTGGCGGCAAACCAGCGTCACGTTGTGCCCAGCCATCAAAAGCTTGGTGCCAAGAAGAGAACCGTAGGATGCTCCAAGGATAAGAATATTGCGTGACATGACTACTCCAAGACTTTTTGTTACCTTGCGACTTCTAACGTCTTACCATTGGAATGCAATGGCCGAGAGCTTCCCTGCGACAATTGTCGCAGACTTGTCACGGGCTTTCTGAGGCGGTTAATAGGGGGATTGGAATAATTGGATCGGATTGCATCAAATGGCGTCACTCTTGATGATTTGTGGGTCGCTTCGGAAAGCCTCGCAGAACCGTATGTTGCTTGAGGCGGCAGGGCGGCTTTGGACGGGCAAAGCCGAAATGGCCTCGATCGACATGCCGGTCTACAACGGTGACGACGAGGATCAGAGCGGCTTACCGAAAGCCGCGCAACTTTTGGTTAGTCAGATCACCGCGGCCGACGCCGTTCTGATTGGGACACCGGAATATAACCAATCGATCCCGGGCGGTCTGAAAAACGCATTCGATTGGGTCAGCCGCGTCGAAGGTAAGCCTTGGGCCGACAAACCTGTGGCAATTGTGTCAGCAGCGGCGGGACGGGCGGGGGGCGCGCGGGCGCAATACGCTTTGCGCCTTGCGATGACCCCGTTTCAGCCCCGCTTGTTAACGGGCCCCGAGGTGATGGTTGCAGCGGCGCACAAGGAATTTAATGGGGCCGGGGAATTGATAAGCGAGGCCTATCAGAAAACGCTGCGGACATTGCTTGAGAAACTGGCGGCAGAAGCAAACCGAGGCTAACGGTTCTTCTCATGCTCCAACCGTTGTTGGGCGATTTCTTCGTTCTTTTCTGCCGTGCGATGATCTTCCAGCGAGGCTCTGACGAAATCCATATGCGTTTCAACGGCTTTGCGCGCAGCCTTGCCGTCGCGGTTTTGCAGGGCGGTGTTGATGGTCCGGTGTTGTTCCAAAAGCGTGGTGCGGGTGGAGCGTTGGCGGAACATGATCTGACGGTTGTAGAACACGCCTTCGCGCAGCAATTTATACATCGACCGCATCATATGCAGCATGATTACATTGTGGCTGGCCTCAATAATCGCAAGGTGGAAATCGGCGTCAATGGCGGCCTCGTCACTGGGATCGCGCTTTTTGTGGGCTTCTTCCATGCGTTGGAAAACCTGATCCACGACGGCAAGGTCGGTGTCCGATGCAAGGCGCGTGGCACGTTCTGCGGCCAAGCTTTCCATGTCGCGGCGAAAATCGATGTAGTCAAAGACGGCGGCATCGTGGCTGGCGAACAGTTTGGCCAAAGCTGGTGAAAAGCTAGACCCCCAAACGTCAGCAACAAAAATGCCCGAGTTGGCCTTGGCAGTCAAAAGCCCGGCCTCTTGAAGCTCGGCCACCGCTTCGCGCAGGCTGGGGCGCGAAACGCCAAGCCGGTCGGACAACTCGCGTTCGGACGGCAACCGTTCGCCGGGGCGCAATATGCCGTGCAAGATCAAAAGTTCGATCTGTCGCACAACCGATTGGGCAAGCTTTTCGGGCTGAATTTTCTCAAAAGGCACGTGTCGACGATCCCGGTTGGTGTTGGCGCAGGTTAAATCGACTGCACACCAAGGACAATCGCCGAGTTTCAGCTGTTCCAAGCAGAGCGTCTTCGACGCACACGGATCTTAGATCCGGCCTTAGAACCGGCGCGACAGAAGTGTGCCACGCCGATCAATCCGGGATTGAAACCTGATTTTGCCGTAGTCTAGCGGCGGCGGTCGCGTCTGTTGGACATGGGCTGGAACGCCACGCCGACATGGGCTTCGCAATAGGGTTTGCCTTGCTGAACGCCCAATCCGCAGAACCAGAAATCATCTGTGGCAGGGTCGCCCACCGGCCATTTGCAGGTGCGTTCGGTCAATTCCATCAGCGTGATCCGTTTGGCCGTTTTTTCGACCTCGCGCACTGTGGCAAGCGCTTCGGGGCTGATTTCATTGGCCGAAGGCTGTGGTGGCAAAGGCTGGCCTGCGGGCACAATCGGTTTGCGCGGCGTAACCGTGACCTCGATCACCTTGTCTTCCGGCCTGATGACCTTCTTGGGCTTGGCCGCAGCCGGTTTCGCAGGTTTCTTTTCGGGCGACGGCGCCGAGGCACCGGCACGGTTCGACAGGCCTAAACGGTGTACTTTACCGATCACCGCATTTCGGGTCACGCCACCAAGTTCCTTGGCGATCTGGCTGGCCGACTGACCTTCGGACCACATCTTTTTTAACGTCTCTACGCGCTCGTCCGTCCACGACATGTGAATACCTGCCTTTTGCTGCGAGCCACTATTCTAATCACCAGAACGGGCGATACAAGGGCCTGAGGCGATTCTGTACCCCAATCACCGCAGAAATGTCACTGGGTTTTTACAGTTTGACCTGTGGTTATTTCGACATGGTTAACAAGAGGGCAATGAAGTCCTGCCTGCGCAGAAAATCCTTTCCATACCGCGGTCTTTGCCCTATCCCACAGCCCATGACGTATTTTGTGACGCTTACAGTCCGACGCAGACGCTAATTTAGCGTCCGCGATCCTACGTCCTGATCCCCGCAATATTGACTTGGCCAGTGCGCGCTGGCACGTCTTGTCTTCTGTTTAAAGGAATACTCCGATGATCCCGTCGATCCTGCCTACCTATAACCGTGCCCCTTTGAATTTCGTCAAGGGCGAAGGCTGTTGGCTGATCGAGGAAGACGGGCGACGTTTTCTGGATATGGGGTCGGGCATCGCGGTCACGCTTTTGGGCCATTCCAATCCCATTTTGATTGAAGCGCTAACACGTCAGGCAAATGCGTTGTGGCATGTGTCGAACCTTTATCAAGTTGCCGGGCAGCAGTCCTTGGCGGATCAATTGGTCGACGCAACTTTTGCCGACACTGCCTTTTTCACCAATTCAGGCACCGAGGCTTGCGAACTAGCGATCAAGATGGCGCGGAAATACTGGTTCGACCAGGGCGACGCTGACCGGATTGAGGTTGTTGCGTTTGAAGGTTGCTTCCACGGACGTTCAACGGCGGCGATTGCAGCTTCGGGGGCCGAGAAAATGGTCAAAGGGTTTGGGCCGGTTTTAGAAGGCTTTACCCAAGTTCCCTTCGCGGATCATGACGCCCTTCGCGCAGCGGTAAGCGACAGAACCGCCGCGATCATCGTCGAACCGGTTCAGGGCGAAGGCGGTATTATGCCGCTTCCAGATGTCTGCCTGAAAGGATTGCGCGATCTGTGCGACGAGACCGGCGCGTTGTTGATTTTCGACGAAGTGCAATGCGGCATGGGGCGAACTGGTAGGTTGTTTGCCCATGAATGGGCGGGCGTCACGCCGGATATCATGATGGTGGCCAAGGGCATTGGCGGCGGATTTCCTTTGGGTGCTGTTCTGGCCACGGAAGACGCGGCGTCCGGAATGACGGCGGGCACTCATGGATCGACCTATGGTGGCAATCCATTGGCCATGTCGGTCGGCAATGCGGTGATGCAGACGGTCGCAAACGAAGCGTTTCTGGCCGAGGTTAGTCGCAAAGCGGGGGCTCTACGTCAAAAGCTGGAGGGTCTTGTGGCCACCCACCCAGATGTTTTTGAAAGCGTGCGCGGTGCGGGGTTGATGATTGGCATCAAGTGCAAGGCGCTCAACATGGATGTGGTCAATGCAGGCTACGACGCCGGTGTGATTACGATACCTGCCGCCGACAACGTGATCCGTCTGTTGCCCGCGCTGACCATAACCGATGACGATATCGCCGAGGCTTTGACCCGGCTGGACCAAGCAGCGACGGCTCTTAAAGCCTGATCACAATCCTTCGCCGAAAAAAGACCCCGCGCTCGAAAGCAAAGCACAATGACCCATTTCCTTGATATCCACAAAACCGACCCTGACGCACTGCGTGACGTCCTAACCCAGGCGCAGGCCATGAAGGACGCACGCATGGGCCAGCCCAAGGGTCGGCTTGACGCTGATGCCGCTTTGGCCGGGCATATGGTTGCGCTGATTTTTGAGAAACCATCGACCCGGACACGTGTGTCCTTTGATGTTGGCGTGCGCCAGCTGGGCGGCGAAACTTTGGTGTTAACGGGCAGCGAAATGCAGCTTGGTCATGGCGAGACAATCGGTGACACCGCCAAGGTTCTGTCGCGTTATGTCGATCTGATTATGATCCGCACGTTCGAGGAAGAAGCACTGTTAGAACTTGCCGATTATGCCACAGTGCCCGTGATCAACGGGCTGACCAATCGCACCCATCCGTGTCAGATCATGGCCGACGTGATGACATTCGAAGAACATCGCGGCCCGATCAAGGGCAAGCGCGTGGTCTGGGCGGGCGATGGCAACAATGTCTGCGCGTCCTTCCTGCATGCGGCCGGACAATTCGGGTTCGACATGGTGGTGACGGGGCCAGAAGCGCTTGACCCCGAGCCAGAGTTCATCGACTTCGCGCGCCAAAGGGGTGTTTCTGTGGAATTGATCCGCGACCCGGCTTTGGCGGTGAAAGACGCTGATTTGGTGGTCGCCGATACATGGGTTTCGATGCACGATAGCCAGTCCACTAAGGAGCGCCGCCATAACCAACTTGGGCGTTATCAGGTGAACGCTGAATTGATGTCTCACGCGAAACCCGACGCCTTGTTCATGCATTGTTTGCCCGCGCACCGCGGCGAAGAGGCGACGAATAAGGTCATGGATGGGCCGAACTCGGTCATTTTCGACGAGGCTGAAAACCGTCTTCACGCTCAAAAAGCGATTATGCGGCATTGCCTCCGGGTTTGATTGGTGCGCGCAGAGATTTCTGTGCGGCCTTTCTGCTGACTGGTCAGCTTTGCCCAAGCACGGCCTGGCGCTATGGATAAAAGTGGTTAAATAGCAATAGATTACCGGATGATTTCGGTGGCTGATTTCTTGAATATTAGATCAGTTTTCGACCAGCAGCCCCAGCTGTGTCCGCGCAATTTCCCGAATTCAGCCATACCACGATCCTCAAATTGCCCTTTTGCATAGTTAACAAAGTGTTGATTTTAATGAGGTCATTTATGTTTCAGGACAATAATCCGATTTTCGAGTTTCGTGGCCCTTGGGGCGTTCCGGTACAAATCGGCGCGACGCTTTTTCTTTTATTCATTGTGTTGGTGGACTTTTCTGGCACGCCGCGCGACTTCGCCTTTGATCTGATGTTCTTTGCGATACTGGTCGGATCGATCTATCTGCACGAACTGGGCCATGCTTGGGGCTGCCTGATCCAAGGTGTTCCGGTGCACCGTGTCATGCTTTATGGTGGTGGTGGATTTTGCCAACCCGCCCGGTCTTCGACACGCTCTGAAAAAGAGCTGATCGTGATTATGGGGCCGATTGTGAACCTGTTCCTTTGGGCAACTGCGGGTCTGATCGCTCCGATGATCGCTGACCCTGAAATCAGTTGGGTGTTCCGAACCATTGCATGGGTAAACGGATTTCTGTTTTTGATGAATATGTTGCCGGTCCATCCGTTGGATGGTGGCAAATTATTCGAACTATTGCTGCTTCGCCTGATGCCGTCCGGGTTGGCCATCATGATCTCGGCTGGATTGGGCTTGGTGCTGGCAATCTTCTGGATCCCGATGATGGTTTACGTGTTCTGGACGACCGGCCTTGTGCTGTTCTTTTTGCCCTCGGCTCGTCTTCACCTAGCCATGTTGCGGCGCAGACGCGCTTGACGTTTGACGCCATGCGGCGTTGTCTTGGATCATGTTAGATCCTGATTTTATCCGCGCGCAGTTCCCTGCGTTTTCCGAACCTTCACTGGCGGGCCAAGCGTTCTTTGAAAACGCGGGCGGCTCGTATCCCTGCCGGTTTGTGACTGACCGATTGGAGCGGTTTTACCGCGAACGGAAGGTGCAACCCTATGGTCCCTTCCACGCCAGTCGTGTTGCAGGCAAAGAAATGGACGAAGCGCATGTCCGGTTGTCCGCCATGCTGGGCGTTGATCAAGACGAACTAAGCTTCGGGCCGTCGACCACGCAAAACACATATGTGATGGCGCAGGCCTTTCGCCAGTTCCTGCCCAAAGGCGCGGCCATCGTTGTCACCAATCAAGATCATGAAGCAAACTCGGGCCCATGGCGGCGTCTGGCTGAGGCCGGGATCGAAGTTCGGGAATGGCAGGTTGATCCGACAACAGGACATTTGGCCTTGGCCGATTTGGACCGCCTTCTGGACGGTGCGGCCCTTCTTTGCGTCACCCATTGCTCGAACGTGGTGGGCGAAATCAACGACATCCCCGCGATCACGAAAATCGCCCATGACGCGGGCGCATCTGTCTGCGTCGATGGCGTATCCTATGCCCCTCACGGGTTGCCGGATGTGGGCGCATTGGGGGCGGATATCTACCTGTTCTCGGCCTACAAAACCTACGGCCCCCACCAAGGGATCATGGTGGTCCGCCGAGCGTTAGGCGAGGCATTGCCGAACCAAGGGCATTATTTCAACGGCCACAGTCTGTACAAAAAGTTTACACCCGCGGGGCCGGACCACGCGCAGGTCGCAGCCTGTGCGGGAATGGCTGACTATGTCGATGCGCTTTATGCGCATATGGGCGGGGCGCATGTGGGCCCAAAGGAACGCGCTATTGCGGTTCACGACGCGATGCGTGCCCGCGAGATTGCTTTGCTGGACCCCTTGATGCGCTTTTTGAATGGTAAGAACTCTTTGCGGGTCCTGGGCCCGACCGAAGCGGCGAAACGGGCTCCGACCATCGCGCTTGAGGCCGAACGTTCGGGCGAAGACTTGGCCGCAGAACTGGCACGCCATGGCATCAATACAGGCGGCGGCGACTTCTATGCGGGCCGCGCACTTGAAGCCATGGGCATCGATTTGAAGAAAGGCGCGTTGCGCGTCAGCTTTACGCATTACACGTCAGAAGCCGAAATCAACTGTCTGATCGAAGCATTGGATCGCGTCATTTGAACCGCGCGAAACGTTTATCCTCAGTCGTTATTTTCGCCTGCGGCCGCTTCGGCCAACCAAAGGGCTCCATCCAGCGCCGTGCCTTCAGGCGCTGCAATGCAAGACCGATGGTTTGGCGTCAGCCATTGTTTGTAAGACGGACCCAACCCACCAGTAAGGCACAGCGTTTCTGATCGGCCAAGGCCAAGGACATCAATCGCATTGGTCAAATAGATCGCGCCGGCCTGCATCAGGTTAAGCCCCAAAGGATCACCGTTTTCGGCGGCCAAGACGACTTCCGGTGCCAGTATCGCAAATTCCGCCGGGGTCGCTTTTGCGGCGTAGGCTGCGATTTGATTGGGGCTGTCGTCAAAATGTTCTAATGCCCTACGCGTCAGGTCGCTTGGTGGCGCAAGGCCGTCGTGGCACAACAGCACTTCGCGTAAAAGTTCGCGCCCAAGCCATGCGCCCGAGGCCTGATCCGAAAGCGTCAACCCCCAGCCGCCGATAAAGGATTGGATGCCGTCGCGCGACACACCAACCACGGTACCTGTTCCGATGGACAGCAATATACCCTCTCGATCGCCAAGCGCACCTTGCAGAGACGTGACCGTGTCTTCGGTCACCGTCGTAGGCATCGGCATGGCGTCGGCAATGGTCTGGGCGTCTTCTAGATCAAGAACTCCAGCAATGCCTGCATGTCCGCGCGCGTGCGCGAGTTCGGGGTCGGGCAGGCCTGCTTCATCGACGGCGTCTGTCAATGCGGCCTTGATGTTGGCTATCGTGCCGTCAAGGTCAGATGTTGCGTTCGCGGGCCCTGCTTCGCTTTCGCTAAGCAGGGTTCCGTCGCGGTCTGTGATCGCCACGCGGCAACCCGATCCGCCGCCATCTATGCCGATGATGTATTTAATTGTTGTATTTGTCATTGATTCCCTCGTGATCACGTTTAGGTCCTTCTGCGGGCGGTGTGAATGCTTGGGGAAGAAAATGACGAAACCTGTGATCTGGTGGATTCGCAAGGATCTACGACTTAGCGATAACCTAGCGTTGACTGAGGCTGTTGCGACAGGCCGTCCCGTGATCCCGGTGTTCATTCTGGACGAGGTGTTCGAAACCTACGGCGCGGCCCCGCTTTGGCGTTTCGGTCTGGGCGTCGCGGCTTTTGCTCGCGCGCTTGAAGCGGCCGGGTCTCGGTTGATATGTCGCCGGGGAAAGGCTGTGGATGTCTTGGCGCAACTTGTGGCCGAAACGGGGGCCGAGGCCGTCCGCTGGAGCAGGGCCTATGATCCCGCGCAAGTCGCGCGCGATAAGTCGGTGAAGACGGCTTTGGCTGAGGCAGGCGTGGATGCGGCTAGCACCACTGGTCACGTGATGTTCGAACCGTGGTCGGTTGAGACGAAAACCGGCGGGTTCTATCGGGTGTATTCGCCGTTTTGGCGTGCCGTTGCCGGGCGTGATGTCGCTGTACCCTTGCCACGACCTTCTAAAATTCCGCCGCCCAAGGCATGGCCCGCCAGCGAGGAAATCGCCGATTGGGCGTTGGACGCGCCCATGCGTCGCGGAGCTTCGGTGGTGTCCGAACATGTTGTCGTCGGCGAGGATTTGGCGGCCAATCGTCTGGCGGATTTTGTCGAAGACCGGATCACCGCCTACAAAGATCGCCGTGATTTCCCCGCGGAAACGGCGACTTCTGGGCTTTCGGAAAATCTGGCATGGGGCGAAATCTCGCCCGCGCAATGCTGGCATGCCGCGCGCCGATCTGTGGAAGAGGGCAGCAGGGGGGCCGAACATTTCCTGAAAGAGCTGGTCTGGCGCGAATTTGCCTACCATCTGGTTTGGCACACGCCCCATATCCTTGACCAAAACTGGCGCGAAGGTTGGAATGGATTTCCCTGGGGTCGTGATGGGAACGCATCCGCTGTACGCGCTTGGAGGCAAGGGCGCACAGGCGTCCGCTTTGTCGATGCCGCCATGCGCGAGATGTATGTGACCGGAACCATGCACAACCGGGCTAGGATGATCGTGGCAAGCTTTTTGACCAAACATCTGATGACCCATTGGCGGATCGGGCAGGGGTGGTTTGACGATTGCCTGATCGATTGGGATCCGGCCTCGAATGCGATGGGCTGGCAATGGACTGCGGGCTGTGGACCCGACGCGGCGCCCTATTTCAGGGTGTTCAATCCTGATGGCCAGTTAGACAAATTCGACAAAGTGGGTACCTATGTGCGCCGGTGGCTGGCCGAAGGTGAGACAAATCCAACTTCGACCGCCCTAAGCTATTTCGACGCAATCCCTAAAAGCTGGGACCTTTCGGCGGATGATGAATATCCCGAACCGGTCGTTTCCTTGGCCGAGGGCCGTGCACGTGCGCTTGAGGCTTACGCGGCACGAGACTTCTAAGCGTCAAACCCGTCCCGAATTGGCCATTTGGGTTTTTATGGGATTGTCATAACACGAAGGCTTTGACCACGGCGAAAAATAGAAAAATCACACACCACTTCAGACAAATGCGCCGGGTTTCCGCCCAATAGAACGCTGTGTAGGCGCGATCAGCGGGGCTATCGTCGCCTTCTGGGATAGCGACGCACAGAACGTGGCGCAGACGGTCCAATTTTTTCCCATGAATTCGCTTATATTCCGCCGTCGTGGCCTTCAAATAATGATAATGAGCCCACATTAGATAGCCCAAAAGCCCCATGACCAAGAGGGGATACCAAAACGTGGCGAAGTCGAACTGCACGGCGATCTCCTGTCTGTTGTCAATTTATCCATCGATTTGGGCGGTTTTTTGTCCGAGGTCACCGCGATTTGCTTCAAATCAACAGCTTCTAAGTGTACTATGGGAATTAATGGGAAGTCATGGTGCGGAAAATCGCCTACTATATGTTGTATAAATTATCACTAAATTTGAAAAATTGCACAATATTTCGTGATGGCGCAAAATCGATGATCTTGTAGTTCGCTGAATTTGCGAACTTTTTTGTTGCGTACCATGATTTCCCATGGCAAGTTCAATCCATCGAAGCGAGCGGAACAGCGTTCGGGGCAGCAAACGACCCCGGTCAAACCAAAAAAAGAGCAGGTTTCATACAGGCTCCGCTTACTTCGATATGAGATCCGGCGCGCGGGCGAGCAGACATCCCCCCAGGTGGCGCGCGCAGCTGGAGTATCCCGGCAACGGGACCAGGGCGGCGGATTAGACAGTGGCAGCAGTCTAATCCGCCGTTTCCTATTTCGGGGGGCAAAAAAGGAGCTACGGGACAGTGGTTCGCAGTTTTAGAGGCGAGGGCACCCAGAAAGTGGATGCTAAAGGTCGGGTGTCAATCCCGGCTACGTTTCGTGCTGTGCTCCGCGACGGTGATCCGAGCTGGACCGATGGCAAGCCTCCTGAATTTGTGATCGTCTATGGTGGCGAGGACCGAAACTTTCTTGAGTGCTTCACCATGGATGCGGTCAAAGACGTAGACGAAAAAATTACACGTATGTCGCGAGGCTCAAAGGCTCGCCGTAAGCTGTCAAAAATGTTCAACGGTCAATCGCAGACGGCAACTGTCGATGATACGGGTCGGATCGTTTTGCCAGCCAAGCTGCGTAACAAGATTGATATCGACGGCGATGCCTACTTCATAGCAATGGGCGACACCTTTGAGATTTGGAAGCCGGAAACCTATGAGGCCTCGGATGAGATGCCGCAAGGTGCTGATATCTGGATGCTTCTCGAAGAAGGCGAGGGTCAGTAGACGATGGCCGCCGCTGCCCGCGCACCTCAAACAAAGCCGCATATTCCCGTTCTTTTACGAACCATCCTAGAAGCCTGCGCCCCGATTGAGGGCACTTGGCTGGATGGCACGTTTGGCGCAGGGGGCTATGCGCGTGGATTGTTGGACGCAGGGGCCGGCAAGGTTTTTGGCGTCGATCGTGACCCCGTTGTATTTGAGATGGCCAAAGACTGGGCCGGCGATGTCGCGGGCAGTCTTCAACTGGTCGAAGGTACGTTTTCCGATCTGGATACGCTTGCAGGCGAGCCGCTGGACGGGGTGGTTCTGGACCTTGGCGTTTCATCCATGCAGCTTGATCAGGCCGAGCGTGGGTTTTCTTTTATGTCGGATGGTCCCTTGGACATGCGGATGTCCGGCAAGGGTGCGAGTGCGGCCAATGTTGTGGCCGATGCCAGCGAAGAGGTGCTGGCCGATATTCTATATCACTATGGGGAAGAGCGGGCGGCTAGAACAATCGCACGTGCCATTGTGAAAACGCGGCAGGACGCGCCGATTGAGACGACCGGGGCCCTCGTGCGGATCGTTGAGGGCGTCTTGCCGCGACCAAAACCTGGGGCCAGTCACCCCGCAACGCGCACGTTTCAGGCTTTGCGCATTGCAGTAAACGACGAGTTTGGCCAATTGGCCGCGGGGCTTGAAGCGGCTGAACGGGCTTTAAAACCAATGGGTTGGTTGGCGGTTGTCAGCTTTCATTCCTTGGAAGACCGCGTGGTTAAACGTTTCTTTCAGGCACGGTCGGGCAAAATGAGCGGTGTCAGCCGGTACCAACCGGAACGGGTGCCCGAAGCCTCTCGGTTTGAAGCGCGCAACAAAGCGATCCCGCCAAACGTGGACGAAATCGCGCGAAACCCGCGTGCGCGGTCGGCGAAGCTGCGGGTGGGTCGGCGCACAGAGGCCGAACCGGGGCCGGTGGATCGGTCCAAGTTAGGTTTACCTCAGGAGGTATCGATATGAGATCCTTGTTCTTTCTCGTGACGGCCATGACCGTGATGGCATTGGCGGTCTGGGCATATCGACAGAACTATGAAACCCAAGCCAAGCTGCGCGAAGTTGATGAATTGCGCGCCGAAATCGGTGATCTACGCGAGCGCGCTGGCGTTTTGCGTGCGGAATGGGCCTATTTAAACCGGCCCGAGCGATTGGCTGATCTGGCCAACCTCAATTTTGACCGTCTGGGGTTACTGGAGCTACGCCCCGACCACTTCCGCAAAATCGGTCAAATTCCGTACCCTGTTAAAAATGTACGGGAAGTCATGGATCGGAGCGGCTCAGAATGATCCGTACTCCTCTGCGCCCTCTTGCACGCATCCTTGCCGCACGCCGCGATGGTGAAAACCCGGATTCCATTGAACGCGAAAATCTAGCCGCGCGACACGAGGCGGACAGGGATACGCAACGCGAGCGGGCCGAAGGACGTCTGCTGGTTTTGGGGATCGTGTTTTTATGTGCGTTCTCGATGGTCGGTCTAAAGATGTCGGTTATGGCCGGATCGGACCCCGTAGAGCCGCAGTCAGCTGCAAGTGGCGCGCAAATCGTTGCAGGCCGCGCGGATATTACAGACCGTAACGGACGCATTCTGGCCACCAACCTGACGACCCATTCGCTTTATGCGCAACCTCATCACATGATTGATCCGGATCGGGCGGCGCGAGAACTGGCGCGGATTTTTCCTGATCTGGATGACGAAAAGCTGTTCAAACGGTTCACTGGCAAACGTAAATTCCTTTGGATCAAGCGCCGGATCAGCCCCGAGCAGCAGCAGGCGGTCTTTGACATTGGTGAACCCGGCCTTCTGTTTGGCCCGCGCGAAATGCGGCTTTACCCGAACGGTAGCCTAGGCGCGCATGTTCTGGGCGGTGCCAGTTTCGGGCGCGAGGGTGTCTTGGCCGCGGAATTGGTTGGCGTTGCTGGGGTCGAGCGCGCAATGGACGAAGAGTTGCGCGACCCCGGAAGGGGCGACGTGCCACTGTCCTTGTCGCTGGATCTGACAATTCAGGCTGCGGTTGAAAATGTGCTAAATGGCGGCATGCAGTTGATGAACGCCAAAGGCGCGGCAGCGGTTCTGATGGACGTTCGCACCGGCGAGATTTTAAGCCTTGCCAGCCTGCCGGATTTTGATCCGAATGACCGGCCCACACCACTACCTAACGTTGATCAGGCTGAAAGCCCCCTGTTCAATCGCGCGGTTCAAGGCTTGTACGAGCTTGGCTCGACATTCAAGATTTTTACGACAGGTCAAGCCATTGACGAACGACTTGTAAGTCGATCCACATGGATCGAAACGAAAAGCCCGATGATTTGGGGCAAACACAAGATCCACGATTTCACGAACCATGGTGACGCGCTGACGGTCGAAGATGTGATTGTCGAAAGCTCGAACACTGGGACGGCTCGAATCGCGATGATGATCGGTGTCGAACGCCAGCAGGACTTTCTGTCAAAGTTGGGTTTGTTCAAACCGGTTCCGGTCGAATTGATCGAAGCGCGTGGTGCGAAACCTCTGCTTCCCAAGAAATGGTCCGAAATTCACACGATGACCATCAGCTATGGTCACGGTCTTTCAGCGTCGCCGCTTCATCTGGCCGGTGCTTACGCGACGCTTCTAAATGGCGGGTACACCGTCACGCCATCGATACTGAAAGGCGGCAACCCATTGGGGGCTTCGGTCGTGACCGAGAATACCAGCGCGCAGATGCGGGATTTTTTGCGTCAAGTGGTGGTGCGGGGCACGGCATCCATGGGCGAAGTTGCGGGCTATCACGTGGCAGGTAAGACCGGCACCGCGGATAAGCCCAATCCTGATGGCGGCTATTTCGACGACAAGGTGATCGCGACATTCGCCAGCGTGTTTCCGGCCAATGATCCAAAGTATGTGCTGGTGGTGACGCTGGACGAACCAGTGGAAACCAGCGGGTCAAAGCCGCGCCGAACGGCAGGTTGGACGGCTGTGCCGGTTGCCGCCGAAATCATCCGACGCACCGCACCTTTGTTGGGTTTGGCACCCGACATTGATTATGACAGCTTGCCACGTGTAATACCGGTCAAGAACTGACAAAGGGCAGGGCAGATGCAGACCCGGGCAAAGACAAAAACCTTGGCCCAGCTTGGGTTAACGGCAAAAGCTGTCGGTGAGGTCGTTATCACCGGCTTGTCCGTCGATAGCCGTGACGTGGAACCGGGCCATTTGTTCGCTGCTTTGCCGGGCACCAAAGTGCATGGTGCGGAATTCATCCAATATGCGCTGCGCATGAAAGCAGGCGCTATTCTGACCGACCGTGAAGGCGCTAAGCTGGCGCGCGATGTGCTTCAGGGCAGCGAGGTGCCACTGGTCGTCGTCGAAGAACCGCGCGAGGCTTTGGCCTTTACCGCCGCCCTTTGGTTCGAAGCGCAACCCGAAGTGCAGGTTGCGATCACGGGCACCAATGGCAAGACCAGCGTTGCCAGTTTCGCTCGACAGCTTTGGACGGAAATGGGGGCCGAGGCGGTCAGCATTGGCACCACGGGCATCGAAGGCGCACATACAGCGCCTCTGCAGCACACGACACCCGAGCCGATCACTTTGCACCGCGCTTTGGCCAAGGTCGCTGACGAGGGGATCACGCATGCTGCGATGGAAGCTTCGTCCCACGGATTGCAGCAGCGCCGCATCGATGGAGTGCGGTTGCGGGCGGCGGGCTTCACCAATCTATCGCAAGATCATTTGGATTATCACGCTGATTTTGAAGACTATTTTTCGGCGAAGGCCGGTCTTTTCGATCGCGTTTTGCCCGAGGATGGCACAGCCGTTATCAACATTGACGATCCTTGGGGTCCACGTATGGCGGATGTGGCCGAGGATCGTGGACAGGATGTTCTGACCGTTGGGCGCAGCAGTGCAGCCGTGTTGCAAATCCTTGGGCAGCGGTTTGATGCGACGGGTCAAGAGCTACGATTCGAATGGGGCGGGCGCATTCATCAGGTGCGGATGGGTTTGATTGGCGGTTTTCAGGCCGAAAACGCCCTGATGGCGGCAGGTCTTTGCATCGCAACGGGCGCCGACGCGACCGAAACCTTCGACACGATGCACACGCTGCAAACTGTGCGTGGCCGAATGCAGTTTGCCGCCCGGCGTGAAAACGGTGCGACGGTGTTTGTCGATTATGCCCATACGCCCGAGGCTTTGATGACGGCACTGCGTGCAGTGCGGCCCCATGTGATCGGGCGTTTGATCTTGGTCTTTGGAGCTGGGGGTGATCGAGATCGTGGCAAGCGGCCTTTGATGGGGCAGGCGGCGGCCGATCATGCGGACCTTGCCTTTGTCACTGACGATAACCCTCGATCCGAAGACCCCGATGTGATCCGCAAAGAGATTTTAGCGGGTGCCCGAAAAGGGGTTGCAGACGTGACTGAAGTTGGCGATCGGGCCGAAGCGATTTTGCGCGCCGTCGATGCTTTGGGCCCCGGCGACACGCTGTTGATTGCGGGTAAGGGTCACGAGTCCGGACAGATCGTGGGCGACGCCGTCCTGCCGTTTGATGATGTGGAGCAGGCAAGCATCGCGGTTGCGGCGTTGGATGGCAAAGGCTTATGACCTTGCTTTGGACGTCTAAACAGGCTGCCAAAGTAATCGGCGGCCAAGCCCGATGTGACGCGCCGTCCGAGACCAGATGCGGCGCATGGACTGAGACAGCGGATGGGCTGGCAGCAGGGATGCGCAAGCTTTGTATTGCTGGGGATGTGGAGTTTGTAAAGGCTCTAAGGGATTAAAGGTTTCCCCGGTTGTGGATGCCATAAAAGCGCTAGACAAGGCGCACTGACGGGGTTGGGAAGAGGGACGTTTTAATGCTTTATTGGCTTACGGTATTTTCAGACGGAGGAGATTTTTTCAATCTTTTCCGTTATATAACTTTCCGCGCAGGCGGCGCTTTCTTCACGGCGCTTGTGTTTGGTTTTATGTTTGGACGCCCTTTGATCAACCTCTTGCGGGCGCGTCAAAAGCATGGTCAGCCGATCCGCGAAGATGGCCCCGAAAGTCACATAGAAACCAAAGCGGGCACTCCTACTATGGGGGGTGTCTTGATCTTGGGGGCGTTGATTACCTCGACACTTCTATGGGCGCGGTTGGATATCGGCTATGTCTGGATGGTGTTGTTCGTAACGGTTGCCTTTGGGCTTATTGGTTTCACGGACGATTATCAAAAGGTTACCAAGAATTCTCATGCCGGTTTGTCTGGTCGGTTTCGGTTGCTGGTCGGGTTTTTGATTGCAGGTGTTGCGGGGTATTGGGCGACTTGGATGCATCCCGTGGAGCTGCAAAACCAGATCGCGTTGCCCGTGGTCAGCATGCTTTGGAATATGGGTGTGTTGTTTGTTCCGTTTGCGATGATCGTGATTGTTGGCTCGGCGAATGCAGTGAACCTGACAGATGGATTGGACGGATTGGCGATTATGCCTGTGATGATCGCTGCCGGTTCGCTTGGTGTGATTGCCTATGCGGTCGGTCGGACCGATTTCACAGAGTACCTTGGTATCAACTACGTGCAAGGGACCGGCGAAATCCTGATCTTTGCTGCGGGTCTGATCGGCGGTGGTTTAGGGTTTCTTTGGTACAACGCGCCACCCGCTGCCGTCTTCATGGGGGATACAGGGTCTTTGGCTTTGGGAGGCGCATTGGGGGCCATTGCTGTCGCCACAAAGCACGAGATCGTTCTGGGCATCATTGGTGGCTTGTTCGTGGTTGAGGCTTTGTCGGTGATTATTCAGGTGGGGTATTTCAAGATGACGGGGACGCGCGTTTTTCTGATGGCACCCATCCACCACCATTTCGAGAAAAAGGGCTGGTCGGAGCCGCAGATTGTTATCCGGTTTTGGATCATTTCGCTGATCCTTGCGCTAATCGGTTTGGCCACGCTGAAGGTTCGCTAATCGGGTGGTGCGCTGAGCTGAGGGGTTTCGTGGGGCGCTGCCCCACACCCCGAAGTATTCTGGACAGAAGAAGCTTGGAACGTTTAAAGCTTTGGGTGATGGGCCGGTCTTCGGCTGAAGGAGAGATATGACATGGGATTTCTTTTGCGCTGGTTGTTTGCTTTCTTGCTTTTGGCAGCGACGTATAACCCGACCGATTTGTCCTTTGTCAGGTGGGCAATGGCGAACTGGCAGGATCAATTGCCTTTGACGGTGTTCATCGGATTGGTGTTGGTTGTGGCCTATGTTTTGTTCTTTACAGCCGTATTGCGCGGGATCGGCGCGCTTGGCGTGGTTTTAATTCTGGCCGTGATCGCGGCTTTGATTTGGGTGCTTTATGATCTGGGGTGGTTTAGTTTGGAAAATCCAACGGCGAACACGTGGATTGGCTTGATCGCGCTTTCGGTCGTTTTGGCCGTGGGCATGTATTGGGGCATCTTGTGGCGGCGGCTTTCAGGTCAGCTTGAAGTTGACGATGAGACTAACGCTTGAAACGGCGCGCTTTGGTCAGAGCGGGAAACGGCGGGCTGAGTACGGCTGTTTCGGGTGAATTGACATGTGCCGGATTGGGCTTTGTCGGCGGCAATTTCTGCCGTGTCCGCAAGGAGATTGACTGGTGATCCCGGTCAAAGGGTTCAACGGCGCGCGTGTCGCCGTGTTGGGGCTTGGGCGCAGCGGGCTGTCTGCCGCGCGGGCCTTGGTCGC
The DNA here is from genome assembly GCA_028097405.1 of Paracoccaceae bacterium. Taxonomy (GTDB): domain Bacteria; phylum Pseudomonadota; class Alphaproteobacteria; order Rhodobacterales; family Rhodobacteraceae; genus CALKXV01. The sequence continues at coordinate 12,157 of JAOHEK010000013.1, read as the reverse complement.
GGGCGGCGCAGAGGCGCTTTGTTGGGATGACAGTGCTGAGGCGCGCGCGGCTGCGCAAGACGCGGGTTTGACGTTGCATGATGTGTCGCGCCGGGAAGCTTGGGAGGGGGTTGTCGCTTTGATCGTCAGCCCAGGTATACCACATCTATACCCTGAGCCGAATGCCCATGTTGCTGCGGCGATGGTGGCTGGTGTGCCGGTCGACAATGACATCGGGTTGTTTTTCCGCTCGCTGGCCACGTCCGAGTGGGATCGTTTTGAGGCGACGCCCAAGGTGGTCGCGATCACCGGGTCGAACGGTAAGTCCACAACCTCGGCCCTGATCCATCATGTGCTGGAGGCTGCGGGACGCGAAAGCCAGTTGGCGGGCAATATTGGGCGTGGTGTGTTAGACGTTGATCCGCCCGAAGATGGTGGCGTGGTGGTGTTAGAACTGTCGTCCTATCAGACCGAGCTTGCCCGCGCGTTAACCCCGGATGTGGGCGTGTTTACCAATCTTTCGCCGGATCATTTGGATCGTCACGGTGGGTTTGGCGGGTATTTCGCGGCCAAGCGTCGGTTGTTCGCGGAAGGTGGCCCCGATCGCGCGATAATTGGTGTCGATGAGCCTGAGGGGCGTTATCTGGCGAACCAACTGTCCGAAGGCCGGTCGGATGATCGGGTGATCCGTGTGATCTCGGGTGCGAAACCCGATGGCGCCGGTTGGAGCGTTTCGGTGCGCAAAGGGTTTTTGTCCGAGATGCGCAAGGGGCGTCAGATTGCGTCGGTGGATTTGCGCGGCATTGGCGGTTTGCCGGGGGCTCATAACCACCAGAATGCCTGCGCGGCCTTTGCGGCTTTGCGCGCGCTTCAGGTGCCGCCGAAGATGATCGAGGATGGGTTCCATTCGTTCGAAGGCTTGCCGCACCGAAGTCAGCGGGTGGGTGAGGCTGGCGGCGTGGCTTATGTCAACGATTCAAAAGCGACCAACGTGGATGCAGCGGCCAAGGCGCTTTCGGCATTCAAGAGCATTCGCTGGATTGTTGGCGGTCAGGTGAAAGATGGTGGATTGGGCGTGTTGGAACCCCATTGGGGGGCGGTGGCCAAAGCCTATGTCATTGGACGTGCGGCGAAAGATATTGCGCTTGATCTGAAGGACTTGCCGCATTCCGTCTGTACCACGATGGCCGAAGCGGTTGCCATGGCGGCGGCTGAGGCTGAGCCCGGCGATACCGTGTTGCTTGCGCCCGGCGCGGCGAGTTTCGATCAGTATGACAATTTTGAAAAACGTGGGGATGATTTCGTAACGCAGGTTGCGCGCGTTGTGCCGGCGGAAAAGGATTAAGGGCGCTAACGCTGGGTGGTGTTGCGAATGCGTGCGGCAAAGTTGAACGCTGGCGAAATAGGGCATTCGTGTTGTTTGCGACGTTGGTATGACGTCGGTATCGCGTCGGTATTTGATCTGTGCCCATACGGGGTTTTAGCCGTTCAAAGAGCGTACATTTACGAAGGTTAGCTTTGGGTTAACGGATGGGAATGCTGTGACCCGGGGGATTGGCGAACGTCTGATTTGAGCTCATCGCGTCGTTTTTCTCCGTTACGGCGACGCGATGCTTGAAGGAGCATAAGACGACAAGGGCCGACACCATTGGAAGCATACCATATTTCTTGTTATAGAAAGGTGTTTCGTCACGGTTATGAATTTTCAATCTGAAGGATTGCCCATGCAACGTCTTTTATTAATAGCCGCATTTTCCCTCGCGAGCCCTGCTTTTGCGCAAGAACTGGTCGATGAACCAAATGGCACTGTCACAGGTGTTTTTCTTGGCAAAGAAATCGCCATCGACGTGCTTTGCGAGACTAGTCCATTATTTGCGGACGCAGCGGGGATTACGTCCCATACGCCACTTAGCCAAAGCTTGATTGACGACGTCAAAGAAGATGCGATTCAAATCAACATGTTTAATAATGGTGCGTCATTCCTCGCCAATATCGACGGGGAAATCTACATTAAAGCTGATCGAAAGTTTGGTTTTCCAGATTTCCCGGTGTCGGTATCCAACGATGATTTTGATATACTGATTTCCTGTCCCGCAGATTTCTAATTGAGTAATTGTCTGTTCTACTCGCCGCTAGTCGAGTATTTTTCGGATTAAATGGGCCTAAATTCAATTCTGATTATCCGCAGAAAAGTCCGGCACCGCAGACTTTGCGTCGTGGTTCGCCGTGATTTTTTTGTCCGCGCGCTATCTTTCTAGGGAAGACGCGAGTTTCGTCTTAAACGCCGTCGGATGCCCGTGCAGTGGCCAGCCGACGGCCATGCTTTGCACGGCCCTTAAGCGCGCCGACTGCTAAAGGATCGATTGGCCCGTTTTCGCCCAGTCCGACAAAAACGCGTCCAGACCCTTATCGGTCAACACGTGTTCGGCCATTTTCTTGATGACGCCCGGAGGGGCTGTGGCCACATCGGCACCGATCTTTGCGGCTTCTGACATGTGATTGGCCGACCGGATCGAGGCCGCCAAAATCTGGGTCTCAAAGCCGTAGTTGTCATAGATTTCGCGAATGTCTGCGATCAGATCCATGCCATCAAGGTTCAGATCGTCAAGCCGTCCAATAAAGGGCGAGATGAAGGTGGCTCCGGCTTTCGCGGCCAAAAGGGCTTGGTTTGCAGAAAAGCAAAGCGTGACATTGACCATATGGCCTTCGCCGGAAAGATGTTTGCAGGCGCGCAAGCCCGCCCAGGTCAAAGGCACTTTGATTGCGATGTTGTCGCCAAGTTTTGCGACCTCATGGCCTTCTTTCACCATGGTCTCAAAGTCGGTCGCCACGGTTTCGGCGCTAACGGGGCCGTCGACCATTTTTGAGATTTCGGCGATCACCTCTTTGATGTCGCGGCCGGATTTGTGGATCAGCGATGGGTTTGTGGTGACGCCGTCAACCATCCCAAGCTCGTTCAGCTCGGCAATGGCGTCGGTGTCTGCGGTGTCGACGAAGAATTTCATGGGCGTCCCCTCTGGCGGATGGTTCTGGTTTCGTGGCACTGATACCTGAAGCCGCGCCAAGGCTGAACCCCTGATTGTCCAACCCCGGAGGTACGCTTATGGATTTTTCACTCTGGCTGGCTTTTGCCGCAGCCTCGACGGCCTTGTTGCTGATCCCCGGACCAACGGTTTTGCTGGTCTTGGCCTATGCTATTGGGCAGGGGCGACGGATTGCAGTGCCGACGGCCTTAGGCGTGGCCGTGGGCGATCTGATCGCGATGAGCGCGTCGCTGGCAGGCCTTGGGGCGCTGGTCTTGGCCTCGGCCAGCTTGTTCACCGCGCTGAAATGGGTGGGCGCGGTCTATCTGATCTGGCTCGGCGTCAAGATGATACGAGGCGCCAAATCCACAGCGCTTGATCTTGAAACCACCGAAGGCACTATTGCCCCGCGTGCGGCTTTTCTGAACGCGGCGGCTGTAACGGCGCTTAATCCCAAATCCATCGTCTTTTTCATCGCCTTTGTGCCACAGTTCCTTAACCCCGGCGCACTGCTGTTCGGGCAATCCATCGTGTTGATCGCAACTTTCGTCGGTCTCGCGGGCATCAATGCTTTGGCCTATGCGCTGTTGGCGGACAAAATGCGTCAGGCAATACGGCGTCCGAATGTCATCGCTTGGATGACCCGCGCAGGGGGCGGAGCTCTGGTCGCTATGGGGCTGGCCACTGCGATGTTGCGTCGGGCCACAAGCTAGATCATGCAAACTCACTATGCAGAAGGCGATTTGATTGCCGTCCTGACGACCCAGCCTTTAGATCGCGCGCTGGATTACAAAGCGCCCGAAGGCGGTGTCTTTGAGGGCGCTTTCGTCGAGGTGCCGCTTGGGCCGCGCAAAGTGATTGGTGTTGTTTGGGGGCCGGGCGAGGGTGGTTATGACCTTGCCAAGGTGCGCAGCGTGATCCGCGTTCTGGATGCGGTGCCGATGCAGGATGAGATGAAGAGCTTTCTGATTCGTGTCGCCGATTACACGCTGACGCCGATGCCAGCCATGTTGCGTCTTGGCACGCGCGCGCCGGGTTTGGGTGATCCGCCATCGATGCGCAAAATTTATCGCCGTGGCACGACGGAAAACCCCGACCGCTGGACCGATGCCCGCCGCAAGGTGGTTGCTGTGTTGGACGAATACGGCGGGCTTGCTTTCACGTTGAAAGAACTTGCCGACATGGGAGGTGTATCGACCAGCGTTGTCAAAGGTCTGGTCACCCAAGGTGTGGTCGCCGAAGAAGACAGCCCCCGCGATCTGCCCTTCGCAAAGTTGGACCCCGGCGTGGCGCAGGTTGATTTGACGGCCGAGCAAGCCGCCGCTTCGGACGCGCTGACCGCCGGTGTGGCCTCGGGCAAATTCGGCGCGACACTTTTGAAAGGCGTGACCGGATCAGGCAAGACTGAGGTGTACCTTGAAGCCGTCGCTGCTTGTCTGGAAGCCGGGCGGCAAGCGTTGGTGTTACTGCCGGAAATCGCCCTAACGTCCGAGTTTCTGACGCGGGTTGAGGCTCGCTTTGGCGCGCGTCCTGCCGAGTGGCATTCGGGCGTCACCATGACCGAGCGTCGCCGCGTGTGGAAGATGGTGGCCGAAAACGGCGCTGACTTGGTCGTTGGTGCGCGGTCGGCTTTATTTCTTCCGTTTCAATCGCTTGGCCTGATCGTGGTCGACGAAGAACACGACACTTCCTACAAGCAGGAAGACGGCGTGCTGTACAATGCGCGCGACATGGCCGTGTTGCGGGGATCAATTACAGGGGCGCAAGTGGTGCTGGCGTCGGCCACACCATCCTTGGAAAGTTGGGCCAATGCGGATGCGGGAAAGTATGCCCGTCTCACGCTGACTTCGCGCTTTGGGGCCGCTGTCATGCCCGAGATGCGCGCGATTGATATGCGGGCCGAGGACTTGCCGGGGAGCCGTTGGATTTCGCCCACACTGGTGCGTGCGGTGACGGACCGGGTCGTGGCGGGCGAGCAGTCGTTACTGTTCTTGAACCGTCGTGGCTATGCGCCGGTGACGATTTGTCGGGCCTGTGGGCATCAGGTGGGCTGCGATCACTGTGACGCGCGGATGGTCGAGCACCGCTTTCAGAAACGCTTGATGTGCCACCAGTGCGGCGAGACGAAACCATTGCCGAACGTCTGCCCGTCTTGCGAAGTGGAAGACCGCATGGCGCCCGTCGGCCCCGGTGTCGAACGCTTGGCCGAAGAGGTGACAGCGCTGTTCCCAGATGCGCGGATCGCGGTTCTGTCGTCGGATTTGTTCGGTTCGGCGAGGGCGTTGAAAGCGCAGATAGAAGAGATCGCCGAAGGTACTGCGGACATCATCGTCGGCACCCAGATCATTGCCAAAGGTCACAACTTTCCGCTTTTGACATTGGTGGGTGTCATTGATGCGGATCTGGGTTTGCAAGGTTCGGACCTGCGCGCAGCAGAACGGACGTTTCAACTGATGCGCCAAGTGTCGGGCCGGGCGGGGCGGGCGGAGAGACCGGGTGTCTCGCTTTTACAAACCTTCCAGCCGGAACATCCCGTGATCCGTGCGATCCTGTCAGGCGATGAAGAAGACTTCTGGCGTGCAGAAGCGGGCGAGCGTCGTGCGGCGGGCGTGCCGCCCTTTGGGCGTATGGCCGGGATCATCCTGTCGTCGCCTAATGTGCAGGACGTCTTTGATGTGGGCAAAGCGCTGGCGGCCCGGTCCGATCCGTTGCGCCGCATCGGAGCTCAGGTTTATGGGCCTGCCGCCGCTCCTATTGCTCGGGTTAGAGGCCGTCACCGCGTGCGGCTTTTGGTCAAGGCCGATAAAAAAGCGCCGTTACAATCTGCACTTGCGGCATGGGTCGCCCAGATCCGACTGCCCAATAATCTAAGGCTGTCAATCGACATCGACCCACAGAGTTTTTACTGAACCGACGTTGAAACCTTTGGGGTGGGCAGAGACGCGCCACTTTCCAACGTCTGACGAAGGGCGTAAAGCAGTCTTATGCAGATCGTAAAGCTTGAAGACGCCCATACCCTGCCGGTCTGGCGGCGTCCGATGACGCTTTTGATGCTGATGGCAGCGGCCTTGCCGCTGGCCTTTGCGACTTGGTCGGCGCTTTTGAACAACTTTGTCATAGAACGGGCCGGGTTCACCGGTGTTGAGATCGGCTGGCTGCATTCCGTGCGCGAGATACCTGGCTTTCTGGCCGTTGGTGTGATCGCGGTGATCATGTTCATGCGCGAGCAGGTATTGGGCTTGGTGTCCTTGTTGTTGCTGGGGGCGGCAACGGCTGTCACGGCGTGGTTCCCAAGTTTTGGCGGCATACTGGTGGTCACCATGATCTCGTCCATCGGGTATCATTATTTTGAAACGGTGAACCAATCCTTGCAGCTTCAGTGGTTGTCGAAGGAGCGCGCTCCGCAGGCGTTGGGCTGGCTGGTGGCTGTGGGTTCTGGCGCGTCGCTGTTGTCCTATGGGCTTTTGGTGGCGACGTGGGAGCTTTTTGATCTATCGTACAACACCGTCTATCTGATTGCAGGCGGGGCTTGTGTGGTGATCACGCTTTACTGTGCTGCGGTGTTCCCACAATTCGAAGGCGAGCCGCAGATCAAGAAGATGATCTTCCGGCGGCGGTACTGGCTTTATTATGCGCTGCAATTCATGTCGGGCGCGCGGCGGCAGATTTTTCTGGTGTTTGCTGCCTTTATGATGGTCGAACGTTTTGGCTTTGAAGTACATGAAGTCACGGCGTTATTTCTGATCAATTTTCTGGCCAATATGGTCTTTGCGCCCTTGATGGGCCGGGCTTTGGGTCATTGGGGCGAGCGGAATATTTTGGCGTTTGAATACGTCGGGTTGATTATCGTTTTTCTGGCCTACGGCGGGATATACATGTTCGGCTGGGGCGTTGTTTTGGCCGCCACGCTATACGTGATCGACCATCTGTTCTTTGCATTGGCCTTTGCGCAGAAGACTTATTTTCAAAAGATCGCTGATCCGGGTGATATCGCGCCGACAGCCGCCGTGGCCTTTACGATCAATCACATCGCGGCCGTCTTCCTGCCTGCGTCAATGGGGTACCTTTGGGTCGTCTTTCCCGGCGCTGTTTTTGGGTTGGCGGCGGGCATGGCTTGTGTGTCGTTAAGCTTGGCGTTGATGATCCCAAGACAGCCTGAGAAGGGCAATGAGACGATTTTCTCACGAGGACTTGTAGCACCTTTGACGTGAATTACTTGGCTTTCGAACGGTTCGCCCCCATATTCTCGGGAAACCTGAAAAGGAGAGCCCATGTTCCAACTATTCAGAAAAAACGTTGATATGGTAAGTGCTGACGAGGCTTTGGCCGGACGGGATGCGCCGATCCAGATCACCGAACCGCATTTCGTCTTTGACCGCCCTTTAAGCGCTGATGTGCCGGATGGCTTTGAAGTAGCGATCTTTGGGATGGGGTGTTTCTGGGGCGTCGAGCGGATGTTTTGGAAGCTGGATGGTGTTTGGCTGACTATGGTGGGCTACGGCGCCGGGCACACGGAAAACGCAACCTATGAAGAGGTTTGTAGCGGCAAAACCGGACATAATGAGATTGTGCGCGTGGTCTATGATCCGAGCGTGATCGGTTATGACGAGCTGTTGCGGGTCTTTTGGGAAGGCCACAATCCAACCCAAGGCATGCGGCAGGGCAACGATGTGGGCACGCAGTACCGTTCGGGTATTTACTGGACGAATGAGGCGCAGCGCAGGGCAGCTGAGGCTTCGAAAGCGATGTTTGGGCCGCGGTTAAGTGATGCTGGGCATGGCGCGATTACGACGGAAATCATCGAGGCTGGCGCTTTCTATTTTGCGGAAACCTACCACCAGCAGTATCTGGCGAAAAACCCTTCGGGATATTGTGGGATTGGCGGCACAGGGGTGACTTGCCCGATTGGGATGGGTGTAAGGGTCTAGAGGATTTGCGCCGCCTGTTCGGCGTCGCGGTTAGGCCGCCCCTGCGGGGGCAATCTTTTTTGGGGCTCTGCCCCCGCGCTGGCGCGCTCCCCCGGGATATTTTTGGCCAGATGAAGGCCGGTTGACCCCGGCTGGGGGAGGGCGTAGCTCGGCTGGCATGACGACTTGGACGGCTTTGACAACTTTGAATGATCGCGGGCGCGCCGAGGCTTTGGGCGCGTCGCTTGAGGATTTAGTCGTTACACCGACTGGCGTGGGTGTTTTTGAAGTGGAAGACAGCACCGGCACCTGGGAAGTCGGGGGTTATTTCATTGAAGCGCCGGATGAGTTGGCGTTGGCGCTTTTGGCGGCCGTACACCAAGCGTCGGATTTTGTTGTCTCAGAAGTGCCCGAAACCGATTGGGTCGCCCATGTGAGGCGTGAATTGGCGCCGGTTGAGGCCGGACGGTTCTTTGTGTACGGCGCCCATGATGCCGACAAGCTGCCGGAGGGGCGTATTGCGCTTTTGATCGAGGCTGCGATGGCTTTCGGAACCGGGCATCACGGCACGACTTTGGGGTGTTTGCGCGCGATTGACGGGTTGGTTGATCAGGGCGTTGAGCCGAAACATGTGGCTGATATCGGGTGTGGGACTGCGGTTTTGGCGATGGCGGCGGCCAAGGTTTGGTCGGGGAAAGTGATCGCTTCGGACATTGATCAGGTTGCGGTGGATGTGGCGCGTGTCAATCTGAGCGCCAATGATCTGACGGATCGGATTGAGGTTGTTGAGGCCGTTGGCTTTGCCCACGACCGCTTGGCAGGGCCCTTTGATCTGGTGCTGGCCAACATTCTGAAAGGCCCTTTGATGGAGCTTGCTTCGGACATGATGCGGGTGATTTCACCGGGCGGGACAGCGATTCTTAGTGGTCTTTTGGTGGAACAAGCCGAAACTGTGACAGAGCATTATGCAGCCCACGGCTTCAATCTTGCCAATCGCACGGACATTGTCGACTGGACCACGTTGGTGTTGACGCGAAATAACCTTAATTTCTAACGAAGTCTCATGTTTTCCGTGCCTTAGGCCTTATTACTGCCACATTCCTCGACTTATTTTATTCTCGCCGGGACGATCCGGAGTTAGTGAGAGGCCTGTTATGTCTGTTTCGCAGTTTGATGAATTTGACCGTCGGATGAGCCGTATTAGTCGGCGCCATACGAAACTATCGCGTGGTTATGTGACCAAGGTGATGGATGACGGGATGATGGTTGCGAAACCGCGTCGGAAAACGCGGATGGGCACGGCGCGGGCTTTGGCTATTCTTCTTTTGGTGATGGTCCTTTTCAAAGGCGTGTTGCACGCGCAATTGGGCGCCGCCGAATATCAACAACGGATTGCAGCGCTTGCATCTGGTACCGCCGTCGAAAAGGCCGGGGCTTTTGTAATGACTGCGGATCCCGGCACAGTCTGGATTTCAGGCAAAGTCAGTTCCCTCGTGCGATAGTTTTTTTGCCGGAGGCATCCGGCTTCAACATTTCGGTCGTACAAGAAAGGTCGTGTCGTTTGACGCGGCCTTTTTTGATGACCTGAGGTCGGTTGGTTGAGGTGCGAGCAAGCCGTCGGCTGCTTCTGTCGCACGAGCAGTAACGGTGAACGTCGAGGCTTAGAAAAAACCTTTGCAGATCACGTTGGCCCGGGCCGAAGAAAACCTCAACGAGATCGCAAGTGGATTTTCGCCGCAAGGCGATGACGACAAACTATCGCCATAATTTACTTTTTACATTTGGGCGATGAAAACAACGAGGAAGCAGTCAATGAACGTCTTTTCCCTATTTGCTGTGGCAACAGCATTGATCGTTGGAGCGTCCTTCGCATCGGCAGGCGACGTACAACATGGCAACAAGCACGATGCGCACGACGAGACGGCCATGGATCATGTTCAGCATGGTGATTTGGTCCTCACGGGTGCCTATGTGCGAGCCACGCTTCCGAACCAACCAGTTGCTGGTGCATTTCTGACGATCGAAAATACAGGCACTGAGGATGAGATGCTTGTTGGGGTTTCTGCTGACTTTGCCGGTCGTGGCGAAGTTCACGAGATGAAAATGGTCGACGACACGATGCAAATGCGCAAGCTGGATGCTGGCCTTGTTATCCCTGCAGGCGAAACCGTGACCTTGGAACCTGGTGGCTACCATCTGATGTTCATGAAGCTTGATCAGGCGATGGTCGAAGGTGAAACCGTGAACGCGACGCTTGAATTTGAAAACACGGGTCCCGTTACAACATCGTTCAATGTCGAAGGCAAAGTTGCGAAGCGCGGCGAACACGACCACGGGTCTTAAGCGGAGAGCACACAGATGTCAGGACGAACACTACGTCTCGCGATTTGGGGGCTGGTCGCGGTAAATGTAGTCGCCCTAGCTTGGGTGATGGTTATATCGCCAAGGATGACCGCGAATGCAGCCGGCAAGATCGGTCACGGAGAATATACACTTGCCGCAACAGATGGGACTGCGTTTACCGAAACCAGTCTGAGCCAAGCGCCGTCACTTGTCTTTTTCGGCTTCACCCATTGTCCAGATGTCTGTCCAACGACCTTGGGTGATATTCTGACCTGGCAAGAGGCGTTGCCTGAAGCACGTGACATGAACATCTATTTCGTGACGGTCGATCCCACTCGCGATACCGGCGATATCCTGAAAGATTACGTTGGCTGGGTCGACGGTGTTCGCGGAGTTACGGGCAGCGAAGAAGAGACGCAAAAAGCCCTTGAGGCATTTGGTGTCTATGCAGCGCGCGTCGATTTAGGGGATGGCGATTACACGATGGATCACTCGGCCTCGGTCTTTCTGTTCGATAAGGACGGAAATTACAGCGATCGCATTCGATATCAGGAAGACTTCGACACGGCCGTTGGCCAGTTGAAAGCGCTTCTTGGGACGTGAGCCAGCGATCCTTGGTTAAGGCCGAGCAGGCTGTGTCTGTGACATTCGGTTTTGTCGTCCATCATCAACCCAACGGCCAAGCGGACCCACTCGTCATTACAAAGATCGTCGGTCTAAAAGCCCGTGCCGCACAAGCGTTGATCCAACGAGCCGCGGGAATTAACTGGCGGCGCGGGCGTTGCGCTTACGTTCATGGGGATCAAGAAAGCGTTTGCGCAGGCGGATGGCGTTTGGTGTGACTTCGACCAGTTCGTCGTCGTCGATATAGGCAATGGCCTGTTCCAAAGTTTGTGTGATGGGCGTGGTCAGGCGGACGGCTTCGTCAGTGCCGGACGCGCGAACGTTCGTCAGCTTCTTGCCCTTCAGCGGGTTCACTTCCAGATCGTTCTCGCGCGAATGCTCGCCGATGACCATGCCGCCATAGACGTCTGCTTGCGCACCGATGAACATCCGGCCCCGGTCTTCCAGATTGAACAGGGCGAAGGGCACGGATTTTCCAGATTCCATCGAGATCAGAACGCCTGCGCGCCGACCGGGGATGGAACCACGCCAAGGTTCCCAAGCGTGAAAGACGCGGTTCAGAACGCCGGTGCCACGCGTATCGGTTAGGAATTCGCCGTGATAGCCGATCAGCCCGCGCGAGGGCACATGGGCCACGATGCGGGTTTTACCAGCGCCTGCGGCTTTCATTTCGACCAATTCGCCTTTGCGGGGGCCGGTGATCTTTTCGATCACGGCGCCGGAATAGGTGTCGTCGACGTCGATGGTGACTTCTTCGATGGGCTCGTTGCGCACACCGTCAATTTCGCGGGTCAGAACTTGTGGGCGCGAGATTGAAAGCTCAAAGCCTTCGCGGCGCATGTTTTCGATCAGAACGCCCATCTGCAATTCGCCTCGTCCCGAGACAACGAAGGCTTCGCCGCCGGGCGTGTCTTCGATCTTGATGGCGACGTTGCTTTCGGCCTCTTTCATCAGGCGTTCGCGGATCACGCGGCTTTGCACCTTTTTGCCATCGCGGCCAGCCAGGGGGCTGTCGTTGATGCCGAAGGTCACTGAAATAGTGGGCGGGTCAATCGGTTGGGCTTCCAAGGGTTCGTCGACGGCGAGCGCGCAGATCGTGTCCGACACGGTGGCTTTGGACATGCCAGCGATGCTGACGATGTCGCCGGCGGTGGCTTCGTCGATGTCTTTTTGGCCCAATCCACGGAAGGCTTGGATGCGGGTGACGCGGAACTGTTCGATCTTTTGACCGACGCGGGTCAGCGCCTGAACGGTGCTGCCGACTTTCAAGCGCCCGCTTTC
>JAOHEK010000012.1 GCA_028097405.1 Paracoccaceae bacterium | reverse complement strand
GAGGACAGGGTCAACCTTAACCACCTATGGCTTGAGGAATTTCGCGCCGCCGCCGCTGCTTAACACCCGTGGGGTGTTAGGCTTCGTACGAACCACGGCTGTGGGTGGCGGGGCGATCGTGCCGCCGTTGGTGTTCAAAAGCGCCAGCATCTCGGCCAACGGTTTTTCCAGATTGGTCCCAAAGGACACCGGACGGTCACGGATCGTTGCAATTGACGAGACAACCGAGACAATCTGAGGCTCGCCATCAACTTCGGCAAATATTGGCGCGCCCGATGAACCGAAATCAGCGTCGCAGGACAAGATCAACATGCCTTGTCGGCGCGCCAACACATGGCAAACTTTTTGGATCGAGGGCGAATCGGCGCGGTCACGAGCATAGGACACCACACCGACGCTTGCACCTTTCCGAGGGCGCTTTCCTGTTGCAAATGGTTGAATTTGCGGGCGGTTGATCGGCGAGGCCAATTTCAGGATCGCCAGATCGACGGCCACCGTATCGCTGCCGGTCGGGCCTGAATAGACGTAATCTGGATGCACCACCGCGCTGCGCACTTTGCGTGTCGCCGAGGCACGGCCATTTCGCCAGCCTGCCAAAAACTCTACCGTTGTTGGATCAACCTGTTGACCGGTTCGCGTGTCGTAAAGGCAATGTCCAGCCGTCAGAACGACATCAGGCGCAATTAATGCTCCGGTGCACATGCCAGCTCGGCCAATGTTGAGCCGACCCACAGCTTCCCACCCGCGCGCATCATTAGCGGTCTGCAGCTTGGTCAGTTCCGTTTGGTCTTGATCTTGAGCCACAACAGGCAGCGCAGCGGTTACGGCCAAAACAGCGGCCAGAAGAAATCGCATCGTCGTCCCCTTAAACACACAGTGTGATGCCTAGCACGTGGGTGGGGCAAGATTATGTCACTTAGATTTGAGATCAGCGAGCGCTTTAGGGCACGGTCCACCCGTCGCCCAATCCAAAAGCTCGACGGTATGCACAATCGGCACGTCGGTGCCCGAGCCAATCTGCATCATGCATCCGATATTTCCCGCAGAGATAAGGTCTGGGGATTTAGCTTCCAAGGTTTTTACCTTGCGGTTTTTCAGCTCGCCCGAGATTTCCGGTTGTAGAAGGTTATAGGTGCCAGCTGATCCACAACAAAGATGACTATTTTCAGGTTCGACAACTTCGAAACCGGCTGTTCTTAATAGGTTTTCTGGTGTCGTCTTGATTTTCTGTCCATGTTGCAGAGAACAGGCCGAGTGATAAGCGACACGCAGGTTTTTGGGTGCGCCTTCCGGCAGGTTAAGCTTTTCGACCACTTCGCTGACATCCATCGCTTTTGCACTAATCTCGGCGGCATCTTTGGCCAATGCATCATTGCGGAACATGTGACCGTAGTCCTTGATCGTTGTGCCGCAGCCGCTTGTGTTGATGATGATGCCATCAAAGGGGCCTTCATCCGTCCATGCCCGGATGTTGTTCGCAGCTTGCGCGTGGCTTTTGGCTTCCTGACCCATGTGGTGAACCAAGGCACCACAACAGCCGGCCTCGCGTGCGATCACCACCTCGGCCCCAATTCGGGTCAGAAGGCGGATGGTGGCGTCGTTGATGTCTGTGTTCAGGGCTTTTTGCGCGCAGCCGGTCATCAATGCCACACGCATTTTCCGCACGCCTTCCGCCGGAAACGTCTGCGGATCATCGTTGCGGCTAACCGGCGGGATTTGTTTAGGAGCCATCGCTAACATGGCTTTCAGGCGTGCGTCCGGCATCAGAAATGCAAACGGTCGCCCGATCTTTGCGCCAAGCAAGGCAAGCCGAAAGCGCCTAGGATAGGGGATGATCCGCGCCAACGTCCAGCGGAGCAGGCGGTCCATCAGAGGGCGTTTATAGGTTTTCTCGATATGGGCGCGCGCGTGATCGACCAGATGCATATAGTGAACACCCGACGGACAGGTCGTCATGCAGGCAAGGCAGGACAGACACCGATCAATGTGTTTGACTGTTTTCGCATCTGCGGGCCGGTCGTTTTCCAGCATCTCTTTGATCAGGTAAATGCGGCCACGGGGGCTGTCGAGCTCGTCGCCCAACACCTGATACGTCGGACAGGTCGCGGTGCAAAACCCACAGTGAACGCAAGACCGCAGGATCTCGTTCGAGCGTCGAAGCGCGGGAATTTTCAGCTGTTGTTCGGTGAAGTTGGTTTTCATCAGCCCATGAGCCCCGGATTGAGAATGCCTTTTGGATCGAACTTTTGACGTAGGTTCGCGGCCAGTTTTGCGAGCGGTGGTGATTCGGGGTGGAAGCGCGGATGCGCCCGGGTCGTTGAGCGCACAAGTGTCGCGTGACCGTCGACGCCTTTCATCTTCGNGCGCATGTCGGCGCCTTCGGGAACGCAGACCCAAATCCGCCCACAGGCCCAATCGACCAACGTGTCATTTTCGGAAATGTTGTCGGCCAGTTTTGTAAAATCGGTAGGCTTAATCGATAGAGACCAGATGTCACCTGGGCGGTCAGAAAAAGGAGTGACGTCGCGCACTGCATTCCAAATCTCGGTACTACGATGCGGGTCGGTTTCAAATTTGCAGGTCCCAAGGTCCAGAGCTTCGACCAACGATTTAGCGCGGTATTTGACGGATCCTTCAAAGCCCTCTAGGCGAAGTACAACAGCAGTTTTTTCGCTGATGACCCCTGCAGGCAAGCGCGCTGCCCCGGATACCTCGAAGGGGCTTCTCATCGCCTTGGTCATCAATTCGATCGTGTTCGCATGATCGATACCTTCAAACATCAGCGTGTTGGTCGCGTCAGGTTTAGGTAGCACTTTAAAGGCAACCTCGGTCAGAACTCCCAACGTACCATATGCACCGCACATCAGCCGGGCCAGATCGTAGCCGGTCACGTTCTTCATAACGCGGCCACCGTTCTTGATGATCTGCCCCTGACCATCGATCATACGCACACCCAGCAGAAAGTCACGACATGCGCCCGCCTGCACTCGGCGCGGACCGGAAATGTTGGCCGCGACAACGCCGCCAATCGTGGGTTCGCCCAAAGTGCCAAGAAGCGTGCGGTGATCCATCGGTTCAAACGCCAGCATCTGGTTTTCTGCGGCCAGCGCGGCTTCGATCTCGGCCAATGGGGTTCCGGCTTGCGCGACCAATGTCAGCGCGCCCGGTTCATACAGCGTAATCCCCGAAAGGCCGCGTGTTGAAATCGGGGCGCCCTCTGTTTGGACACCGCGCGTCCCGCTACCACGGATTGAGAGCGGTCCGGTCGCGGCGGCGATACATTCGGCAAGGTCGGTTTCTGAGGTCGGGGCAAGCATCGCGTTGGTCATGCGGCTGGCTTAAGTGCTGCGCGGCGATCGCTGCTGCTTGTCAAAGGAAAGACCTTGGCCGGGTTCAACAGCCACGCCGGATCGAACACATCTTTCACCTTCATTTGTGCCTCAAGATCGGCGGGATCAAATTGCACGTTCATCAGATCGCGTTTTTCAATTCCCACACCATGTTCGCCCGTCAGACAACCACCGGCTTCGACGCAAAGCCTCAGGATGTCGGCCCCCATGGCCTCGCAGGTTTCCAGATCGCCGGGTTTGTTGGCATCGAACAGGATCAAGGGATGCATGTTGCCATCGCCGGCGTGAAACACATTACCAACGTCTAGTCCGTATTCGTCCGACAATTCACCAATGCGGCGCAGCACATAGGGCAAGGCCGTGACCGGGATAGTCCCGTCAAGGCACATGTAGTCGTTGATCTGCCCCATGGCCCCGAAGGCGGACTTGCGCCCAAGCCAGATCCGAGCAGCTTCGTCGGCGTCTCCGGCCTCGCGCAGTTCAACGGGGTTATGGGTGCGGGCAATCTGCTTGATGACGCCCAGTTGCTCATCAATTTCGGCGGGGCTGCCTTCAACTTCGACGATCAGCAAGGCTTCGCAGTCGGGGTAGCCGGCCTTGGCGTAATCCTCGACCACCTCGATCACGCGTTTATCCATGTATTCGATGGCCACGGGCAAAACGCCTGCTTTGATGATGTCGCTGACACAGGCCCCCGCGATTTCCGCGCTGGAATAGCCGATCAACACCGGGCGCGCGCCTTCGGGTTTGGGTAGAATGCGAAGCGTTGCTTCAGTCACAACGCCCAACTGACCTTCAGATCCGCAGATCAACCCAAGCCAATCATAGCCCGAAGCATCCATACGCCCGCCACCGATTTCGACGATTGTGCCGTCCATCATCACCATGGTCACGCCCAAGAGGTTGTTCGTGGTGACGCCGTATTTCAAACAATGCGCACCGCCCGAGTTCATCGCGATGTTGCCCGCGATGGCACAGGCCAATTGCGACGACGGGTCGGGGGCGTAAAAGAACCCATCTTCTTCAACTGCGCCCGTAACAGATAGGTTTGTGCGCCCGGTTTGCACACGGATCAGCCTGTTGTCATAGTCGGTTTCCAGAACATCACTCATCCGAGAAACGCCCAAGACGACGCTGTCAGCCGTCGGCAATGCGCCACCCGCAAGCGACGTTCCCGAGCCACGCGGCACCACAGGCACGCCTTCCTCAAAGCAGATTTTCAGAAGCGCCGAGACCTCTTGCGTTGTGCCAGGCAAAACAACACAGAGCGGTTGGCAGGCATAGGCCGTTAGCGCGTCGCATTCATAGGCCCTTGTTTGGGTCGGATCCGAGATGACATGCTCGGGCGCCAGAACTGTCTTTAAGCAGCTGATAATATGTGATTTTTTATCTATTACGTCGATGGCGGGGGTAGGCATTTCCATGGCGTATTCTCCGATTGGTCAATTTATATAACCAATTTATACGATGTGCAACCTTAGGCTATAATGCGTTGCGGTGTCACGACGGCTCTTTCAGTTCGGCACGGCTGCCCGTTTCGTCTTCGGCCACTTCAAGATATTGGGCACGGGTGTCGAACCCATCGAACAAATTGGCTTCGGTTCCTGTCATCCACGCCTGTGCCCCAAGAGCACAGATCTCGTCATATAGTGCGGCGCGTCTTTTGGCGTCCAAATGCGCCGCGACTTCGTCCAACAGGATCAACGGCGCAATCCCGGTGTCTTTGGCAAGCGCACGTGCGTTCGTCAGGACGAGCGAAATCAAAAGCGCCTTCTGCTCACCCGTCGAACAGAGCGCAGCAGACACCTGTTTGTCGACGTATAGCGCATCCATGTCGATGCGGTGTGGTCCGATCAAGGTGCGCCCAGCGCGAACGTCACGTTGACGGCCGTCGTCCAGCATGGCTGCAAGCGCTTCGGTGGTGTCGGGCAAGTCTATGTCGGGATGGATGAGTGATAATTGGGCCGCGGGGAATGCGGTTTCTGCACCCTCTTGAGCAGCCGACAAATGTTCCAAAGCCTTGTGGCGGTTTGCCATAATCCGCACCCCGGCCTCGGCCATCTGCCGTTCAAGCGCCGTGTACCAATGAGCGTCGCGGACCATGTCTTTCAACAAACGGTTCCTCTCGCGCATGGCCTTTTCATAGGTCAAAACCGCCTCTCCGTGAGACGGTTCAAAGCTCATGGTCATACGGTCTAGAAATCGGCGACGGCCCTCGGCACCTTCGATCCAAAGCCGGTCCATTGCTGGGATCAGCCAGACCATACGCGCAATCCGACCAAGTGCGACCTGCGGCGACGCCTTACCATCGATGCGAACTTGCCGCGTTCCACCCGGTTCAGCAAAGGTTTCAACCTCGTGAATTTGAACTGCGTGTTTTATGTGTGCCGTAACTTTCCATCCAATCGCTTCGGGGCGACGGATCAGTTCTTCGGCACCGGCGCGACGCAAACCGCGTCCGGGCGACAACAAAGACATCGCTTCCAAAATGTTGGTTTTGCCGGCACCGTTTGGCCCGTAAATGGCAATCGGGCGTCCATCTAGGGCAAGCTCAGTTCTCCGATGCGAGCGGAGATGCGACAAGGTCAAATAGGTGACGGCAAGTCCGGTCACTCCGGCCTCGTCATACCCTCATCGGCATAACGACATAGACCGCGCTTTCGTCGCTGCCTTCGCGCATCAGTGTCGGATCGCCTGACGAGTTGAACATGAACACGGCGTTTTCGCGATCCACTTGGCTGGCGATTTCCAGCAAGTACTTGGCGTTAAAACCGATTTCCAAAGCCTCATCTGCATAGGCGACCGAAAGCTCTTCTTCTGCCGCACCGCTATCGGGCGCATTCACCGACAAAACCAACCGGTCTTCGTCTAGTGCAAGCTTAACCGCACGCGAGCGTTCCGAGCTGACAGTTGCCACCCGGTCTACGGCTTGGGCGAACTCTGCAGCATCGACTTCAAGCCGCTTGGTGTTGCCCGATGGAATGACGCGTGTGTAGTCGGGAAAGGTGCCGTCGATCACTTTGGATGTCAGCGTGATCCCCGGAGTTGCGAAACGAATCTTGGTCTCGCTGACACTGACTGCGATCTGCGCGTCGTCGTCATCGAGAAGTTTCCGCAACTCGCCCACGGTTTTGCGCGGTACGATCACGCCTGGCATCGAGCCTGCACCTTCAGGCAGTTCAGCGTCGATGCGTGCCAACCGGTGACCATCGGTTGCAACACAGCGCAAAACCTGCGCGCCATCAGCGTCCGAGACGTGCAAGTAGACACCATTCAAGTAATAGCGCGTTTCTTCTGTCGAAATGGCGAATTTCGACTTGTCGAAGAGGCGGCGCAACACAGGTGCAGGTGCGGCAAAGTTCGCTTCATACTCCGACGTTGCCATAACGGGAAAATCTTCGCGCGGCAGCGTTGCCAAAGAAAAGCTCGACCGCCCGGCATCCACCGTCATACGACCAGAAGCGCCATCATCGGTGACTGTGACCAATGATCCATCGGGCAACTTACGGACGATTTCGTGGAACGTGACGGCGCTAACCGTTGTCGCTCCGGCGCGGCTGACCTTTGCGGGGGCCTGATCGACGATTTCGATATCCAAATCCGTCGCACGGAAGCTGACCTGATCGCCTGCGGCTTCGATCAGCACATTGGCGAGGATCGGAATCGTGTTTCGACGTTCAACAACCGACTGTGCCTGAGCGACCGCCTTTAAAAGTGCGGCGCGTTCGATCGAGAATTCCATGGTCCCTCGCTCCGTGCTGTACCCGGGCGATCAACGTATCGATTTTTGACCCCGGCGCAATGGCTTTAAGGGACTTTTGCCTTCGCTAAGTGGACAGTTACGCCCAAAGCTCCGTGGCGGCCTTGTAAAGCAAGATAAGCGACAGAATGAAAAGCAGGCCTTCGATGACCCGGTTGTAAATCCTGTCCGACATCGCCTTGACCAACCAACGTCCAAGTACGGTGCCAAGCAACCCCACAAGGGCCAGCCCGCCAGCAACTGGCCAGTCCAGTCCCTCAAAAAATCCAAGCGAATAATATCCGGGAATCTTCGCAAAATTAGCGATGCCAAAAGTGACTCCCATCGTGCCTGCGAACATCAAACGCGGTAGATTCTGCGGCATTAGGAAAACCTGCATCGGCGGGGCCCCCGAATGGGTAATAAATGTGGTGACGCCCGAGATCGTACCCCAAATTGCGCCGGGAAGTGCCCGCGGCTGGGTGGCCATGTCGCTGTTCATCCGGGACCAGCGGCGCCAGACGGCCCATAGGCCCACGGCACCTGTAAAAGCCAGGAGCAAGGGTTCCGAAACGTATGGAACAATGAAGGTTCCAAGAAGGATACCGGTCAAAACGGCAGGCAATAGAATTCTGACATTCGGCGGCGAAAAATCCCGGCGATAAAGCCAGATCGCAACCAGATCAGTGACAAGAAGCACCGGCAACAAGATCGCCGCTGCTTGCACAGGATTCATAAACATTGCCAGAAAGGGCACAGCAAGCGCGCCCGCCGAAGCAAGCCCGCCCTTAGAAAGACCGATAATAGTGGCTGCAATTAGCAACCAAGGAAGATGCTCAATCAACCGATTTTCTGTGGCTCAGGCTTCGAGCGAACGACGTAGCAATTCCAGATCGTCTGCAATCTGACTGTCTTGCTGCATCAGTTCTTCGATCTTACGCACGCCATGCATGACGGTCGTATGATCCCGCCCTCCGAAACGCCGCCCTATCTCGGGAAGGGATCGCGACGTTAACTGTTTGGCCAAATACATTGCCATCTGCCGTGGTCGGGCAAAGGTACGAACACGCTTTGGACCGATCATGTCCGACAGGCGGATGTTGAAATGGTCGCTAACCTTGCGCTGGATTTCCTCGACCGTGATCTTGCGATCCGATGCGCGCAGCACATCCACAAGACATTCTTGCGTCAGGTCCATCGTGATTTCGCGACCCACCAACGAGCCAAACGCAAAGAGCCGCATCAAGGCACCTTCTAACACGCGCACATTCGTCGAAATCCGGTGCGCCAGAAACTCTAGCACGCCATCCTGAATGTCGAGGTTCGAAAACTGCGCCGAAAGCACTTCGACTTTTTGTTGCAGAATGCCCAGACGTAGTTCGTAGTTCGTCGGGTGCAGGTCAACGACTAGGCCCGATTGCAAGCGGCTGACGATCCGATCGTCGATGCCATCGATATCCGTCGGAGCGCTGTCGGAACTGACGATAATCTGTTTGTGCTGATCAACAAGCGCGTTGAACGTATGGAAGAATTCTTCCTGCGTCGCATCCTTGCCCGCGATGAACTGAACATCGTCGACCATCAGCACGTCCACCGAACGAAAAAGCTGTTTGAAAGCGATCATGTCCTTGTCGCGCAAGGCTTGAACAAAGCTATACATGAACTGCTCAGCCGACAAATAGACCACCCGCAATCCAGGTGAGCGCTTGCGCAGTTCCCATGCGATAGCATGCATCAGGTGGGTTTTACCAAGCCCCACGCCCCCGTAAAGAAACAGAGGGTTGAACGTGACCGCACCACCCTCAGCCACGCGACGCGCGGCGGCATGTGCCAGTTCATTCGGCTTGCCAACGACAAAGCTATCGAAAGTAAAACGGGCATCAAGCGGAGCGCCGGGCATATCGCCACCACCATTGCCACCACCGTTGCTTTGTCGAACGGGTTTTGAAACGATCTCAGTTTTCTTGCCCGCCTGTACGCCGACTTTTGGAACCGAAAACTCTACCCGCGAAACCTTTTCGCCTGCATTGGATAGCACTTGCAAAATGTGGTCGCCGAAATTGCGCGACACCCAATTTCCCATGAAGCTGGTTGGCACAAAGAAGGTCGCCACGCCGCCTGCTAGTTCGGAAAATTCAAGTGGCTCGATCCAGTTCACGTAGTTGTTCTTGCCGACTGTCGATAGAAGGTTCTCTCGAACCTGTCCCCAGGATTGTTCTGTCATAATTGGCCCACTGCGTCCTCTGTTTCAT
The DNA here is from genome assembly GCA_028097405.1 of Paracoccaceae bacterium. Taxonomy (GTDB): domain Bacteria; phylum Pseudomonadota; class Alphaproteobacteria; order Rhodobacterales; family Rhodobacteraceae; genus CALKXV01. The sequence goes on along the minus strand of JAOHEK010000012.1, from coordinate 60,754 downwards.
GACTGGCGCCAAGCCAGTCCCCGAGCTTTCCAGCCATTTTGGCTGCCCCGGTGTCCCGATGCGTCCACATCGCCCTCGAACCCTTCAAGCACATTCACGCAGGTTACCAATTTGCCCTGTTGGGCAAAATAATCGGTGACCGCCATGGCAGCCTTCAAGGATCGTGCACCCGACCGACAAAGGAAAAAGAGCGTCCCGGGATTCTCCGACCCGATGGCTTCCTCTACCTCTGCGGCAAACGCCGGGTTGACGGACATATCGGGATAGGAAGACCACTCGATAAATATCGGCGTCTGCTCCAATTCCCGCGTGTCAGGTACGCCGACAAAACCCCATTCGGCGCGTGTCCTGACGTCAATGAGACGGGCAGTCTCTTCGTTTTTTAAGTTATTCCATGCCACGTCAGGAGTCATTTCCCCAACGTCGGTGCCCAGTCTCATATCCCATGTCCCCCCAAGGACGAAATGAATCGCAAGACCAAACTAGACGTGTCGAACACTTGCAGGCAACAAGCCTTTGCTATTGACTCGGACAACCCCCAAGACGAATCCCGATTTTTTATTTTTCAGGCTGGCTGCCAGAGTTCGATTGGCGTGCCTTCCGGGTCTTCGATGTGCACAAACCGACCGATGCCGTCCATCGTCTGTGTGTTTTTTATCTCAATCCCCGCATCGGTCAGCTGAGCAATTATGCCATCCATGTCGTCGACCCGGAAATTAATCATGAAATTCTTGTCCGGCCGAAAGTAGTCCGTGTCGGCAGCGAAGGGAGAAAACACCGTCACGCCACCGTCTGTCACCCATGGCGGTGCGTCCAGATCGGTTGGGGCGGGATTGATTCCAAGGTGCGTCTGATACCATTCCGCCAAGGCAGCAGGGTTTTGCGCTCGAAAAAAGAATCCGCCAACACCCAATGCTTTCGCCATGACACACCTCCAACGATTCGTTCTAGGATATCATAACGTCACGTTTGTCACATTTTCTTGTCGTTTTTTGACTGTCAAAGGCGATTTCGCTCCGATAGACCCGGCTGCAATAACTTAGAGGAGTTGCGCTTATGAAGGTGTTGGTACCTGTCAAACGCGTGATCGACTATAACGTGAAAGTCCGGGTCAAAGCGGACGGAAGCGGTGTTGATCTTGCGAACGTAAAGATGTCGATGAACCCGTTCGACGAAATCGCTGTGGAAGAGGCGATCCGCCTGAAAGAAGCAGGCACTGCCGAGGAAGTCATCGCGGTTTCGATTGGCGTCAAACAAGCGCAAGAAACCTTGCGCACGGCTTTGGCCATGGGTGCAGACCGCGCGATTTTGATTGTTGCGGCAGATGACGTCCATTCGGACATCGAACCCCTAGCGGTCGCAAAGCTTCTTAAGGGTGTGATCGACGAAGAGCAGCCGGGCATCGTTATCTGTGGCAAGCAAGCCATTGATAACGATATGAACGCCACTGGCCAGATGCTGGCCGCGTTGACAGGCTGGGCACAGGCAACTTTTGCCTCCGAGGTGAAAATCGACGGCGATAGCGCCACTGTCACGCGCGAAGTCGACGGCGGTCTGCAAACGATCAAGGTCAAGATGCCTGCGATCGTGACCGTCGATCTTCGTTTGAACGAGCCGCGTTATGCGTCTTTGCCAAACATCATGAAGGCGAAGAAAAAGCCCTTGGACGAAAAGACACCTGCCGACTACGGCGTGGATGTCAGCCCAAGACTTCAAATCGTCTCGACCACCGAGCCGCAAACACGCAAAGCAGGCGAGATTGTTGGATCGGTCGACGAACTAGTGACGAAACTTAAAGAAGTGGGGGCAATCTGATGGCAGTCCTTTTACTTGCCGAAGTGACCGACGGGGCGTTGAACGTCGATGCAACTTCTAAAGCGGTTACAGCTGGGGTCGCCATGGGCGAAGTCACTGTATTGTGCGCCGGTGCATCTGCGGCAGCCGCTGGCGAAACAGCCGCGAAAATCGATGGTGTATCCAAAGTTCTAGTGGCGGAAGATGCCTCGCTTGGTCACAGGATGGCTGAAACGACGGCAGCACTTCTAGTGTCAATCGCCGGAGACTACAGCCACATCGTGGCACCTGCGACGACCGACGCGAAGAACATCCTTCCTCGGGTGGCTGCGCTTTTGGACGTTATGGTAATTTCCGACATCTCTGGCGTTGTTGACGCGGACACATTCGAACGTCCTATCTACGCTGGCAACGCGATCCAGACGGTGAAATCTGCCGATGCGACGAAAGTCATTACGGTGCGGACATCGACATTCGATGCCGCCGGTGAAGGTGGTTCGGCGTCGATTGAAACTGTTGGTGCGGCTGAAAACCCAGGTCTGTCAGAATGGGTCGAAGACAAGGTTGCAGCCAGCGACCGGCCAGAACTGACCAGCGCGGGCGTTGTGGTGTCTGGCGGTCGCGGCGTCGGGTCCGAGGAAGACTTTGCGCTGATCGAAAAGCTTGCCGACAAACTTGGCGCCGCCGTTGGCGCGTCGCGGGCCGCCGTCGATTCGGGCTATGCACCGAACGATTGGCAGGTTGGTCAGACCGGTAAGGTCGTGGCACCTGACCTTTACGTTGCCGTAGGCATCTCGGGTGCGATCCAGCATTTGGCGGGCATGAAGGATTCCAAAGTGATCGTTGCGATCAATAAGGATGAAGAAGCCCCCATCTTCCAGGTTGCGGACTATGGTTTGGTGGCCGATTTGTTCACTGCCGTTCCCGAACTGATGGAAAAGCTCTAAGATTTAAGCGCGGATCTGGAAATCCTTCGGATCCGCGCTTTTTATTTTGGCCACCGCAACCGCAATCGCCTCAGCCGCGCGCATGTGATCTTGCGGACCCGGCATACAAAGCGCCGCGTCGATTTCACCATCGCCTATCAGCATTTCATTCAATTTGTTCGGATTTGTGTCAGTCAAAATCTCAACCGTACCGGCCACGTCGCCTGACAAGGCGTTCAACATTTCGCGGTCAACAAAAAGCGGCTCGCAAGCTTCCCGAGATGCGCCGTCTTCATCAGGGCTTCGGTCTGACATCCATAATAGCATCACGTCGCCCTGCAACATTTTGATGACCCGGCGCATACGCTGCACCCAAGCCCACTTTAGTTCCTTCACAAGCGACGCAAACATGGCTTCGTCATCCGCCAGCGTTTCAAGCAGATGCCCTGTAAAGTTAATTTCCGTAAAATCGACATCTGGATACATTTCGCGCAGCGCAGGCGATACCGACAAGAACCTATCGTTGCGACGCGAATGCACACTGTACAACCTGTTCGACATGTTTTGCGCGCCAAGTATCTGAAGTACGGTGATATCTGCCCTAGAACCGGCATCCAATAACCAAGGTTCCTCGCTGAACAGCGACAAACCTGCCTGCGCCACGCCGAAGTTGGCCACCGACTGACCGGTCCATTCCTGCATCAACTCAGGGAACGGTTGTTGCACAAAACGCCCAAAAACCTCGGTTCCGCCAAGGACAGCGATATAGGGATCGGTCAGCGATACAATTGGCCCACGAAAACTGAGACGGCATCCATCGTAGCTGCACATCCGATAGTCCAGCGGCACGGGCTTTTCTTTGGCATCCAAGGTCACAACGAATACTGCCTTTAGAGAATTTCGTTACGCCCCAGCATCCTCGCAATGATTTGAGAATGTCCTAAAGGTAAGATTTTAGAGATCGGCCGGGCTTGCACTGGGTTCGCGGCAAAGACTATTGTCGCGGCGAAAGGATGATTTCCAACATGAGCATCAAAACAGTAGGCGTGATCGGCGCAGGTCAGATGGGCAATGGCATTGCACACGTTTTCGCTCTTGCCGGTTATGATGTCGTTATGAACGACATTGACCAATCAGCTTTGGATTCCGCGCTAAGCCTGATTGACGGCAACCTTGCTCGCCAAGTCAGCCGCGAACGTATTTCAGAGGAAGAGGCCCGTGCTACGATGGCGCGTATTTCTACCACTCTGACGTTGGCAGACCTCGGAAAAACCGACCTTGTGATCGAGGCTGCCACCGAACGTGAAGCCGTAAAGGCGAAGATTTTCGAGGATTTGGTGCCTCATCTCGCGCCACATACCATCCTGACGTCGAACACATCATCGATTTCGATCACACGTCTTGCCAGCCGCACAGATCGACCCGAAAAATTCATGGGGTTTCATTTTATGAACCCCGTGCCGATCATGCAATTGGTTGAACTGATCCGGGGGATCGCAACAGACGACCCCACCTATCAAGAACTTAAAGCCGTTGTTGAACGCCTGGGCAAAACATCCGCCACAGCCGAAGATTTCCCGGCCTTTATCGTGAACCGCATCCTGATGCCAATGATCAACGAAGCGGTCTATACGCTTTACGAAGGTGTTGGCTCGGTCGCGTCGATCGATTCGGCGATGAAGCTGGGAACGAACCATCCGATGGGGCCATTGGAGCTTGCGGATTTCATCGGGCTAGACACCTGTCTGGCGATCATGAACGTTCTGCACGAGGGCTTGGCGGATACTAAGTATCGTCCCTGCCCCTTGCTGACAAAATATGTGGAAGCGGGATGGTTGGGCCGGAAGGCTGATCGCGGTTTCTATGACTATCGTCAGGATCCGCCCGTTCCGACACGCTAGACCAGACGTGATCCACCAAAGCGCCTAAGGCTCGGCCCATTGTTGGTTTAGTCCGCGGCGCCCAGTTTCAACGTTTCAGCCCGCATCCAATCCATCAACTCACGCGGCGCGGATTTGCGGGCTTCGATTTCTGCTCGATCGAAGGGTTTTCCGATGTGAGGCCTTTGGGAGCGATTCAGGGCATGTACAACTTCGTGTAAAAGCAAACCTTGGCGTACCGTCGCGCTGACCTTGTCGGCAATTTGATACGCTCGCGAATTGGCGCCAGAAAAGTGGATCGGCACGACGGTTGCACCGGATTTGACGACCATTTTAGCCGTGAACGGGTTCCAGTCCTGTTCAATCGCCGGTCCCCACCAACCCTTTGAGGTCGCCACTGTGCCCGATGGGAAAAGCACGATCACACCCCCGGTCGCAAGATGCGCCATGGCCGTTTTGCGCATTTCAAGGCTTTTCTGGATCGAGTTTTTTTCGTGCGGAAACGGCACAGGGATCATGAATTGCTCGATTTCGGGAATGCCGGTCAGAAGCGAACGCGTGAGAATTTTGTAGTCAGTCCGAACCCGCCCGATAAGTTCGGCCAAAATCATACCGTCAACCAGACCGTGCGGATGGTTGGCGACAATAATCACCGGGCCTGATGGCGGAATATTAGCGAATTCCTCTGGGGGCGTCTTAAGCGATATGCCCATGACGCCAAGCGCATGCGGCCAAAATCCCTGCCCGGTTTCAACACCTTGAGCTTCGAACCGGCGGATCAATTGAAGCAAACGAAGCTTGCCCGTACACCACTCCATCGTTCGGATAACAAGCCGTTTGCCCCTATGTGGGAAGGTATTCGCATAGCTCAGACGTTTTGTGTCGTAGGGGATATAGCCGTCTGCATCTTCTGCTCTGTCGCCCGGAGAATTGGTGATGTGATCAGCCAAGGGTCACGCGTCCTCGCCAAAACGGTCCGCAACAAGAGCTTCAATAGCGTCGGCAAGAGCGTGGGCGTCAGCGCCACTGGTTGTGACATCAATCGTTGTGCCACGCGCCGCTGCAAGCATCAAAAGTCCCATGATACTGTCCCCGGTCACATCCAATCCATCCTTCGAGACCATTGCATCGGCGTCAAAATCTTCAACCAACTCCGCAAGTTTCGCAGACGCGCGGGCATGCAAACCTTTTACATTCACGATCGTGAGCGTGCGGGTCACTGGATCAGACATAGCACCTCACCTGCCTCCTTCGAAACAGTCTATATACTTTCGTCCCGCGGCAAGGGCTGCGTCAACAGCTACCTTCAAGGGCTTATGGCGCGTTTTTGCCAATTTTATAAGCATCGGCAGGTTGGCACCGTAGAGAATGTTGCGATCAGCCGGGCTGCAGGCTTGAAGGGACAAATTTGATGGTGACCCCCCGAACATGTCTGTCACAACCACAACACCATCGCCGGTGTCGACGCTATCCGCCGCCGCGCAAATCTCGGCCTGTTTCGCTTCTCTGTCGTGATCCGGCGCTATCGAAATAGCGCAGACCCCGTTTTGTTTGCCCACAACATGTTCCATGGCTGCAAGATATTCCTGCGCCAGGCCCCCATGAGCCACTATAACTACACCGATCAACCGGCAATCCCCACCAAAGGCGACGGACCATTGCCCCGTCGTTCCAATTCACGGTGCCGAGTTGACACCTGCCACCCCTGCTCTGCAAGGGCCTTTGCCAATCTTTCCGCAACTGCAACAGATCTGTGTTGCCCGCCGGTACACCCTAGCCCGACCGATAGATAGGTTTTGCCCTCGTCAATGTAGGCGGGAACAAGCGAGACAAGCATGTCTTCCAGCTTGTTGAAAAAGTCCGCGAAACGCGGGTCGCTGGCGACGTAAGCGGCAACCGACGGATCGCGCCCGTCCAAAACGCGCAGGCTTTCTTCCCAGTGGGGGTTCGCTAGGAAACGCGTGTCAAAGATCATGTCGACACCACGGGGAAGCCCACGTTTATAGGAAAAACTCTCAACCGAAAGAACCAACATCCCTTCGCCGTCGCGCGCAAATCGTCGCTCGATCTCGGCCTTCAGGTCATGGGGAGTCATATCTGAAGTGTCGATCAGATGATCGGCGCGGGCACGGATGGGGTTTAACAGCTCCATCTCGCGTCCAATCCCAATTTGGGGCGTTTCTGACGGCGCTAATGGGTGACGGCGGCGGGTCTCAGAATATCGGCGCAGCAACACATCGGGCCGACAATCCAGAAACAATAGCTCTGCATCAATGGCACTGTCTGTTTCGACGTCTTCCAACACGGCGAGCATCGCATCCACGGAAAAGTCCCGGTTGCGCACGTCGATTCCCAAGGCAAGAGGCGGCATCGACGTTGGGCCGTCAAAGACTCGCGACAAAAGAGACAATGGCATGTTGTCAATCGTCTCAAATCCAAGGTCTTCCAAGGCACGCGTCGCCGTTGCGCGACCCGCGCCAGAAGCACCGGTCACAAGGACAGCCCTAGTTTGTGCTGCGCTTACGACGCGTTCGGTCATGATAAACCTCCTTGCAGCAGAACATAGAGCATAGAAGGGAATGCATCACTCTCAACCCGCCGCAGCACTCTTATCCGCGACCCCGCGATCACGATTTCTTGGCGATCCGGCAGGCGATCTTTCTCAACGTCATCCAGATCGACGACAAGCTGTGCCCATGCGGGTCTGGCAGGTTGGCTCAAGACACCAATACCTCGGGCTTCAATCCGGTTTTTCAATGTGGATGGGGCGGACATCAGCAAGCCACTGTCTTTCCGCGTCAGTAACACCTGATCGTCGGATACCAGTTCGGCTCCCAAGGCGATAAGTGCAAGCGCTAGACTGGACTTTCCGGCACCAGATTTCCCTGTGATCAAAACTCCGGCGGTGCCGACGGCAACTGCGGATGCGTGGATAAGCCCAGAGGATTCCGCGGCAGGCACGAAAGCGCGCCTCAGACTGGCAGACCGACGACAAATCGCGCGCCCAGAGGCTCGGACGTGACATCGGCATCTGTAGGACGAATGTTCTCCGCCCAAATGACGCCGCCATGGGCTTCGACGATCTGTTTCGAGATCGCAAGTCCAAGACCTGAATTATTGCCAAAATGATCGACCGGGCGTTCGGTATAGAAGCGATTGAAAATCTTAGTCAACGCCTCCTCGGGGATACCGGGGCCAGTGTCTTCGACCACGACCAGAACTCGATTTTCCCGCTTTCGGACCCAAACGCGGATCGCGTCACCGTCGTCGCAAAAGGACATTGCGTTGGTCAATAGGTTCACGAAAACCTGCGCTAACCGCGATTCAAGACCATCGATCACTATAGCGTCTGCGGGCATATCGGTAATGAATTCGACACCCTTCTCGCGCGCTTCGTTACCCAGATACTCGGTGAGGTTGCCAATCATCTTCAACAAGTTGAACGGCGCTTCGTCTTCCTTGACCAGCTCACTATCTAGTCGTGACGCGTTCGAGATGTCACTGACCAAGCGGTCTAAGCGCCGGGTGTCATGTTCGACAACATCCAGAAGCTTATTCTTTTGTTCCTCGCGATGCTGCATTCTAAGCGATGACACCGCCGAGCGCAGGGACGCCAATGGATTTTTGATTTCGTGGGCCACATCGGCGGCGAACTGTTCATTCGCATCGATGCGATCGTAAAGCGCGGTGACCATACCCCGAAGCGCGCCGGAAAGACGCCCGATCTCATCAGGACGCGCGGTTAGATCTGGGATTCGAACCCGACTTGGGCTGAACTTGCGTGCGTTCTTGTCGCGCCCTATTTCCGCCGCTGCTGCAAGATCAGACAATGGGTTCGCGATGGTGGACGCCAACACAAGGCTAAGCACCACCGAAACAAGAATGGCGATCACAAACATTTGGAGAATTTGCTCGCGCTCAGCCGCGACAAGCCCGTCAATTTCGCCGGCGGCGCTGGCTATGGCAACCACACCTGTCTTGGCACCGCCCGACATGATCGGTGTGGCGACAGTAAAGATCGTATTGCCAAACAAATCTGCCGACGATCGAACCTTGGTTCCATTGGAAAGAGCGTCCGTCACAAGGGTTTTGACCAATGCGGCGTTGTCAGTATTTGCCTCGGGCCGTGTGGTATCCCGTCTGGCGATCCAAGCGACGCCGTCCCAGATGGCCGTTAATGAATCCGTCAAAAAGGTCGATCGTCCGCTCGAGTCCAATTCGCCCGCCGAAGAGGGCCTTTCTGGTGCTTCGACAGACGTTAGTAAGGCACCGTTGCCGTCGTAAACAAAAACCGATGCCCCGGAAGGCAACGGCAAGCTGTTTAACAGTTCACCGGAATCGGCTGTATTCTCGGCACCCAAACGCGCGCCCAGAAAACCCGCGACCAGTTCCGCTTCGCTAACGATGGCCCGTTCGCGCTGAAGCACAAGGCTCTCGCGGAAAGGCGTCAAAAACAAAACACCTGCCACTAGCACCAAAAGCGCTAGCAGGTTGAACGTGATGATTTTCCGCGCAAGCGGAGAACGGTTCATGGCTATGACACCGCGACCGTCTCGTTTCGCGCGCGCTTCACTTTCGGCCGCGGCGTCGGCGCCGATCCAGTCCTCGCCAAGGACTACATCAGCCTGACCTGCTGGTTTGCTGCCGTCCATATTGGCCCCCGCCGCAGTCATCTATTCTTCGTTGTAACGATACCCGATGCCATAAAGCGTCTCGATCGCCGAGAACTCATCATCGACCATGCGCATCTTTTTACGCAGGCGTTTGATGTGACTGTCGATTGTACGGTCATCAACGTAGACTTGGTCGTCATAAGCGACGTCCATCAGTTGATCGCGGCTTTTTACAAAACCCGGACGCTGTGCCAAAGCCTGCAAAAGTAGGAACTCAGTAACGGTCAGCGACACTTCACGGTTTTTCCAAGATACCGAGTGCCGAAGCGGGTCCATACGCAATTCGCCGCGTGTCATGACCTGAGCAGTATCAATCTCGACACCCTCACTGTCGCCAGCAATCACTTCCTGACGGCGCAATAGAGCGCGAATACGTTCGACCAGCAAACGTTGTGAGAAGGGTTTCTTGACGTAGTCGTCCGCGCCCATACGTAGGCCCAGAACTTCGTCGATCTCATCATCTTTCGATGTGAGGAAGATGACCGGCATCGATGTTTTTTGACGTACCCGCTGAAGCAGATCCATGCCATCCATGCGTGGCATCTTGATGTCAAAAACAGCCATATCCGGCAGTTTCTTGTTGAATGCATCGAGGGCGGCCTGCCCGTCGTTATAAGTCTCGACCTCAAAACCTTCCGCCTCGAGTGTCATAGACACAGACGTCAGAATATTCCGGTCGTCGTCGACCAGTGCGATTCTGGACATTGGTTATTCCTTTTACTGCTCTTTAAACGCCTTATTAATGGCGCATTGTATGGTGTCTTTTTCTGGGCACAATCATGTCTGCCTTGGGGTAATTCAACAATAATCGGCGAATCAGGTCATTCGCCACGCAATGAGAACGGTATTTTTGTTTCGGAATGGCTAATTTGCCGCAGTTTTTCCGATCCGGACTGAGATCCGGACAAATGGTGGCGCTAACGTAAGAATATCAGCAACTTGGTGGCGCTAACTGTGCGCATCAGTCCTGTTCAGTCGTGTATGACCCTCCTTATAGTTTGTCAGTAATGGGCCTTTTGGGACCAGAATATTATGAGGAGCACGTGTGATATGAGCCAGGGTCGGGTCAATCCCAAGAAAACTCTCGAAAACCAAGGGATCACAGGACTAAGGGATATCCATTACAACTTGATGGAACCGGACCTGATGCAACAATCACTTTGCCGGGGCGAGGCGGCTCTTGGTCAGGGTGGTGCACTGTTGGTGGAAACCGGAAAGTTCACGGGCCGTTCGCCAAACGACAAACACATCGTCAAATCCCCTTCGATCGAGCCGCATATCTGGTGGGATAACAACCGTGCGATGTCACCTGAAGGATTTGACCAGCTACACGACGACATGCTGGCCCACATGAAGGATCGCGACTACTTCGTCCAAGACCTTTATGCAGGCGCTGACAGCGCGCATCGTCTGGACGTGCGCCTTGTCACCGAGTTGGCTTGGCATTCACTGTTTATTCGGCACATGCTGCGCCGCCCCGAACGTGACGAGCTGGACACGTTCGATCCTGAATTCACTGTCATCAATCTGCCGTCGTTCAAAGCCGACCCGAAACGGCACAATTGTCGGTCTGATACCGTGATCGCGATGAACTTCGACAAGAAGCTGATCCTGATCGGTGGCACTGAATACGCGGGCGAAAATAAGAAGTCAGTGTTTACACTGCTGAACTATATATTGCCAGGAAAGGGCGTGATGCCGATGCATTGCTCGGCCAACCATGCATCGGGCAACCCTGTGGATTCCGCCGTTTTCTTTGGGCTGTCGGGCACCGGCAAAACGACGCTGTCCGCTGATCCCGACCGCGTTCTGATCGGCGACGATGAACATGGCTGGTCGAACCGGGGCATCTTCAACTTTGAGGGCGGCTGCTATGCCAAGACAATCAATCTGTCGCGCGAAGCTGAACCCGAGATCTACGACACAACGTCCAAGTTCGGCACCATCATTGAAAATATGGTCTATGACAAAGAGACCAAAGAGCTCGACTTCGATGACGATAGCCTAACCGCCAACATGCGTTGCGCCTATCCGATGAACTATATTTCCAATGCATCCTCGACCGCATTGGGCGGACATCCGAAGAACATCATCATGTTGACTTGTGACGCTTTCGGCGTGCTGCCTCCGATCGCGCGGCTGACACCGGCGCAGGCAATGTATCACTTCCTGTCGGGCTTTACCTCGAAAGTTGCGGGCACCGAGCGTGGGGTCACTGAACCAGAGCCGACGTTCTCGACCTGTTTCGGCGCGCCGTTTATGCCACGCCGTCCCGAGGCTTACGGCGCCCTTCTGCGCGACAAGATCGCGACCCATGGCACCACGTGCTGGCTGGTGAATACCGGCTGGACGGGCGGCGCTTTCGGAACAGGTAGCCGGATGCCGATCAAGGCAACCCGCGCTTTGCTGACCGCCGCGCTTGATGGTTCGCTCGAGAATGCGAAGTTCCGAAAAGACCAGAACTTTGGGTTTGAAGTGCCCGTTACTGTCAAGGCGACCGCTGTTCCCGACATCCTGCTGGATCCGCGCCGAACATGGGACGACGGGGCTGCCTACGACGCGCAAGCCAAAAAGCTGGTCGGCATGTTTGCGGATAACTTTGTGCAATACGAGGCTCACATCGACGACGACGTCAAAGCCGTCGCTATTGGGTAAATCCCTTGGTTAGAGACTGAAAAGGCCGCGTTTTCCGACGTGGCCTTTTCTTATCCGAAAACCCCGCGCCGGATTAGGTTCAAGCCAGCCAGTGCAAGCACCACCAACACCACCATACGGAATCTTTGCTGATCAAGCCGGTCTTGAATCGCAAATCCAACGCCCATGCCAAGTAGGCATGGCAGGATCAGACCTACGGACAGGCCGAGGCCAGCCCCACTTAGGACGCTCGATTGCAGATGCGCCAATGTCAGGACTACAGCACCTGAGGCATAAATCACCCCTTGAGCTCGGACGTGCTCGATCTTTGGCGTTCCAAGTGCTGTCAGGTAAAGCACCGTCGGAGGCCCCCAAGTGCCGGTCAGCCCGCCTAGAACGCCGGCCAATGTGCCAACTCCCAGTTCCGCGCGACCCTTGTTCTCGGGCGCGATCTGGGGTTGCCACCCGGCAAGTTGCAGCGATGTGAAGGCTGTAATGGTCAGTCCAAGGATCAGGAACAAGAGATTGGCGGGGATGCTCAGGACAATCTGCGAACTCATCGCGATGAAGAGAAGAACCATGGCCATATAGCGCCAGTGCTCCTTTGCCGAAGCAAGCGCCGCCCGTCCGCCTTGCCGAAAAGCCTGCCAAAGGTTCGAGATCAACGCGGGCAGGATCAAACCGGCCAGTGCAAGTTCCGGCGACAGGATCGACCCAAGGCCTGAAACAAGGATCATCGGCAAGGCGAAGCCGGTCATGCCTTTGACAAGCCCTGCAACAAGGCCCAGCATCAATGCGCTTGTAAGGACCAGAGGACCAAGTGTGCTAAGTTCTGACAGCATAAGAACTGGTACCGCTTGGCTAGAGCTGGTGAAAGAGAAATACCCACGAGACATATTCGTATGAAATTCGTCTTTCTTGCGAAATTATCTTGCGCTGCACTTGCATCATCCGATACCTTTCGCAGGCGCAGAATAACGAGGAATCACATGGCCCATGACGGACCTGTCGCGACGACTGAAGCCATTGTCTTAAATGATCTTCTTGCTTTGACAAAAGCAGCGGTCGCCCCAGTTGAAGCGCTGCTTTTGCGCGCAAAAGACGTCGTCCGCGAAAAGGTACAGAATCCAGACAACGGCAAAGTGGACGCGGCCCTTTTGGAACGCGAACAGACGGCCGCCCATGGATTGGCGTGGGTTGCCACCTATGTCGAAGCGCTGCGTCAAATGCAGGGTTGGGCCGAACGACTGGATGCCAAAGGCCGCTTTGGCGAGGTTGAACAGCTTCTTCATCAGATCGCCTTCGGTGAGTACCTTTGGCAGCTTTATGGCGGCATCCCGATGAGCCAAGGCGAAATTGTGCGCCCGCAGGACTTGGGCCTCAGTCAGGACGATCAGCGGGTGATGATGATCCCCGAGGTTATGACGTTGACACAAAACGGTAATTCACAATCCGCGCGGATGCGTCTGGTTGAGCTGATGCGCGAGCGTACGGCGGATATTACCTATGGTGCAACCGGGTTGGACGACGAGTTGGAGATGATCCGCGAACAATTTCGACGATTTTCCAAGGAAAAGGTCGAACCCTTTGCTCACGACTGGCACCTGAAGGACGAGTTGATCCCGATGGAAATCATCGATGATCTTGCAGAAATGGGCGTTTTCGGACTGACAATCCCGGAAGAACACGGTGGGCTTGGGCTTTCGAAAGCGTCGATGGTGGTGGTATCCGAGGAATTGTCGCGGGGTTACATCGGCGTTGGTTCGCTGGGCACACGGTCCGAAATCGCGGCAGAACTAATCCTATGTGGCGGGACGGATGAGCAGAAAGTCAAATGGTTACCGGGACTTGCCTCGGGCGAGATATTACCGACGGCTGTTTTTACCGAACCCAACACCGGCTCTGATCTAGGATCACTGCGTACGAAAGCGGTGAAGATCGGCGAAGACTGGATCCTGTCAGGCAACAAAACGTGGATCACCCATGCGGCGCGGACCCATGTGATGACGGTTCTGGCGCGGTCGGTTTCGGGGACGGACGACTATAAGGGGTTATCGATGTTCTTGGCGGAGAAAACGCCGGGCACAGACCCGGAACCTTTTGTAAATGAAGGGCTTTCTGGCGGCGAGATCGAGGTCTTGGGCTACCGCGGCATGAAGGAATACACCGTCAATTTCGACGACTTTCAGGTGAAGGGCGAGAACCTTTTGGGCGGCGAGGAAGGCCAAGGGTTCAAGCAGCTTATGCAGACCTTTGAAAGCGCGCGGATACAAACCGCAGCGCGGGCGATTGGTGTGGCGCAGTCGGCTTTGGACGCAGGCCTGCAATATGGCGAGGACCGCAAGCAGTTTGGTAAGCCTTTGATATCATTCCCTCGTGTTGCGTCGAAACTGGCGATGATGGCGGTGGAAATTATGGTGGCGCGTCAGTTGACGTATTTTTCGGCCCGCGAGAAAGACAATGATCGGCGATGCGATCTGGAAGCAGGGATGGCCAAGCTGTTGGGAGCGCGTGTGGCTTGGGCGGCGGCGGACAATGCCTTGCAAATTCATGGCGGGAACGGATTCGCGCTGGAATACGGCATATCGCGGATTTTATGTGATGCGCGGATCTTAAACATCTTTGAAGGTGCTGCCGAAATTCAGGCACAAGTGATCGCAAGACGACTTTTGAGTTAGCAAGGTTTTGTTAACCCGCGCGGTCTTGCGCTTTGTACGTGATCCAAGACCCCGAATTTTCGGTTTGTACGTTTTTGCGAACGCCACAATGAACAACGTGCGAGCGTACCGCTCGCTTGCAGGCCCAGCCACGCCGCGTAAAAGGGTGGCATGTTGCGGTTTGCCTCTTTGGGATTTGTCCTGTCCTTTTTGGGATGCGCGGATGAAAGCGTGACCGGTTATGCCGACCGGAATGCGGTCTATCGTTTGATCGAAATTGCCGGGGCTGAGCCTGAGCTTGACGCGGATCTGACCTTTCCGTCGCGCGGTGCGATCCGGGTTGAGACGAGCTGTGGATTGTATGAGATTTCGACCGACGTGCCTTATCCTTGGATCGCGATGTCGCGCGCTGTGGTGACACCGCGTGAATGCGATGCGCGTGGTGCGGATGCGATATTTTTTGGCGAGATGATGCGGGTGACATTGGCCGAGGTGACCGGGCCGGTATTAATCCTGACCACGGACGACGGCGATCTATTGGTATTTAGGGCCGAGTAATTGGGGCTCTGCCCCCTTGGCCCAAGGGCCAATTCCCCCGAAGTATTTCAGACAGAAGTAACCGGAAAGTTGAACTAAATTGTCAGCGCTTCTTGATCAGTAGATCGATCAGGCGATTGCGGGCTTCTGGGATGGCTTTGTTGCCCAAGGCGGGCGCAAGTCGGGTTTGCAGGAAGTGCCCTGTGGTGCGCAGGCCTTCCGTGACGTCGACAGGATTGCCGTCGCCTTGGCCGATTAATGCAGGGGTGAGGGGCAGGAGTTTGGTTTTCCACTTGCCCGCCGCAGCACCCGAGACGGCTCGACCTGATTTCGGTGACACGTAGATCAGGTTTTCCACCTCACCCGAAACTGCGCAGGCTGTGAGGTCGAGGCCAAAACCGAGGTCTTCGAGCAGCGAGACTTCCCAGCGGAGGTACGCCATCGGCCAAAAGGGGCTGGTATCCAGCATGTCGAGGACGGTGAGTGTGCCGTCGTAAAGGTTGGGATGTGCTTCGCGTTCCGGCAGCGCGAAGATCAAAAGCGAGGTCAGCGCATTGAGGCCCGAGAGCGTGAGACGATCAGCCATGAGAGAGGCTGCGCGGGATTTTACGGGTTCAACCGCATAGGTACCGAGGCGGTCTTCGAGACGCGCGCGCCAAGCGACGTCGATTTGATTGCCGGGCTCTAGGATGGGTGTCATGCGGCGGCCTGCTCCGCCGCGCACGATACCTGCGTGTCGGCCATGATCGCGGGTGAACACGTCGATGATTGCAGCGTTTTCGCCGTGACGGCGCCGCGACAAGAGGATGCCGGTTTCGCGCCAGTCCATCAGTTGGCCGTCACGGCTTGGCGGCCCTTTTCGGTGACGTCATAGATGCCCTTTTCGACCCGCTCGAACCAGCCGTAGTGATTAATCGACATCATTCGGGTGGCCTTTTCGACGCCGGTTTCTTTTGCCACATGAGCGCCTTTGCAGGGGCCTGACGTGGCAAGGTGCTGGGCACAGCGCAGCGCGTCTTGGCGGTAAGCGGTGACGATACCGCCCCGGGTGCCACCGATGTTGGGGTCGCCCTCGCGTTTGGCGAACTCGCGCAACAGCCGGGTTTTCCGCCAAGCCGTGCGGCGGGGTTGATAGGGGGCTGGATCGACGTGGGGTTCGACATAGCCATCGTTCAGGCGCACCGTCAAAAGGCCAAGACCAAGCCGACGGCAGAGGGTTTTAATGGATTTGAGCGAGGCTTGGAAGCCTTTCCCCTTGCCGCGCGGGACCGCGATGTAGACGGCGTCGGTGATCTTTTGACGCTCGATACCTTGGTGGATCAACGCCAGTGAGAAAGTGGTTTTTAGTTCGACGATCAGCGGGTCTTCGCCCGCGCGGCACGCCACGACGTCTGCTGCCGCCACTTCGGCTTTCACCTCGTAGTCTTGGCCTTCGAGGAAGGTTTTGATGGGGGCGTAGAGGTCTGTCTCGCGCATGGGCCTGTTCTTTTTTCACAAGGATGCCGGATGCGCCGCCCGGCATCAAGCCGGACAGCGCAGATGGTTACCGCGAACCTGTGCGGCCCGGGAAAAGCTTGGGCTTGCCGCCCTTGATGCCTTTTCCTTTGCCGAAAGTGTTTGGTATACGGCTTTGGTTGAAGGGAAAGCCCGGTTTTTCTTTGCCGGGCAATAGGGATTTCTTCCCGGCCGTACCGGGTTTTTTGGATTTTGGCATATGGTATGCCTTTCGACTGAAATGGAGATTGGCCCGCACCACAGCACGGGCAACACTGCCCTGTGTTGGGGCTAGTTGGTGTGATCCATTGTCAGGGTACTCCTACAAAGAAGGGGCACGCGGTAAGGCGCGCGGAACAGGGCTTTCAGGTGTGCTGGTCCATGGACAGAGTCCTCCTTCAGAATAGAGGTGAGGTAGCAAAGCCATGCGTAAAAGTCAAAGCACCTCATGCGCTTGCGCAGGGTGACAAGGGGCCTTTCAAGGGCTAAGAGTGCGCGAAAGCTGTAAGAACGAGTATAAAAGCATGACAATCAAAGTTTTTGGTCACAAATCACCTGACACGGATTCTACGGGATCCCCGATCATCTGGGCATGGTATCTGAACGAATGCCGGGGCACCCCTGCCGAAGCGCGGCTATTGGGCGAACCAAATTCAGAAGCCTTGTTCGTTTTGACGCGCTGGGGATTTGATAAACCCGAATTTCTTGAGGATGTGGGTGAAGGCGACACTTGCGTGATCGTTGATACCAACAATATCGCTGAACTACCCGAGCATGTGAACGATGCGAATGTGACCGAGGTCATTGATCATCACATGTTGCAAGGCGGCCTGAAGACGAAAGGGCCGATCAACATCACCATTCGCCCCGTCGCTTGTACCGCCACAATTATGCACGATCTGATGGGCGATGACGCGGCCAAGATGCCCGATGCGATCAAGGGTGCCATGTTGTCTTGCATCCTGAGCGACACGCTTGAGTTCCGGTCACCGACCACCACAGACGTGGACAAGGCTTTGGCCCGGGAATTGGCCGAAGACCTTGGCATCAAGATGTCGGATTATGCAGCCGAGATGTTTGCCGCGAAGTCCGACGTGTCGTCCTATTCGGATACCGAATTGTTGCGGCTGGATTCGAAGGCCTACGAGGTCGATGGTAAGAAATTTCGCGTGTCAGTTTTGGAAACGACATCGCCTGCAACCGTTTTGGCGCGTAAAGCTGGCCTGATGGATGATATGGTTGCTGTTGCGGAAGAAGATGGCGTGGACCAAGTGTTGTTCTTCCTTGTCGATATCCTGTCGGAAGAAGCAATTATGTTCATCCCGAACGATCTGACGAAACAGATTGCGGAAAAGAGCTTTGGTGCCAAGGTTGATGGTGATCTTGTCAGCCTGCCCGGTGTTCTAAGCCGTAAGAAGCAGATTATTCCAGCCCTGAAAGTCTGAGCTATGGTTCAAATCGTCGACAGCCTATCCGAGATTTCTGATCGCTATGACGCGGTATTTTGCGATCTTTGGGGATGTTTGCACGATGGGGTGACGGCGTGTCCCGAGGCCGTCGAGGCATTGCGGGGTTTTCGTGCTGGTGGCGGCAAGGTTGTCTTATTGACGAACGCGCCACGTGCTCGTGCCGACGTGGCGCGGCAGTTGATTGGGTTCAAAGTGCCCGACGATTGCTGGGACACGATTGCGACCAGCGGTGACAGCGCACGGGTGGCGATGTTTCGGGGGGCTATCGGCGACAAGGTTTGGTTTATGGGTCACGATTTTGACCTGACGTTCTTTGATCCGCCCGCGATTGTCACCGATCCTGTGGACGTAAAGCGGGTCGCTTTGGAAGACGCCACGGGCATCGCCTGTTTGGGGCCTTTTGACACCCATGCAGACCCAGCGGTCAATCGGCCTGAATTTCTGATGGCCAAGCAGATGGGATTGAAGCTACTTTGTGCCAATCCCGACATCATCGTGGATCGCGGCGAAGACCGTGAATGGTGTGCAGGTGCCTTGGCGCAGCTTTATACCGAGATGGGCGGTGAGAGCCTTTATTTTGGCAAGCCTCATCCGCCAGTCTACACGCTGGCACGGCAACGGTTGGAACAATTGGGCGCATCAGTTCCCGACAGCCGTATCCTTTGTATCGGTGACGGCATCCTGACGGATGTACAGGGCGCTTTGGGCGAGGATTTGGACAGTTTGTTCATCACCGGGGGTCTGTCGCGCGCCGAAACGAACACGGACCGGCAGCCCGAGCAAGCGGCTTTGGACGCTTACGTGGTGCGCCAGAAGATCACACCGACCTACGCAGTGGGATACCTGCGCTAGGATGGACGTCCGGGCCATCTTGGGCGGCTTAACATTTGCAATGATCTGGGCATCGGCTTTTACGTCGGCCCGCGTCATCGTGACGAATGCACCCCCTTTGACGGTATCCGCGATCCGATTTTTGTTGGCCGGCTGCATTGTTCTGATCATTGCGCGCATGATGGGCCAAAGCTTTCGGCTTACCCCAGCGCAATGGCGACTGACGGTGATTTTCGGAATTTGTCAAAACGCGCTTTATCTGGGCCTGAACTTTGTGGCGATGCAGTGGGTCGAAGCCTCGCTGGCGGCGATCATTGCCTCGTCGTTGCCGTTGTTCGTGGCGCTGATCAGTTGGTTGGTGCTGCGCGAGAAAGTTAGGCCTTTGGGAATTGTCGGGCTGTTCATGGGGATTGCGGGTGTGGTCGTGATCATGGGCACACGGTTGTCAGCAGGTGTTGATCCCTTTGGTGTGGCGCTTTGCTTGATGGGCGCTTTGGCACTGGCGATTGCGACATTGGCGGTGCGCGGTGCGTCTTCGGGCGGGAACATATTGGTTGTGGTCGGCTTTCAGATGTTGATTGGCAGCGCGGCCCTTTGGGTGCCGGCTTTGATCTTCGAAACATGGGCCTTCAACTGGACCCCGGTTGTGATCGCCGCCTTCGCCTACACCGTCTTCGTACCTGGCATTCTAGCCACTGTGCTGTGGTTCTGGCTGGTGCGACGGATCGGTACTGTTCGGGCAGCGACGTTCCATTTTCTGACGCCGTTCTTTGGTGTGGCCATCGCCGCCTTGCTGCTGGGCGAAGCGATCAGACCGTTGGACATCCTAGGCGTGGCCATCATCACAGTCGCGATCTTGGTGGTGCAATTGTCCAAGGAACCGGTATCCACCTAACATTCTTGTGAGGTGACTATCTGGCGACGTAAGGTCATATTGCCGCAATGGAATATGTGCTTGGATACGTTGCCGGATTATTGACCCTGATCAACCCTTGCGTCCTGCCGATTTTACCAATCGTTCTTGCAACATCCTTACAAGCCGATCGGCTGGGTCCGATCGCTTTGGCAGCGGGGATGAGCCTGTCTTTTGTCGCTTTGGGACTAGGGATCAGCGCCATCGGCCCGACCTTTGGGATCACGCCCGAGACCATCGCGAATGTCAGTGCTTTGGTGATGGTCGCCTTCGGTGTTGTTCTGTTAGTGCCGCGCCTGTCGGAAAGTTTTGCAACTGCCACCGCTGGATTTGCGGCGCGGGCGGATGCGCAGATCGACACGCAGGATCAGAACGGAATGTCGGGCCAGTTCATCGCGGGGCTGTTGTTGGGCGCGGTCTGGAGCCCTTGTATCGGCCCCACTTTGGGTGGTGCCATTTCACTGGCCAGTCAGGGCGAAAGCTTACTGCATGCAGGCGCGATCATGGTGACCTTTGCACTTGGTGTATCTACGCTGATCATTGGCTTGGGCTATGGCACGCAGTCGGTCATTCGCAAACGGCAGCACTGGATGCGTTTTCTGGCTGGTGCTGCGCGCCCGATCATGGGGGCCGTTTTTGTAGTCGTTGGCCTTGCGCTGTTTTTCAAGCTTCACTACGCAATCGAACTTTGGATCATTCATCATCTTCCCATCTGGATACAGGACCTATCCGTTATTGTCTGAGTTAACCCCGAGAGGAGCCATCATGGACCGTCGAACATTTCTTCTAACTTCTGCCGCCGCTACGGCGTCTGGCCCGCTTTTCGCAGCAGCAGGCGAAGCATACTCGCCCGGACTGGTGAAAAAAATGCTGTCCGAAGGCAAGACGGTGTTTATCGACTTTTACACGGATTGGTGCACCACCTGCAAAAGACAGGAACGTGTGATTGGAGCTTTGCGTTCCGAGAACCCCGAATATGAGGCGATCAACTTTGTGGCCATCAACTTTGATAAATACGGCCGGGAAGAGCTATCGCGCGAGCTGGGAATACCAAGGCGATCGACCTTGGTGGTTTTGACGCCGAACGGCGAGATTGGCCGGATTGTGGCTGGCACCAGCACGGCGGACATCAAGGCGCTGATGGACAAAGCACTGAATGCGGCCACCGCCTGAGATCAGACATGAAAAGGGCCGCGAAATCGCGGCCCGGTTCATTTCTAAAAGACGGTCAGCTTAGTCGTTGACGCTGTCTTTAAGAGCCTTGGCAATGGTCATTTTGACCACTTTATCGGCATCTTTGTGGATCTGCTCGCCTGTGGCGGGGTTGCGAACCATACGTGCTGGACGCTCGCGGCAGTAGATTTTACCGACGCCCGGCAGAGTGACAGCTCCGCCGCCGGAAACCTCTTTCGTGATCACGTCAATGATCGCGTCGAGCGCTGTGGTTGCCGATTTCTTGTCGCTGTCCATCGCTTCTGCGAGTGCGGTGACAAGTTGTGTCTTGGTCAATGGTTTTGCCATGTGGAATCTCCTCGTTCTGGCCCTCTAATGTGGCTCATTGGCCTTATTTAACTGGATTTTGCGTCGGTACACAACGGTTTGTGGTAAGTAAACTGCCAATATAGCCGATTTCGTAGGCGTTTTTTGGCCTGTTTAGAGAAATGCGGTCTCTTCAAAGCTGCGCAACTTGCGGGAATGTATGCGTTCTAAGGGCATTTCGCGTAATTTCTCCATCGCACGAATACCGATCAGCAAATGCTGAGCCACCTGCGTTTTATAGAATTCCGAGGCCATTCCGGGCAATTTTAGCTCTCCGTGCAGTGGTTTGTCGGACACGCAAAGCAGCGTTCCATAGGGCACGCGAAACCGGAAACCATTGGCCGCAATCGTTGCGGATTCCATATCAAGCGCCACGGCACGCGATTGACTTAATCGTTGCACAGGCCCTGATTGATCGCGCAACTCCCAGTTTCGGTTGTCGATGGTGGCGACAGTTCCTGTGCGCATGATGCGTTTCAGGTCGTAACCTTGGAACTTTGTGACATCGGCCACGGCTTCTTCCAGGGCGACCTGAATTTCAGCAAGGGCAGGGATGGGCATCCAGACGGGCAGATCGTCGTCCAGCACGTGATCTTCGCGCAGGTAACCATGGGCCAGAACGAAATCCCCAAGGCGTTGGGTTTTTCTAAGCCCAGCGCAATGGCCGACCATCAGCCACGCATGGGGGCGCAGAACGGCGATATGGTCCGTGGCGGTTTTCGCGTTCGACGGGCCAACCCCAATGTTGACCAAAGTGATCCCGCCGCCGCCTTCACGCTTTAGGTGGAACGTAGGCATCTGAGGCAACTTGGCGGGTGTCTCCAGATCGGTATTAGCGTCTGTAATCTCGGTGTTGCCGGGGCCAACGAAGGCAGTGTAACCGCTGTCGGGGTCGGCAAGTTCGGCGCGCGCGTATTTCTCAAATTCTTCCACGTAGAACTGGTAGTTGGTGAACAGCACGTGGTTCTGAAAATGTTCGGGCGCGGTGGCGGTGTAATGCGCCAAACGCGCGAGCGAATAGTCGATGCGTTGCGCTGTGAATGGGGCCAAAGGAAACGCGCCGTCTTCGTAGGTAAAGCCGTAGCCGTTGACGATGTCGTCGTTCATGGTCGCAAGTTCGGGCACATCGAAGATGTCGCGAAGGGTGTAGTCGACCGAGCCTTCTTGCGGAACGGTGAGCGACGCGTCGTTGGCGACGGCAAAGTGGACCGGCATCGGCGTAGATGAATACCCGACTTGGACAGGCATGCCGTGATTGCAAATCAAAAGGTCGATCTGTTGGGTCAGGTAGCTGTTGAACAGATCAGGCCGCGTGATGGTTGTGGCGTAGCGCCCGGGTTCGGCCACGTGACCAAAGCTTAGGCGGGTGTCGGCGCTGGCGTAGCTATTCGTTGTCAGACGGATTTCCGGGTAATAGGCGCGGATACGGTTTTCCGGTTTGCCGTTTTTCAGCACATCACTGAAGTTCTTGCAAAGGAATGACGCCGAGGCTTGGTAAAGCTCTCTTAGGCTGGCAACAGCTGCTTTTGGGTCCGAGAAGGCTTCGTGTTCGAAGCTTTCGGGGGTTTCGGTGGCGTGGCGATTTTCGCTCATGTGTCATCTCCGAAAAGGTCGGTAAGTTGGAAGGTCTCGACATCGACAAGGCCAAGATCGGAAATGCGCAAGGACGGAATGACGACCAGCGCAAGCAGCGAATGTTGCATGTAGGCGTTGTTCAGCGTGCAGCCGCAGTCGGCCATTGCAGCGACCATGGCATCAGCTTTGGCGGCTACCTCGCGGGCGGGACTGTCGGACATCAGGCCCGCAATAGGGAGTTCAACAAGCGCGATTTCCACCCCATTCTTGTAGACGGTCACGCCGCCTCCCACCTTACCAAGCCTGTTGGCGGCTGCGGCCATATTGGCGCGATCCGTACCGACCACGATCATGTGGTGACTGTCATGAGCAACGGTCGAGGCGATGGCCATTTTGCCGGTGTAACCAAAGCCCGACACGAAGGCGTTCACCACATCGCCGGTGGCGCGGTGACGTTCGACCAGTGCGATTTGGGCGACAGGGCCAGTTGCTTCGACGATGCCATTTTCGACGGGCAGATCGGCGGTGAGTGCTTCGGTAGGCGCTTGGTTTTCCACAACGCCGATAACGCGGGCATGAACCCGGTTTCGGCCTTCGGGGGATTGGATTTCGAAGTCTTGCGCGGCGAGTGTTTTACCCAAGTGGACGGTTTTGCGACTGTCGTCTGGCCAATCGAGATGCGGGCAAGTCGTCGTCAGCGTGCCCTCTTCGGCCACGGTTTCACCACGGGCAATGACGCGCTCGATGGGCAGCGACTTGAGGTCAGACGTCAGAACAACATCCGCGCGGCGTCCGGGTGCGATCGAGCCTAACTCGCGTTCCAAGCCAAAGTGGGTCGCGGTGTTGATCGTGGCCATTTGAAGCGCAATCAGCGGATCACAGCCGCACTCAACGGCATGGCGCACAACGCGGTTCATGTGGCCATCGTTCACCAGCGTGCCCGAGTGGCAATCATCGGTGCACAGGATAAAATTGCGTGGGTCGAGACCCTTTTCAGTAACCGCCGTGATCTGGCTTTCCACGTCGTACCAAGCCGATCCAAGCCGCATCATCGATCGCATGCCGTTGCGCACCCGCGCGATGGCGTCGGCTTCGTTGGTGCCTTCGTGATCATCCGCCGGGCCACCTGCGACATAAGCGGAAAAGGCGGTTCCCTTGTCGGGCGACGCATAGTGACCGCCAACGGTTTTACCCGCATTCTGGGTGGCTGCGATTTCGGCAAGCATTTTCGGATCGGCATTGATCACGCCCGGAAAGTTCATCATCTCGCCCAAACCGATGATACCGGGCCACGACATGGCCTCGGCGACATCTTCGGGCGTGATCTCAAAGCCAGTGGTTTCCAACCCCGGAGCCGAGGGTGCGCAGGATGGCATCTGGGTGAAGATGTTGATCGGCTGCAAAAGCGCTTCGTCGTGCATCAGGCGCACGCCGCGCAGACCAAGCACATTCGCGATCTCGTGCGGGTCGGTGAACATCGTTGTGGTGCCGTGGGGGACGACCGCGGCGGCGAACTCGGCCGGGGTTAGCATGCCACTTTCAATGTGCATGTGCCCATCGCAAAGACCGGGGATCAGATAGCGGCTTTCGGCTTCGATGATTTGTGTCGCGTCACCGATAGTGTGGCTGGCATCCGCGCCGATATAGGCGAAACGCCCGGCGACGATAGCCACATCCCAATCAAGCACTTCGCGGGTTTGAACGTTAACCAGTTTGCCGCCACGGATTACCGTATCGGCAGGTTCGCGACCGGCAGCGACTGCGATCAGACGTGGGGCGCTTTCAGCCCAAGATGCAAATGACGTTTCCATGTCCCTAGATTTCATCCATTCTTTGAACTGGCAAGGGGCCGCGCGAAGGATCGCTTATGAAACAAGACACGACCATCAACTCATCTAGGGTTCTGCACCGAGACGAGGTGGACCTGTGAGTAAGGTACTGCTTTCCATCGGTCATGGTTTTTCAGCCCGCGCTTTGGCCTCGTTGTTGCTTGCCAAGGGTTGGCGGGTGATTGGCACAACGCGGTCTGAGGAAAAGGCCGAGGTTCTGCGTGGCGAGGGCGTTGAAGCCTTGGTTTGGCCGGGTGTCGACCTGCCAATCGGTGAGGCGACGCATCTTTTGACCTCGGTTGCACCAAATGACGCAGGCGATCCGGTTTTGGCGGAATACGAAGATGCATTGCGCGCGGCGGATCATCTGGATTGGGTCGGATATCTGTCGACCACCGGCGTTTACGGCGATCACCAAGGCGGGTGGGTCGACGAGGACACCGCTTTGACGCCCTCCACCAAACGCGGGCAGGCAAGAGTGACCGCCGAAGCCGGGTGGCAAGCGCTTGGGTTGCCCTTGCACATTTTCCGGCTGGCCGGGATTTACGGGCCGGGCCGTGGGCCATTTGCCAAGGTAAGAAAAGGCACGGCGCGGCGGATCATCAAACCGGGGCAAGTGTTCAGCCGTATCCATGTCGAGGACATCGGCGCGGTTCTGGACGCCTCGATCCGGCAACCGAACCCGGGTGCGGTCTACAACCTGTGCGACGACAACCCGGCGCCACCCGAAGAGGTGATCGAACATGCGGCGGAATTGCTGGGTTTGCCTATCCCACCAGCCGTCGCGTTTGAAGACGCCGAGATGACCCCGATGGCGCGAAGCTTCTATGCGGAATCAAAGCGCGTCAAAAACGAACGGATCAAGGACGAGTTGAGCGTAAAATTGCGCTATCCGGACTATCGCAGTGGGTTGGCGGCGCTATTGGCCGCAGAAACCAAATAGGCATCTTGCACCTGCGGTAAGTCGCGCCATATGGGGAGTGTCAATGAAAGGCCCACCCATGACGTTTCGATCTCGGCTCTCTGATTTTCTGGATCGCACGGACGTGCAATTCGCGATCATCGGCGTGATCGTCGTGAATGCGATTACGCTTGGGCTTGAGACGTCGGACAGCGCTATGGCGGCGGCTGGCGGGTTGATAATTGCGATTGACCGGTTTTGTCTGGCAGTTTTTACGATCGAAATCGCACTTAAACTATACGCACGCGGGTCCGCATTTTTCCGTTCGGGCTGGAACCTGTTTGATTTTGCAGTTGTCGCGATTTCCTACGCTCCCTCGACAGGTGGTTGGTCGGTCTTACGGGCGTTGCGTGTCTTGCGAGTGCTGCGCTTGTTGTCGACCTTGCCGCGCCTGCGCCGGGTGATCGAAGGGTTTTTGTCAGCCCTGCCCGGCATGGCTTCGGTCTTTGGATTGATGGCGTTGATTTTCTACATCGCGGCGGTAATCGCGACGAAACTGTTTGGAGACGCCTTCCCGGAATGGTTCGGCACCTTGGGCAGTTCGGCCTATTCGCTGTTTCAGATCATGACGCTGGAAAGCTGGTCGATGGGCATCGTGCGGCCCGTGATGGAGGTTTACCCCTTTGCTTGGGCTTTTTTCGTACCGTTCATTCTGGTCACGACCTTTGCGACACTGAACCTTGTTGTGGGTTTGATCGTGAACTCGATGCAAGACGCACATGCGCAGGAAGAAAACGCTGCGACAGAAGCGTATCGTGAAGAAATTGTTGAGCGCCTTCGGGCCATCGAACAAAAGTTGGATGAACGGAATAAGTAAAAGCTGACAAAGCTTGGAATCAGCGGGAAGCGCTAGACGTCACGCGCGTTGCGACAAATCGGCGACCCCAAGAGTGTCTAGAACTTTCGCTTCGATGTCTTCGGCGTTCAGCGCGGCTTGGGCGTACATGTCTTTCGGGCTGGATTGATCAATGTAGATGTCGGGGAAGGTCATCGACCGGAATTTTAGGCCGTGATCGAAGACGCCTTCGTCGGCCAAAAGCTGAGCCACGTGACTGCCGAAACCGCCCACAGACCCTTCTTCGATGGTGATCAATGCGTCGTGGTTTGCGGCCAGCGAAAGGACCAGGTCGCGGTCAAGCGGTTTGGCGAAGCGCGCGTCGGCGATGGTGGGGGTGATGCCCCGGGCCGCAAGAGCGTCGGCGGCTTTTTCGACCTCTGCAAGGCGTGTGCCGAAGGACAGAATCGCAACACCATTGCCTTCGGTGATGATGCGGCCCTTGCCGATTTCCAGCGCCTCGCCTTGTTCGGGCATGTCGATGCCGACGCCTTCGCCGCGCGGATAGCGAAAGGCGATAGGGCCAGCATCATAGGCAGTGGCCGTTGCGACCATATGGACCAGCTCGGCTTCGTCTGCAGCGGCCATCACCACCATATTCGGCAGGCAGGTAAGGTAGGCGACGTCAAAGGCGCCCGCGTGGGTGGCACCATCGGCACCGACCAAACCGGCGCGGTCGATCGCGAAACGAACGGGCAGGTTCTGCAAGGCGACGTCGTGGACGATCTGGTCATAACCCCGTTGCAGGAACGTCGAATAGATCGCGCAAAAGGGTTTCATGCCACCCGCCGCCAGACCGGCCGAAAACGTGACGCCGTGTTGCTCGGCAATGCCCACGTCGAAGCAGCGGGACGGGAAGCGTTCGGCGAACAGGTTCAGCCCGGTTCCGTCAGGCATAGCCGCAGTGACGGCAACAACCCTATCGTCGCGCGCAGCTTCATCCATCAGCGCGTTCGCGAAAACCTTAGTATAGCTTGGGGCGTTGGAGGGTGATTTCTTTTGCTCGCCAGTGACCACATCAAACTTGGACACACCATGGCCCTTGTCGCGTGCGGTTTCTGCCGGGGCATAGCCTTTGCCCTTTTTGGTGATCACGTGGATCAGGATCGGCCCTGTGGCGCGGTCTTTGACAGTACGCAAGACCGGCAAGAGTTGATCCAGATCATGTCCGTCGATGGGGCCAACATAGGAAAAGCCCAATTCTTCGAACAAGGTGCCGCCGAAGGCGCTTTGCTTCAGGATGTCTTTGGCACGCTTCGCACCCTCGCGGAATGGTTCGGGCAGGAGGTTCACGGCGCCCTTGGCAGCGGATTTCAGTTCTTGGAACGGATCACCCGCATACAGGCGCGACAGGTAAGATGACATGGCTCCGACGGGCGGGGCGATGGACATTTCATTGTCGTTCAGGATGACGATCAGACGTTTCTTCAAATGGCCCGCGTTGTTCAAAGCCTCGTAGGCCATACCCGCTGAAATTGCACCATCGCCGATCACCGCGATGGCGTCGCCAAGGCCCGTTTCGCAAGAGCCACCCAGATCGCGGGCGACGGCAAAACCAAGGGCTGCCGAGATCGACGTAGAACTATGGGCCGCGCCGAACGGGTCATAAGCGCTTTCGGTGCGTTTGGTGAAACCCGAAAGCCCGTCTTTTTGACGCAGTGTGCGAATGCGATCGCGCCGACCGGTCAGGATTTTGTGGGGATAGCACTGGTGCGACACGTCCCAGATCAGCTTGTCTTTCGGTGCATCAAAGACCGCATGTAGGGCGACAGTCAGTTCGACAACACCCAAGCCCGCGCCCAGATGTCCACCGGTTTCACTGACGGCACTGATCGTTTCCGTGCGAAGCTCGCCCGCCAGCAAGTGCAGCTCACCATCCGAGAGCTGCTTTAGATCAGCAGGGACGGACACACGGTCCAAGGTCGGGGTATTCGGACGTTCGGTCACGTGGCCTCCGAAGGATTAGAACTTGCGCGAGATAACGAAGCGGGCCGCGTCGCGCAAGGTATCAGCTTGCGCATCATATGGGGTTAATGCGTGCAGAGCCTCTGCGACCAATGCCCGCGCCTTGTCTTTTGCACCTTCAACGCCGAGGTGCGACACGAACGTGGCTTTTCCTGCCGTCGTATCTTTCTGGAGCCGTTTTCCTGCTATTTCCTCATCGCCAGTCACATCAAGGATGTCGTCGGAGATCTGGAAGGCACGGCCCAAGCAACTGGCAAAATTGGTCATCGGAGTGGGGTCAACACCGGCCATGATCGCGCCGGCGGCACAACTCCATTCGATCAGAGCACCGGTTTTACCCGCTTGCAGGCTTTCGATTTCGGCTAAGGACAGCGGCGTGGTGGCGGTTTCGGCGGCGATATCCATCGCTTGGCCTCGGATCAGTGCGCGACCTCCGGCTTGGCGAGCCAGCGTTTGCGACAAGGCCAGCTTGTGAGTTGGTTCCAACGGGCCGGACCCAACAAGTTCGAAGGCCAGTGCTTGCAGCGCATCCCCCACAAGGATCGCGGTTGCCTCGTCCCATTTCACATGCACGGTCGGTTGACCTCGGCGCAGATCATCGTCGTCCATGGCGGGCAGATCGTCATGGACAAGAGAATAGGCGTGCAGCGCTTCGATGGCGGCCGCCGACCAGATTGCTTGATCGTGGGGCACATTGTGAAGGGCCGCACTTTGTAACACGAAATAGCCGCGCAGACGTTTGCCGCCATTTAACGCATGGGTCATGCCGTCAGTAATACGGTCTTTCGGGAAGTCACTAAGAGCGTCCATCAGGCAGGTTTCAATCAAGCCCGCTTCGGCCTTTAGCTGGTCGAGGAAGCTCACCCCAGATCGACCGCTTCGGTTCCGGTCGGTTGGCCATCGGCCGATAGCGTGATCTTAGCGACCTTCTCTTCAGCCTCGGCCAGCTTTTTCTGGCAATGGTCTTTCAACGCCGCACCACGTTCGTACAGCTTGATCGATTGGTCTAACGGAACGTCTCCGCTTTCCAACTGGCCGACGACGGTTTCCAGTTCTTTCATCGCGTCTTCGAAGCTCATTTCTGCAACGGCTGTTTCGGTCATCCTTCATGCTCCTTCAGCGCTTGGACATGGGCGACCGTTGAAGCGGCCAGCGCGTCCAGATCATAGCCGCCTTCTAGTGTCGAGACCACGCGGCCTTTTGAATGCGCCTCGGCCACCTCGCAAATGGCGCTGGTAACCCATGCAAAGTCCTGTTCGTGCCAGTTGAGGTTGGCAAGCGGATCAGCGGCATGAGCATCGAAACCAGCGGATATCAGGATCAGTTCGGGTGCGAAATCGTCGACGGCGGGCAGAATAACATCGCCCCACGCACGGCGCATTTCAGGACCACCTGTCATGGGATTCAGAGGCATGTTCAGGACATTGCCATGCGCACCGGTTTCATGGGCGGCACCCGAACCGGGATAGAGCGGCATTTGGTGTGACGAGCAAAACAACGTGCGCGGTTCGTCCCAAAGCAAGTCTTGGGTGCCATTGCCGTGGTGAACGTCGAAATCCAGAACGGCAACGCGAGACAGGCCGTGGTGATCCAACGCGCGTTTTGCTGCGATGGCGACAGTGCCAAACAGGCAAAAACCCATGGCCGTTTCTTTTTCTGCGTGGTGGCCGGGTGGCCGCATCGCGGCGAAGGCGGTCTTCGCCTCGCCAGCGATCACAGCATCCACCGCTGCGTTGCAGCCACCGACCGCGCGCAAAGCCGTGTCGAGCGACCCCGGTGACATATGAGTGTCGGCGTCCAAGGACACATAATCGTCGGCGGGAGAGGCCGCCGCGATCCGATCATAGTAGCGGGCAGGATGGCAGCGTTCGACTTCCGTACGGTCAGCGGGCGCGGCATCGTGCCAATCCAGACCACCGATTTGGTCAAGGGCAGCTTTGACAGCGGCAGCTCGTTCAACGCGCTCGGGGTGACCCGGAGGCGTGACATGGTTCAGGGCGGCGTCGTTCCAGTAAATGCGTGTCATAGCACAGAGGTCGCAAATCAAGCGCCCGGAGGCAATCGAGAAGTTACACGATCAAGGTCAATCAGGCGCCAGCATATAACCCGCGCCGCGCACCGTTTGCAGATAACGAGGCTGCTTTGGGTCGGCTTCGATCTTGCGGCGAAGACGCGTGATCTGCACATCGACCGCGCGTTCTTGCGCCTGCCCGCCATCACGCCCCAGATCTTCGACCAAGCGCGAGCGGCTCAGCGGCTCGCCGGGTTTCGCCGAGAAAATGCGTAAGAGTTGCGATTCCGTGGCTGTCAGGCGAACCGGATCATCGCCATGCCACATGGTGCCTTTTTCCACGTCATAGCGGAACGCGCCCAAGGATAGAACTTTGGGGACTACATCTGCAGGTTCAGTTGCCGGAACACGCCGCAAGATTGAATTGATCCGCAACAGAAGTTCTTTTGGTTCGAAAGGTTTGGCCAAATAATCATCGGCCCCAGCTTCCAATCCAGCAATACGATCGTTGGTTTCGTTCTTAGCTGTCAAAAGAAGAATAGGTGTCTCGCTTTCGGCACGCAGACGTTTGCAAAAGCTAATGCCATCTTCGCCCGGCATCATAACATCAAGCACAATGAGGTCGAAATCGAGACCTTGCAAGACCCGTTCCGCATGGGCTGCATCCCGCGCTGACGACACAAGAAAACCGTGCCGCATAAGAAATTTCTGCAAAAGCCCACGGATGCGCTCATCATCATCGACGATCAGCAGGTGTGCGTCGGGGTCCATCATACTTCGGTGTCCTTCAGTCGTGCGTAGTGTCGTCGCATGTCACCATCCATCATTGCCTCTAGCACTTGACGAAATCCAGCCACGGCTTCAGGACCTGCCTGCCTAAAGGCTGTGCGCATGCGAACTCTTTGGGCATCAGAAAGCGCACGTTCAAGCTCAAGTCCAGTTTCGGTTAGCGTAAGATGGCGTTCGCGTTTGTCGCGTGTGCCAACTTCGCTGCGCACCAGCCTGTCGTCAATGAGTGTTCTGAGGACCCGATTTAGCGATTGTTTGGTCACACCAAGGATCGACAACAGATTGTTGACCGTCGTTCCGGGCGTTCGCTTGATAAAGTGCATCGCCCTGTGATGCGCACGCCCATAGCCTTTTTCATCCAGAATTCGGTCTGGATCCGCAGTAAACCCGCGATAGGCGAAGAACATCGCTTCGATCCCTTTGCGAAGCTGTTCGTCGGTCAGGAATAGCAGGGTTTCGTTGCCCTGAGCGCCACTAGTATCGACCATTCTACCCTCGTCTGCCTGAATTGATTTTATGTCAGTCTTGTTGACATTCCAAGCACCAACTGCTAGCTCAGGGCGAATTTTCCGCAACTTTGTGATCGTTTCGGAACTATCTACGCAACTTTAGTAAACGGAGGCCGGCCATGGCTGGGTATGATGAACTCGACGGACTGATCTGGATGAACGGCAAAATGGTGCCCTGGCGGGACGCCAACGTACACATTCTGTCACATGCGATGCATTATGCCTCAAGCGTCTTCGAGGGCGAACGGGCCTATAACGGCAAGATTTTCAAGTCGCGCGAACATTCGGAACGGCTCCATTTCTCGGCAGGCGAACTGGACTTTCAGATCCCCTATACGGTCGACGAAATCGAAGCCGCCAAGCAAGAAGTCCTGACCGGAAATGGCCTAACCGATGCCTACGTGCGCGCAGTTGCATGGCGCGGAGCAGGCGAAGATATGGGTGTCGCTTCAGCAAGAAACCCCGTCCATTTGGCAATCGCGTCATGGGAATGGGGTAGTTACTATGGTGACGCCAAGTACAAAGGTGCCAAACTTGACATTGCAAAGTGGAAGCGCCCCTCGCCTGAAACGATCCCGGTTCACGCGAAAGCTGCCGGACTTTACATGATCTGCACCACCTCCAAACACGCCGCCGAAGCCAAGGGCTGTTCGGACGCCTTGTTCATGGACTATCGCGGCTATGTCGCCGAAGCGACCGGTGCCAACATCTTTTTCGTCAAAGACGGCGAAGTGCATACGCCTAAGCCTGACGCCTTCCTAAACGGTCTGACGCGCCAAACGGTGATCGGCATGCTGAAGGAACGGCAAGTTAAGGTTCACGAGCGGGTCATCATGCCCGAGGAGTTGGAAAGCTTTGAACAATGCTGGCTGACCGGCACTGCTGCCGAGGTGACACCTGTTGGCCAAATCACAGATTATAACTTCGAAGTTGGTGCAATGACCCGTGACATCGCCGAAAGCTATGAAAAACTGGTGCGCGCCTAAGCCGCTTTAGTCACTGCCCGGGCCAAATCGGCGCGGGCGGTCCGGCTTGCTGTCGTCTTTGCCGCCCAGCCAGGTTTGCAGAACGGAAAGGTTGTCGTCGCGTAGAGAATTCGTATTCTGATACGTCCAAACGCCCATCGTTAAGGCCAGTTGAAAAATGATAATCAGGTTCAGGTTGACGGTAAAATCAAGTTTCAACGACTTGTGGCCGCTGATGATCTGGACAAATTTGGCGGCAACCGCACCCCCAATCCATGACAGAAACAGCAAAAACCACTCTGGGACGCGGGGAAGTTGATTTACAGCGCAAAGCTTGTCGAGCAACGACACGAGCAACGTCAAGGAGTTGACGATTGCGAAGTATATTAACAGTTGCTCTGTCACGATTTTTGATCCGCCTAAGACACTCCTAGCATAACCAGCCTAACAATACTTTGTACCTAACTTTGGATTCTGCCCCAGCAACAGGTCACAATCGAGATTATAATGTGGAAAATTTAAAGCAAAATCAGAGATCTATCGCTAATTTAGCCATATTTGGTGACATGCTGGCGTGCTTTGCCGCGCTGTAATCGCAATTGATGTTCTCGGAAAATGATCAGAACACCCGCTGCGATCACGATCAAAGACCCGATTATCATCTGAGGGGTCGGAACTTCCGAAAAGAAAACATAACCGATCGCAAGCGCAAACAGGATCGAGGCATAGTCGAACGGGGCCACGATGCCAGCATCACCAAAGCGATAAGCGTTGGTTCCAAAAATTTGCCCAAGACCCCCGACCAGCCCTGCACCCGCAAGGTATCCCAAAACCGCGACCGATGGTACGACCCAGCCAAATGGCAGCGACAAAAGTGATATCAAAGACGCCACAATCGAGAACCAGAAAGCAATCGCTGCGGGATGTTCGTAAGCGACCATTTTGCGCACCATAACTTGAGCCGCAGCCGCACAGAGCGACCCGCCCAACACCAACAGCGCGCCAATCGTGAGCCGTGGGTCGGTTTCATCCCCTCCAAACGACAGGCGTGGCCACAGGATGATCAAAACACCGATCAGCCCCATAAAAACAGCTGTCAGGCGGACTTTGCGGATGGTTTCGCCCAAAAACATTGCTGCCAGGATAACCACGAAAATCGGGACGACGTATTGAATCGCCTTCACCTCAGACAAGGGTAGGATCGCCAATCCCGCGAAGGAAAGCCCCATGGCAGTTGTTCCGATCATGCCACGAAACACATGGTGCATCGTCTTTGTGGTGCGCAGACCCGTTGCCAATTCGCGTCTCGATGCAAGCCATAGGATGATCACCGGCAAAGCGCAAAACGAGCGAAAGAAAACAGCTTGGCCCGGGGGTACTTCGCTGGACGCGGCTTTGATAAATGCCCCCATGACGACGAACATGACAACCGCACAAAGCTTTAGCCCGATTGCAAGGAACGGGTTATCTGGGCGATCAGTCATTCCAGCGCATTATCAGGATTGTCTTAGCTGGTCGACGGCCCAACGGGCCGCATCCGCAACCGTGGGGTCAGCGTCAGTCATCAAGTCCCTTGCCGCAGATGCAAGGTTAGGATCTCCAGAATTCCCGATGGCATAAAGCACATTACGCACAAACCGGTTTCGACCTGACCGCTTAATAGGAGACCCCGAAAATTTTGCACGGAACGCTGCGTCATCAAGGCGTACCAGCTCGGCAAGTGGCGGCGCATCAAGATCGTCTTTGGCAGCGTAACGTGCATCGCGCGCGATTTCGGCGAATTTGTTCCAAGGACAGACGGCAAGGCAATCATCACAACCATAAATGCGATTACCCAGTTTCGGGCGTAGCTCTTCGTCAACCGGCCCTTCGTGTTCGATGGTCAGATAGGAAATGCACCGCCTAGCATCCAGTTGATAGGGGGCAGGAAAGGCATCAGTGGGGCAGATATCAAGGCAACGATTGCAGGTTCCGCAGTGGTCAACTTCCGCCGGATCAGGCGGCAGATCCAGCGTCGTAAAAATTGCACCAAGAAAGAACCAGTTGCCAAGGCCCCGACTAACGAGGTTTGTGTGTTTACCTTGCCAGCCAAGACCAGACGCTTGACCAAGTGCTTTTTCTGGCACAGGCGCTGTATCGACAAAGACCTTCACCTCGCAGTCAACTTCGTCAACCAGCCACCGGGCAACCCGCTTCAAGCGTTTTTTCACGATGTCATGGTAATCACGCCCACGGGCATAAACGGAAATCACGCCGCGGTCCCCAAACCGCAAATCATCTAGCGGATCATGATCGGGCGTGTAGGCTTCTGCCAACATGATCACCGAACGCGCTTCTGGCCAAAGGACACTTGGATCGCCGCGCCACTCGATGCGTCGCTCCATCCATTCCATCTGCCCGTGACGCCCCGCGCCAAAAAACGCGGCCAACCGCTCGGGCACATCCGGCACGCTCTTTGGTGAACAGACGCGAAGCCGCGCAAAACCCTCAGTTTCGGCTTTTCCGATAATCCGACCCTTAAGGTTATCCAGCTCTTTCATCTGGCCAGAAATATCCTGGGGGAGCACCGGACAATGTCCGGTGTGGGGGCAACGCCCCCCTTAGAAATCAAGGTCGGCATAATGTGCGGGCGGCGGAAACCCGGGCACGGCATCGGCCAGCAAAGGTCGGAAGGCCGGGCGTGATTTGATCTTGGCATACCAATCACGCACCGTCGTGTTCAGGTTCCAGTCAACATCGGAAATGTAATCCAAAGTTGATAAATGCGCGGCGGCAGCGAAATCTGCCAGCGAAAGCTCGGAACCTGCAAGCCACCGGCGCTCGTCCAAAAGAGAGCCAATATACCCTAAATGAAACTTAATTGCCTTGGCGCCGGACTTGACGTTGGCGCTATCTGGATAGCCTTCCTTGGTGATTTTTTTGTTGACCCGCTCGTACAACAACTTCGATGTCACTTCAGAATGAAATTTATCGTCGAACCACCCGACCAAGCGGCGAACTTCATGACGATCAGCAGCAGATTTTGGCAAAAGCGGCGGGTCCGGGTACCGTTCTTCTAGGTATTCACAGCTTGCAGAACTTTCCGACAGTGTTAGATCGTTGATCTTCAACACCGGCACTTTGCCAGCGGGATTACGACGAATGAATTCCGGATCGCGCTCCCAATAGCGCTCTTCGACAAGTTCGACTTCAAGCTTCTTTTCGGCGAGCGACAAGCGCACCTTGCGGCAAAACGGAGAAAGCGGAACGTGATACAATCGGATCATTTGGCGACTGGCCCCTTAGAGCTTTCAGTCTGAATGCCGCCTGTTGCGCAAAGTTTCAAGCGGGCAAGAATATTAATGAAAATTCTTGGCAATTTTCCTCTTAGGAAGATTGGCTCACTCGAAGCAATCGGCGCGCCCATCGCGCTGGATGGTGGCGGCTCCATCGACGATCGATGCCGCGCGCCTTTGTGTGGCGCTGGATGGGTTCACCGCCTGTCGCTCTTTTGGGTTCGGAAGGACAGCCGACAGCAAGGCGGCCTGTCTGGCTGACAGGTTGGCAGCACTGGTACCAAAGTGGTGTTGGGCGGCGGCTTCGATGCCAAAGACACCCGTATCGAATTCGGCAACGTTCAGATACATTTCTAGAATCCGACGCTTTGGCCAAAAGGCTTCGACGACGGGGGTCATGACACCTTCCAGTGCTTTTCTTAGCCAGCTGCGCCCCTGCCAAAGCCAAAGGTTTTTCACAGTTTGCTGGCTAAGCGTCGATGCGCCCCGGCTGCCACCTTGTGCGATTGCAGCCCGCAACTGGGACATGTCGAAACCCCAGTGCAGGCAAAAATTCGCGTCTTCTGCCGCCACAACCGATCGGGCCACAACCGGTGCGATCTGGTCCATAGGCACCCAACTGCGTTCTATTCCGCCCAAGCGCACACCCTCGGCCAGAATATAGGGCGTCGAAGGCGGCGGCACGAGCCTGTAAAGCCCAACCAAAACGATGATCGCCAGGGCAAACGATACCAGTGCACGGATTATCCATGCGCCAAGCCTTAGTTTCCGTTTGGGCTTGGTGGCCTTTTTTCGAGGACTGGGCTTGGTCTTTTTGGCCATGGTTTCAGTTCGCACGCGTGGCAGATAAGGGCAAGGATTACTCGGCAGGCGCGCTTAATCTGCGCGACATCACGCGCTCGCGCTTCTTGGCGAAGCGCTTCTTCAGACGGGCGACGCGGGCCTTTTGGTAGGTGGCAATAATGGGGTTTGCCAGAACATAAGTCGCAACAGCGGCAGCAAAGCCCGGAATCAAACCGCCGACCAGATACGGCAGAAAAACTTGATCCCAAAAGACATCGAGCCCGCCCCAGTGTACCGGCCCGCCGGAAAAGGTCGCGATTAAGTTACGCCAAAGATCGATCGACGCATCGGTGAAGGCGTTAAGAACCAAAGGCAGGGGCAAGCTGCTCTGCCCCAGCATCCACGACCCCAATTCCATCGACACGGCAGCGATCAACGGAAATGTCACGGGGTTGCCAATGAACGTCCCCATCAAGGCCGCAACAACATTGCCGCGCAAGGCCAAGGCCACCAAGGTCGCGATCACGAAATGCATGCCGAAAAGCGGTGAGAAGGACGCAAAGACACCGGCGGCTATGCCACGGCTGATCTTATGTGCGGGGTCTGGCAGTCGTTGCAATCTGTGCGCAACATAGCGCACCGCACGCCGCCATCCGCCCCGCGGGTAGATGGATTCGCTGACAACCTCAACATAGGTCCTTGGCTTACGCCGTTTGAAGACCACCGATCAATCCCCTCAGGGCTTACGCTCCAGATCGCGGTGCCTGTTCAAGGAAGACACATCACTGTCTGCCTCAAGAGCCAGCATCACCGCATGCAGATGCTCAATATCTCGCAGTTCCGCGTCAATAATAAGACGGTAAAAGTCCGGCTTTCTGTCAATAAACACCAAATCCGAGATATTTGCTCCCTGCTCGCCTAACAAGGTGCATATCCGACCAAGGACGCCGCTGTCATTGGCAATTGTTATGTCCATGCTCACATTATGCGCAGCAGGGTAACGGCCTTCTTGCCAATGAAGATCGACCCAGCGATCCGTGGCGTCTTGAAGTTCGGCCAAGGCTTCGCAATCAATGGCGTGGATCATGACACCCTTGCCACGATAACTGATGCCGACGATGCGCTCGCCCGGGACGGGCTGGCAACACGCCGCTCGTCGGAACGTCTGGCTGGGTTTCAGCCCGACAATGGCACGGGCCACATCGATTTCCTCGCCGGGTTTCTGAGCCAGCTCTGGGTAAAGTGTCGAGATGACGTCACGCGCTGTTATTTCGGCGGCACCGATCTGCGCAAGAAGCTCTTGGCCATTTTCTATGTTGAGCTGTTTGGCCGCAGTGCGCAGGGCTTTTTCGGTTGGGCGTTTGCCAATGTGGTCAAAAGCGACACGCGCAAGTTCACGGCCAAGCTTGATAAACCGTTCGCGGTTCTCTTCACGCAACGAGCGGCGAATGGCGGCCTTGGCACGGCCCGTGGCAACAATGTCGATCCATGTGGCTTGTGGACGCTGACCTTCGGCGGTCATGATGTCCACGGATTGGCCGTTTCGAAGCCGGGTCCAAAGCGGAACGCGGATACCATCCACCTTAGCGCCGACGCAGCTGTCGCCAATCCGTGTGTGGATCACATAGGCGAAATCCAAAGGTGTGGCTCCACGTGGCAGTTTCACAACCTCGCCCTTGGGCGTGAAGCAAAAGACCTGATCGGCGTACATTTCCATTTTGACGTGTTCGAGAAACTCATCATGGTCGTCGGCCGAGTCGAATCGTTCAGATAGCGACGCGATCCACTTGGCCGGGTCCACCGCGAACGGGTTTTCAGCCGGTGCGCCATCGCGGTAAGACCAATGCGCAGCGACACCTGCTTCGGCGACCTCGTGCATTTGGCGGGTGCGTATCTGAATTTCGACGCGTTTGCCGTCACGGCCCGAAACCGTGGTGTGGATGGATCGGTAGCCGTTTGATTTCGGCTGGCTGATATAATCTTTGAACCGGCCCGGTACCGCGCGCCATCGCTGGTGAACAGCGCCCAACG
This sequence comes from Paracoccaceae bacterium, assembly GCA_028097405.1. Classification (GTDB taxonomy): domain Bacteria; phylum Pseudomonadota; class Alphaproteobacteria; order Rhodobacterales; family Rhodobacteraceae; genus CALKXV01. The sequence goes on along the minus strand of JAOHEK010000012.1, from coordinate 21,879 downwards.
CGGCGTAACAATCTTCTTCATTGTTAAGAAGGATGCGGAACCCATAGATATCTGACAGGCGCGAGAATCCAATCTTTTTAGCTTCCATCTTGCGCCAGATCGAGTGGGGCTTCTTGGCACGACCTATGACTTCGCCATCGATGCCCGCCCTCTCCAGCTCGGCTTCCATGTCGATGGTGATCTTACGGATCACATCACCAGTTTCACGTCGAAGTGTGATAAAGCGCCGGATGATCGAATTTCGCGCTTCGTTGTTCAGCACTCGGAAGGACAGGTCTTCCAACTCCTCGCGCATCCAATGCATCCCCATACGGCCAGCCAAAGGCGCATAGATATCCATGGTTTCACGGGCTTTTTGCTCTTGTTTGTCGGGACGCATGGCGCGAATCGTCCGCATGTTGTGCAAACGGTCCGACAGCTTGACAAGAATGACACGCAGGTCTTTCGACATCGCCATGAACAGCTTGCGAAAATTTTCCGCCTGCTTGGTTTCGGTCGATGACAACTGAAGATTGGTGAGCTTGGTCACGCCATCGACAAGCTCCGCAACCTCGGTGCCAAACTCGCGCTCAACCTCGGCAAACGTCGAACGCGTATCTTCAACGGTGTCGTGCAAAAGAGCGGTGATGATCGTGGCATCATCCAACTGTTGTTCAGTCAGGATCGCGGCCACGGCAATCGGATGCGTGAAATAGGGTTCGCCCGAATATCGCGTTTGGCCTTCGTGCATCCGCGCGCCGTAATCATAGGCGCGCGTGATCATCTTCGCGTCTGTCTTTGGGTTGTAGTTCTGGACCAGTGCGATCAGGTCATTTGCAGTGATCATCCGGTCCCCCAGAGGGAAAGTGCCGGTGCTTTAAGGTTGCCCCTGAGCTTCCATAAGCGCACGTAGCAGTTTCTCTTCGCTCATGTCGTCTTCGACGGGCTTGTCGCTTTCAGCGCCCATAAGCAGTGCCATCGCGTCTTCTTCTGGCTCGTCAACTTCGATCTGGGTCTGGTGCGCTTCGATGGTGCGTTCGCGCAATTCGTCGGCGGATTGGGTTTCATCACCAATCTCGCGCAGCGAAACAACGGGGTTTTTGTCGTTGTCGCGATCCACCGTCAAAGGTGCGCCCGTGGCAATTTCGCGCGCACGATGCGCGGCGAGCATCACAAGCTCGAACCGGTTTGGAACCTTGTCGACGCAGTCTTCTACCGTCACGCGGGCCATGGGGAGTCTCCGTAAAAACTGGGATCAGGCGATTTCGTATTGCTTTGAGTGAGAAAACACAAGAGAATTCTCATCGTCTTGGCTTTGGATGTTCGCGCAGACATCCGCGTCGATATTTGAAACCTGCAATCACAGTTAGTTCATATTAACGTGACGGCAACTGTCGAAATCGATAGTTGCTAAGGACTGCGATAATTTCATAGTTTCGCGCCAGCCAATCCGGAACGACAACAGACTGACCTCACGGGGTCTGGGATTGGATACAAAAATTTAGGAAGGACAGTTAATGTTCTATAAGGACGAACGGCTTGCGCTGTTCATCGACGGCTCGAATTTATATGCGGCCGCGAAGTCTCTCGGCTTCGACATCGACTACAAACTACTGCGTCAGGAATTCATGCGGCGTGGCAAGCTTCTAAGAGCGTTCTATTACACAGCGCTGCTGGAAAACGATGAGTATTCGCCAATACGACCTTTGGTCGATTGGTTGCATTATAACGGTTTTACCATGGTGACTAAGCCGGCGAAGGAATTCACCGATAGTCAGGGCCGTCGCAAGGTCAAAGGGAACATGGACATCGAACTCACGGTCGATGCTATGGAGCTTGCGCCGCATGTGGACCACATTGTTATTTTCTCCGGGGATGGAGACTTTCGGCCCCTGGCTGAAAGCTTGCAACGTCAAGGTGTTCGAGTTTCGGTCGTTTCCACGCTCCGCTCGCAACCACCAATGATCGCGGACGAACTTCGTCGCCAAGCCGATAATTTTATCGAGCTGTATGAACTGAAGGACGTTATTGGACGCCCAGCGCGGGAACCGATCGACGAAGAACAGGAATAAGGCTCGAAAACCTCACGGTTTTCATCCCGTCATCTTAGCGTCGTAACCTTTGCGCGCTGAACCTAGCATGTTGTGCTCGGCGCTATTGTCTTGTGCGTTGATCGCGGGATGCGAGCCTGAGCATACGTGTTTCCGCGCGGCGGATCTGGACGCGGGCGACCAAAAGACCTAGGTCTTCTGGCGATAGGTATGACCATGACAAAATCAGCATTAACCTTATATCTCGCCGCGCCGCGCGGCTTTTGCGCTGGTGTCGATCGCGCCATCAAGATCGTCGAGCTGGCATTAGAAAAGTGGGGCGCGCCGGTCTATGTGCGCCATGAGATCGTCCACAATCGCTTTGTGGTAGACGGCTTGCGCGACAAAGGTGCCGTGTTTGTCGAAGAACTTGCGGATTGCCCCGACGATTGTCCTGTTATTTTCTCGGCCCATGGTGTGCCCAAAGCCGTTCCGGCGGAAGCCGCCAAGCGTGAGATGGTCTACGTGGATGCCACCTGCCCTTTGGTGTCGAAAGTTCACATCGAAGCCGAGCGGCACCACAAAAACGGGCTGCAAATGGTGATGATCGGTCACGAAGGCCACCCCGAGACATTGGGAACCATGGGGCAATTGCCTGACGGGGAAGTGTTGTTGGTCGAAACCGTCGCGGATGTTGCTGCGATCGAACCGCGTGACGCTGAAAAGCTGGCGTTCATCACACAGACGACGCTGTCCGTGGATGACACATCGGACATCGTTGCGGCGTTGCAGGAGCGGTTTCCCGGAATCGTCGGGCCGCATAAGGAAGACATTTGCTACGCCACAACCAATCGGCAAGCCGCGGTCAAAGCCATCGCAAACAAGATCGATGCGCTTTTTGTCATCGGGGCGCCGAATTCATCGAATTCCCTAAGATTGGTCGAAGTTGGCCAGACCGCGGGCTGTGCCTATGCACAATTGGTTCCGCGCGCGACGGACATTGACTGGCGGGCGATCAAAGGTGTCAGGGCCGTCGGTGTGACCGCAGGGGCAAGTGCGCCGGAAGTCTTGGTAAACGAGGTAATTGATGCCTTCAAAGACCATTTCGACGTGACCGTTGAAATCGTCGAAACCACTGTCGAGAACGTCGAATTCAAAGTACCACGTGTCTTGCGAGAAACTGCATGAGCGACCGCAAGACCTTGTCGGTTTATGATGCCAAGGCGGATGAATATGCCGGTCTGACCACGTCGTTCGAAACCGACCGCCATCTTGACGCTTTCATGGAAGCTCTGCCGACAGGAGGCCGTGTGCTTGATCTGGGCTGTGGTCCGGGACGTGCCGCGAAAACCATGGCCGACGCGGGTTTTGATGTTACCGCTTGGGATGCCTCGCCCGAAATGGCGCGTTTTGGGCGCGAGACTTTTGATTTGGATATAGAGGTGAAAACCTTTGCCGATCTAAACGACGTAGCGGTCTACGATGGAATTTACGCGAATTTCTCGCTTTTGCATTCGCCTAAATCCGAAATGCCAAGCCATTTAACCCGGATCGCCACGGCACTTAGACCGCAAGGCCAGTTCCATATCGGGACGAAAACCGGAACCGGGGAAAAACGCGACGGTATCGGTCGGTTCTATACCTATTACGCCGACGCCGAGCTGACCGATCTGCTTGGCGCCGTCGGCCTAAGCGTGCAAACGCGTGCGACGGGAAGCGATGCCGGGCTAGATGGCGTTGTTGCACCATGGATCATCATAAGGGCCAAACGTGATAGCTAACCTGACACTTTTTTCGATGCCGTCATCCGGCAACAGTTATAAAGCGCGACTGTTGCTGGCTTTGCTGGGCCGGGACTATGCCCATGTAGGTATGGAATATGAGACGCCCGAGCTGGCCGACGCACATGCAAACGGCACGCTGCCTTTCGGCAAATTGCCTGTCCTTCAATTGGCCGATGGAACCCAAATCCCGGAATCCAACGCCATCCTGTGTTATTTGGCGGAAGATACCGATTGGCTGCCTCAAGACCCCATTTTGCGCGCCCATGTCCTGGGATGGATGTTTTGGGAGCAGAACCAGCACGAGGGCGTCATCGCCGTTCGAGCCGCTTTGCTGACCTATCCCAGTCGCGCTCATCTGGCGACGCCTGAGCGGCTGGCCGAGCTGCTTGAGGCCGGTCACGGATTGCTGGGGAGGATGGACGATAATCTTAGCGGTCAGTATTGGATCGCGGGCGATACCCCGACCGTCGCGGATATCGCGCTTTATGCCTATACCCATACCGCTGGTTCAAAGGGCGGGTATGACTTGGGACGTTTTCCAGCGGTCTGCGAGTGGATTGATCGGATCGTTGCACTGCCGGGCTATGTTGATTTGAACGACACCCCCCGATGACCAAGATTTTTGCCTACACAGACGGGGCGTGTTCCGGCAATCCGGGCCCGGGTGGCTGGGGCGCTTTGCTGGTCGCCAAGACCGGCGATAACGTCATGAAAGAGCGCGAGTTGAGCGGCGGTGAAGAGCTGACAACAAACAATCGGATGGAGCTTTTGGCGGCGATCCATGCGCTGGAAGCGCTGGAACGTAGGTCAACGATCACGATGGTGACGGATTCAACATATGTGAAGAATGGTGTGGAAAGCTGGATACATGGCTGGAAGCGAAACGGCTGGCGGACTGCGGCCAAGAAGCCTGTGAAGAACGACGATCTATGGAAGCGGTTGGATGTCGCCCAAGAAGCACACGACGTTCAATGGACGTGGGTGAAGGGGCATGCAGGCCATCCCGAGAACGAGCGCGCGGATGAATTGGCACGCGCGGGCATGGCGCCTTTCAAACCAACAAAGTAGCGGAACAAATCATGATGCGATTTCTTGATGCGACACTTGGAAAATGGTTGCGGCATTTCTTTTTCGTTCTGGTTCGCAGCTATTATGGCCTGTTCTACAATGTCAGTTGCTCGAATAAACATCTGTTGCAGGATGCGCCCGGCACTTTGATTTTGGCCACCCATGTCAGTCGCCACGATGGCCCACTGATTTCGACCATGCTGTATTCGACCATGCGTATTCGTCCAACGGTGCATTGGAAGGAATACCACAGCTGGTTCCAGTGGTTTCCACTTTATGTCGCCTCGGCGATCCCGATGAGTTCGCCCAAGTCGTGGCCCGATGACGAACGTCAGGCGCGGAAAGAGCATATTTTGAAGGTTATTCACAAGATTTTGGCTAATGAGAACTCGGTTCTGTTGTTCCCCGCTGGTCGGGTGCGCCGACAGCCCGAGGAAATCGTCGCGCCGTATCTTTCTGGCGTCTACGATATCTTGCGATCCAAGCCAGATACGCCGGTGATGTTGCTTAGGCTTGATGGTTTGGGCAAGTTCCAGTGGGCGAAATACGATCGCTTTTGGAGTTTTCTCTGGATCAAAAAGGGCCGTCGTCATGTGAACGTTGATCTGACGCCCATCACGGATTTGGATCTGGACGGCGATCTGGAGAGTTTCAACAAACATCTGGAAAACCTGCTGAATTCCCCGATCACCTAGATCATTTGCGTCGCTTCCGGGCGATAGCCTCGGACGGGATCAGGATCAACGCGCCTGCGGCACCGATGATCGCGTTGATCCCCGGTGATCCGAAAGACAAGCCGAACATCACGCGCACCATGAAAAGTACGACCACGCCGCCAAGCGCAATGATGATGGCTTGCAGGACGCCATGATGGGTCATGTCCCACTTTTCAGACAGGTAGGCGACGACGCCGCCGATCATCAGGGACCCCCAGAAAGAAAAGAACATCATATCGCTCCTGCTTAGGCATCCACGCGACCACCTTCAGGATCGCTCGATACCTTATGAATGTATGAGCGCCGTTCCGAGATAGCCAGCGGCCAACAAAAAACGCGCCCCGAAAGGCCCGTTATGTCGTCATTATGTAAGGTCGATCAGTTTCCGGTCGCACTTTCAATGCTGATCGTCACGCCCGGACCCATGGTCGAGCTGATCGCAACTTTTTTCATGTAAGTGCCCTTAGTGCCTGACGGTCTGGCTTTGGACACGGCCTCGACGAAGGCGCGTACGTTTTCAACCAGTTTGGTTTCGTCGAACGAGACCTTGCCGACACCTGCGTGCACAACGCCTGCCTTCTCGGCCTTGAACTGAACCTGACCGCCTTTAGCGGCGGCAACAGCTTCTTTGACGTCCATTGTCACTGTGCCAACCTTTGGGTTCGGCATCAGGTTGCGTGGGCCAAGCACCTTACCCAGACGGCCAACGATTGGCATCATGTCTGGTGTGGCGATGCAACGATCAAAGTCGATTGTGCCGCCTTGGACGATTTCCATCAGGTCTTCCGCACCGACTATATCAGCACCCGCTTCCTTGGCCTCATCAGCCTTGGCACCACGTGCAAAGACGGCGACGCGGACGGTTTTTCCGGTGCCGTTTGGCAGATCGACGGTACCCCGGACCATTTGGTCGGCGTGACGCGGATCGACGCCAAGAACCATTGCGATATCAATGGTTTCGTCGAACTTTGTTTTGGCGTGCGTCTTAACCAGATTGACGGCCTCTTCGACGGTGACGTTTTCTTTGCCCGTGAATGCTTCGCGAGCAGCGTTAAAGCGTTTTCCAAGTTTTGCCATGACTTACCCTTTCACCTCGATACCCATCGACTTGGCCGAGCCAAGTATGATCTTCATCGCCTGATCAATGTCATTGGCAGACAAATCGACCATCTTCGCTTCTGCGATTTCACGCAGCTGAGCGGTGGTCACCGAACCGACGACTTCGCGCGACGGGGTTGTGGCACCGGACTTAAGCTTGGCAGCTTTCTTCAGGAAATAGGACGCAGGTGGCGTCTTGATGTCCATCGAGAAGGATTTGTCTTGATAGTAGGTGATGATGGTCGGGCAAGGTGCACCGGGTTCAAGGTCTGCCGTTTTGGCGTTAAACGCTTTGCAGAATTCCATGATGTTAATGCCGCGCTGACCCAGCGCCGGTCCAACCGGCGGAGAGGGGTTTGCTTGTCCGGCGGGCACCTGAAGCTTCATGGTGCCGGCTACTTTTTTGGCCATGACTGGCCTCCTTTCTCAACACTCGGGCAACGCGTTGCCGAGCTATGGTTGATGTGGTCCGGTCTGGCCATCGCGTTGGCCGCGCCTTCCACTAGAGAGCAGGGACGTACACCTGTTGTTGGACCATTTCAAGAGAATTGATGCAACGTTCGGTGGTCGATGTGGCCCATCGCGGGCCAAAAGGGTTAACGCCAGCAAATGGGGGGAAATCCGCATATGTGTCACGTCGGTATCGTGTCGGTAAAACGTCGGTATTACGTCGGTGCCTCTTGGGGCTAAGAAAATGGACGCCACAACATGCAGGTTTCGCGCAACGAAGATTAAGCCGATATGAACGGCGGGGACGGATCGTCAAATTTCTGCCCGTTTCATCCGCTATTTTTTGGCTCAAACCAAGGAGCCAATTATGCCAGATTTTATTTTAGAGATGCGCGATGTAGGTTTAGGTCCGGGTCGCAGTTTGAATGACCTGATCGTCCATTTGCAACCTTCCATGGTTACAATAGGTGCCATGGTGACAGAAGTGGGCAGTGGTCAGAACGGGCCATGGGCGCGTTACACTGTAAGTGACGCGACGGAGTTTGAGCACGTTGTCATCGATAAAACCGTCGGAACGAAATTGAATGAGGCGTTTGACATACGCAAGCCCACGCCCGCCGACGTAGACGACGAATCGGCGTATCGTTCGATTGAGGTCTATTACAGCGTGCCGAACATTCCCGATGGGCAAAATGCGCTTGATTTCAGGAATGAAGCCATGGAGCTGATCGAAGCCGCGCTAGGTAAGGCAGATGCCGGTGAATGGGCTGGTGCAGAAAGTGGTGCAAACTTCGAAACTGGAGAGCCCGAAGTGAACTTTGGGTTTGAGGTTGAAGATTTCGACCGAGCCGAAAAGATTGTTCGAGACACTGTAAGAGGAACGCCGTTCGACTGCATTCGAGAGATCACGCGTTATGACAGCACGGATTATTAAGGGTGTTTTTGATCACACAAACATCCGCGCCTGAAACCAGATTAGCGCCGGAAAAGCGCTGAGCCATATCCAAAAGAAACGGTTCAGCCCAAGCAGGATCGCGTTTGACAGATGAAAGCCCGCCGCGATGACCAAGGCGCCCGTCAACAGAGCGGGGCTTGCTAGGGCGAACGGGAAGGCGATTTCAAAGGCGATCACGGCCCAACTGGCAAAAAGGGTGAGGTTTTGACGTTCCGAGATTGCGCGCAGGTTTCCCGCCACAGGATAGGCCGACAACGCGAAGACATCGCGCAGGGCTGCGCCCGAGCGCCAGTCGGGGTTGCCCAGTTTGACCCAACCGGAAATGAAGTAGGACAGAACCAGTTGCACCGCCAAATAAGCCAGCGCCATTTCTGACCAGAACGGTGTGGGGGCGGCATGGGCAACGGCAAGGCAGGTCAGGCAGAGCATGGCCAGTTTATCTGCGCCCCCGTTGTAGGCCCCTTGGAAGCGGTAAAGCTGCCAGAGGCATAGCGCCCAGAGGCCCCATGCTGCCGGGCCAGACGCCAGCCCGGATAGAAGCAGCATCGCCAGAATCAACTGCGGCAGGAAAAGTTTCGCCTCGTTATGTATGTGTTCAAAGGCCCGTTGGATCAGCGCAAGGCTGACACCGATTTCCACGAGGCGGAGCGCGACCTCAAAGCTCATCCCGTCAACTGCACGGTGCTTTCGTAGATGACGAACTGGCCGATTTTGCCGCCCTCGCGCGACAGGAAGAGAATTCGGAACTGATAGGTTTCGGCACCGGTTTGCCCAAGGCGACGCGCAAGCCGTGCCCTGATTTCGGTGACGTCATGAAGCATGGGATCAACCGCGAGCCGGGTCGCCGTGCTGATAAGAAAAAGATGCTCGTTCCAAGCTGGGCTGAAGAAAAGGCGGCGCAGCAAATCTTTAGGCCCAAGACGATCAGGAAGCTGAGACGTCGATTGCCAGCTAGCGTCTAAGTTCGTGCGATATTCGATCCGGGGGCTTGGGCCGACCTGTTCAAAGAACCGCCAAGACGGAAACAAGGTTGGCATCAAAAGCCGGTACAGATTGCGCACATGTTGCTGCCAAGGGATCATGCCCAAGGATTAAGATGACATGCTTAACAGAGCGTTTAGATCAGCCAGGGCTGCTTGCGCTTTGTCGGGGCCAAAGCGCATGGCGGAACCACCGGATTGGTCGTTCGAACACTGACGCAAATGCAAACCCAACCACAATCGCTCCTACCAGCAACAGGGCATCCCGACCTGCGATATCGCCTAGTATGGCATCCAAAAGATGGAGTGCAGGGTAGTGCGTGACATAGATTGAAAAACTGGCACCAGCGCACCAGCGGATGATTTTTGCGCCTGCAAAGTCCGTCTTTAAAAGCCGCGCCATCCCCAAGACGTGGATCATTGTTAAAAGACCGATGATGGCATTCCAGATCGCTTCGTCAGAAAACCCGACAACGCTGCGCGCATCGGCAACACCAAGCGCATTCGCGGTAATGGCCAACAGAATCTCGGGCACATGGAGGATATGACACGCGACATAAGCCAGGGGTGCACCTATGGCCGCAACGATGGCCGTTTTCTTGGACATCTGTTCGGCGTGGCCGTCTTTAACACGGTTCCAAAGCACAACCCCCATGAGCCAAGCTGGCATCAGAAGAAGGGCGTTCACGCCAAAGATAAGAGCCGCAGTCGCCAAGAGTATCAGCCGCAATACACCGCTGGTGAAAATCGCAATTCCAAAGAGAGAGTAATAGGCTGCTTCGTAACTGAGCGACCATAGCGGACCGTTTGTGCCAAGTCTGAGGCGACCCAGAGATGTCCATTGGTTTGAAAACGAGATGCCCCGCGAAAAGAACTCACCCACTGGATGAGGGACATAAAAGCCAGTTGGATACGCAGTTTCATCGATCCGCACGCCAACATTGTCGAACACCCAAGTGAGGACAAGTGCGGGGATCAGTACTGTCCAAAGGCGGGTCAATCTGTTGAAGGCGAAAAGCAATGGGCTTTTGTCACGCCCCGCTGCATAGGCGATGACACAGCCTGAGATGACAAAGAAGATGATGACAGCGTCGCTGCCCAAGTTCCAGTCGCGCACGACCCCATACCGACCCTCGGTGAAGCGTGGATAAGCCCAGTGCGAAATGACCACGATCAGCGTCGCCGCCACCCGGATCACATCAAGCCATATCGAAAGGCCCTTGTTCACTTATCGACCCCGGACGCGGACTTTGACGGCTGCGATGTACCGCGTTTTTGAAACTTGATACCCGTGACTTCGCTTAGGCTTTCGGCGAACGGAAGGACCAGTGCATTCACCAAATTTGTGTGCGGTTGTTCGACAGGGCGGCCTTTTGCATCTGCCAGCCCAAACGTCAGGTCTTCGTATCCTTTTGGAACGTAGAGAGTACCGAACATCCAATCCCAGATCGCAAACACTTCGCCATAGTTTTTATTGAAATGCCGCTTTTCAATAGAGTGGTGGATCTGATGTTGTGCCGGAGAAATGAAGATGTGCTCGATAACCGGGCCGTAGCTGAGCCAGACATGGCTGTGGCGCAGGTTTGCTCCGAACAGATTGAACAGGAAGTAGCCAGCGTTCGCACCGCCAATCGTTAGCAAGTCGATTTCGCCGATCAAAAGGAACAGCATCAACCCTGTCGCCAAACCAAGAAGGAGGCTGTAAATCACACTCCGGATTAGTAAAAATACGGGATGGTTGCGCTGGGCCGTCAACGGAGTCAGCACTTCTGCCGAATGATGCAAGGCGTGAAACGGCCAAAGAATCCGGCTTTCGTGATGAAACCAATGGGCCCAATACTTACAGAAGTCCTTGGTTAGAACGATGATGAGTGTGGCCGCCGCACTGCGAACCCAAGTCACCTCGGGCAGCGACGGCCGATGCCCAGCAAGTTCGATCAGTTGCGTCAACGTCGCAGCGGCGACAAGGGTTGTAAATACCACGGCACTGAGGACCCCGAGGACCGCAAGAACAAGGTTAACGCAAAAGATTTGGATATCGATCAGGTTAGACCGGTGAAGATAGACTTCTTTCGGCAAGAGGTAATCGAAAAACCGACCGGGGCGCCCACGGATCACCCAAAGCACCAGAACAAGCACAACAGTCGCCGCGAGAAACAGCACTGCCAATCGCGAACTCATGCCGAAAAACGTGCCTTGGAGGCTGGCCAAGATGCTGGTTAGGAATTCCAAAAGTCTGCTCCTGCTTTCAGCAGAAGCATATCACGCAAAGCTTAATGAACCGAAATGTCCATGGGGTCTATTGGTGCGGCGTGTGCCCGAACCGCATCGGTTGCGTGACGACAATATTGCTTGGCAAAAAGGAAATCAGAACGACCAAGATTTCGCCGAACTTACACCATAATCAGTTCTGCTTAGAAACCTGTGTGAATTCCAGTTCGACCGGCGTGGCACGACCAAAGATCGACACCGAAACCTTGAGGCGCTGTTGTTCTTCGTCAACCTCTTCCACGGTACCGTCGAAATCTTCGAAGGGGCCTTCGTTGACTTTGACCTGTTCGCCAACATCGAAGGAAATCAACAGTTTCGGCGCGCTTTCGCCTTCTTCAACGCGGTTGAGAATCTGATTAACCTCGGCGTCACGCATGGGCATCGGGCGACCCTGAGGGCCCAAGAAACCGGTGACGCGGTTGATTGAGTTGATCAGGTGATAGCCTTCGTCCGACATTTCCATCCGCACCAGAACATAGCCGGGCATAAAGCGGCGTTCGGCGGTGACTTTCTTACCGCGGCGAATTTCGATGACTTCTTCTGTGGGGACCAGAACTTCTTCGATCTGTTCTTCCAACTTGGCTTCTTCAACCGAATGACGAATTTGTTCAGCGACCTTCTTTTCGAAGTTCGACAATACACTCACCGAATACCAGCGTTTCGCCATGGCTTTTATCCTTCTCAACCGCGGGAAACTGCCCGCCAGAATGAAATGCGGCGTGCAACATGTGCACGCCTTATAGGCCGGGTCGATACCGTTCCTTGTCTGGGATTTCAACCGCAAAAGAAAAGCGGCACGAAGGCCGCTTGTATCTTAGCTTGACGGAATCGCTGGTTCTGGCAACTGGGCGCATTCCTCAGCGCCTGAATGCTATGGTCCGAGCGGCAGGTTTAAACAGAGGTCTGAGGCCTCGTTAGCCGAAATACGTCAGGATGCCTTGAAGGCCTTGACGGATGAGAAAATCGATCAGGAAGAAAAACGCGGCTGTCACCATGGCCAGTGCAAAGACCATTGCAGACGTCAGGACAACTTCGCGGCGGCTTGGCCAAATGACCTTCGAGACCTCGGCGCGGACTTGCTGGATAAACTGAAGTGGATTTGTCAGGGCCATGGTCCCATCCTTTAGCGTTTCAGGGCAGATACGCGCTTCGCACGCCGGTTTCAACCCTTGCAAAGCAATGGATGTGCCTTGGATGAGATCAGGCGTGATCTGTGGCCCAAGCGCCCAAGGTATCGGAACCTGCGGGGACACGATACCGCGACAGGTCTACGGGGATTCAGCGCATCTTTTGGATTTTCAACTTGTCTTGCTTTGCCCTGTTCTTAGTCGATTCCTCAGAACGCATCAGCGCTTTGGCAATCGCCTTTAAACTCATCCCCTTTGTCGCCAACATACGTAACTTTTGAATTTCTTCATGTGTCCAGGCTTGGCGGTGGCGTTCGTATCGTTCGCTCATTGGCTTTGTCTAACCTCGGTAAAAGTACGGATCGACGCGTGCTTGCAGACCTTGAACCAAAAAGTCTGGACAAATGTCACGCGTGGCTGCCTCAAGATTAATAAATCAACGTGTGAAGAAGGGCGAGCCGAGCACGGCAAGTCAAGTTAAACGACGCTAAATCCAACGCCTAATGGCCCCACAGGATAGAATACTTGGCGTTTGGGGATGAAATTGTCCGGTAAGGTATTGATCTTAGTGGCAGGGGCGGAGGGGCTCGAACCCACGACCTACGGTTTTGGAGACCGTGATACATTACATTTTCAGTCAATCTCAATCTGTCGCAAGTCGTCGGCTTGTCTTGTCAAAAACAACTGATTTTGCAGAATTTAATGTTGTCCCCTAGCCCGTGGCTATCTAAAGTCGTCTCACACGATATCAGGCAATCTTGCGGGAATTGTCCCCCATGTGTCCCCCACGGAGCGATGTTGAATGAAGAAGGAACTCACTGATCGTTACCTGAGAAGTCTCAAGTCACCTGATAAAGGCCGGTTAGAAATCTCAGACACTAAGCGCCCTGGCCTCCGGTTCAGGTTATCGGCTTACGGGAATGCCGTTTGGATGTACGAGAAGCGCATTAGGGGCGGACCAAAGCGCAAGCACACACTTGGCGCTTGGCCCGAACCCGTCAGTCTTTCGGAGGCACGCGAGCAGGCATTACAGTTGGAAGCCGAAGCGGCTCAAGGAATTGACCGGGTGGCGCTAGCAGCGGCGAAGCGATTGGAAGATGAAGCAGCCGAGGCTCGCCGTGTCACAGTGGAAGAAGCACTGGAAGCCTATGAGCGACTTCACCTTTCGAATCTCCGTACGCGACGGGAACGTCGGCGTCAGCTTAATCAGTCGCTGGAAAAACACCTCGAAATTTCGATCACCGAACTTACCAAAGCAGACCTTCAATCGGCTATCGATGCAAAAGCTGCGACGGGTAGCAAGGTCTACGCCAATCGTATTCGAACCGCGCTTCTAGCATTCAGCCGGTGGGCATGGTCACGCGGCTACATCGCGAATGACATCGGAGCGGGAATTCCCCGCGCCACAAAAGAAGCCATCCGCGAACGCGTTTTATCAATTTCCGAGGTGCAGGAAATTTGGACCGCAACGTTTTCAATGGGTCCGATATGGGGGCCGTGCCTCCGCCTTTTGATGCTAACTTGCCTGAGACGTGGTGAAGTCGTTAGCTGGCTCTGGTCAGACATTGACTTGGACAAAGCCACGGTAATCCTTCCGGGATCACGCACCAAGAACGGCAAGCCGCAAACAACCCACCTTTCTCAGCATGCGCTGCAAGAACTTCGGTCGCTGCAAAAAGCCAAGCCCATTGCGGAACTGGTTTTCACCACCACAGGGACCACTCCAGTATCGGGGTTCAGTCGTGCTAAGAAGCGCCTTGATCGTATTCTCGGCGAGGACTTTGAGGCGTGGCGGCTTCACGACATTCGAACGGCGTTTGCAACGGCGATGGTCAACGCCGGGGTGGAGGAATCCGTAGCTGATAGGGTCTTGAACCATTCTGCAAGCGCATCGGCACCTAGCGCTGTTGCTCGCGTCTACAATCAAGCGGAACAGTTACCGCAACGGGCGGCGGCGTTAGACCGGTGGGCAGCAATGGTGACAGGCGCGACGGGTGAAGTTGTAAGGTTGGCGAGATGAGCGACAACCTTTCGGCAATCTGGAACTCACCGGAGGTCATGCGCATCCTAAAGATTATCCAAACGTACACAAATACGGAAATCAAGATTGGGCTAGCAGATATATTGCCTCTGACAAGCGACTGGATATTTGATGGAGATCATCAAGATGCAATTGGCAGAACCACAGCCAAAGACTTGCAGAATCTAAAGATTGCGCTCGAAGACGCTAGGGCCGCATTCGACCGACTGCATGCGAGCGTTGCGCGCACCCTGGAGCACAATTTCTCAAATAACTGTACGAATGAACACAAGGTTTCTTTTTTTACGAGCGACGGTGAGCCCTATAAAAGCTACGATCAAATTGGTATTCTGCTCGACTATCTCGTCGAGGGCATAAGCAATGGTGGCGAAAACTCTGCAATTCATAATGCCATTCGCGTTGCCGATGAAATGCCAAAGATATCTGGGCCAGCCAAGAATCACTCAACTTGGGCTAAAGTTAAACTAGTCGAGAACGCCCGAAGTGTCTGGTATCGAACGACCGGGAAGCGCGCGCCGATTGAGGCAAGCGATGGCGCTGAGTTTTTCAATTTCGTAGGGGATTTGATTGAGGCGTTAGGCGAAGAGTGGGATACAGAAAGTACCATAAAATCATATAAAAATAGTTTAAAAACAATGATCTAATTTTAAAACGATAGGTAGGCGTCGATTTGTACAAATGCCTATCGGTGCAATCGTATGGCGATGCATTCAAGGTCAATTCATCGAAACCGGTCATAGGTCGTTGAATGCCCGAGTAAAGGCAATCAACTCCTCTGGCCAGCCTACGAGGTGTTGAAAAATGAATGCACTAACACAAGACCGTCTAGTGTCGGTAAGAGACACGGCAGCCGCACTTGGCTGTAGTGTCGCCACAGTTTGGCGTAGGGCAGCAGACAAGAGTATCCCACAGCCAGTGAAAATCGGCGGGATGACCCGTTGGTCTGAATCCGAACTTGTCTCATTCATCGAAGAGGCAAAAGCGCAGCGTGTTGCTGCATAAGAAAACCCCAGCCGGAAAGTCCCGGACTGGGGCTGATCTACGCGTTGCAGCTAGAGCGTATCTGTTCCGGGGCTTTCCATCAATAAGGAAAGACCAAATGAATAAAGACATTCCGCCATTCAATTGTCAGCGCATTCACCGCGTTGCAGACTTGCCGCCAGAACGCGCTCCAGCGTCTTATGTCATCGGAAATGTTGACAAGAAACCAAGCGCTGTGACGTTGCAGAAGCGTAAACGCCAAATTATGGACCTTCTCCTTCAAGGTCCGGTTTACTGTGCCAGCCCCGTTCGCATCAGTGACATCGTACACATTCTGAAGCGCGAGATTGGTCTTGATGTCGAGACCAAATTTTACCCCGGTGACAAGAGCACCGGCTCTGGTGATTATGGCGTATATTTCATTAAATCACGCGTCTACCGGGCTTCTGATGAACAGGTGGCCGCATGATCGCCGTCCAAAAAAACGCCCGCGAAGAACTGCGCGTCGAGCGACAGGACTATTGCGGCCACGGCCTGATTAACTTCCGCGCATGGTACGACGACAGGACAGACGAGTATCGCCCCTGCAAGCGAGGCATCGCATTCAAGGCGGAGGTGTTGCCTGAAGTTCTGGATTTGCTGCACGGCTTTATTGATCAAAGGAGGGCTGCGTAATGCGTAACTTCGGTCTCATAAGCACAACAGTATGGCAGAGTGAACGGTTTGCCTCACTTGCATCGCTGGACGCGCGCTTGGCTTATATTTGGCTTCACACCAGCGCAAAAACATGCGCTGGTGTACTGCGCATTGGACCTGCTCACCTTCTGGAGGAGGTGGACTTTGTCACTACCCTCGAAAGGGCTTCAGCGATTTTCACAGAATTGGCGGATGCCGGGTTGATCTCTTGGATCAGGCCATACGTGATGATTCAAAAGTATCTCTCCTTTAATTCGGTCAAATCGTACAAGCACGCTATCGGCGCATTCAAAGAAGTTCTGGCAATGCCCGATTGCGAAGCAAAGGCCTCCCTTTTGCACGAGCTTCAAAAGCATAAAGGCGCGATAGATTTAGCAGCATGGCGAAACAAGTCAGGCGAACCGCATGACGTCTTGTTCGATATTTACAGCTATCTTTCTGATCATCCAGACACCTTGGATACCCCTTCCAAACCCTACGGAAACCCATCGGGTATAAGTACAAACGAAATTAAAAAGGAAAATGCTGAAAGGAAAACTCTAGGCGACCCGGAAATTCCGGAAGACATACCAGCGTTATCCCAAGCCCGAGCGTCGGAAGCGCTTAGAAGTGAGGCAGACCCAAAAGGCAGTGCCCAAGTCCTACCGTTGGAAGCGACCAAGCGTAGCGCCTTGGCGATGGGAGGCAGGTGATGACTTTCACTGCACCTTCCAAAACACTTGGTTCGCACAACCGGCTTCCCAGACTTCGGGGTCATCATAAATCTCGGCGTTCTCTGCCATTGCCATCTTCGTGGCCTCTAACAATCCACCGGCAGCAATCCAGCCTTCGCGGGTTCGACCGTCCCCTTCAAGGATCTTCACTTTCCACAGCTTCTTCATAGCCGGACTTCTACACTGGTCTTGGTGAAGATGCGTTTAACGGGGGAATGCCCGCATGACTGATAAGAAATCGAATGAGATAGAAATCAAGGCGGGAAAAAAGGTGCCAACTGGCCAGCCTCATACACCTCAGCGCAAGAGCATTGGTGCGAGCTTCACTGGTAATTCGGCAGACGGTTTGAGCCTGAAGGTGGAAAGAGAAAAGAGTTTGTCTGTTATTTTTGGGTGCGATGACGAGTTGCAAGCCAGCTCACTCGCCTATCATTGCATTAGCGCTCTGAGTGCCGCCGAACTGGCCGATGGTCAAGTTCTGGGCGATCAGCGCCATTTCATGTTGTCCATCGTCAATGACTTGGAACCGAAAGACGCGGTCGAACGAATGCTATCGGTTCAACTTGCAACCACTCATGTCGCGATGGTCCGTACAGCTCGTGCAATGACTAAATGCGATTTCCAAAGCCAGCAAGAAGCTTACAGCAACTGCTACAATCGCCTCGCCCGAACCTACACTGCTCAGATGGAAACCCTGCGGAAACACCGACATGGCGGCAAACAGACCGTTACCGTCCAGCACGTGAACGTTGAGGATGGCGGGCAGGCAATCGTCGGCAATGTCAGCAAAGGGGGGGTGGCATGAAAACCGGCGAAAACCCCATGTTGACAAACCGAGGTCGCCAACGTTGCCACGCCACTTCAAAGCGGACTGGCGATCAGTGCAAGTCACCGGTCGTGCCCGGATGGCGAGTTTGCCGAATGCACGGCGCTGGCGGCGGTCACAAAGCAGGGCCGACGCATCCACGTTGGAAGCATGGGCGTCGATCACAGGCGGAGGCACAAGCCCGTAAGGAAACAGCCGCACTTCTCGAACTCATCAACAATTTTTCAGAGGCAAAACTATGACACCCGAACAACAAGCCGCTATGGGACAACATCCGGGTGTCGCGATAGCCTCCGAAATTAGTGGTGCGCTTCTCGGCCCCGGCAAAGGTGCAAGCAATTTTTCAATAGTGGTCGCAGCGCCATCAGCCGCATCGTGCGTGGTGGCGCAGCCGGTGGCACCGCTGGTGCAGTCCATGGGTTTGCTGAAGGCGAAGACAGTATAACCCCGGCGTCTGGGGCCGTTCAGGGTGGCGTCATAGGCCTTGCGGGCGGTGCAACCCTAACAGGGGCCGGTGAGGGCTTCACACGAACCGCACAGCGCCTTTCAAACACACAGGCCGGTCGAGGTGTCATTCACACGCTGGATATTCTTGAGGCGTTGTTCTTTGGTAGCTTTATGTTTGCTTAGTCTGGGAAACACTCTTAATTTTTCTACTGACATGACGTCTTCAAGATATTGATCAACGACAACTTCGTCCGGCGCAGCAGACCTAGGAGGCTTTCCTTGGCTAGAAAAACCAGACCGAAACCATCAGATGACCGCTATGAGCCCATTTTGCCGGCATTCTGCAATGCGGCGAATGGCTTCTATTGCGGGAAGCCCAAATCATGATTGAGCAATGGCGCACCCACTACAAAAAGGTCAGGCCGCCGCACCCTGGGATGCCGTCCGCCTGCATCTGAAACCATCGTTCGCATGGACCAAAACCCAACAATGAACTAACAATCATACTAAACCTGCCGATGGGGCCCCGCCAAGTGTCAACTTTCTTTTCCAACCTACGAAAGCCATTATCTTGGCTACGGAACGGATTGGGCCTATTAGGGCTATCCAGTTTGATCCAAGATACGCTTTTCATACGCGACCTGCTAACACTTGCACTAGCTTTTCTTGATTACTTCATTCCGTATATTCATTCATTCGCTGAACTGGTTTCTAAGGTCATTAGTCAATATCGTAGCGTAGTGCACTGGATATTGGACATCCTTAATATTGGTATACCAATAATTTTTATAGACCTATTGTTGACTCTTTCACTTAGTAACTTGGTCGGTAAGCTCCTATTCATGAGATCAAACCGTCAGATCAACTTAGAACTCCAAATCACAACAGAGGCATCTGCAGAGAAGCGTGGATTGAATTTTGACGAGTATAAAGCAAAATTTGAAAAAATGCGTCTTTTTGAAAGGATAAAGGCGACCAGAGATGTCTTCAATCCAATCATCACGCAAACGTTCGTGGAAGATTACTCTATTTTCATTGGTCCACTAATCAGAAGTTTATTAGGATTACTAAACAGATTGATTGCGACAACCTTCATAATGTTGACTATCATATTGTTTTATAACATAGACTTATACTATCGGTATTATGCATCATCGGGAGGTTGAATTGACAGAAATAGAGGTACTGAAAGACATATACTTTTTTTTGGTATTGACTTGCTCAATATTGATTTTGGTATCGGCGGTAAAATTGCTTACGTTCCTATTTGGCGCAAAGAAAGCAATTCGAAAGATTAGCGCGGATAAGAAGAAGGAACTTTACGAAGCACTATTTGAACAAGATAATATAAGTAAGCTGGTGGAGAAATGCGAGCATGACCTAAGGGAGCGACCGAACAGCGCGTTGGCATTGTACTACATGGTAAAGGTGTCCGCGCTGCGGAAAGAATTTATGAGAATGAGCGATTATTTGGAGCGACTTCACCTTGTTGATCCAAGAACAAAGAAGACAACAACAGAATTTTCGGATTTGTTGAACAGCAGGCCTGCGGTGGAATAGCTCCCTTAAAGTGTTCCACCAACTGAGATAAAATTGCCCTGCAATCTGGAGGATCAGTGATGGCTGGGAAACCAGAAAAGCCGGAAGGGATAGTATCGAAACTTCGGCAGGTTGAGGCTCGGCGAGGGCAAGGCATGACGATTGCGGAGGTGGAACGTCAAGGTCGGCGTGTCTAACGTCTAACGAACTGATGATGGCGATGGCGGAAGGCGAAATTGAGCAGAGTCAGTTCTTCTCGGAACACATTTTGAGCTAGAAGCTCTCACACACGGCAAAGAGGTGGAGTTCTTTGACCCTTGTCACGCAGCATTCGCGAGTTTGATAGACTCAAATCGATATTTTTGGATGCCCGCTATGTCCGCAGAGCCGACATTAGTCAGGGGATCAAAACGACAATTGAAACCTACTGCCAAACCTTGGCTTATTTGCGCAACGCGCTCTATTCGGCAGACAGCTGCACACAATCTGCACACCCCGCCATACTAGCGCCTTGATTGTGCCGCCGAAATCAGTGCATGCTTAAGTTGAGTTACTTACTCTTCACTAAACTCACACACACACTTACTCACACACCAATTGCTTCCGAGGCTGCCAATTATAGGCGGCCTCGGTTGCATACTAGTGGGCGCTTTTAGCGCCCAGTACTCACACACTCACACATGGCAATGAACAAAGAAAAAGAACACTAGTGACTTGCCATGCTTTGTATATATTTTTCTAATGTGGCATTAGTGTGGATTATAATTTCACACTCTCGTGACATTTCGTCTACGCTTTAACGACAATAAGGGGGGATAAGGGTCGGTTTAAATAGCTGCATGGCAACAATCGCCCTGAACTTGTCACCGAGCAGACAGCTGCATGCGAATTTAGGGTCTTAGGCCTGCCGACAGAGTTTTCAAGATAGTGAATGGTCATGGCGACTGGATGTTCTACGGCCATGCAGATGAGTCAGGGGCCGAGCTCGATAGCTGGTGGTTGATCGACCTCAAGGCATTCAGGGCGGCATTGATATGGTACCAGCAAAACGGACATCTGCTAAGGTTTGGGGATAAGAAGAACTGGATAGCACCGGTTTCAAGTGGTTTGATATTTGGAGCTTTCCAGAGGAGCCTAGTTTGGTGGTGGCGAAAAATCTCTAATTGATCCTATGCACATTGCTGTAAGAGTCCAAATGTTGGCACGCCATGTAGAACGCACCATACATATAGGGTTTTAAGGAAGTTGAACCTAATGGAGGGTAGTGGGGCCTAGTGGAGGGTAGTGGAGCCTAATGGAGGGTAGTGGAGGGTAGTGGAGCCTAGTGGAGGGTAGTGGAAGTTAGTGGCCCCTAAATGGAAGAAAAAGCCAAGATGACAACTTCGAGCGCTGATGTGACACGTATTTCAAGAAATATGCCGTGATGAGCCTGACACTAAGCACTACCTGTCATATTTTCTTCCTGAGCTTCATTTCTAACAGTTATCCAAGTTGCGAAGGAGCGAGTTGGCAGCCTGTAGAAGCCTTTTCTTGCCTCGTCAGCCAAGATAATTTCGCGTTTTTTCAACGCGGCCAACGCATTGGTAACATTGGAATCCGAAACCTTGCAGCCTGCGATAATGTCTTTTCTAGTAACCCAGTCATCACCATGTTGGGCCATAAAATCAAGTACGCGACGATAATCGTCCGACCAAATCTTTGAAAAGTACATCTCGCTAAAATACTTCTGGCCAAGCTGTGCGATGGCACCATTCTCAGAAACAGTTCCAAGTGAAACATCCTCTTGAGAAATCCTATCATCCGTATCCGCATTGAATGCTGAGTGAGCAAATTGCTGCAAGAAATGCGGGTAGCCCTCGGAAAGGCTGGCAAGCAAATTCGTAGCCTCGACATCAATAGTTGTGGCTTGTTCATTCCTTTCATTTGCAAGAGACAAACCACGCTCGACTACTTCAATCCGCTCCTTGGTCCGCAGCGGTCCCATTTCTAAAACCTGGAAAATTCGGACCGATGATTCATGGCTTTGCCTAAGTCTGGTCATTAGTGCCGATTGACCCGCCAAACAAAACATAACCTTCAGAACACCACGCTTTGCTAACCTTTCCGTAGCAATCTTTACGAATTCTCCAAGGTTGGCTTCAACGGGCGCAGTGTCGGCTTCATCAAGCATGATCAAAA
>JAOHEK010000118.1 GCA_028097405.1 Paracoccaceae bacterium | reverse complement strand
GCATCATTCAACGCGTTGAAATTTTTAACTTCATACAGCGATGGATAATTCAGGTTTAAAGCGAAATGCTTTAACGGTAAACTTGGCTTAGCCGTGCAAGACGTCTGGCTCGGCGGAT
Organism: Paracoccaceae bacterium; assembly: GCA_028097405.1. Taxonomy (GTDB): domain Bacteria; phylum Pseudomonadota; class Alphaproteobacteria; order Rhodobacterales; family Rhodobacteraceae; genus CALKXV01. The sequence goes on along the minus strand of JAOHEK010000118.1, from coordinate 2,000 downwards.
TGAAGAGTTGTTTCCGACAACAGAAGTGTGCAGCGAAGCCCGCCCAAACTGTCGGAGGTTGCCAGTTCAACTTGTCCGCCGTAGGCAAGGACAAGATCGTTCACGATGGACAGACCAAGCCCGGTACCAGGCATAGAGGTGTCAAGTCGCGCGCCTTCAGCCATAACGGTCTTACGTTGTTTGGCCGCAATGCCGGGGCCGTCGTCTTCGATTGAAATATTTACGGTGTGCTCTGCCTTTGAAACGGACAAATGCACCTCGTTGCGGCACCATTTGAATGCATTCTCCAAAAGATTCCCCAACATTTCTTCGAGGTCCTGAGCATCAACGCTGACTATGGCATCCATCGATTTAACATCAAAAACCTTACCCTGTGCGTCGGGTATGGCTCGGAAAAGGCGTTCCATACGCGCGATGGAATTTGCAACATCAGTTTGAACATGGACGGCTTGCGCGGCGGTTGCTGCGCGCATGCGGGCCAATGATCGGGTGATTTGCCCATCAATACGATCAAGTGCTTCGAATAAGGGCGCGGTGCCATCAACGGTGCGGCTGAGGCGGGAAAGTTCGTTACGCAAAGCTGATGACGGGGTCTTAAGAGCGTGGGCGAGGTCTGCGGCTTGTCGGCGGCCGCGTTCAACGATGAGGCTGTTGCGGGCAATCAGTTCGTTGATGTCTGCAACCAAAGGCGCGACTTCGGTTGGGTAGGTTAATGGATCAAGAGATTTGCCAGAATCCCATCGGTGAGTGACATCTTCGCGAAGTTGTCGAAGTGGCGCAACCAGAACCGTCGTGAGCAATGCGGCACCCGCGATACCCAATGCGCCCACCAGTCCAAAGGCAAGCGCGACGTTGCGGCGCATTTCTGCACGTTCGGCTACAAGCCCACTTAACGAAGAGGCAACCGAGACGGTCCAGACGGTTTCATCGTCCAGCTCAACACGTTCGCTGTAACCGCGCACCATGCCGTTGGGGCCTTGGCTTTCCCAGAATTCAGTCTTTTCGGCGTCGGACAATTGCGCGTCAAACAAGGATGGCGAGGTTACGCGATCACCGTTTGCACTGGTGATTTGCCAGTATTCGCCCGAGTACACACGATCATAAACAGGATTGATCAAGTAGCCATCGATTTGCTCAGGCGTGCCTGCTGTCGCGAAGGCGACCAGAATTTGCGTATGTCTTTCCAACAAACTTTGGTTAAAACGACGGTCCGCCACCTGACTAAAAATTGCGCTTAAAGCGACTGCACCAATAACAGTCGCCAGCACGGCCCAAATAACGCCACCAAAAATCACCCGTCTTTGCAGCGAGCGCATCAGTCCAGACTAAGCTGGTAACCTTGGCCACGGGCACTTTTGATCAAGTCCTTGCCAAGCTTTTTGCGCAGTCGGTTGACGAAAACGGCGATGGTGTTTGAATCGCGGTCGCCGTCGTATTCATAAATATGCTCGGACAATTCTGTGCGCGAAATCATCCGTCCCGCATTATGGAACATGTAATCCAGCACGGCTAGTTCCTGAGCCGTGAGCGAAACGGGCATTCCATTGTTCAGAACCTTATTCGTACGACTGTCAAAAACGATGGGGCCCTTTTGAAAGACAGGATTCACATTGCCCGATTGACGGCGGATCATGGCCCTGATCCGGGCGGACAACTCAGGCATGTGGAATGGTTTGGTCATGTAGTCATCAGCGCCCGCATCCAACCCGTCAACTCGTTCAGACCATCCATCACGCGCGGTTAGGATCAAAACAGGGGTTGCGACGTTTTCTTTGCGCCATTCCTTCAAGACAGAAATGCCGTCCCGCTCAGGCAGCCCTATGTCTAAAACGACAAGATCGTAAGGCTCTGTCGATCCTAAAAACAACGCTTCTTCGCCATCTGTAGCGATATCTACTGCGCGACCTTCTTCGGTCAGCGCGGCTTTGATCTGCTGACTTAGCACTGCGTCATCTTCTGCGACCAGGATTCTCATGGAAAATCTCTAACGTCGGCTCGCG
>JAOHEK010000117.1 GCA_028097405.1 Paracoccaceae bacterium | reverse complement strand
TTGTGACAGTGGCGCTGATATCCACCTCGCCGCCCGCAATTGGGACATCTGCTGAAAGTGCTTCGCGTCGGAATTGCCGGACCACCGACGGGTTGCCGCCGCCTTCGGTTATGCTGCGGATCGGCCCAAGTGTGACCTTTGCCGCCTGAGCCATCAATCTGGCCTTGGCGATTGCATCTTCGACCGCTTTCACGCGCGCTTCATCCTTGGTTGGTCGTGGGTTTGCCAGCGTGAAGGACAAGCCGTTCATCTGGTTCACCCCTGATCCGATCACCTCGTCCAACAACCCGCCCAAGGCAGCCAGATCGCGAACACGGATGGAAAGCGCGTTCGATGCGACATAGCCCACGACCCGTGGCGACGCGTTCCGATCCGAATGATCCCAGCGAGGCGACAATCCGATGGACGAGGTCTGAACGTCGCGTGGCTCGATGCCCGCGTCGGTCAGTGTCGCCAGAACCATTTCGACCGCCCGACTGGTATCCGCCATTGCGTCCCCTGCCCTCAGCGCTTCGCGGGTCACACCGATCGATACAACCGCCATGTCAGGTTCAGCGGCCACCTGTCCGATGCCGCTGACGACAATCGCCCGTCCGTTGTCTTGCGCCCAAAGGATCGCAGGACAAAACGCTAGTGCGACAATTGTAGCTAGTTTGGTCAAGTTCATGCCATCGCTCCCTGGTCTTAAACCTGTCCGCAAGTCTAGGCGTTCTATCCACTACGTCGAGATACAAATTTTATCGGTTTCAGGACGTGACGATCTATATAAGCCATGATAACCTTCACGCATGAGCAACATATGGGGCTTCGATCTCGATATGACTGCCGTTCGGCTGATGCGCCACGATGGTGCCAGCTGGCAGGAAGTCGGTGCTGAAAAGATCGAAGGAGCGGATATTGAGGAGCGCTTGCTGGCGCTGGTGGAACGCATCGATTCCGATGCGCCAATTCAACTATTCTTGCCGCGCGATCAGATACTTTACACAGACGTCGCCATTTCGTCCGATGATATTGAGCGAGCAGATGTCGCAGCAGCAATAGAAGGGGCAACGCCCTATCTACTGGAAGATTTGGATCTGGACTGGGAAATCACCGAACCCGGAACCGTCCGTGTCGCAGTCATAGCACTTGAAACGCTGGATGAAGCAGTGGCCTTTGCCGAGGTTCGCGGACTGACGGTTGGCGGATTTTCGTCCCTATCGGACAAAGCCGATTTCCCGCGTATGCCTGCCTGGACCAATCATAATATCTTGGCTGCCGACGACACCTTGGTCCTTGATGATACTGGTGACGAGACATCTGAAGCGCCTGTTACGTTCGCGTCTGGCCGCGTACAATCCATACCACGCCCCGAGGCCGGGTCCTTGTCGCCTGCTGCATCCGAAATCGCCGCACCCAACGACGTTTTGCCCAAGCCGGTCGCGCCGGAACCCGTTGAAACAAAGCCAATCACGCCTGTATCCGAGCCCGTCATTCAGATTGAATACGACGCGCCGATCATGCAAATCAAAGCACCCCTTGCGCCACCATTGAACCCGGGCCGCGCGCTTTCGGGACCGACGGAAAAGCCACGTGTGCGTACGGATATTGCGTCGGCTGTCGTGTCGCAACAGGTTGCCAGCCTTTCCCCACCTTCCGTGCAGATGCGCCATGGTGGGGGGCCCTTTTGGCGGATCGGTGCTGTCTTAGCGATTGCTTTTCTGATGACCATTGGCGTCGCGTCTTTGATCTGGCAACTGCTGCCTATGGGGCCGGGAAGCAACGACATTCCGCTTTCTGAAAACACCGGCGCTGGATTTGAAACGCCCCTCTCCACAGTGCCCGAGATTGAAATCGCAGCGCCCGCGCCCACAGACGTGCCCGAAGCCGTTGCCCCTGAAATAGTCGCACCCGAGGTCGTCGTCCAAGATGAACCATCAGCAGAGCCGGCCCTTGAACCGTTGATCGCAGAGGCGCCCGCTGCCCCTGATCTGCCACAACCGCAGGCCATTGATGCTGTCGCTGGCCTAGCCACCCTTTCTAGCGAACTCTCACCGACGTTCGCGGCTCTGGTTCCGGTGACTTATGGACAAGCGCCGAAGTTCAACGTGGCGCTTCGCTCTGGCGGGGGCCTGCCATTCGTCGATCTTGGAATTCCGCTTGAACCCACGCCCGAAGCCCTTA
>JAOHEK010000116.1 GCA_028097405.1 Paracoccaceae bacterium | reverse complement strand
TGATGTTTAAGATAGCTTGGATTTTGGCCGTTTCGGCATGGGCGACAACAGTCCATGCGCAAACTGACATGTCAGAAATGGCAGACGACGGAACCATGTCACATGACATGGCCGCAATGGACGACGCCAGCGGTGACCATGATCACCCAGCGCTCACCGTTGATCCTGCTCTCCCGATCCCGAGCCTGACGCATCTGGTGTTTCCAGACGCGATGGATGGCTACAACGTGCAAGTGCTGTCGCGGAATTTCACATTCACGCCCGCGGCCATCAACCGCGAAAACGTCGCGAACGAAGGGCATGCGCATATCTATGTGAACGGGGTCAAAATCGCACGGGTCTACGGCAATTGGTATCACTTGCCCGCATCCTACCTGAAACCGGGTGTGAACGCGGTTACAGTGACGCTGAACGCAAATGATCACAGCACTTGGGCCATGCCGGATGGGGGACTAATCGCATCAACGGTTCCGGTCGTCCGGCCCCCTGTTGGAGAGTAAAGTCTTAGCGAACACCTGCCAAAGCAGCGCCTGGCCTTTGCGGTATTTTTTACCGCACGTGTGACTTTGAGAAAGCGGCCGTAGGCTATCCAAACTGCAAGGCCGGTTTTGTCCGCCCTCCAGACCTTGCCATAGATCGCCCCCAAGGTCCGCTTTAGCCCGGCGACGCCTGTCGTATGATGGCTTACAGCCGCCGCCGTTGCTTGAAATATCTGCGACACCCCACCAAACCAATCCTTGCAACCGCCAAACGGCGCCGCAGGCGATCAATCAACGCGTTTGTCAGAAAGCACATCGAGCTGCCAAACCCATCCGGCCCCCGATTTTCTTGGCTAATCCCCTCTATCACCTCCCCTTTTTGCCAATGTAAGCCAAAGGTGATTGACCGTGCCAAGGCACTCGGGCAAGGAGCGCGGATGCTGCGTATAGATGACATCCGTTTCGCCATTGAAGGCCGCCCTTTGTTCGAGGGCGCTTCTGTCAATATTCCTGACGGCCACAAGGTTGGCTTTGTGGGCCGCAACGGCACCGGCAAGACCACGCTGTTCAACCTGATCCGAAACGAGCTGTCGCTTGAGGGTGGCAACATCGCCATCAATAAAGGCGTCCGCATCGGCGGCGTCGCACAAGAAGTACCGGGCAGTGAAACCTCGCTTCTGGATACAGTGCTTGAAGCCGACACCGAACGCGCCTCCCTACTAGCCGAAGCCGAAACCGCAACCGAGCCGGGGCGGATCGCGGACATCCAGATGCGTCTGGCGGATATCGAAGCATGGTCTGCCGAGGGCCGTGCCTCGTCGATCCTGAAGGGCCTTGGCTTTGGCACCAAAGAGCAAGCCATGCCCTGCTCGGCCTTCTCGGGCGGTTGGCGGATGCGCGTGGCGCTGGCTGGTGTGTTGTTCGCCGAACCTGATCTGTTGCTCTTGGACGAACCGACCAACTATCTTGACCTTGAAGGCGCGCTTTGGCTTGAAAGTTATCTGGCGAAATACCCACACACCGTAATCACGATCAGCCACGACCGAGGGCTGTTGAACCGCGCCGTCACCTCGATCCTGCACCTCGAAGACCGCAAACTGACCTTGTACCAGGGTAACTACGACACCTTCGCCGAAACACGCACCGCGCGCCTCGCCGTGGCAGAATCGGAATCGCGCAAACAAGAAGCCCGCCGCGCCCATCTGCAAAGCTTTGTCGATCGGTTCCGCGCGAAGGCGTCAAAAGCCGTGCAAGCCCAGTCCCGCATGAAGATGATCGCCAAGATGAAGCCGATCACCACACCGACGGAAGCCGCGCTGAAAAGGTTCACCTTCCCAGAGCCCGAGGAACTCTCGCCCCCCATCATCAACATGGAAAGCGCGTCGGTCGGATATAACGACAAGCCTGTCCTCTCAAAGCTCTCGCTACGCATCGACCAAGACGACCGCATCGCGCTGTTGGGAATGAATGGCGAAGGTAAATCGACCCTCTCGAAGCTGCTTGCCGACAAGCTGGACCCCATGGGGGGGGCAAGTCACGCGCGCACGCAAGCTTAGGATCGGGTATTTCGCCCAGCATCAATTGGACGAACTTCACGCCGACGAAACCCCGTTGGAACACATCCGTCGAATCAAAGTCGGCGAAACACCGGCCAAACTACGCGCGCGTCTCGCGGGCTTCGGCATCGGCGCAGAACAGGCTGATACGATCGCCGGCAAACTCTCGGGCGG
>JAOHEK010000114.1 GCA_028097405.1 Paracoccaceae bacterium | reverse complement strand
TTTCACCATACAGTATTACTGCGTCCTCAGACATCTGGGCCGCGATGGTTCGGGCATCATTCAAAAGCGTTTGTTCGTCCGGCATTCCAGTTGAACCACTTGAGCCGCGATAGGCGGGCGCGATCACGCCAAACCCTGCTTGCGTCAGGCTGCGGAACCGGTCGGCGGGGGCCTTCAGCCCGCCCGCGTTGCCTGAAAAATATAAAATCGTGGGCTTTCCGGGCTGGGCGTCCGCGCGCCAGACGATCAAGGTTTCGCCGTCATCGGTCGCTAGTCTGTCTTCGATCAAACCGGGCGCGCCAGCATCCGATGGAGTGGCGTAGGTGGTATCAAATGGATAGATCGCGCTTGTTTCGAACTGGGTATAATACCAAGTAAAATAGCTGGTTGAGAGAACAATAAGCGCGGTATTCAGCATTTAGCCAGCAACCTCATAGGGCAATGTCTCGCGCCGGTTCGGATCGTCAGCTCGCTTTCCAAAGGCGGGACCGACCTTTGGTGGCAGCGACGGCGCTCGCATATCCTACACGAAATCCCAATTGGCTCAAAGTTTTTCGCATCTGTCATGTCCAAACCGTCAGAATAGATCACCTCGTTGGCGTGGCTAACTTCGCAGCCAAGGGCGATGGCGAACCGGCGAACTGGCGCGCGGAACGCGGCACCGGGCGCTGAAACCTCGCGCGCCAGACAAAGATAACGCACGCCGTCGGGTGTTTCGGCCAACTGCCGCAAAAACCGCCCCGGCGTTTCAAAGGCGGCATGTACATTCCACAAAGGGCAGGCCCCGCCATAGCGTGCGAACTGAAGTCGCGTTGCCGAATGCCGTTTCGTAATTGTGCCCGCCTGATCAACGCGCACAAAGAAGAATGGCACGCCTTTCGCGCCCGGTCGCTGTAATGTTGAAAGCCGATGCGAGATTTGTTCCAGCGAGGCCCCAAACCGGCGAGACAGGCGTTCAAGGTCATGACGCGTATCGCGCGCGGCACTTAGAAACGTCTGGTATGGCAGCAAAGCGGCGCCCGCAAAGTAATTGGCCAAGCCAACCTTGGCGATCTTGCGCGCTGTTTCAGATTGAAACCGCGCAAGGTCCAGCGTGGCTTCGATCAGATCACCTTGTGTCATCAGCGCGATCTGATGCAGCGTTTGAAAACGTCGTGTTGCATCTGTTGCCAATGGCGACAGGGAAAGCGTTCGCGTGGCGGGATCATATTGGCGCAGAACCTGTTCGTCGGTCGCCACGCGCAAATGAATACCCAGACGGTCGCAGGCAACCGCGATTGCTTCGTCCGAAGTCTGACCTTGGGCAAACCGTTCGGCTGCTCGGTCGACGGCATCTATATAGTTGTCGCAGTAATGAAAGAAATCGCGCACTTCATCCCAAGGCGACGCGCCGGGGCGTACCCCGTCTTGACCCAATGCGGCATCCAACGACGCCAGCCGTTCATTGGCTTGGGTGTAAGCGCGGTGCAATGTCAGAAAGGCGCGCGCCACTTCGGGTGCATTCGAGGCGACAAGGCGCAGATCAACCTGCGCAGGGCTGGTGTCCTGAAAGACCGGGTCGGCCAAAGCTTCGCGCAGGTCGGTCACCATACGTTCGCCTTCACCAACCGCAAGTTCGCTGACGTCAAAGCCAAATTCCTGCACCAAAGCCAGAATGACCGCCGACGAAACTGGCCGGTTGTTATTCTCCATTTGGTTCAAATAGGGCAGGGACACCCCCAGCCGCTTGCGGGTCTCGCGCAATTTTGCGCCTGCGTATAGTTTTTGCGTGGCCATGTCGGTTTACCGTTTTTGAATAACTGCAAACCTAATGTCGCAAAATCGCTAATTATTCAAGTTTCGGCGTCAATCAGCTTTTCGCGGCGTGCCACGTAAAGGATCGAGAATAGCCCGAATAGCAAAGACCCGAACATGATCAGGATCAGGGTCAGACTGCTCCCGCCTCTTTGGATCATCACGCCCGAGAATGCAGATAGCGCCGCGCCGCCGCCAATCATGATCGACGCGCCGACGCCCGACATTGTACCGGCCAAGTGCGCGCGCACCGACAACATGCCAGCGCTGGCGTTTGGGATCACCAGCCCATTGCCAAGCCCCACAAAGCTGCAGGCCGCGAAGAAGACGATGGGCGAGACGTACCCAAGCATTGTGATGACCGCAGCGACCGCCATGCCTACGCAGCCTATGTAACCGCCGGTGCGGATCATCCAATTGATGCCCA
>JAOHEK010000113.1 GCA_028097405.1 Paracoccaceae bacterium | reverse complement strand
GTCAAAGGCCGGACGCCCTAATCTCAACCGCCCGCAAACTCGCATGATACGTCACGGTTCATTCCAACAAACGGGCCGGCCGGGTTTTCACGGTGCGCCCAGACGTGAATTTCATAATAGGGATCCAAGCCGTAACGGTTGGGCGACCCGCGATAGTGCAAAAGGTGGCCGTCCAGCACCGCAGGTCCCTCAAATGTGATGTATTCGACACCAAGGAGGACAAGGCTCCCGTCCGCCTGGGGCTCGTACATTACCGCCTCGGGCTTCGCGAGGTCGAGGGTGTTCTTGTCCTCTGTCAGGTAGCTCATATTGACAAAATGCATGCCCATTGCGCCCCCTCCAGAACCGCTCACACAGGGTTGTGGCCCATAACCTTCGGCCTCAGCCGCGGCGACATCTGCAAAGCGTTCCGTTGCCACCCGCACTTTTTCAACAAGTGTTTCGGCATAGCCAGTGTTTGCAAGACACAATCCGACTGCCGCGGCGACCAACGCCACGCTCTTTTTCCGTTTCATAATCTTCTACTCCAAGTTTGATTTAGTGCCTGAGCTTCAATCGTTTCCAGTAAGTGGATCGATCACATGGTGGACTTCGGTGATAACGTCAGCGGGAAAACCCGAGTTTTTTGCGTGTTCGCGAATGTCCTGTTCACTCTCGGCAATGTAGACACAGAAGGTTTTGTTGTGAGCGACATAGGAATGTTCCCATTGAACGCCTGGCTTCATTTCTGACAGCGCTGTATTGGATGCTCGTGCGGCGGAACAAAGCTCGGTGTCGGTGAAATCACCAACGCCGGGGATACCGCGTTCGATCACAAATCTTTTCAACATTGCTTGGCTCCTTCTGGTGCGTGAGTTCATCTTGCAGCAGAACCGCTCTAGTCACTAACTAAATTTTCTTTGTATAAATAAAGAAAACTTTTAGTAATTGAACAAAGGAATCCACCACATGGTCGCAACGCATCTCAGATCGCTGCAAGCGCTGGAATTGGCCATACGCAAGGGGTCGTTCAAAACGGCAGCGGACGAGTTGTCAATCACTCCCGCAGCTTTGGGACAACGCATCAAGACACTGGAGGAATTCCTCGATACTGAGCTTATTGTGCGCGGTCGCAAAGGAACGCGGTCTTCACAAGAGCTGGAGAACGTTTTGTCGGAGCTTCAAGTCGCTTTTCAGGCGTTGGACCGTGTAACCAATTCTCTGAATTTTCAGAGAGCATATGCAATTCACATCGTTGCCGACCGTGATTTAGCCGATCTTTGGCTGGCCCCGCGTCTGCATCGATTCCGCGAGTTGTACCCGAAAATCCAGTTCTGCATCAACGGGACCGGTGACGTTCCCTCCAAGATCGGTTCGCCCGATATTCGGATCGAGCGTGGCACAGATGCGAAAGGGGATGTTTTCTTTGAAGATTACTTTGTCCCTGTCACCGCGCCATCAAATTTGTGGCGGCTCGGTCGGCACGACAAAGACACCGAAATGGAAGGCGTCTCTTTGATTCATGTTCGGGCGCACGCCAGTCAACCTGATTGGGCAGCCTGGTCAATCGCTTTCGGAAAAAGAAAAAGTGGACTGACACAAGGCCCAAAATACCGCAATACGCGGATGACTTTGGATGCAGCGCGAAAAGCGGTCGGTTACATGCTCTGTGGTGTGTCGCTGATCGAGGACGACTTATGCGAAGAAGTTCTTGTGCTGCCGTTTCCCAGCAAACTGGGATTACCGGCAGGAACGCCATATCGTCTTTGGACCAGAGATCCGGTTACTTCCCGTCCGCAGCTTCAGAAGTTTGTAGATTGGCTTCGAGATGAGGGCCGAAATACCGAGGCGTTCGTAAATAAGCATAGGTCGTGAGGCCTAAATCGGGAAAGTCCAAATGACATTTTACAGCGGCCGTATCCTTACTTTGGCGGAAGCAAAAAAAATTTGCCGCCAGTCTGAAAGCCGTCGTTGGAAGCGATGCTGGCGATGTCCGTTTTATCCGGCCTTATGTATCAAGCGCACCAAGATTTGTGAATCCCCAAATCCCTAGTTTTGCTAAGGTGGCCCCGCGCCGTTTCATGGTTGGAAGAGGGGGCGGCGCGAGACCATTGTCAGAGTGGGTAGCCCTGACCATTAAGGTATAGCGCGTGCAGGACAAAAGTATCAACAACGCCTTACTAGCGCTTAGACGGCAGATTGTCCGAGGGGATGGCCAAGGCTTGGAACATGCGGAAGCGCTTTTGGTGCAGCGTGGCGTTAATATGCCCGTGCGCT
>JAOHEK010000112.1 GCA_028097405.1 Paracoccaceae bacterium | reverse complement strand
GTGCGCCCTGTCTCGATATGTTCGACAACCTTCGGCGTGTCCTTCGTTAGATCGACCATGGTGCCATTCGGCGCGATGATCGAGGCAGCACCGTTGGATTGCGCCAGCCGAGAATGCGCACGTAGGTGGCGGAATTCCCCGTGCATAGGAACGATAATCTTCGGGCGGACCAATTTGTGCATCTGATCCAGATCAGGCCGGTTTGCATGCCCCGACACATGGTAAAGGTTCGAACTGTCGTCGATCACATCCACGCCTCGTTCGGCCAGCGCGTTCATGATCCGAATAACGCCGCGTTCATTACCCGGAATGGTTTTACTGGAAAACAGAAAGGTATCGCCTTCTTTCAGTTCCAGCCCCATGTATTTGCCACGGGCCAAACCAGCCGAAGCCGCACGGCGTTCTCCCTGACTACCGGTCACCAAAAGCATCACGTTCTGGCGCGGCATCTGTTGTGCATCCTCGGGATTGCCGGAAATCGGGGCCTCGAAGGCTGCCTTGGATGAGGTGCTGGAAGAAGACCTGAGCCAGTTGATTGGCCGTGCTAAACGCAAGACCTTGTCGGATGATGGGAAATTGGAAGATGACCTTAAGCGGTCTGTTCGGAAAACCTGCGATGACGAGATCGGCAAGAAGCCAGAAGTCACAGTGATCATCAGCCGATTAAACTGAGGTCGAATGATTTGACGTCCGGGCGGGGGAGGACCGCCCAGACGTCGGCCTAGTTTTTAGAAATTCAGGCTAAACCCAAGGTTTAGGGCCAGAGCGTCTGTGTCATCACCGGAAAGGTGCTGTGTCTGGGGGGCGCTTCCATAGCGATCCGCCAAAGCTCCGACTGAGGAATTGCGACCACCGTCAATCGTCGGTGCGACGTTGCTGGATACATCGTAGCCAAGGCCCACCCGGAAACCGGCGCGTTCGTGGTTGCCCGTTTCAATCAGCGAAACCTGTGGTCCGAAGTCGTTGTATGCATCGAAAATACCCAAACCGTTTGTGCCTTGGTTTGACGAGACGCTGCGATCAGCGTCGTTTAGGTCATATCCGTAATCGGACGAGGCCTCGTTTCCCGCGACAGGCGATGTGATGAAATCGAAAGCAGACGCGCTGGTCGCTGCAAGCAAAGTGGCTGTTAGGGTGATGAGGGTAAGGCGTTTCATGTGCGTCGTGCTCCTGTTGAGTTGCTGTGGCCTATTGGACCTTTCAACAAATATCCCACGAACATGCACCTTTGTCTCATCAACTGAGTTTGGAAATGTGTGTGAAATCTTTCACTGACCGGTCTCATAACTGAAAATCACGCGCGCGTTAGGATCGTGTCAAAAAAAACCCCCAGCGAGGGTACGCCAGGGATCGATCATAATAACTGTTTGAAAGTGGCTTAGCTGACTTTGCGCTCTTCGAAGCTTTTGGCAATGAAGCTGGGCATATCATCGCCCATACCCATAAACTTGTTGCCACCACCGTCCCGCCGTCCACGACCACCGCGATTGCGCTGCTTGTTGTCGTCTTCGGGTTTATTTGGTGTCGCGGGCGCTGCGTCAGTTTCGGTTGCACCGGTCTGAGGCGCATCGGCCTTTTTCTCGACTTGTTCAACGACCTTGGGCGCGCCCGAATTAGGCGCGTCTGATTTAGAAGCGTCCGATCTAGAACGGCGACTGCGGCTGCGTTTCGGTTTTTCGACCTCGTCGCGGGTGGCCGCGACAGGTTCGCTTTGCGGAGCACCGGCAACAGGATTGTCCGAGCGCGGGATTTCTTTGGCGAGCAGTTTTTCAATCGCGTCAAGATTTTTGCTGTCGCTCGGGGCCGAAATCATAATCGCTTTGCCTTCGCGACCGGCACGGCCCGTTCGGCCAATGCGGTGCACGTAGTCTTCCGAGTGTGTCGGCACATCGTAGTTGAACACATGGCTGACGGCCGGAACATCCAAGCCGCGCGCCGCCACGTCAGAGGCGACTAGAAAGCGCAGACTGCCATCGCGGAACGCATCAAGCGTTTTGGTTCGCTGGGATTGATCCAAGTCGCCATGGATCGGAGCCGCATCCAGCCCGTATTTCTTCAAGGATTTCGCCACGATATCCACGTCCGATTTCCGGTTGCAGAAGATGATCGCGTTTGTGCATTTTTCGGCTTCACGCTCGATAACGGCGCGCAGCACATCGCGTTTTTCCTTGGCGGCCCGGTCCCGTCGTGACGGTTGGACCATGATCACTTCCTGTGTGATCATCTCGGACGCCGTGGCTTGACGCGCAACTTCAATGCGTGCGGGGTTCGATAGGAAG
>JAOHEK010000111.1 GCA_028097405.1 Paracoccaceae bacterium | reverse complement strand
GGCCACGCCAGATACAAGCCCCAACCAATTGGAGAGCTGCGCGGATGCGGCATTCAAAACGGCCGTCTCACCGCTGCCACCCGAAAAGGCACCTGTGCGCAGATCAATCACCAAGGGCCAATTCGAAAAGATCATCGGATAGCCGGGCTGGATCACGTGGACCATGACAAGGCTTGCAAGGGTTTCGGCCAGCGATTGTGCCAGAAACCCTGCCAACGTTGCAGGCGCAGTGGCCCCCGCCTGCGCCGCCGTGATGCAGGACATCGGGATATTGTGGGCCATGCATTCGTATACAACGTCAACCGCGTCCTCGCCAAACCGCATCGGCGAGATAATCGGGCTGATGTGCGCTTTCATGAAGGGCCGTTCGGCGAACATCCCCGGGCCACCCTCGGGGTTGTGATCAGAAGCAAAAATCATTCCGGGGCTGTTTGAATCTATCGAAATTCACCGACGACCGATGCAGGTTGAAATGGATGGTGTTCACATCCAATTCAAAATTATCAGGAACATCCGTGGCCACGCAGCACCGGGTGTACCAGCTGATATTGGGCAAGGTGTCTTGCAGCCGCGTGAAATCGTGCAGATCTTGCAAGGTTGACGGGCGGTAGATGCGACTGTCCATATCCAGCGTCAGAACCGCTGCCCCACCAGTGCCAAAATGGACGGCCTGATCACCCACAGTGATCGAGCGCGCCTTGTCGCGTCCATGCAGAACAAAGGACGTTGGGGCCTGTTTTATCGCGTCTTCGACAAGCTTTTGGGGGAAGGTAATTCGGCCGGGCATTCCATCGCTAGCACCGGCCGCCAAAAGGTCGGCGCGTAGCCTTTCGGGAACCTCGCCCAGCCCGAGGTTTGCCAAGAGTTTCAGCGCTGTGTCGTAAATGCTTTGCAGTTCGTCTTCACGCAGGGGTTTGTAGGCCCCGCCAGTTTGGCCCGGCGGGCAAGGGTCGATGACGGGCTTTGCCGCACGCTGCGCAAGGCGTTTCGTGCGCCCTCCTCGTTTTATGGAAACAGCCACGACAATCTTTCCTCAATGATGTCTTCCAACAGAACAACTCTTTGCAATATTTGCCGCAACATCATTGCTATTGCTGCGAATAAATCGGAATTGATTTCCTAATTTGTGCGAATATATACCCGACTCATGTACCAGTAGAGTTAATCTTGCTCTGGTGCGAACCATATTTCGTAGGGGACTGGAATGAAATCACGCACTAAGGTTGTGGTCATCGGTGGCGGAATCGCCGGGTGCTCAACACTTTATCACCTGACCGAAGAAGGTTGGTCCGACGTTGTTCTTATTGAACGGGACGACATGGCATTCTGCGGCGCAGGTGACAAATTTCGGCATGAACCAGACGATGGTCGGCCTGAAAACCCACTCCATCAACCTTTATAAGAAATTGCGTGACGATCCAGAATATCCGGTGGGCTATCACCACGGCGACGGCGGTATACGACTGGCCAATACCGAAGAGCAGATGCAGGGCTATCGGCACTTTGCATCGATGGCGCGCGGTATGGGCGTTGAATTTGAAGTTATCGACGCGCAGGAATGCGCGCGACGCCACCCCCTGATTTCGACCGACAACCTGCTTGGCGGTGTTTGGGACGGCGAAGACGGTGATATTGATCCGGCCCAGCTCTGTCAGGCGCTTGCCTTTCACGCGCGCAAGGCCGGAGCGGACGTGTACCGCCATACCAACGTCACAGCGCTGACCCAGCACAGCGATGACACATGGACTGTTGAGACCGACAAAGGCAGCATTGATGCCGACATCGTTGTGAATGCTTGCGGCTACAGGGTGAATGAAGTCGGAGCGATGATGGGGGTGCATCACCCCGTCACCTCGATGGAACACCAGTATTTCGTCCGCTATTGCCGAAGCCGGACACCGGATGCCGCTGCTACGTTGTCCGATCAGCGACTATTATTCGCGGCAGGAAAAGAACGGTCTTTTGGTGGGGTTCTATGAACAGGACTGCAGAACATGGGGCATGGATGGCATCAGCCCGAGCTTTGCCAATGACCTGTGCCCGGACGATTTGGACCGCGTTATGGACGTGCTTGAAGGCGCGTTTGAACGGATGCCTGTGCTGGCAGAAGCTGGAATCAAGCGCGTGGTCAACGGGCCGATCACCTATACAATTGACGGCGCACCCCTTGTTGGCCGGATACCGGGCAAGCGAAATGCGTTCTGTATCATTGGCTTGCGCGCAGGCGTAGGCGAGGGTGGGGGGCATGGCTGGCTATTGGCGCAGCAAATCGTCCACGGTGAGGCGC
>JAOHEK010000115.1 GCA_028097405.1 Paracoccaceae bacterium | reverse complement strand
CAGAACCTGTCGCAAGACTGCAAATCAATCACCAACCCTGACATTAGCTCGTTGTTAGAAACCCGTCAGGTTGGCCCGATCCGTGTCACACTGATCCGCCCGGCAATAGAATCGCTAGAGCGCATCATGGCCAAGTTGGAACGCACAGAACCTGAGATCTTCAATGCCATCGGCACGGCGGGCGCGATCTGTGCGCGGTTCGTTCGGGGATCAACGCGCTCGATTTCCAATCATTCTTGGGGCACAGCGATCGACATCAAACTGCAAAACAAGCTGGATGGTTTTGGCGACGGTGGCACGCAATTTGGGCTTTTGCTGGTGGCCGAACTTTTCAACGAAGAAGGCTGGTTTTGGGGCGCGACGTACTCTCGCGAAGACAGCATGCACTTCGAAGTCGGTGTCGAAAAACTGCGGGAATGGACCGCTGCAGGCAAACTTTGAGCCATGGCGGATACGGTTTATAGTCAGGAAAGCGCCCAGGTCCACGCGTATATCAAGCATATCACAAACGCGCCAAAGGTAGACGAGGCAACCTTGGCCAAAAACGCCGGCGATGTTCTGGACGCCTTTGCAGATCGTCTAAAAACGCAGAATGTTCCCAACGCGGCGGCGCGCCCTGCCCGCTATGCGATGGCGGTTCTGACGGACAACGCGGTGCGCGCCTTGCCGTGGATCCGAGCCAATGCCTGGGATGCTTCGGCGCATGACCATCTATTTGAACGCCGGACAATCACGGTCGATGATTTGGGTCAGTTCGCAGAAACAGCGCGCAGAGAAGGCGGCGATTTCACTGCGTTGGCGTCGTTTCTGACAAGTACCATTGAGGACATCGAGACAGAGCGTCAATCGCGTGCCAGCCTGACCCGGGGCCCTGCTGTGCTGTTCAGCGTTGGGATTCTGGCGTTTCTGATCACCCTTGCCGGATATGCGGCATTTTTAGACTACCGATATCATTCTGATCTTTTGAAAGCCTTTGAAACTCGTTCGGAAACCCTGTCCAACGACACAAGCCCGGAACGTTTGGCTGGCGTTGCCCAATTGCACGGCGAAGTCGCACGTGCGTCTGCGGCGGCGCCATTGTCGCGTTTGGTGACCATCCCGTATTGGGCCAGCGGGCCCAAAGTCGAAGCCATGTACCGCGCCGAGGTAACCGCGACGCTGCCCGACGCCCTGCGTGAAGCAATAGGCGAAGCTATCGCAACCGAAGGCGATAACATCGCGCTTTATGAAAGCCTCAGGGCCTGGGCCATTTTAACCGGGCGGACTGATTGGGCGCCTGCTTTCCTTGCGGGATGGATCGAGGCGCGTGATGCGCAGTTCGGAATTGGACACCTGGCCGAACACGTTTTCTATCTAAACGGCCCAGAGCCTCGGCTGGCGGTGCCTGATGACGAGTTGATGGATCAGGCCCGCCAATTTGCACGAGAAGCCGACGAAACAGACAGAGCATTTCTTGAACTTCTGCGCGATCCAGACATGCGAGCGCTTGGCCATTGGTTGCCCGTCACGCTTATTCCCGAGATCGAAGATATCTTTGTGCTACGCACTGGAAAACCACTGGCTGACGGGGTGCCGCGTGCGTTTGCCTCGGGCGGATGGGATTTGGCATCAAGTGGAAAAGTCGATGCGGCCATTCGAACTGCGCGCATTGAGGCTACCAAACTTTTTCCGACGCCCGCCGCAACATCGCTTGATAGCCGAAAAGGCGTTTTGGACAAATTGCAGGGTCGTTCTATCGAGGTTTGGAAAGAGTGGTTAGAAGACCTGAGGATCCGCCCCTTTGCCGACGGGGACAGCGCGCGCTTCGTATCTGGTGCCCTGTCACGCCGCAATTCATCATTCGAGAAGGTATTACAAGAAGTCTGGCACCAAGTCGGCGGTGACGATCCAACCCGTCCGGTTGCCAACAGATCGCAGATTGAAGCGACCTTCGGCCCGGCGATTGACTATCTGCGGTCCGGCAAAATATCCGAACTCAACGGTCTTTTCGCGTCGCTCAGTGTCGCGCTCAGCACGCTGGATCTGGACGAAAAACGCGGCATCGATACCTTGATGAACCTACAGGAACGGGCACGGTCTATTGTGGCATTGCGTGAGGCACCGCCGCTTGTTGCGCAGATCGCCGAAGACGTTCTGGCGCAGACCAGCGCCGTCCACGCTCAGGTATTGACCAATCCGCTGACCCGCGAATGGCAGGCGCGAGTTTATCCGG
>JAOHEK010000110.1 GCA_028097405.1 Paracoccaceae bacterium | reverse complement strand
ACTTTGACCAAGGAACTTTCTGGAATAGTCCTTTCGATGATAGAGAAGGTCAAGGAATTACCCGGCTCATCAATTCTGTCCCGTTTGGCGACGTTGGGAATGGCAGCGTGGTGATACGCGAATCATATTCGGGCAATTTCCACGACCATGTTTATCACGCCGATTGCCACAATGACTCTCGCGATAGATTCTTTGGCCCGGAAAAGACAAGAAGAACAGTTGCCAGACTTAAAGATACCGAAGACTATTGTAGCGATATTCTCCTGCCATATCTAATTGACTGTATCGCGGCAAAATACGAACAGATTGCAAGCGAACTCGGCAGTCGTGGCGATAGTGGTGAGGTAAAAAAGGCATTTTCGACAGCAGCGGCGAAACTGCGTAGCATCGTCCGCCAGACCGAAGACAAAACACTTGAACCTTCCAGACAACGGATCACAAAGGCAACTTAAAGCCATTGAACCAGCACGTCAGGCCGCAGCAGTAGCGACCGCCAGCAAAGTCATCGCTGAACTTGAGACTGTGTTGTTGAGATCCGCAGAAAACTCGGAAAATCGCAAGATATACTTTGCGCAAGTTGCGGACGCTGTCGACAGTAACAAAGTACTGCTACGCTCGTAGGTGCTAATGCTGCCCAAAACCCGTCAACCTATCGGGATTTACCTCAGTTTAATGCCATGCTGGATTGTCCGAACCTTAGTGAGGGTGTAAGGTCCCTGATGAGCAATTATAAACGAGATTTATCAGATCGATGCTCAATTTGGCGATGAAATTCATAGTCCACTTGATGTTGGCTGTAGTCCTGTTGGGACACTTTGCGCTTCAAGCCTCTGCGCAAGTCATCAGTGACAAACGGATTGCGCTGGTTATCGGCAACAGCTCGTACCAGAATGTGCCGACGCTTAAGAACCCAGGAAATGACGCGGCTGACCTAGCCGTCGCGCTTGAAGCCATCGGGTTCGAAGTTGTTCGTGGGACCGATCAGTCACAAGGCGAAATGCTTGACACGCTACGAATCTTCCGCCGAAAGGCGACGGACGCAAGTATTGCACTCATTTACTTTGCGGGCCACGGCATCGAAATCGACCGCGAGAATTTTCTAATCCCAGTCGATGCTGTTCTTGAAGCCGATACTGACGTCAATTTCGAAACTGTCCGGCTTGAAACACTGATTCTTGCGGCAAGTGGCGCGTCGCAACTTAGCATCGTTGTCGTTGATGCCTGCCGCGACAACCCTTTTTCCACAACAATGCAGCGTACCGTTGCCTCCAGGTCAATCGGTCGGGGCCTTTCGGCTGTTGAGCCCACACAAAATACACTTGTCGCTTATGCCGCAAAAGAGGGCACAACAGCATCTGATGGTGCGGGCCGCAATAGTCCTTATGCAAGTGCATTGATTTCGGCGCTCCAGAAGCCCAACACCGAAATCGGGCTGTTGATGCGTCAGGTCCGAGATGATGTTCTAGAGGCCACAGGTGGCCAGCAGGAGCCGTTTGTTTACGGATCTCTTTCCGCCGAGAAAATCTATTTGAACGAAACGCGCGGACTGTCACTGGTTCAACCGGAACCGGTGCTTGAACCCTCACCCGACACGCGGATTGTTGAAACCGCGTATTGGCAATCTGTGGCTCAATCGACCGTTGCAACGGAATTAGAAGGCTATTTGTTGCGCTATCCCAATGGGGATTTTGCCGATCTCGCGCGGATGCGAATTGCCAGACTAAATAGCCAGACAGGTACACCTGACATCGCTCTAAAACCGTTGGTACCCGAAGCCGTTTCACCAAAAACCGAAACTGCCCGCGGACTGAACCGAACTGAATTGATCGAGTTGCAAGAACGCCTTTCTGCTTTGGGAAACTCCTTGGGGCGTATCGATGGCCTTCCAGGTCCCCGCACTCAGGCTGCAGTTCGCAAATTCGAAAGCGATGTTGGCCTAACGCCTAGTGGCGCTCCTAGTTTAGACGTCCTTCAAGCTCTTCGCGAGCGCGTAACAGATGCCGATCTTGAAGACTGGCGCGCACGTAGGGCCGCATCAGCGCAACAACCGGTTCGCACATCCAAGCCAACCGCCGTTCCAGTACAGACACCAAAGCCCGAAGAACCAGTTTCGACGGAAATCAAGCCTTCTGGAGATTCACAGTTTTGCCAAAGCAACAGTCAGTGCGCAACACGAGAGTGTCGGAACAATAGTGTTGGCGTACCGGTTTGGAAAAAGAGGAATTCTTGCCGCTTTTGCCGGATTTTTGTCAACCAATGTCAATAAACGTAGAACTCCGTCGTCAACAAGCCGTCATCTTATTTTACTGAACAGCTGGTGTCTTGGTT
>JAOHEK010000011.1 GCA_028097405.1 Paracoccaceae bacterium | reverse complement strand
CTATCCTCTACGCGCACTCGCCATGACGGCGGCCCTAGCTGTCTTCTGGCCCTTCCTATCGAAACTGGAGTGGCGTCCCGATGCGGCTTCGCTGTTGATCGGCTTTGCGATTGGCCTGATGTGGGTGGCGATCCCAGTCAAACAGGGCGCTTCACCTTATGGTACATTGGCAGGCGCATGGCTTATCGGATGGTTTGTGGCCCGCGGCCTTGGGACAATCGTTTTGGTGCCTGTTATCGAAGAATTGTTCTTTCGAAAGTATCTCGAACGCAAACTTCGATTAGGACAAGGTATGCTTTGGAAGATCATTCCAGCCCTCATCATCGCAGGGATCTTTGCTATTCTGCATGACCGTTGGGTCGAAGCCATCATTGCCAGCCTTGCGTTCTCTTACGTCATGGCGCGGCGCGAACGTGTGGAAGACGCGATTGTTTCGCATGGTGTTGCCAATGCCGTCGTTTTCGTCACAGCGGTGACAACCGGGAACCTGTCCATGATCTAGGGACCTCGGACGGTCATGTGGAAATGCCCTTAAAACAATGGCATTAAACACGCATATGACCAAGATTGCACAGTCGCACACCGTCTTTGCTTTGCGGTGTTCATGGTTTGCGGGTAATGGTTAATGTTCTCAAACTCGCTGAGTTACTAAGTGCTAAACTCATTGAATTACTGAGTAGTTAAATCGTTGAGTTGCTAGGTATTAATGACAAGGGTTATGACATGAGCAAAGGTTCCGAGGAATTTAGGGAAATCGCCAATAACTCCCGGCACTTCCTGTGGTTTGCGTTGGTTTTTAGCGTCTTCGTCAACATCCTGATGATGACAGGCCCGTTGTTCATGCTTCAGGTCTACGATCGGGTATTGGGGTCGCGCTCGGAAGAAACGCTTGTGGCGCTGGTTGTGCTGGTCCTTGGTCTTTACGGTTTCATGTGGCTTCTGGATTTTGCCCGCTCACGCCTACTGGCCCGTTACGGCGCGCGATTTCAATCCTCAATGGACGACCGGGTGTTCGAAGCACAATTAGGAAACGACGGCAGCCGCCCCGAAACAGCTTCGGCACAAAGGGATCTGGAAGCGGTTCAAGGGGTCTTCGCGTCATCCGCTCTGACGTCGATCATGGATGTTCCTTTCACGCCGCTTTTCATAGGGGTCATCTTCATTTTCCATCCTTTGCTTGGATGGTTCGCACTTGCCGGGGGTCTGGTGCTGGTCTGTATTACCCTTCTTAGTCAGGTGCTGACGTCCAAACGGGTCTCTGAAGCGCAGGGCCGTTCGGAAATTGCCAATCGGTTTGGTGAGAACGCTCGTCGGGCTTCGGAACTGATCCGAGGTCAGGGCATGATTCAACCTGTAACCGAGCGTTGGATGAGCCACCGGATGACAGCTTTGCAAGACAACATGACTGCCGTTGACTGGACGGGCGCATTTTCGACCTTTACCAAGTCCTTCCGGCTCTCGCTGCAATCACTGGTTTTGGCGCTTGGGGCATGGCTTGTTTTGGGCGGTGAGATGTCGGCCGGTGCCATGATCGCAGGATCGATCCTGTTGGGCCGCGCACTTGCACCGATCGAGCAAATTATCGGTCGTTGGCCGCAGATTGCCCGCGCCCGTCAGGGCTGGCTATCGCTTCGCACGTTCTGGGATCAGATGCCGGATATACCGGAACGAACGCAACTGCCACCTCCATCAGGTCAGCTTGACGTGAAAGGTGTGACGATTTCGACCGCGCCCGGAAAACCGCCACTGCTTTACAACGTCTCGTTTTCTGTGGCCCCGGGCGAAGCGCTTGGAGTGATCGGCAAAAGTGGCTCGGGGAAAACGACAATTGCAAGAACGGTACTTGGCCTTGTGACCCCTACCCTTGGCGAATGCCGTTTAGGCGGTGCGCTTATTCAACACTATCGGGCCGAGGACTTGGGCACTTACATCGGATATCTTCCGCAGGATCCGATGTTGATCACTGGCACCATTGCAGAAAACATAGCGCGCATGTCCATGGAACCCGACAGTGCCATGGTCGTGGCCGCGGCGCAAAAAGCCAAGGCACACGAGCTGATCCTGTCCTTACCGGACGGATACGAAACCCGTATTGAAGATAACAAGATCGGATTGTCGGGAGGGCAACGCCAACGTATCGCTTTGGCCCGTGCGCTATTTGGTGACCCGGTCCTTCTTGTGCTGGACGAACCGAACTCGGCCCTAGATCAGGAGGGCAGCGATGCCCTGAACTCGGCGATCAGCACAATGAAAGCCGAAGGCCGATCCGTCATCATCATGACGCATCGCCCTATCGCAATCTCGCAATGCGACACATTGCTGATCGTCGAAAAGGGCGCGGTCAAAGCGCAAGGCCCCCGCGACGAAATCATCAAATCCATGATGAAAAACTCAGACGGCATCAGCCGCATGGTCGGAGACGCACAGAAATGAACAGGCCCACCTATAGCGCACGTCTGCCTCTCTTTGTGGGGTTCAGCGCCCTAACCTTCCTTATCCTGGGCCTTGGCGTTTGGAGTGTTCGCACCGAAATCGCTGGCGCAATTATCGCCAGCGGAACCATCGTTGTCGAAAACAACCGCCAAGTTATACAGCACGCCGAAGGCGGTGTTGTCGGTACCGTTCAGGCGCGCGACGGCGATCCGGTAGCTGCGGGCGATCTTCTGCTGCGGCTCGACGACACCATGTTGAAATCCGAAATGGCTGTCGCCGACTTGCAATTGATCGAACTTCGCGCCCGGAAGGCGCGATTGCAGGCCGAACGGGACGAAGCGCAGGACATCGTCTTCCCCGAAATTCTGCTTGCACTGACCAGCGAAGCCGCAACCGAGCAGATCAACGGTCAGCGCAAACTGTTCGAAGCGCGCCGGATATCTCTTGAAACCGAACGAAATCAGATTATCGAACAGATCAAACAAACCCACAACCAGATTGAAGGGGCCAATGCCCAGCTGGCGGCCCTTGCGATACAAGAAGAACTGGTTGGCGCCTATCTTGCAGATCAGGAATCGCTATTGGAACGGGGCCTTGTGCAAAGCCAGCGGGTCTCGACCTTGCGGCGCGACGCCGCGCAAATCGCAGGTGAGATCGGCAGTTTGACCGCCAGCGTCGCCCAGTTCCGGGGCCAAATCGCAGCACTTGAGATCGAACTTCTTCGTCTTGTCACCTCGCGGCAGGAAAATTCGATCACAGAACTTCGCGACATCCAATTCAACGAATTGGAGCTAACCGAACAGCACCGCACTTTGGCTGAACGTATGTCTCGCCTCGACATCCGTGCGCCCGTGGGTGGCATCGTCTATGGCTCAAGCGTGTTTGCGGAAAAAGCTGTCGTTCAATCAGCGGAACCCCTTATGTTCGTAATCCCACAGGACCAACCCCTGATCATTTCGGCCCGCGTCGAAGCGATCCATGTCGATCAGGTGCATGTCGGTCAGGAAGCGACGCTAAAGTTCTCGGCCTTTAATCAGCGAACCACGCCCGAACTTATCGGCAGGGTCATTTCAGTTTCGGCTGACGTCTTTGAGGACGAGAATTCAGGGATCAGCTTCTATCGCGTCGATCTTGAACCGTTAGAAGAAGAGCTTACAAAGCTGGATGCGTTGGAAATCCTGCCGGGCATGCCTGTTGAGGCCTTCATCAAGACGGATGATCGCACGCCCCTGTCTTATCTGACGAAGCCACTGACAGACTATTTCGGGCGCGCCTTAAGGGGCAGCTGATTTGCCTGTCAGTGCGCGGCCCATGTACCGGCACGGCTCTCTGATGTCCTTGATCCTTCTCCACTTGCAGGAAAGATTATTGACGAGGCGACAGAGCGCTATTCCCAGCCATACGAAGGCGGGCGCGAAGCGGTAGCACCTTTTCATCCGACCAAATCTGTTCATATGACATCCAAAAATCCTGCTGGTTTTGACCCTCGTCGTGCGTACTGGGCCAGCAACGCATTGCGCAATCCAGACGTACCCAGCATCTGCCCGTCAATGGGCTTGGTCTGAACGGTCCTAGTCTTCCTGAGATTGTCCTTTGTTTGCGATGCCTCGGTCGGCGTTGTTCATAAGAGAGGCTGACGCAGCGAGGCGTTCGTCTGAATCGAAAATGTCTAGGTCTAGATCGTATTTACGGAGCCAGTTTGGGTGCTGGTTGATTGTACCGGGTAGGTTTTGGGTTTCCACCACACCCAAAATATCGTCAAGCTGAACCACCGCAAGAGCAGCCTGTGAATGTGCGAGCTGACTATGGACACAGGTCTGAAAATCGGATTCGCCTCGAAAGGTATTCACTTCGGCAGCGCGGTCATGGCGCATTCTTTCCGCCGTTTGCACGTCGATCCAATCGAGCTTTTCCCACCAATCAATGTCGCGTCCGGTCTCGTAGCCTTTGACAGTCGGCGTGTCGTGGGTAGCAAAGCAAGACAGGACTTGAGATGAACTGTCATCTGCATCGCGGAACTTTCCATGCGCGTCTTTTTCGTACTGCAGGACTGAATAGCCATAGAACCCGTTGTCACGCATGATGTCACGAAAGCCGTCTGGAACAAGGCCAAGATCTTCTCCAACGACGGCGCAATTAAATCGTTCGGCTTCGATTTTGATGATCGCTAGAAAACTCTCGAACGGTTGGCGGATATAGCCGCCAGGGCTGCCGTCATCAGGGATCCAATAGCTGCGGTTGAGGCCAAGCACATGGTCAATACGGATAATCCCTGCGTGACGGAAGACTTGGGCGATGATGCGGCGCAGGGGGCGATACCGAAGCGCTTTTAGCTTGCGCGGCGCAAAGGCGGTCAGATTCCAGTTCTGGCCTTCGGGGCTAAGCTGGTCAGGGGGGGCACCGATGGACACCCCTCGCGCCACGGCCGCTTGTTCGCACCAACTTTCGGCACCGTCACGGCGTGAGCCGATAGCAAGGTCGAGGTAAAGCCCTAGCGACATACCCGCCGATTTGCTGCGGCTTTGGGCCTGAGTGAGCTGAGTTTCAGCAACCCATTGTAGCCAAATGTGGAAATCAAGGCGCTCGGTTTTTGGGGTGGTCGGATCAGTTGGCCAGTCCTGCCACTGCGTTCCATAAACTTCGCTGAGCGCTTCAAACCGTGCGAAGCGGTTCAAATCTGTTCCACCCTTGATTATGAATTCTGCGAATGCGCCCTTAGCGGCTTCGGTTGCAGTTTCGTTGAAACGTTCGAACAGCTCTTCAAGCGATTTCTGATGCATCACTTTTTGGACGCCGTACTGAACCGTGCTTGCGCGGCGGACATCATCAAACGCAGCGGGAGTTAAGCCATTCTGCAACCCGGGAATACGATCAAGTGCGATATAGGCTGTGTTCAGAAACCCGCGATGTGAAGGGGAATACGGACTTATCGCCTCGACATTACAATGGCCCATTGCGTGCAGCGGATTGATACCAAGGAATCCGGCACCCACTGATCCTGCCACTTCAGCTGCCTGTGCAAGATCTTCGAAATCTCCCAGACCTGCGTTGCGCTTTGAGCGCAGGCCATACAGCGCGAGGTTCATCCCCCATAGTCTTGTCGCGCCGGTCAAATCTTGGACGGATGGCAAGCGTTCGGGTGCCGCAAGTACAGTGACTATCTCAGTGCGCCCCGACACTGTTGCCGTCAGTGAATAGACACCTGACGGCAGCGCAGGCAGTGTTATATGGTCGCAGGGTTCGCCGGAAGCGAAGACTTCGTCATCTTCGTCCAAACGCAATTGCCAGGCTGCGCCAAGTCCGAATTCAAGCGGGGATTCGACGTTGCTTTGCACGATGATTTCGTCGGGGAACCAGCGATCCTCTATCTCGTGGCGCAGCATGGCAAGGGAGTTTCGCACAGCGTTATCATCGCTGACATCCATGCCAACTGCGGTCAGGAGTGACTTTTGCGTTTCCGGTGAGGTGGCTTTCAATTCGCCATTAAGATCGTGAAACTCGCGCCAAATGCCGCATAGATCTGCCAATGCCGAAAGGTCGTCTTGCGCGTTCACGTCCCCTGCCCAATTGATTGAAGAACAAACGCGACCACGGATTGCGCCGCCACAATTGCATTATCGGTTTCAACTTGGCTAAACGAACCCTGGTCCTGCTGATCTGTGTCGATTGCGCGTACCCAGTGTTGGCCTGCCGGAGCTTCTGGCAAGATGACATGCCCTTCTTCGTCGGCGCGATTGAAGACAATAAAAACAGCATCGCCATCGGCCTCAAAGCTAGGTGCTTCTGCCGAAGATCGAAGTGTCAGACAGAAATTAGCCAATCCGGGGTCACGCCATTCTAACGCCTCACCCAAAAAGTCCGTCCAGATCACATCAGCCTTGGCGTCTTGAGGTCGTATTTTTCCGTGTAAGAATCGGCTCTGGCGGACGTTTATATGCTTCTGGCGAAAGACTGACAGGCTGGCAACAAAGGCCTGAAGCTCGAGGTCTGCATGGTCCCAGTTGAGCCAGCCAGTGTCGTTGTCCTGACAATAGGCGTTGTTATTCCCCTGCTGCGAGTTTCCAAATTCGTCGCCAGCCAGCAGCATCGGCGTGCCTTGCGACAAGAATAACGTCGCAAGCATATTACGTTGCCGTTTGGTGCGGATGGTGCGGACCGCCTCGTCGTCGGTCTCACCCTCCACGCCGCCGTTGTCACTGTAGTTTGACCCGTGTCCATCACGGTTGTTTTCCGTGTTCGCCTCGTTATGGCGGTTCTCGTAGCGGGTTGTGTCAGCAAGAGTGAAGCCATCGTGCGAGGCGAGGAAATTCACCGACGCATCGCTGCGCCGTCCGGTGCGGTCAAACTTGTCGGCAGATCCCAAAAGCCGCGCGCCAAGTTCCTGCGCGCTATGCGCATCACCGCGCCAATACCGGCGCACGGTATCGCGGTAGCTGTCGTTCCATTCGCTAAATTCATGCGGGAATTCGCCAAGGCGGTATCCACCCGGCCCGATGTCCCAAGGTTCTGCGATCATGCGGACTTGGCTCAGAACAGGGTCTTGGCGTAACGCGTCGAAAAAGCCGCCATTTGGATCAAACCCCTGGTTTTCACGCCCCAGTGTTGTTGCCAAGTCAAACCTGAAACCGTCGATCCCCATACATTCAACCCAGAACCGCAAACTGTCGAGAACCATGCGCAAAACATAAGGATGCGACACGTTCAACGTGTTGCCGCAGCCAGTGTCGTTGACATAGTAACGCGGCTGGCCTGCGGTCAGGCGATAATACGATGCGTTGTCCAATCCCCGCATACTCAGCGTTGGACCGCGCTGATCGCCCTCGGCAGTATGGTTATACACGACGTCAAGAATAACCTCGATGCCTGCATCGTGAAACCGCCGTACCATGTCTTGGAACCCTTTCAGCCCGTCCTGTCCAAAGTAGCGAGGTTCCGGCGCGAAAAAGCCGATGGAATTATAACCCCAGTAGTTTCGCAAACCTCGATCAACGAGAAATTTGTCGTCAACAAAGCTGTGAATCGGTAGCAGTTCAATGGCTTGAACGCCGAGCGACTGAAGGTGGTCCAGCATCGCGTCCGAAGCGAGGCCCTCGTAGGTACCGCGAACGGCTTGGGGCACGTCTAGATTGGTTTGGCTCGCACCCTTTGGGTGGGCTTCATAGATCAAGTCTTTGTTTGTTTTGATGTGCCGACCGTTTTTCATCCCCTCAAACAAAGTCGGGTCTGAAACGACCGATTTCGGGACAAACGGCGCGCTGTCACGGGTGTCGAAGGACAAATCAACTGCCGATGATGTTTCGTCATATCCAAGTGTTGCGGGATCGTTTATCCAATCGCCAAATATCTCGCGGGTGTAAGGATCAAGCAGCAACTTGTTTGGGTTGAAGCGATGGCCATATTCAGGCGCATAGGTGCCGTGAGCGCGATACCCATACAGCGTGCCAACGGGCAGTCCCTCCAGATACCCGTGCCAGACCGGACCCGTGCGCTCAGGCAGCGCAATGCGCGCCGTTTCGCGTTTGCCATCGGAGGAATACAGGCACAGTTCAATCTTGCTGGCATGGGCGGAAAAGATGGCAAAGTTCACGCCCGCACCATCGTGATGCGCGCCAAGCCGGTGCGGGGTACCGCTGGAAAGTTCGGGAATGGACATCGTGGTTGCTCAACGCTCCTGCGCAGAATTATAGACGTCAAGGTAGGCCACTGCAGACTGGTCCCACCCAACCGGATGACGCATCGCACGGCGCATCATTTTTGTCCAAATTTTGGGTTTTGCATACAGTTCGCAGGTGCGTGAAATCGCGTGGCTGAACATGATGGCATTGATCGGTGCGAATTGGATGCCTGTGGCACATTCAGAGTGTAGTGCCGCATCATTTGCGTCAATCACCGTGTCCGCCAACCCGCCTGTGCGCGCAACAATCGGCAGTGTGCCATAGCGCAATCCGTAAAGCTGGGTCAGACCGCAAGGCTCAAACCGCGAAGGGATCAGAATGGCATCACTGCCGCCTTGGATCAGGTGCGACAAGGCTTCGTCGTAGCCAATGATGGTGCCAACAGAACCAGCGTAGCGGTTGGATGCATCGACAAAGGCCTGTTCCAGATGAAGATCACCCGATCCCAACAGGGCCAGCTTGCCACCCTGATCCACCAGATCAGGTAGGCAATCAAGAAGCATATCCAGACCCTTTTGCGAGGTAAGCCTGCTCACAACGCAAAACAGCGGGCCATCGCCTTTTGACAGTCCAAAACGTGCTTCCAACTCGGCGCGGTTCTTCTTTTTTCCTGCAAGCGACGAGACGGAATAAGTTGCAACCAGACTGGTGTCGGTCTGGGGGTTCCAAACGTCAAGATCGATGCCGTTCAGAATACCATGCAGGTCTAGGTGACGTTCGCGCAGAAGACCGTCCAGCCCCATGCCAAACTCTGGTGTTAAGAGTTCAGCGGCGTAGGATGGGCTGACGGTGGTGATCTTATGCGACAAAGCCAATCCGGCCTTCAAAAAACTGATTTTGCCAAAGTACTCAACGCCATCTTTTGTGAACAGATTAGAATTCAACCTAAGCGCAGACAGCCGCGTACTTTCAAATATTCCCTGAAACGCGATGTTGTGGATGGTCATCACAACGGGGGGCGATGGGCGGTCGTCTTGGCGTATGTAAGCCGGAACTAGACCCGCCTGCCAATCATGCGCATTGATGACATCAGGCTTCCAACCCCTAAGGCCATCCAGACCGATCTGCGCCCCCGCGTACGAAAGAGCGGCAAAACGTAGATCATTGTCGTGCCAATCTTGCCCGTCCGGACCTAGATAGATGTTGCCAGCACGGTCATACAGATGCGGCGCGTCAAGCAGCAGCATGTCCAACCCTTCGGCCTGCGCCGCGACGATCCGCGCGGGCCCGCCGAACAGATCGTCGAACGACATCACAGTCTGACCCGAAGCCACAACTGTTGCCAATGCTGGATAGGCCGGGATCAACACCCGCACACTGACATTCATAGACGCCAGCGACTTAGGGACTGCGCCAATTACATCTGCCAACCCTCCGGTCTTGACGAAAGGTGCGCATTCAGAGGCAACAAACAGCAGCTTCATGTCAAGTGCCCAGTTTCTCGATCATTGGTTGGGTGATCAAACAGACGCCATTTTCGGTGCGCCGGAAACGCTTAGCGTCCAGTTCGGCATTTTCACCAACAACCAGACCTGCAGGGATCTTGACGCCACGATCAATCACCACATCCTTCAACCGCGCTTTGCGCCCGATATCAACATATGGCATTGCCACGACACCCTGCAATTCGGAATAGGAATGGGTACGTACACCAGTAAACAGGAAACACTGGTTCAAAGTCGATCCAGAAATAATGCACCCTCCAGACACCATCGATGACACAGCATGCCCACGACGACCTTCTTCATTGTGAATGAACTTCGCAGGTGCGGTAAGCTCGGAGTACGTCCAGATCGGCCATGTATTATCATATAGGTCAAGTTCGGGTTTGAAATCCGTCAGGTCCACGTTTGCTTGCCAGAAGGCATCGACCGTGCCGACGTCACGCCAGTATGGTTTCTCTTCTAGGCCAGTGCGCACACAAGATCGGCTGAACGGATGCGCAATGGCTTTGCCAGTGGCAACAATTTCAGGGATGATATCACCGCCAAAATCGTGACCATATCCTTCCTTGCCGCTTAGCTTTTTCAACATCTTAGCCAGGTATTCGGTCTCAAAGACATAAATGCCCATACTGGCAAGCGCCATATCGGGATGGCCAGGCATCGCTGGAGGATCGGCAGGCTTCTCAACAAAATCAAGGATCTTGTCGGTCTCGTCGACCTTCATGACCCCAAACCCTTTGGCTTCCATACGGGGCACTTCGATACAGCCAACAGTAACGTCCGCGCCGCTTTCCTTGTGGTGTTTAATCATCAGCGAATAATCTTGTTTGTAGATGTGATCACCCGCAAGAATCATAATGTATTTCGGGCCATAACCGCGAATAATCTCAATGTTCTGCATGACAGCGTCTGCGGTACCCTTGTACCAATTTTCGTTGTCCATCTGCTGCGAGGCGGGCAGAATATCGAGGCTTTCGTTGCGCTCTGCACGCATAAAGCTCCACCCGCGTTGTAGGTGACGGATCAGTGAGTGGGCTTTGTATTGGGTGGCAACGCCGATGCGCTTGATGCCCGAATTCACAGCGTTTGACAGGGCAAAATCGATGATCCGGCTTTTACCGCCGAAATACATGGCAGGCTTTGCACGGATGTCTGTCAGTTCGTACAAGCGGCTGCCACGGCCCCCTGCCAAAACGAACGCCATTGTTTGCTGCGCCAGTCGTTGTGATTCATTGTCCATCGGTTTTCCCTCCCTTGTCCCGAATGAATGTTCAGGATGTCTCTTTTAGTTCAAAAAACAGTGTCGAAAGTGGTGGAATCGTAAGCAAAACAGAATGCTCCCGACCTGATGCTGCAACCTGTTGGCTGTCCGCAAAACCCATGTTGCCGCGATCGCCGCCGCCATATAGCGCCGCATCGGTGTTCAACTTCTCAACCCAACGACCGGCTCTAGGCACCCCGATACGCCGTTCAGATCGTTCAACGGGCGTAAAGTTACTGACAACCAATACCGGTGCTGCGCCTTTGGCTCCGTAGCGCATCCATGCAAAGATAGACTCGTCAGCAGCGTTTTCTTCGATCCACTCAAACCCTTCGGGTTTGCAATCGAGTTGATGCAGCGCAGGTGTTTCAAGAAACAGGACATTCAGGTCGCGCACAAGATTTTGCACACCGCGATGTTGCGGGGTCTCGGTCAAATGCCAATCAAGGCTCTGGTCATGGTTCCACTCCGCGCCTTGCGCAAACTCGCAGCCCATAAACAACAATTTCTTGCCCGGATGGCCCCACATATAGCCATAATAGGCTCGCAGGTTAGCGAACTTTTCATCACCCGCCCCCGGCATTTTTTTGATCATTGATCCTTTGCCATGCACCACTTCGTCGTGGCTGATCGGCAGGACGAAATTCTCGGTAAACGCATAGTGCAGGCCGAATGTCATCTTGTGATGGTGGTACTTGCGGTGAATTGGGTCCTGTTCGATGTAGGATAGCGTGTCGTTCATCCAGCCCATGTTCCATTTGAACCCGAACCCAAGTCCACCCTGATCAACCGGTGCACTGACGCCTGGAAACGCGGTGGATTCCTCCGCGATGGTGACAATACCAGTGGTCTGGCCGTAAGCCACTGTATTGGTATTTTGCAGAAATTCGATCGCTTCAAGGTTCTCGCGCCCGCCGTCTTTATTGGGTACCCATTCGCCATCCTTACGCGAATAGTCGCGGTACAACATCGACGCCACGGCATCGACACGTAAGCCATCAATGTGGTGCTCTTTCAGCCAATATAATGCGTTGGCGATAAGGTAGTTGGACACCTCAACACGGCCGTAATTATAGACCAGCGTATTCCAATCAGGATGAAACCCTTCCTTGCGGTCCGCGTGTTCGTATAGTGGCGTGCCGTCGAATTGACCCAGCCCGTGCTTGTCTTCCGGGAAGTGCCCCGGCACCCAATCAAGTATCAGACCAAGATCAGCCGCGTGGCAGGCTTCGACAAAGGCACGGAATTCTTCCAAAGTTCCGTGGCGGATTGTTGGCGCATATAGACCAACAGGTTGATACCCCCACGACCCATCAAACGGAAACTCCGAGATCGGCATTAACTCAAGGTGGGTGAACCCCATATTCTTGGCATAGCTGACCAATTGCTCAGCGTGTTCGTGATAGGACAATGGGCGGTTGCCGTCATCCGGCACGCGCTTCCATGAACCCAGATGGACCTCATAGATGGAAATCGGCTGATCAATCCTTTGCAGCGCCTCGCGTTTGTTCATCCACTTGCCGTCGGTCCATTTATGACCGTCCAACTTGCGCACAACAGACGCGGTTTTGGGCGGATGCTCAGACCCAAACCCAAACGGGTCAGCCTTTTGTGGCAGCAGTTCGCCCTGTGCACCAACAAGTTCGTACTTGTACGCCTCGCCGTCACCCAATTCAGGCATAAAGATTTCCCAAACGCCGGTATTTCCGCGCCCGCGCATCGGGTTGCGGCGCCCGTCCCAACTATTGAAATCACCAACAACAGACACGCGGCGGGCATTCGGCGCCCAAACAGCAAAGTGTGTTCCTGCAACGCCTTCATGATCCATCACATGTGCGCCAAGAACTTTCCACAAATCTAGGTGGGCACCTTCGGCGATCAGATGTTCGTCCAATTCACCCAGAACGGGACCAAACCGGTACGGGTCTTCTGCCTCCCACGAATGGGGGCCTTTGGAAATTTCCAAGCGGTATGCGAATGGCGTCTTGCGCCTTGGTGCGGTACCCGCGAACAACCCGTCACCCAATGCCTCCAACGTAACAATTTTACGCGCGGTTTTGGTGTCAATGACAGCGACAGCTTCCACATCTGGATGAAAGACCCTGATTGCAACTTTACCATCAATTATATGTAGGCCTAATACCGAAAAGGGATCGGGATGACTGCCTTGTGAAATCTTTTGAAGGTCGTCGTTGATCACGTCAGTCATCCCCATCCTATTTCGTATCGCCGGAACATCCGGCGTCTTGGCACCTCATCAGATCACAGACTTTGCGTCCCAAATCTGGTCTGCATAGCTTCGTATCGTGCGGTCGGACGAAAACCAGCCCATACCTGCTGTGTTCGCGGCAGCCATACGGGTCCAGCGCGTAACATCCTGATATACTGCATCAACTTCGCGCTGCTTGGCAAAGTATTCGTCAAAGTCGCAGCTTACCAAGAAGTAGTCGTGTTCATACAGATTGTGCAGAATGTTCGAATAGCGATGCTGATCGCCATTTGAAAACACCCCTGCACCAATCTGGCCAAGCACGCGCGACAGCTTAGGGCTGGCTTCAATTGTGCGGCGCGCATATCCTTCTTCACCACGTTTTGCCTGCGCTTCCGCCGCCGTCAGACCAAACAAAAAGAAATTCTCGTGGCCAACGCGATCACGAATTTCTACGTTTGCGCCGTCTAGAGTGCCAATGGTCGGGCTGCCATTAAGCGACAGTTTCATATTACCTGTTCCCGACGCCTCTTTACCTGCGGTCGAGATTTGCTCGGACAGATCAGATGCAGGGATCAGCATTTCCGCCATCGAGATGTTGTAGTTTTCCGGATAGACAACCTGTAAGAAATCGCGCGTGACCGGATCGTTATTGATCGTCGCAGCAACGTCGTTGATCAGACGGATAATCGATTTCGCCAAGACATAGCCAGGTGCCGCCTTGCCACCGAATATCTTGACACGAGGTGTCCAGTTTCCGGTTGGATTGTCACGGATTTCATTCCAAAGTGCGATGGTCTCCAGAATGTTAAGGTGCTGGCGCTTGTATTCATGGATGCGCTTGATCTGAATGTCGAACATTGCAGACGTATCAAGCGTGAACCCGTTGCGGTCCTTCAGCCACTTCGCCAGTCGGTCCTTATTTTGCGACTTGGCTGCGCGGTACGTTTGCTGAAAAGATGCATCATCAAGATATGCATTCAGGTCTTGCAGTTTTTCTAAATCGTCTTCCCAACCGGATCCAATTGTGTCAGTGATCAGGTCACGCAAAGGCGGGTTGCAAGAATACAGCCAACGTCGCGGCGTAATGCCGTTGGTCTGGTTCAAAATGCGTTTTGGATAGGCATTGTGCAGGTCGGAAAATACGGTTTCTTTCACCAATTCCGAATGCAACGCCGACACGCCATTGACGCAATGTGCCATCACAAACGCCAGCTCGCCCATCTTGACATCACCATGCTCAAGAATGCGAATGTCGGACCCGGTTGCGGCCAAATGGCGTTCTTGGATCATCTGAATAACTTGGTAATGACGCGGCAAAATACGCACAAACAGTTCTTCGGGCCAGCGTTCCAATGCCTCTGGCAACAATGTGTGGTTGGTATAGGCCAGACACTTGCGCGCCATCTCAATCGCATCATCGACGTTGAAATCATGCTTGTCGATCAGCAGGCGTACCAATTCCGGACCCGCAATTGCGGGGTGCGTGTCGTTAAGCTGAATGGCGACATGTTCATGCAGATCGCGGATGTTATTGCCTTCCGAAAGGAAGCGACGTAGCAGGTCCTTTATCGATGCTGACGTAAAGAAATATTCCTGCTTTAGACGGAGTTCTTTGCCGCCTTGCGTCGTATCATCAGGGTACAACACGCGCGAAATTGTGCGTGCCAAACGCTCCGGCGCGTTCGCGCCCACATAGTCGCCGCGGTTGAAGCTTTCGAGGTCAAACAATTTGACTGGCTTGGCAGCCCAAAGGCGCAAGGTGTTCGCCCACTTCCCCTTCCATCCGACAACAGGCGTGTCATAGGCTGACGCCAGAACCGTCTCGGACGGGAACCAGTTTGGCTTGCCATCTTTTTCGCCGACATAGCCTCCGAAATGGATGTTATAGGCAACTTCGGGGCGTTCGAATTCCCAAGCGTGACGTTGCGCAAGCCAGCCTTCGGCAGACTCAGTTTGCTGGCCACCCTCAAAATGCTGTTCAAACAGGCCATGTTCGTAACGAATACCATAGCCATATGCCGGAATTGCCAAGGTCGCCAAACTGTCCATGAAACAGGCGGCCAAACGTCCAAGCCCGCCATTGCCCAATGCGGCATCAGGCTCGTCTGCAACAACTTCGTAGTAGTCTTGCCCTAAGGCCGTCATCGCCTCGACAGCTATTTCCTCTACATCAAGATTGATCGTTACGTCCTCGATTAGGCGGCCAATCAGGAACTCCATCGACAGATAGTAGACGCGCTTGTGCTTGCCTTCATATGTCTTGCGCGTCGAGGCAAACCAAGGCTCTACCACCATATCGCGCAGGGCAAGAGACAAAGACATGCGCCAGTCATATAAGCTCGCATGTTCCGGGTCTTTGCCAATAGACAGCTTTAGGTGCCGCGTGATTTCACTGCGCAGGCTTTGCGCTGTCACTTTAGTTTGGGTCTCAGTTGTCATCTACAATTTCTCTCATCCGGCCATTGGCGCGCGTTAACGTAACTTGACCCACGCATCACGTGTTTAAACGCACTTTTGTGTGGCCGTCGTGTTCCATATCTGGTTATGCCCCGACAAAAGGCAAAGGCAAAGTCATGATCACGTCTGTTTCTTGACCGCTTTGGTTTTGGGCGTTGCGGATTTCTTTGCCGCGCGTGGTTTTGCGGCAGCTTTGCGAGTTGGCTTGGCTTTTGCGGCTGGTGCATTCAGTGCAGCAAGTGCGCGATGCCAGTGTTCCTCATCGCGGCCCTGTGGCTGACCTTCATCCAACCAGAAACCGTATGCGATATCGCGGATTCGTTCGTCGTCGTTTTTTTCGTTCATGGCTGTGTCCTTTCGTATATACTTGAGTTGGTAGCGCTAACATATAGCGAATGCTGCACTTGCACAATTGTTCGGTGGCATCCAGTTTCTGGGTGCGGCTTACGTGCATCGGCTTTGCCAATAGCTCCCGCCGGTTGCTGCATCAATTTGTCCCAAGTTCATGCTCCAAAGGCGAGTCTGCCCCAGCCCGTGAAACGGTTATCGCAACAACCTTCCCACCGTTCTGAGCCTCCCCCTTTGAAGTGGTCCGCCCCTTTAGTTAGGAAAGTGGAGCACCTAAGGTGGCCATTAAGAGGCTTAACCCCGAAGAGATTGTCGTGAAGTCTCGGCAGGTTGATGTTTTGATGGGGGCAAGGGCTGCCCCGGATTGACGCGATCAGACAGATCAGCGTGACTGAACACACCTATTTGGGTGTACAAGACACGGATGCTCCCTCATTGTTTGAGACAGCTTGCGGCGTTCGCCTAGGTTCAAGTGCGGGTAGCGGCCTTCAAGCGCCAATTTGCGTCCGCGACTTGAGTTTGTGAAATTACCGCTAGATATAGGTCGTTGTAGTGAACGAGGTGACACTATCGACAGCCAAGTGACCACGCGAAGTGAAACAGCGCGAGACGCGTTGCGGCTGCAAACCAATGATGTGCATCAGCAGCTTCATCGCCATGCCCCTTTTGTCGCGCTATTTGACGGGTTCATTGGCCGCGACGATTACTGCGCTTTGATGGTTCGGTTTTATGGGTTCTATGCAGCATTGGACCGAGCGATTGCACAGGCTTTAAGCTACCCGACGCAAGGTTTTGCCTGTATCGAGCGGGCGGGGTTTCTTGCGCAGGATCTCACCGATCTTGGTCTAGGATCTGCTGCGATTGCCAATTGCCCCGCCTGCGAAGACGTCAATGCGATTGTCACACCTGCGTCGTTGGGCGGCGTGCTTTACGTTATTGAAGGGGCTAATTTGGGGGCGACGCAGATTGATCGCGCAGCCCAGAAACTTCTGTCGCCTGACCATACACGGGGCCGCAGCTTTTGGGCGTGGTCGCGTTTGCACAACTGCTCTCGCTGGGGAGGTGTGACAGCTTACTTGGCCGATCTAGACGCGGCAAGTCATCCGCATAAGCCCCCGATCCACGGTGCAAACGACGTTTTCCAAGCGCTTGCAAATTGGTTGGCGCCATTGGATCAATCCGCCGTGGCAATGGAGGTCTTATGACCGTGATATCCACAAGCGTTAATCTTGATACTTGTGATCAAGAGCCGATCCACTTGATCGGTGCGGTGCAGCCCCATGGTGCCTTGATCGCGATCGATTATTCGACCCATGATATCAGTTACGTCAGTGCGAATACGCAAGAGTTTGTGGGGCATGCGCCCGAAGAGCTTTTGGGTAAACCACTTGCGTTTCTCATCGGCGCGCAGAACGTTGCCGAGATGCCTGCGTTTCCACCCGAGATGAAGACGCCTGAGCTGCTAACGCCGTGGTTTATTGCTTTTGCGGGACATGATGGTCAGGCGATCAACGCGGAATGTCTGCCCCACCGCAATAAAGATCATATAATCCTTGAGTTTCTGCAAACCCAAGCCGCACCAGCGACGATTTGGGAGGACGAGCTGCTGCGTCGCGAGTTGATCTCCGAGTTGATCAAGCCTGACGCGCTGAGCGAGCTTGCCGATGTCAGTGCGCGGATCATCCGTGATGTTACTGGCTTTGACCGTGTGATGATTTACAAGTTTGCCGAGGACAAACATGGCGAGGTCATCGCCGAAAGCACGAACCGCCCTGACAGCTTTTTAGGGCTCCATTACCCAGCGTCTGATATCCCTGACCCTGCGCGTAGGCATTTTACGCTAAACATCATGCGCTCGATACCCGATATCAATGGTACGCATATTCCAATCCTTGGCCTATCGGGCGAGGTCGCGGATGCAGCGTCTGCCAAGCCGCTCGACCTGACCTTCTCGAAGCTCCGTGCGGTGGCGCCGGTCCATGTAGAGTACCTGAATAACATGGGTGTCGGCGGCAGCTTGTCGATCTCGCTGATCACCAACGGCGCACTGTGGGGATTGGTTGCGTGCCACCACTACAGCCCGCGGGTGGTCTCTTCGAGCCGGTTGCGGTTCGTAGAACTGCTGGGGGGGACAACGTCGGCGCTGTTGCAAAGCATCGAAAATACCAACCAGCTGCGCAAAAACATCAAAGCGGAAAAGATGGCCTTTTTCGCGGAACAACAGGTGCGTTCGGGGATCGCCTTACGCGACTTTGTGGCGACACAAGCAGCGGCGTTGATGGATCTTGTGGATGCGCAGGGGCTCTATATGGTCCTTGGCGGTGACATTATTCAACATGGGGCAGTGCTGAAGCCGGCCCTCGATTTCGCGCCTCTAAATGGCATGTTGCACGAAGGTGTCGCGACTACCGATCACCTGTCAGGTCTCGTTCAGATGACTGCGGCCCAGATGGAATTGGTTGCCGGGGCAGCGGTGCTGAGCCTGTCAGAAGATGGGCAAGATTTCATGGTCTTCTCGCGCGGCAATTACGACCAAACAATTCGGTGGGCGGGTAAGCCAGAGAAAATCGAGAGGATAGATGAGGACGGCGTGTCGCGCCTATCCCCGCGCGGATCATTTGCGCTTTGGCAGGAAGAACGTATTGGCAAAAGCAAACCGTTTGATGCCGTCGACCGCGATACATTGCGAATTTTGCGACGTGCCCTTTTTGCGCTGAACAGCGTCGAACGGGAACGTATCGCGCTTGAGGCAAAAAAGAACGCTGAAGCAGAAGAATTACGGTTGCGCCATGCGTTGCTTGATGCGGCGCGAAGCAGTTCGTTGGGCGAATTGGCGTCAGCGATTGCCCATGAATTGAACCAACCGCTTTCTGCAATCACCAATTACGTCAGCGCCTGCCAAAAAGAAATCAGAAACGCAGGCATCGATATGCCGCCCCGTGCGCTGGAGCTTATGGACACAGCAGTTTCCGAAACAATCCGTGCGGGGGAATTGGTGCGTCGCGTGCGCGATTTCATTTCGCGCGGTGATCTAAACGCAGATTATATTGACCTAAATTATGCTATTCGGCAAGGTGTCGGGCTGGCGTTGGTACCCGTCGAAATGCCGCATCTGAAAGTGACCTTTGACCTTGATGAAAGCCTTCCGATCATCTTCGCTGATCCGGTGCAAATTGGTCAGGTTCTTTTGAACCTGTCGCGCAACAGTATTGCAGCCATGGCGGGTTCGCCCCGTCAAGAATTGACAATCACGACCATCCAAAAGGAGGGTGATGTGCAGGTGATTGTACGCGATACTGGCCCCGGGATTCCAGCGGATGTGCAAGGGTATATTTTCGAGCCTTTTCACGTCTCTACGACCAAGGGAATGGGTATTGGACTTTCGCTGTGTCGCTCTATTGTAGAGGCCCATTCGGGGCGGATATGGGCGGAACCGTCAGACAGCGGGGCGATACTGGTATTTCAGCTTCCAACACAGGTGGTGCTAGATGACTGATCTTGCAGAGCAGTTTCTAATTTATGTCGTTGAGGATGACGACGCTGTTTTGCGATCCCTATCCGCGTTGTTGTCGGCCCATGGCCACACAACGATTCCCTGCGTGTCGGCCGAACAGTTTTTGCAGGTATATGACCCAAAGGAACGCGCATTTCTTATCCTCGACCTGCGCCTGCCGGGGATGAGTGGAACGCAACTGCAAAACCATTTGCATGACAACGGAATTACCATACCGATAGTTGTGATTACGGCCCATGGGGACGTGCCAATTGCTGTAAAGGCGATGCGGGCAGGCGCGATAGATTTCATTGAAAAACCTGCCTCTGAAGATCAAATCCTTGCTGCCATTCAAACCGCAACAGGTATGTTGTTTAACAGGCAACCTTCCGTAATATCGAAGAAAATCATTGCAAGCAGGCTTGAGAAATTGACCGACCGGGAGCGCGAGGTTCTGGACCAACTTCTTTTGGGCAAATTGAATAAAGAGATCGCTGATGAGTTAAATGTCAGCCAACGGACAGTTGAAGGCCACCGGTCGCGTATCCGCGAAAAGATGCATGCGCGCGGCGTTGCAGACTTAATCCGCATGCTAGGCTAGCTACGGATAGCGCCCACGTATTAATACGCACTGGTATATCCGGACTATCTCCCACGAATACTTCTGACCTACGTTCACGCAGTATCGTCGAAAATGTTCTAGCGAAAAAAATGGCCGGTCTTTGCCGTCATGCGACAAGAACAATTGAGCCGTTGCCTTGAGGTCTGAATTTTGCGGGTTATTTGATCTCACAGGCGGAGAGAAGTGCGACAGCGGGGAGGCTGTAACATGGCGGGGGAGGATAAAGTTTTGTTGATAAGAGAGACAGACGTTCCTATCGAGATCGATGCTTACCGTCGAAGTGAAGCCAATATTCGCAGACTGAGCGAACGGTTACCCGAAAACCTGATGATGGATCTTGCGCGCGAAGTTATTTTGCGGGTGGCGTCGAAACAAGACGCACTGAAGCATGTTCCTTATGAGGCCACTGAAGAAGAGCTAGAGCTTCTTTGCACAGCTCTTATTTCTGATGATGAAACTGCGGCTGCAACCGTGATTACAAATCTGCGTGCGGACGGCGTGCACCCAGAGGATATCTATTTCAAACAGCTTGCAGCCGCAGCCCGTCTTTTGGGTGAAAAGTGGGAGAGTGACACGTTGTCGTTCTCCCAAGTCACGATTGGCACGGGGCGTATGTTCTCCATTATGCGGAGCATGCGGCATCTGTTCGAACCAAAAATTGTGGCGCAGGACAAGACCGCTATTTTTGCATCCGTGCCAGGTGAAGACCACACGCTTGGCGTCCATATGGCTGCCGACATGTTCCGTAAAGAGGGATGGGAAATCGCTCTGAAAGTTGGGCTAGACCACGATGAACTGGTCAAGGAAATTGAAAATGCACCATCAAGTATTGTAGGTTTGTCGATCAGCGGTGAACATTCGATTGAGGCCCTGTCGCGGTTGGTTGTTGCACTACATATTTGCTGCCCGCATGCAATTTTGTTGGTCAGTGGATCAAACGTAGATGCAGTCCGACCGATCCTGTCATTGATGGGGTTGGACGGTATCGCGGGATCCGTCGATGAAGCGCGCGATCAATTGGAACGCTTGTGGCAAACCAACATGGTGGGATGATCAGCTTTTGCTGACCAACCCATATTTACGCAGCTTGACGTACAACGATTGACGCGACAGCCCTAGCATCTCGGCAGCGGCGACGCGGTTGTTTGATGTCATTTCAACAGCCGTCTCTATGCACATTTTTTCAACAACGTCCGTCGTTCTGGCGACGATGTCTTTCAAGGATTGCCCGCCAATCAGCTCGATCACAGAATGCATGTCAACGTCAGTGATCTGTTTGCGCTTGGTCGTCGATGTTTCGACCCGGTGGGAGTCGCGGATGACCATTGCAAAGATGGGATCAATGCCCGCTTTAAGCTGCGTCGTCGAAATCTCGACCGCACATTCTGCACCCTGTTCGCTCACAATTTTGGTGGCGTAAAGACGCATCCCGCCAGACCGCTTTGCATTCTCGATCATAACGTTCAGGTCAACGGAGCCGCGAATAAGAAAATCCGTCATCGCCTTATTCTTGATCGATTGCGAATGGGTCACATTGGCAATCTTAAGAAAGGCCTCGTTCGCGCTGAGGATTTGACCTGAGGCTGTGACGAAAACAAATGCATCCACGCCTTGTTGAAACAGTTCGGTCAATTGGCCTTGAATTTGATCAGCAGTAGCGGTCCGCGACTTTGCCAGATTAATCTTACACAGCAGCATTTGACCATTTGTGCCGCGGAATAATGTTGGGATCAGCGTCAGCTTTTGGTTGCCTTTGATGCTTTTGGCAACAACAGGTGCTTCGGATTGTTCGGTTGCCGCAACCACCATCCGGTCGACGACATCCTTGCGGCCTTTCGCCTCAAATTCATCTGCAAAGCTTTCACCAATCAAATGGTCACGCGATTTTCCCAGCAATAACTCGGCCGCTGCGTTGCATGACACGATTTGACCCGTCGAGACTGAGACAAACACAGTGG
This sequence comes from Paracoccaceae bacterium, assembly GCA_028097405.1. Lineage (GTDB taxonomy): Bacteria > Pseudomonadota > Alphaproteobacteria > Rhodobacterales > Rhodobacteraceae > CALKXV01. Next base: position 49,344 of record JAOHEK010000011.1, on the reverse strand, counting down.
GCACATCAGACGATTCCATTAGGACACGTAGCCGGATGTCTTGTTCGCGTTGCGCCTCGTAGTCGGCTTCAAGAGCGAGTTGGGCCGCAACCAATTGCTGCTGCATCTCGGCGGTGCGTCGCAGATCATTTCCGAGTAACAAAACGTCGTTGGCTTTGCCCAGCTTATGGAAGGAATATCTGACGGGCAATTCGTCGAAATCTTTGTGGGCTCTGTGGTTCAATTCGACCGGCAGCACGTCTTCGCCGCCGCTCAAGAACATCGCCAGTCGTTTTTCGAATTTGGAGACAGATTCAACAGTCAGCGTTTGCTGGATCTGCGCGCCGTCCCATTGGGAGATATAGGATTCCCCCATAAATTTGGGGTTGCACCTTGCCGCTACAATTTTGCCTGACGCATCCACGATCAGGGCCAAATCTGATACGCGCGAGACGATCTGTGCTGCGACATTCGCTTCGATCACTGGGATCAAACCGCTGGTCCATGTCAGTTCGTCTTGTGACGTCATACTTATTGGCCCTTCGTAAAACTGTATTCTGCTGTGATATCGAGAGAGTCCCTTAGCTGCATTCTTTCCAAAGCGAAATCCCTAGATGCAAAAGTCGAGGGCTTCTTGCCAATCTTGCGTTACATAATCGGCCTTTGTAGTCGCGATTGCCCTGGGGCCATACGCTTCGAATGTACCACCTAAAATGATTTTAGAATCAGCCCATTGCAGGCGAGATGCATCGACCAATCGGCGCAGAGTGTCAGATGTTTCGGACAGTGATGCTGAGATGAATATGACGTCAAACACTTGTGTTTTCGCCAGTGTGGAAAGTGTGTTTGGCGTCGCGGCGAGATCTTGATCGATGCGGATGCCCGCATGACGCAATTGTTTCGTTATCACGGTCGCGCCAAGCGTGTGTTGTGCCCCTGCTGGCAGTAGGACCAAGCAATCAAGGCGTCGATGTTCGGGCGAAAGAACTGGGTTTTCCGAGATATCTGTCAATTGGTGCAATGCATGTTGCAGCCTTGCGCATCCAATCGTCACATCGGCAAAGGAAATCTCGTCTCTGTTCCATGCGTCGCCAAGTTGCCGTGCGACAATCGGGATAAGATCAAAGGCGAGTTGTGGACTGCGATGGCCCTCTTTTTTGAGCGCGCACAAAGTTTCCATCAGAGCGGTCGATCTAGGGGCAAGGGCACTGCTGAAAATACGTTTTGACACTGCGCTGACGCTGTTCCGATCGCTCGGGTTTCTGCCTGCGCCCTGCGCGGTGGCCTCATCGCAAGACGCCAAATCGCGAAGAGCGCGTCGCGCAATCTGAACGACCCTACTTTTGCCATCAACTGGAAAAAGATGCTGTTGCTGCGACACAGGTTTCCCCCACTGTTTTCTGCGCCCGTATGTCCCGCGCAATGAGACGTGCAACAGTATCGTTTCTGATCAGCGACAATATGTCAATATTTTGTGACAGTTTTCTCGGAATACGCATTTTGCAATCGCTAATCGCATCTTTCATCACGTGAGAGCAGAAATATATATTCGGTATAGTGTAACTCAAAGTTGACACACTGGATGGTTTCTGCCAGATTTTAATCATTACCGAATGGCCTCAGGGGGGCTACATGACCAGCATCGCGGCATCCTCACAACAGCAATTTGGGCTTTACACGCCCGCGCAACGTGCGCGGCGCGACAATACTGTTTGGACGCTGGTGCAAGGGGTGCTCGCACCTTTGCAATTTGTGGTTTTCGTGATCTCGCTTTGCCTTGTTGTCCGCTACATAGCGACAGGCGAAGGGTACGCCGTCGCAACGGCGTCTATCATTGCGAAGACCGGCCTGCTGTACCTGATTATGATTACCGGTGCGATTTGGGAAAAAGTTGTCTTTGACCAATGGCTTTTCGCGCCTGCGTTCTTTTGGGAAGACGTCTTTAGTTTCGTCGTTATCGCGCTTCATACCATATATATTTACGGTTTCTTAACAGGCGCTGTGGCGCCTGATGTCTTAATCCTCATCGTACTGGCGGCCTACGCGGCCTATGTCATTAACGCCGGTCAATTCCTTTGGAAGCTGCGCGCCGCGCGCCTGCAAGCAGAGGCCGGAGCATGACCGAACTTATGACGCCACCACGCAGCGGCGGATGCCGCAATGCGCCAGTCCTCAAACAACGCGGCCAGCGGGAGGTTTTCTGCGGCTTGACCGGGATCATCTGGCTGCATCGTAAGATGCAAGATGCGTTCTTTTTGGTTGTGGGATCACGGACCTGTGCGCACCTTTTGCAAAGTGCAGCCGGCGTGATGATTTTTGCCGAACCGCGATTCGGGACTGCGATTTTGGAAGAATCAGACCTGGCTGGTTTGAATGATGCCCATGCAGAACTTGACCGCGAGGTGGCGACCTTGCTGGCGCGTCGGCCCGACATTCGCCAGTTATTCCTCGTTGGGTCCTGCCCTTCTGAGGTGATCAAGCTGGATTTGACCCGCGCTGCCGAACGGCTGACACAGCAATATGCGCCGAAAGTTCGCGTATTGGACTATTCCGGCTCCGGGATTGAGACAACATTTACCCAAGGCGAAGATGCTTGTCTTGCATCTATGGTGCCGGTCTTACCCACGACTGAGGCGCGTAATCTGGTTGTGGTCGGCGCATTGCCTGATGTGGTCGAAGATCAGATGTTGGCGTTGATCGACGGATTTGGGATCGATACGGTGCATGTGCTGCCGTCGCGCACCATCGACAGCGATATTGCCATTGGCGCGAACACGGTTTTTGCACTGACCCAACCCTTCTTGGGCGACACCCATGCCGCACTGATAAGGCGCGGTGCGCGTCATATCGCGGCTCCTTTCCCGATGGGCGAAGAAGGCACAACAGCTTGGTTGACCGCCATTGCCGCTGAGTTTGGCGTGTCGGATGAAGTGTTCGAAACAGTCACCTCAGCCCCGCGCAGGCGGGCCCGCCAGGCTGTTGCAAAGGCGGCGGAAACGCTGAACGGCAAGTCCGTTTTCTTCTTTCCGGACAGCCAGTTAGAGATCCCACTTGCCCGCTTCTTGACCCGTGAATGCGGAATGACCGCACTTGAGGTGGGCTCTCCCTATATTCACGACGCGATCCACGGTCCTGATCTTGATCTAATGCCTGCAGGCCCTCAGATTTCCGAAGGACAGGATGTTGATCTTCAGCTTGATCGCTGCCGCGAAGCGCGCCCCGATCTGACCGTCTGTGGTCTGGGTCTCGCGAATCCGTTGGAGGCCGAAGGTCTGTCGACGAAATGGGCCATCGAATTGGTCTTCACCCCTGTGCACTTTTACGAACAGGCGGGCGACTTGGCCGCATTGTTTGCGCGTCCTTTGCGCCGCAAATCGATCCTTGGGGTGGCTGCAGAATGAAGCTTACCGTCTGGACATATGAAGGCCCACCGCACGTCGGAGCGATGCGTGTCGCGACTGGCATGAAGGGCTTGCACTACGTTTTGCACGCGCCGCAGGGCGACACATATGCCGATCTGTTGTTCACGATGATCGAACGGCGCGACCACCGACCGCCTGTCACTTACACGACATTCCAAGCACGTGATCTCGGCGCGGATACGGCTGGGCTGTTCAAGAAGGCCTGCCAAGACGCCTATGACCGTTTCAAGCCTGAGGCGATTATCGTGGGCGCGTCTTGCACCGCTGAGTTGATTCAAGACGATCCGGGCGGGTTGGCTGAAACCATGGGCCTGCCTGTGCCGGTGATCCCGCTGGAATTGCCAAGCTACCAACGCAAAGAGAATTTTGGCGCGGACGAGACGTTCTTTCAGATCGTCAAACATCTTGCCAAGCCGACGGAAAAAACTGCGCGGGTCAGCTGTAACGTCATTGGGCCAACGGCGCTTGGGTTCCGCCATCGCGACGACGTGGCCGAGATTACGAACCTGTTGTTTGAATTGGGCATAGAGGTGAACGTCACAGGTCCCATGGGGGCTACGCCAAGCGATATCGCACGCATGGGCCAAGCGCATTTCAATGTGCTGCTTTACCCTGAAACAGGCGAGATGGCGGCGCGGTATTGTGAAAAAGAGTTCGGCCAGCCTTATACAAAAGTCGTGCCAATTGGTGCGGGTGCCACACATGATTTCATCGCTGAAATTCGGGCGATGTCCGGCAGCACGGTACAGTTGGACGATGACCGTTTGCGCCAGACGTGGTGGTCACGGTCAGTGGACAGCACCTATCTGACCGGCAAACGCGTGTTCATTTTTGGCGACGGCACACATGTAAAGGCAGCCGCGCGGGTCGCGCGTGATGAGATGGGGTTCGAGGTTGTCGGCTTAGGCTGCTACAACCGCGAATTTGCCCGTGATGTCCGTGCTTTGGCGAAGGAATACGGTGTCGAGGCGTTGATCACGGATGACTATCTTTTGGTCGAAAAAACCATCGAAGACCTGCAGCCGGAAATGATCCTTGGCACGCAGATGGAACGGCATATTGGCAAGCGTTTGGGCATTCCGTGTGCGGTCATATCCGCCCCGGTGCACGTGCAAGACTTTCCTGCGCGTTATTCTCCGCAGATGGGTTTTGAAGGCGCGAACGTCTTGTTCGACACATGGATTCATCCGCTCGTGATGGGGCTGGAAGAACACCTGTTACACATGTTCCGCGATGACTTTGAATTCAACGACGCCGCAGGACCAAGCCATCACGGCGGTGCTGTGCAACATGCCAAACCAGAACCAGAAACCGCCCCTGAAGCTGCGACCGCAGACAATGTGATCTGGCTACGGGATGCAGAACGCGAGCTGAAGAAGATCCCGTTCTTTGTCCGCGGTAAAGCCCGCCGGAACACGGAATGCTACGCCGCTGAAAACGGAGTTTTCGAAATCTCTGTCGACACCCTTTACGAAGCAAAGGCACATTTTGCGCGATGAAATAACATATCAACCGTACAACGTTGTGTTGTTAACGCTGGATCGCCACGCGGCAGGTCCGGCTGCACGCGTAGCCCCGCAATTGGCGGCTGATTTTCCGGGCCTAGCCTTGAAAATTCATGCGGCGGCCGAATGGGCAAAAGATCCGCAGGCCTTGGACGCGGCGAAGGCTGATATCGCATCGGCGCATATCATTGTGACCTCGGTGATCTTCCTCGAAGAACATATCAAAGCGATTTTGCCTGACCTGAAGGCCCGCCGCGACGGCTGCGATGCCATGGCCGGTATCATCGCTGATCAGGAAATTGTGCAGCTAACCAAAATGGGCGATTTGGATATGCTGCGCCCGGCGACAGGTGCAATGGCGCTGTTGAAAAAGCTGAAGCCTGCCAAGAAGTCCGGTAACGCTGGTGCGGGTCAGATGAAGATGCTGCGTCGCATCCCTAAAATTCTGCGTCTCATTCCGGGCAAAAGCCAAGATCTGCGGGCTTGGTTCTTGACGATGCAATATTGGTTGGGTGGGTCTGACGACAATATCGAAAGCCTTGTGCGGTTCATGATCTCTCGCTACGCGTCACGCACAGAATGGCGTGGTGTGCAGGCCGACGCGCCTGTCGAATACCCTGAGGTCGGTCTCTATCACCCTGATTTACCGGATCATCATATTGCAACAGATCTCGCTGATTTGCCGATCAAGGGCATCGGCCCGACAATCGGTCTCGTCATGTTGCGTAGTTATATTTTGGCAAGTGACACGGCCCATTACGATCACGTCATTCGCAGCTTTGAGGCGCAAGGAATGCGGGTTATTCCAGCCTTTGCAGGTGGCCTTGATGCGCGCCCGGCGATTGATGCGTATCATCTTGGACGTATCGACGCGATTGTCTCTCTGACGGGTTTTTCCCTTGTCGGTGGCCCTGCGTATAACGACAGCGAAGGGGCCATTGCCGCTTTGTCTGCATTAGATGTGCCGTATATCGCGGCCCAACCGCTTGAATTTCAGACACTGTCCCAATGGGCTGACGGTGGCCAAGGGCTCAGCCCGATTGAAGCCACGATGCTGGTTGCATTGCCAGAGATTGATGGTGCCACGAACCCAACAGTCTTTGCCGGTCGCCATGCGCCAAACGGTTGCACGGGTTGTGCTTATAAGTGCGCTTCGGTGGGTGCGATTAAAGCGATGGCCCCCTGCCCTGAACGTATCGATGCGTTGGTCGAAAAAACTGCGCGCTTGGCGACCTTACGCCGCAAGACAAATGCGGAAAAGACCGTGGGCATCGTATTGTTCGGCTTCCCGCCGAATGCGGGTGCGGTGGGCACTGCCGCGTATCTGTCTGTCTTCGAAAGCCTGCACAACACGCTGCATAAGATGGCCGCTGACGGCTATGACGTCACACCGCCGCAAACCGTCGACCAACTGCGCGAGGCTGTTTTACACGGTAACGCCATGTCTTACGGGCAAGAAGCTAACGTCACGGCCCGCGTCAGTGCTGATGATATTGTTGCCAATACGCCTTGGTTATCCGAAATAGAGACCGTCTGGGGCCCTGCCCCCGGCCGTATCCAATCCAATGGGTCGGATGTCTTCATCCTTGGCGCGCAATTTGGTCGTGTCTTCGTTGGTGTACAGCCCACCTTCGGGTACGAGGGAGACCCGATGCGGTTGCTGTTCGAGACAGGTTTCGCACCAACCCATGCGTTCAGCGCCTTCTACCAGTTTATGAAGCACGACTTGAAGGCCGATGTGCTGCTGCACTTCGGGATGCATGGTGCATTGGAATTTATGCCGGGGAAACAGAACGGCTGTAACGGTAATGATTGGCCAGATCGCTTGATCGGCAATATGCCAAATGTGTATCTGTATGCTGCAAATAATCCGTCTGAGGCGACGCTGGCCAAACGCCGTAGCAACGCGATCACCATCACACATATGACCCCGCCTTTGCAGAACTCCGGCTTGTACCGTGGGTTGGCTGATCTCAAAGACAGTCTCACCAAATGGCGTAGCATGATGCCAGATGACGACGGGCGCCGTGGGCTCGAAGACATGATCCGCGCACAAGCGGAAACCATGCATTTGCCAAGCGATAATCTTGGATCGTTATGGATCAAGCTGCTGGAAACCGAAGATGCGCTGATCCCTGATGGCTTGCATGTCGTTGGCCGTGAGATGACGGCAGATGCGGTTGAACACACTTTGGCTCTGATGACGTTTGACACAGCTCAGGCCAAAGAGACCGCGCGCCAGCATCTGTCCCAGAGTGTTGAGCTAGATGCCCTAATGCGCGGGTTAAACGGACAATACATCAAACCTGTCGCGGGCGGCGATGTGATCAACGCGCCAGACATTCTGCCAACAGGCCGTAACATTCACGCGTTTGATCCGTTCCGGATGCCGACAGCGTTTGCGATGCAAGACGGGGCCCGTCAGGCCGACGAACTGCTGCGCACCCACGATGGCTTGCCAAAGACTGTGGCGCTTGTTCTGTGGGGATCGGACAATATCAAGTCCAACGGTGGGCCAATTGCACAGGCTTTGACTTTGATGGGCGCTGTGCCGCGGTTTGACGGCCACGGACGTTTGTCCGGTGCTGACTTGCTGTCTCTTGAGGCGCTCGGACGTCCTCGCGTTGATGTAGTGATGACGCTCTCCGGCATTTTCCGCGATCTTTTGCCGTTGCAGACTAAGCTTCTGGCCGATGCCGCCTATCAATGTGCCATGGCGGACGAACCGCTCGCGATGAACCCGATACGCGCCAATGCCTTGGCCTTTGCCCAATCACAGGGTTGCGACATGAAGATTGCCGCCCTGCGCGTCTTTTCCAATGCTGAGGGCGCATATGGGTCCAATGTAAACCAGCTTGTTGATAGCTCAGCCTTCGACGATGACGCCGATTTGGCCGACGCGTATCAGGCCCGCAAAAGCTTTGCTTACGGCACAGATGGCGAAGCGTCCAAGCAGGCGGAATTGTTGCAAGACACGCTTGCCCATGTGGAATTGGCCTACCAAAATCTTGAATCAGTCGAACTTGGGATCACAACGGTTGACCATTACTTTGACACGTTAGGCGGCATTGCGGCTGCGGTGAAACGCGCAAAGGGCGGCAAAGAAACCCCGATCTATATCGGTGATCAGACACGTGGCGGTGCCAAGGTGCGCACCTTGCGCGAACAGGTGGCACTGGAAACACGTGCCCGCAGCCTGAACCCAAAATATTACGAACCACTTTTGAAGCATGGCCACGAAGGCGTGCGTCAGATCGAAGCCAGCATCACCAATACCGTGGGTTGGTCCGCGACAACAGGCAAGGTGGACCCTTGGGTCTACGAAGAATTGTCCGAGACATTTGTGCTGGATGACGTAATGCGCAAACGCCTCGCAGAATTGAACCCGCAGGCGTCCATGCGCATGGCGAACCGCCTGCTGGAAGCATCCGACCGGGACTATTGGACACCAGACGCCGACACATTGAGCGCGCTGCAAAATGCAGCGGACGCAATTGAAGACAGACTAGAGGGCATTGCAGCCGAATGACCCAAACCTTTGAAAGGGACCTAAAATGAGCCCACTTGATAGAAGCATTCCACACCTTGGCGATGATGGCGAAGGATCCGTACAGGTCCATCAGGACGAAAGTGCCAAGATCGAAGGCGCGAAGGTTTTTAGCGTTTATGGCAAAGGTGGTATCGGCAAATCAACGACGTCGTCGAACCTATCTGCGGCGTTTTCCAAACTAGGGCACCGCGTTCTGCAAATCGGGTGTGATCCCAAGCACGACAGCACGTTTACGCTGACGGGTCGGTTGCAGCCAACAGTGATCGACATTCTCAAGGACGTCGACTTTCACGCAGAAGAACTGCGACCAGAAGACTATGTTGCCGAAGGCTACAACGGAGTGAAATGCGTCGAGGCAGGTGGCCCGCCTGCGGGGACAGGGTGCGGTGGTTATGTTGTGGGCCAAACGGTCAAGCTGCTCAAACAGCACCATATGCTCGAAGACACGGATGTTGTAATTTTTGACGTGTTGGGTGATGTCGTGTGCGGCGGCTTTGCTGCCCCGCTACAGCATGCGGATCGTGCCTTGATTGTCACCGCCAATGACTTCGACAGCATCTATGCGATGAACCGGATTATTGCTGCCGTACAAGCGAAGTCCAAGAACTACAAAGTCCGCCTCGCGGGCTGTGTTGCCAACCGGTCCAAGGACACCGACGAGGTTGATCGCTATTGCAAAACCGTAGGCTTCAATCGGATCGCGCATATGCCTGATCTGGACGCAATCCGCCGCTCTCGCCTGAAGAAAAAAACCTTGTTCGAAATGCCCGACGAGGAAGACATCGTGCAGGTGCGCAAAGAATATATGCGCCTTGCCGAGACGCTTTATAACGGCACGTTACCGCTGGCGCCGGACCCACTGCCTGATCGTGAAATCTTTGAATTGCTTGGGTTCGATTAAATGACTTACGAGGCCACACGCGACAATGTCGAAACCTATTTCGACCGTACAGCAACCAAAACATGGGAGCGTCTGACATCTGATGCGCCCGTGTCCGGTATCCGTGCGACAGTACGTGCGGGCCGTGATCGGATGCGCGATGTCCTGATTGGGCAATTGCCAGATGACCTGACAGGGGCGCGGATATTGGATGCAGGTTGCGGCACCGGCGCTTTGTCGTTCGAGTTGGCGGCGCGTGGTGCCGATATGGTCGGCGTCGATATCTCCCCGCAACTGGTCGCAATCGCTGAAAAGCGCAAACCTGCTGGCACACGCGGCACGATGTCGTTTTCAGCGGGCGATATGTTGAATCCAGCGCTTGGGACATTTGATCATATCATTGCGATGGACAGCATGATTTACTATTCCGCCGACGATATCGCGCGGATCCTAGACGGCCTTACGCCGCGTCTAAACGACAACATGGTATTTACTGTAGCCCCGCGCACCCCGCTTTTGATGGCGATGTGGCGAGTGGGCAAACTGTTCCCGCGCAGCGACCGCTCGCCGACAATGATCCCGCACCAGACTGCAAAAATCGCCGCAAAAACATCGGGTCATGTGCGCGATCTAACGCGCGTAACCTCTGGCTTCTACATTAGCCAAGCGTTGGAGTATCGGCCATGATCCCCAAGCGTGCTGTCAAAGGTATGACCCTCAAAATGCTGCCCTTTGCGGATGCAGCCAGCGACGGTTTGCCGCTCAAGCAGTTGCTGCGGTTGTCGCTGTTCCAAATCTCGGTCGGGATGGCTGCTGTGATGCTATTGGGCACGCTCAACCGCGTGATGATCGTGGAATTGTCGGTGCCTGCGTTCATCGTGGCCAGCATGATTGCGATTCCTGTTTTGATCGCGCCGTTCCGCGCGTTGCTGGGGTTCAAATCTGATAATTATCGCTCTGCCATCGGGTGGAAGCGGGTGCCGTATCTCTGGTTTGGCACGCTTTGGCAATTTGGCGGTCTTGCGATCATGCCGATGGCTTTGTTGGTTCTGGCAGGCGACAGCGCGATTGACGCTGGCATGTTTGGCCAAGTCGCGGCGGCCCTTGCGTTTTTGCTCACGGGACTTGGCATGCATATGACACAGACCGCGGGCCTTGCCCTTGCTGCTGACCGCGCCAGCGAAGAGACCCGCGCAAAGGTCGTATCTCTTCTTTACGTGATGTACCTGTTGGGCATGGGCGTGTCGGCGGTGATCATTGGGACGCTGCTTAGAGATTATTCGGCGCTGCTGTTGGTCCAAGTCGTGCAAGGCGCTGCTGTTGTCACGATGGTTTTGAATGTCATCGCCCTGTGGAAGCAGGAAAAGATGTCCCCCATGAGCAAAGAGGAACGTAGCGCGCCGCAGCCACATTTTCGCACCGCTTGGGCAGACCTGACACGTAACACGGATATGGCGCGTCTTGTGGTCACGATCTTTCTGGGCACCATCGCGTTCAATATGCAGGATGTGTTGCTGGAACCTTATGGCGGTGAAATCCTCGGGCTTTCGGTCTCAGCCACAACGCTACTGACGGCAATGTGGGCGGGTGGCGCCTTGCTGGGCTTCGGCCTTGCAGCGCGCTGGTTGTCGGATGGCCTTGATCCTTACCGCATAGGTGGCCGTGGAGTGATTGTTGGTGTTGCGGCGTTCAGCGCCGTGCTGCTGGCGGCCCCGCTGTCGTCCTCTGTCTTATTCTACGCAGGTGCGGCATTGATCGGGTTGGGCGGTGGCCTGTTTGCCGTGGCGACACTAACCGCCGCCATGACGATTGACGTCAAAGGGGCCGCTGGTCGCGGCCTCGCACTTGGCGTGTGGGGCGCTGCACAAGCCACTGGCGCTGGCCTGTCGATTTTCGTCGGCGGCGCCACGCGCGACCTCGTCAACACGGCAGCAAGCAGCGGGTATCTGGGCAACGTGCTGCAAGCGCCAGCTATCGGCTATTCGGTGGTCTATCAGATCGAGATTGGCCTGCTTTTCATAACGCTTATCGCCCTTGGGCCGTTGGTCCGCGCAAAGGGTGTAGGCACCCAAGATCCGCACAAACTAGAACTGACGGATTTTCCGACATGACACGCAAAGGAAACAACAATGATTGGCAATGAATTCTTCGGGAACTTCGATTTGGCCAGTGCCGCAATCTGGATGTTCTGGATCTTTTTCGCACTGCTGGTGTATTACCTTCAGACTGAAAACATGCGCGAAGGTTATCCGCTGGAACGCGAAGACGGCAACGAGTCAGCCAGCATTGGCTTGTTCCCGACGCCTGCCGACAAGACGTTCCACCTACCACATGGTCGCGGTGACGTATCAGTCCCATCAGGTCAGAACGCGGAACGCACCAACTTGGCAATAGAAGCCACGTCCGCATCCGCTGGATCACCTTACGTGCCAACAGGCAACCCAATGGTTGACGGCGTTGGCCCTGCCGCGTGGGCACCGCGCCGCGATGTGACAGAGCTGGACGCCCACGGCCACGACAAGATCAAGCCAATGGCGGATTTGCCCGACTTCGAAGTCTCCGCAGGGCGAGACCCGCGCGGCAAACCTGTGGTTGCAGGCGACGGCGAAGTTATCGGACGCATCATCGATATGTGGATCGACGTGCCAGAGCAGATGGTCCGCTATTTGACCGTTGATCTGAACCCAGAGGGCACAGGCCAAACACGCCTGATCCCAATCAATTTTTGCAGAATCCAACATGATCGCGTGACCGTGCGGTCGATCTATTCAGGTCAATTTGCAGACGTACCGGGCATCACCAATACGGGTCGGGTCACATTGCTCGAGGAAGAAAAAATCATGGCCTACTACGGTGGTGGCACGCTTTATGCTGATCCATCGCGCAGTGAACCAAAGATCTAAGCGAAACCTGTCTGGCCTCAGCCAAGGCCAGACATCTACATCAAAGGGGACAACTCATGCACCACGATGATTTCAAATTTGAACCCGTTCGCGGCCTACCCGAAGCACTGCCAGCGGATGAATACATTCTTTGGCAGGGTGCGCCGAACCCGCTACGACTAGCCAAGGACGCTTGGGCGCTGAACTGGATCTTGGGGTATTTTGTAGCCCTCGCTGCAATTCGCGTCATTATGGTCGCCCCGGATATGTCGCTTACAGCAGCGATGGCGCAAGGCCTGCCGTTCTTGTTGGCCGGCGCACTTGTCGCGCTCATCATCATCGGAATTGCAACCGTCCAAGCCCGCAGCACCGTCTACACGCTGACTAATAAACGGGCCTGCATGCGCATTGGCGCCGCCCTGACGATGACGTTGAACCTGCCGTATGTTTGCATCGGCAATGCGCAAGCCGCCGTACGGAGCTCCGGCCTTGGCACCGTGACGTTCGAGCTGATCGGCGACACGCGTCTGTCTTATCTGATGACATGGCCCCATGTGCGCCCTTGGCATATGCGCCGCACGCAGCCCGCGTTCCGTGCCATTCCTGATGCCGCCCGAGTCGCCGTGATCTTTGCGGAGGCCGCTGAAACACGCGTCTCGATGCCACAGGTCGCACCCGTGTCGCGTATTGATGCCATCGCAGCGGAGTAACAGATCATGACTATCACCAACTCTCTCGCCAATCAGATGAAACACCGCGACCGCGACATGGTGCCAGCCGTGTTGGTCAAAGCAATGTTCTCACTGATGTTCGCCGCTGTTCTGCTTGTGGGCTACGCCCGCTTAACGGACCGCCCCGTGATCGCTGTTGCACCCCATAGCGATGTCGTGCGCGAAGTTACGATCACCTTAATCGGAGACCGCAGCACGGGTGTGCAAGTCTTTGGCGCCGATGGCGGCAAACTCGCCCACTCCACAGACGATAAGGCCGGATTTATCGACGTGATCTGGGTGTCCGTCATGCGGGAACGCCTGTTGAACGACATTCCATCCGAAGAACCGCTGCGCATTGTGCGCCGCGCCAACGGCCACACGGCCGTGATTGATGACACCACCGGCTGGAAGATCGAATTGATCGGATATGGCCAAGACAATGTCGCAGCTTTCGCCAAGCTGATCGACTAATCACCATTCGCCAAAGGGACAAACATATGGGACTTCTGACAAGAACAACGGAAACAGCCCCCTGCACCGTGACCATATCGCACCGGTTCGAGGAGCTTTCCGCACACGTCAAATTTAACAATGGGGCCGTCGTGAACCCCGGTGACACCGTGCTTGTGCACGGGTCCGAGATCATGGCGCCATATGGCGAGGTCGTCGAAGAAGACCGCACCGCCACAATCACCCGCGCGTCGAAACTGGAACAGCTTTGGACCCGCGCAACAGGTGATTTCGAATTCATGGAATTGTGCGAATTTTCGTTCTCAGAGCAGGTGATGTCATGAATAAGCCAACACACTCAGCCTTCGCCAATACCGCCGAAGAAGCCATCGCCGCGCAAGACGCGCTTGATGGGCCAATGACGTCTGAAAAAGCGACCGAAGTTGCGATGCAGAACACCCTGCTGACGCCACGCTTTTACACCACTGACTTTGCAGAAATGGACGCTATCGACGTCACACCGGTGCGTGCAGAATGGGACCGTTTGATTGCAAAGATGAAGTCGGACCCAAACAAGGGCCACTTCAAGAAGAACGAGGATTGGGGCACTGTCGATTGGGACGGGATGGAACCTGCGCTTAGGGCTGAATTCATCGACTTCCTGATTTCGTCGTGTACCGCCGAATTCTCTGGGTGCGTCCTTTATAAAGAGATGAAGCGGCGCGGATCGAACGAAGATATCACAACCTTGTTTCAATTGATGGCCCGTGACGAGGCGCGCCATGCGGGCTTCATCAACGATGCCTTGCGCGAGGCTGGCATTCGCGTGAACCTTGGGTTCCTGACGCAAGCGAAGAAGTACACCTACTTCCGTCCAAAATTTATCTACTACGCGACATACCTGTCTGAAAAGATTGGCTACGCCCGCTACATCACGATCTTCCGGCACCTTGAAAAGAACCCTGAGATGCGGTTCCATCCAATCTTTTTGTGGTTCCGTGAATGGTGCAATGACGAGTTTTCTCACGGCGAAGCCTTCGCCTTGTTGCTGAAAACTGACCCCAAACTGACAGAAACTTGGGCCAACAAAATGTGGATCAAGTTCTTCCTCACGGCCGTCTATTCCACCATGTGGGTCCGCGACCACCAACGCCCCTTGTTTCACGAAGCGCTCGGCGTTGATGTGACGTGGTATGGCCAAGAAGTGTTCCGCAAGACGTCCGAGATCACCAAACAGGTGTTCCCGATCACGCTGGACATCGACCATCCGCGCTGGCGTCCAAACCTTGACCGGATGGAGGCCGCCTCGCGTCAGATCGCAGCTGCGAAACAACGTGGCGGAATCGCTGGGTTCGTCAGCCGCATGGCAGGGATGGCCAAAGCGGCCACTGCCTTTGTCGCGGTCTTCACCATCCCCACGCACAAGCACACAGTCCCCGCAAGTTCACGGTTGGAGCCTGTATATTGATGCTGACCTCCGCATGGATAGCCGCGCTGATTGCAATCTTTTCCTGGTGGTTTTTCACCGGGATCATTTTGCTGATCGTGCGTCGCGCTGACGGGAGCGATGCGACGGCGCACGGAAAATCCGTGGTCTTTGGCATCCCACTGTTTGCGCTTGGCATCCTTGGGGTCGTTGTGACGGCAAGCAGCCTGACCGTATCGAACGTCTATTTCGCGTTTGTGTCGGTGCTGCTGGTCTGGGGCTGGATCGAACTTGCGTTTCTGTCAGGTGTCATCACCGGACCTGAACGCGGGTCCTGCCCTACAGACCTTATAGGCTGGGCGAGATTTGTCCGTGCTTGGCATACGTTATCTTACCACGAATTGCTTTTGCTGGGTGGTTTGTTGATGATCACCATTGCCACGACGGGTGCTGAAAACACCTTTGGATTTTGGGCCTATCTGGTTCTTTTTGCGGCGCGGATTTCAGCCAAGCTGAACTTGTTCTTTGGCGTGCCACGGATCAACACAGAATTTGTGCCCAAACCGCTGCACCACCTCAAAAGCTACTTCCGCCAAGGAAATATCACGCCGGCCTTTGTCATTGGCGTAACGTTCCTCAGCGTTGCCACCGCCTGCTTTGCCGAACGTTTAATAGCGGCTGACGCGGGTGCACAGTCCGTCGGCTTCGCATTGCTGTTTGCGTTATCCGCACTTGCCACACTTGAACACTGGTTGATGGTCATCCCACTGCCAGACGCGAAACTTTGGCGCTGGATGTTACCAGCACTTCCAACGACCCATAAGACAGGACAGTCCCATGAACTTTGACGCACTTTTCCAAGCCCAGATCGATGCCCTCAAGGACGACGGCAATTATCGCTACTTTGCCGAGCTAGAGCGGAAATGTGGCAAGTTTCCACATGCGGCCAACCACCAAGATGGCGAGGTGCGCGATGTCACCGTGTGGTGTTCGAACGACTACCTCGGGATGGGTCAAAACCCGCTTGTAATTGAGGCGATGTGCGAAGCGGTTCAACGCACAGGCACGGGGGCGGGCGGGACGCGTAACATCTCTGGCACCAACCACGACCATCTGTTGTTGGAACGCGAGTTGGCCGATTTACACGGAAAAGAGGCGGCTTTGCTGTTCACCTCTGGCTATGTGTCGAACTGGGCCGCTCTTAGCACGTTAGGCAGCCGCCTAGAGGGTTGCGTCATTCTCAGCGATTCCGGCAACCACGCCTCTATGATTGAAGGCATCCGTCATTCGCGCGCACAAAAAGTGATCTGGAAACATAACGACGTGGCCGACCTAGAGGCAAAACTGGCGGGCCTGCCTGCCAATGCGCCCAAGATCGTAGCATTTGAATCTGTCTATTCCATGGACGGCGACATCGCCCCAATGCGGGAGATCGTCGAGGTCGCCGAGAAGTATGGCGCGATGACCTATCTTGATGAAGTTCATGCCGTTGGCCTGTATGGCCCGCGCGGTGGCGGTATTGCAGAACGAGAAGGTCTGATGGACCGTATTAGCCTGATAGAAGGCACATTGGGCAAAGCATATGGCGTTGTTGGTGGCTACATCACAGGCTCTGCGCCGCTGTGTGATTTCATCCGCAGTTTCGCCTCCGGCTTTATCTTCACAACCGCTTTGCCGCCTGCTGTGGCCGCAGCGGCCCGTGCATCAATCATGCACCTGAAAGCCTCAAGCACCGAACGGCACCGTCACCGCGAACAAGTCGCCAAATTACGCGCCGGTCTTGATCGCGCTGGCATTCCACATCTGCTCAACGACAGCCACATCGTCCCAGTGATGATCAAAGATCCCGTGAAGACCAAAATGCTGGCCGACCATCTGATGAACGAATGGGGCATCTACGTGCAACCGATCAACTATCCAACAGTACCAAAGGGGACGGAACGTTTGCGCTTTACCCCGTCACCACTGCATACAGACGCTGATATTGATCACCTCGTGGCCGCCCTTACATCGCTTTGGAAGCAATGCGCCATTGCCCAAGCAGTCGCTTAAAACACAGCGTGATCGCCGCGGTGCACGAACGCATCCTTGGCGATCACCTCTGCGTAATAGTCAAACAAGGTCTCGGTCCCTGTAGACGGTGTGGCTTCCGCGTCATAACGCTGACCGTCCCAAACCAACATGGATTCACGCGCATAGTAGCGCCCGATACGGGCCAGTTCGGCTTTTTCTGCAGCCTTCGGAATGACCCAGCCGATCACGCGCAAAACGTGATAGATCGCGCTGATCATGGCAACCGGTACACGCTTGATTTTTACGTCCTTCTTCAGCAACCGCGAAAGCGCCGCCGCTTGGTTCAGGGGGGTGATCGCAGCCCCAGGGCCACCGATGGGTAGGATCTGATTGTGTTTGGTCGGGTCATCAATGCAGCTGGCTATGAACCGACCCAAATCGTCATCGCTGATCGGTTTGCAGGCGGTCAATGTGCCGTTCCCAAAAACCAAGAACGATTTCCCGTCGCGCACGCGGTCGATTTGACCCGATAAAGATTTGAAGAACGCTGTGGGGCGCACAATGGAATGGGTCACCGGCGCTTTCGCCAACGCATTTTCGAACGCCAGCTTGGCATGTTGAAACGGCAACTCTGACTTTTGCACACAAATTGCAGAGAGTAGAACAAAATGTGTAACGCCTGTGTTCTCTGCCCATTTCAGAATGTTCAAATGCGCCTGATGGTCAATCGCCCAAGCATCTTGTGGACTGCCGGTTCGCGAGGCAAGGCAGGACACTACGACGTCAAACTTGTCTATAATTGTCAAAGGCTGCGTCACATCCGCGACGATATGTTTGCGACCATCCTGACCCGTCCGGACGATGCTTGTCACATCATGACCAGCAGCCATCAGCGCCCTGACAGCCCCCTGCCCTGCGGTGCCCGTTGCGCCAAAAACGGCAACGCGTTTAACGGGCGCGCCAGTCAAAGAACCCTTCGCCGGCGCGTTCCAACAGTTTGGTCGCCATCTCTTTTCCGGCAGCTGCGCCGTCTTCGATCAGTACCGTCATATCGTCATTCAGCGCCCCCGATCCATCCGGGCGCAGCACTTCTCCGCGCAATCGTAGGGACGTGCCATCCAATTCCGCCAGACCCGCAATCGGTGTTTCGCATGACCCATCGAGTGCAGCTAGAAACGTGCGTTCAGCGGCAAGCCTTTGCCCCGTCGGGCCATCATGGATCGCGGCCAGCATATCAGCAGTGCGCAGGTCATTGATTCGGCGCTCAATCCCAATGGCACCTTGGGCGACTGCGGGCAACATGCCGGTGACCTCGATCGGAGTGCGCGGGACATCATCCATCTTCAACCGGTTGAGCCCCGCCATCGCAAGAAAGGTCGCATCGGCGACCTTATCGCCCAGCTTTTTGAGCCGCGTCTGCAGGTTTCCGCGAAATTCCACAACTTGCAGATCCGGCCGTCGCAACCGCAACTGCGCCTGACGCCGCAAGCTAGAGGTACCAACCACGCTGCCTTGCGGCAAGTCACTTAGTGCAGACGCGTTCAAAGAAATAAACGCATCCCGCACGTCCTCGCGCGGTAAATAGGTGTCCAGCAGCAGCCCTTCCGGCTGCAATGTGGGCATGTCCTTCATCGAATGAACGGCAATGTCGATAGAGCCATCCAACAATGCGTCTTCAATCTCGCGGGTGAACAGGCCCTTGCCGCCAATCTCTTTCAGCGGTCTGTCAATGATCCGGTCACCGGCGGTGCTGATCACCACGATAGCGAAAGCGTCGTGTGGCAGGTCAAAGGCCGCAGCCAAGCGTGCCCGCGTCTCATGCGCTTGCGCGAGCGCCAAAGGCGAGCCGCGGGTGCCGATATTCAGCGGTTTGGACGGAGTGGGCATATCATACTGCATGAAACATTCCTAAACGTGTAAACCTACGCTTACAACTCTTGCGTCCAACTGTTGCTACCGGGCATAATTGGTGACGTAACGAAGAAAGACCCGCCATGAGCACCCAAAAATCTGTCCTGCGCTCCCTTGCAGGGGAAACCTTGCCTGTGCCGCCAATTTGGATAATGCGCCAAGCGGGGCGATACCTGCCGGAATACAAAGCGACACGCGCCAAAGCAGGTGATTTTTTGTCGTTGTGCTACAACCCAAACCTCGCGGCAGAGGTCACGATACAGCCGATCTGTCGCTATGGATTTGACGCAGCCATTCTGTTTGCAGACATTCTGCTGTTGCCCCAAGCGCTTGGCGCTGATTTGTCGTTTGTGACGGGTGAAGGCCCCCGACTTTCCACAATCACAACTGCGGATCAGCTTGCCGCGCTAAAACCTGCGCATGGCGTGAGCGACCACCTGTCTCCAATTTATGAAACTATCAAAATCCTGTCGAAGGCCCTGCCCGATGAAACGACTTTGATCGGTTTCGCAGGCGCGCCCTGGACCGTCGCGACCTATATGATCGCAGGTCAAGGCACGCCTGACCAAGGCCCAGCCCATGCGCTCAAGGCTGAAAACAGGATCGTGTTCGACGGGCTGATCGAGTTGATTACTGCAGGAACAATCGTTTACCTCAGCGCTCAGATCGACGCGGGTGCGGAGGTGATCAAACTGTTCGATAGTTGGGCCGGATCACTGCAAGGCGCGGACTTCCAGCGCTATTCTATTGAACCAATGCAGCACATCACGGCCGCGCTTAAAGCGGCTTACCCTCACGTGCCGATCATCGCTTTTCCGCGCGGTGCGGGTGAGAAATATGTCGAGCTTCACGCAGCGATCGGGGCGGACTGCATTGCGCTTGATGACGGCGTAAGTGCTGAATGGGCGGCCAAAAATGTTCAAACCGGAGGCTGCGTGCAGGGCAATCTTGCCTCGTCCCATATGGTGACGGGCGGTGATGTCTTGGTGTCCGAGACGCGCCAGATCGTCGATGCGTTCTCGGATGGACCTCATATCTTTAACCTTGGTCACGGAATCACGCCTGATGCCGACCCTGAGAATGTGCAATTGATGATTGATACCGTGCGTGGTGGCTAAAAATACAAAAGGGCTGCCGTATTGGACAGGCCTTTGCAAATCAGTTTCGTATCATCCGATCAGTTTGTCGCTTTTACTTCTGGTCCGACAGACACAAGGTAGGCCCAAACGTTCAGACGGTCTTCTTCCGCGCGCAATTTGAAAGACATGTTGCTGCGCGCACGACTGTCATCGTTGTACGTGCGCAAAAACTTACGCGGGTCTTCAACATATGCGACAAAGTCCGCTTCTTTCCATGCCAAACCAGCTTCGCCCGCTTCAACAAGTGAATCTCCATAGCGGAAACCATCAACCGTGCCAGCAACGCGTGTATAGACGCCGTAGAGGTTTGGTCCATTTTTACCGCCACGCAGAATAACATTGTCGTCCGCATCAACGATAGAGTGACACGCCTTGCACTGGTTGAATACAGCTTCACCTGCCACAGCGTCGCCAGTTGCATGGCCATCTGCAAGAACTGGCGCGCTCAGAAGGCAAAGACCGAAAGTGGTATTCAATAGTTTCTTCATTCAATAGTCTCCCATTTCCTCATCTGAGTTAGCGCGATCCAATCATTGGGAAAGTCGTGCTGACATGTCGGCGTAAGTCATTCCCGTAACATTTAAATGTCAATCTTACTTTACACTTGCGATATCGCATTCTGTCAGATTAAACTGACACTATGACAGATTTTGCCGCCATCCCGCCCCGTCGTCTGCCTGACCCGGCCGCGATGCTGTGGTTGATAAAACCTGTGACTTGGTTTCCCCCGATGTGGGCGTATTTGTGTGGTGTCGTGTCCTCAGGCGTCTCGCCAAGCGGCCAATGGTTTCTCATTTTCCTTGGCATCATTCTCGCCGGACCGATTGTCTGTGGCATGAGCCAAGCGGCCAATGATTGGTGTGACCGCCATGTCGACGCAATCAACGAACCGGGTCGCCCCATACCGTCAGGCCGCATTCCGGGAAAATGGGGGCTTTATATTGCCCTTGCGATGTCAGTTCTTTCGCTGGCCGTAGGCGCACAACTTGGTCCTTGGGGGTTTGGCGCAACGGTATTTGGTGTTCTTGCCGCTTGGGCCTATTCTGCTGAACCCATCCGCATGAAACGGTCCGGTTGGTGGGGGCCGGGGCTTGTGGGTCTATGCTACGAAGGCTTGCCGTGGTTCACCGGTGCCGCAGTGCTGTCCGTTGGTGCGCCGGGCTGGCCTGTGATCATAATAGCGGGTCTCTACGCCACAGGCGCACATGGCATCATGACGCTCAACGATTTCAAAGCGCTTGAGGGAGACCGCCAGATGGGCGTCAATTCTCTGCCGGTCACGCTGGGACCGGAACGCGCCGCAAAGGTCGCATGTTGGATCATGGCCATCCCACAAGTCATAGTCGTCGCCTTGTTGATCTGGTGGGGCAAACCACTGTTCGCTGCCGCGATCTTTGCGCTACTTGCAGCACAGCTTTGGGCCATGACCGTCCTTTTAACGGACCCCAAGGCTCGTGCGCCTTGGTACAATGGCACAGGTGTCGCGATGTATGTTAGCGGCATGATGATCGCCGCCTTCGCCCTGAGAGGAATGCTATGATGCTGTCTTGGGGACAAATCGCGCGTCTTGGTTTGGTGCAAATGGCACTGGGCGCGATCGTTGTGCTGACCACATCAACGCTGAACCGCTTGATGGTTGTAGAATTCGCGTTACCCGCACTTCTGCCCGGCGCATTGGTCGGTTTGCACTACGGCATTCAATTGTCGCGGCCACGGTGGGGGTTCACGTCTGACACGGGCGGCAACCGCACGCGCTGGATTATTGGCGGCATGGTGATCCTTGCTGCCGGTGGATTAGGTGCGGCCTTTGCCGTCACGCTGTTTGCAAAGAATTTTGGAGCGGCACTCGGCCTATCGATCGCGTCATATGGGCTGATCGGCATTGGCGTTGGTGCGTCGGGTACATCCTTGCTGGCCTTATTGGCCACGGCCACCGCACCCCATCGCCGCGCAGCCGCCGCGACAATCACTTGGCTGATGATGATCTTTGGCATCGCCATGACAGCCGGCCTTGCGGGGCAATTCCTAGATCCCTATTCGCCACAACGCTTGATGAGCGTTGTGGCTGTGATCGTCACAGGTGCTGTGCTGTTAACAATCACAGCCATCGGCAAGATCGAGGCTCGTGTGACGCCAATGCGCCCCGAACCTTCAACCCCGTTCATGGAAGGCATGCGCGAGGTTTGGGCAGAGCCAAAGACCCGCAACTTCACCCTGTTCGTGTTTTTGTCTATGAACGCCTATTTCATGCAGGAACTGATCCTAGAGCCTTACGCAGGCCTTGTTTTTGGTTTTACACCGGGCCAATCCACAACGCTGAGCGGTGCGCAAAACGGTGGTGTGTTCGTCGGGATGTTGACCGTCGGCATTGTGGCCACTGGATTGAAAATTGGCGCGCTGCGATCTTGGATCATGGCCGGATGTCTTGGGTCATGCACGGTCCTTGCCCTGATCAGCATGACGGGGTTTGCATATAGCGCACTGAACTTCACCACTCTCGTCGTCGCATTGGGCTTCTTCAACGGCATGTTCGCCGTCGCCGCGATTGGCGCAATGATGGCCTTGGCATCGGATGGGCGCGGCCAGCGTGAAGGTACCCGAATGGGGCTTTGGGGTGCAGCACAGGCCATCGCTGCGGGCTTTGGCGGCCTCACAGGTGCAGTCCTTGTCGATATCGCCCGAAATTTCGCAGCCGATGGCCCGGCATTTGGTGCTGTCTTTGCGTTTGAGGCTGCCCTTTTTCTCGCCGCCGCCATGATGGCTGCGCGCGTATTGGAAACCCCGCGGGATGTCAGGCCCGCCGCAATGGTCCCCGGAGAATAACATGTATGATGTCGTCGTGATCGGAGGGGGGCCGTCAGGCGCCACAGCAGCGGACGATCTGGCAAGGTCTGGAAAAAAGGTCGCGATGATCGACCGTGACGGTCGGATCAAACCCTGCGGCGGTGCGATCCCACCACGCGCTATTGAAGATTTTGCGATCCCCGAAGATCAACTGGTCGCCAAAGTGAATACCGCACGAATGATTTCGCCCACGGGGCGCAAGGTTGATATCCCGATCGAAAACGGATTTGTGGGAATGGTAGATCGCAAGGACTTTGATCCGTTTCTGCGCGCACGCGCCAAAGAAGCTGGCGCTGTTTGCGTAACCGGAACATTCCTGCGGATCGCCCGCGACGCAGGCCAAACAAGGGTCATTTACCGCAGTAAGGAGACAGGCGAAGAATGCAGCCTTGCGACCAGGCTGATCATCGGCGCAGACGGTGCGCGGTCTAAAGTCGCCAAAGCCGAAATCCCCGGCGGCGACAAAATCCCATACGTCATCGCCTATCACGAGATTATCGAGGCCCCTGCTCTAAGCGCCGACTACGACCCCCTGCGCTGCGACGTGATTTACGACGGCGCGATCTCTCCTGATTTCTACGGTTGGATTTTCCCACACGGAAAATCTGCAAGCATCGGCATGGGCACCGGCATTGACGGGGTGGACTTGAAAAAAGCCACTGCGGATATCCGCGCCGCTCACGGGTTGACCGATTGCAAAACCTTGCGCCGCGAAGGCGCACCCATTCCACTGCATCCCATGGACAAATGGGACAACGGCCATGATGTTATTATTGCAGGTGATGCGGCTGGTGTTGTCGCCCCGTCATCAGGCGAAGGGATTTATTACGCCATGTTGGGTGGTCGTGTCGCGGCAACCGCGGCAAGCGCCTATCTGTCTACGGGCCGCGTCAAGGATCTTCAACTCGCGCGCAAGCTATTCATGCGGGAACATAAATCGGTCTTCAAAGTTCTTGGCGCGATGCAAAACGCTTATTACCGCAGCGACGAGCGGCGCGAACGTTTTGTGTCGCTTTGCCATGACGTCGACGTGCAACGTCTCACGTTTGAGGCTTACATGAACAAGCGCCTGATCAAGGCCCGGCCGATGGCGCACCTTAAGATTGGACTTAAGAACCTCGCGCATCTGACCCGTATGGTGTCAGAAACCCGCGTCTGATGGCGATCATGATTCCTGCTTGGGTCGATGGCAATTTGCAACCCGTCGAAAAGCTCGAGGCGCATCTGCGGGGCCTCAAACACAAAGCGATATCGGTCTTTGTTATGTCGAGCGAACGTATTCTGATTCAACAACGCGCCATGGGCAAATACCACACGCCCGGTCTTTGGGCGAACACCTGTTGCACGCATCCAGATTGGAACGAAGCGCCGGATACCTGCGCGCCGCGTCGTTTGAACGAGGAACTGGGGATCACGAAACTTCCGCTGCATCATCGCGGTCAGGTCGAATACCGCGCCGATGTGGGCGGTGGTTTGATCGAACATGAGGTGGTTGATGTTTACGTGGGCGAGGCGCTTGGCGATCTATCGATAGCGCCAAACCCCGACGAAGTGATGGCAACCAGATGGGTGTCACACACCGACTTAAGGGCGCAACTGAAAGCGACACCCGCCGCCTTCACACCGTGGCTGCACATTTACATGGCGCGACACAGTGACATGATATTTGGGGCAATGGCTGCGCCTTAGACGCGGGCGGGCAATTTGTTGATCGCCTGCATCGCCGTCGCCGCGATATCGACAGCCGTTAAACCGGCATCCGCATACATCGCGTCAGGAGCGGCTTGGTCAATATAGCGGTCCGGTAGCGTCATCGTGCGTACTGCGACGTTCCCGTCCAACACGCCTTCGTTTGCCAGATAATGTAGGACCATGGCGCCAAACCCGCCTTGTGATCCTTGTTCAATCGTGACCAGCGCCTTGTGGTGCGTGATCAACTGACGGATCAGCGCATGATCGAGCGGCTTGGCAAAACGTGCGTCTGCCACTGTGGTGGTTACACCTTGGGCCTGCATCAGATCGGCTGCTTTCAAGCTCTCGGTCAGGTGCGCACCAAAGGACAGGATCGCCACGTCTGATCCTTCGCGAACAATACGACCCTTGCCGATTTCCAGCACTGTGCCCGTGTCCGGAATAGTAACGCCCGTTCCAGTACCACGCGGATACCGGAACGCGATTGGGCCTGCGTCATGGGCTGCAGCGGTGGCGACCATATGGACAAGCTCAGCCTCGTCAGATGCGGCCATCACGGTCATATTCGGCAGAATTGACAGGTAGCCCACGTCAAACGCACCAGCATGTGTCGCACCATCAGCGCCAACAAGGCCTGCACGGTCAATCGCAAATCGCACGGGTAAATTTTGCAATGCGACGTCATGCACAATCTGATCGTATCCCCGTTGCAGAAACGTTGAATAAATCGCGCAGAACGGCTTAAGCCCGCCTGCCGCCAAGCCCGCAGCAAAGGTCACACCATGCTGTTCCGCGATACCCACATCAAACATCCGTTCTGGAAAGCGGTCCGAAAAAATGTCCATGCCCGTGCCCGAGGGCATCGCCGCAGTGATCCCAACAATTTTGGAATCTTGGGCTGCAATACGGGTCAATGTTTGGCCAAACACCTTGGTGTAGCTTAGGGCGTTTGAACTCGATTTTGCCTGTTCACCGCTGGACACGTTGAATTTGGACACGCCATGATACTTATCGGCAGATGTCTCAGCCGGCGCGTAACCCTTGCCCTTGACTGTGCAGCAATGGATCAATACCGGCCCCGTGGCCCGAGTGCGGGCACTGCGCAAAACGGTCAGCAGCTGGTCCATGTCGTGGCCGTTGATCGGTCCAATATAATCGAACCCAAGCTCTTCGAACATCGTCCCGCTAGATGCTGATGACCCGGTGACAAGCGCGCGCACACGGCGTGCATGATCGCGCAACGGGCCGGGCAGCACGGCCTCGAAAGTCTCACCCAATGCGCCCAATGGCGTGTTGGAAAGCCGCGACATATATTGCGACATGGCACCGACGGGTGGTGCGATGCTCATCTCATTGTCATTCAAGATCACGAACATCCGGCGCCCTTCGGCGCCCGCGTTGTTCATCGCTTCATAGGCCATGCCGGCACTGATCGATCCATCACCGATGATCGCCACGGCATCACCCGTGGGCTGGCCCATATCGCGTGCAACGGTGAACCCAAGTGCCGCGGATATAGACGTACTCGAATGCGCGGCACCAAAGGGATCAAAATCGCTTTCGCTGCGTTTGGTGAACCCGGATATTCCGCCTTCTTGACGCAGCGTCTTCATCCGGGCGCGTCGGCCTGTCAGCACCTTATGGGGATAACATTGGTGCCCAACATCCCAGATCAATTTGTCACGTGGCGTGTCAAAGACGGCGTGCAACGCGACCGTCAACTCTACCACACCCAACGAGGACCCAAGATGTCCGCCAGTCGTGGCAACAGCTTCGATCACCTCTGTGCGCAGCTCATCCGCGAGCTTTGACAGATCGGCATCACTGAAACTTTTGAGGTCGGACGGACCGGCGATCTTATCAAGCAGAGAGGTCATATCAGCAGCCCTTTCGCGCGGAAGTTAGGACCCGTTGGCCGGGGGACAGATGGCGCATGTCTTACGACATCTCGACATCTGCCTCCCGTAGCCAACGGGAAATGTCAGAACCTCACGGCCCCAACAGTTTTCGGACATTCAAG
Source organism: Paracoccaceae bacterium (assembly GCA_028097405.1). GTDB lineage: Bacteria > Pseudomonadota > Alphaproteobacteria > Rhodobacterales > Rhodobacteraceae > CALKXV01. The sequence goes on along the minus strand of JAOHEK010000011.1, from coordinate 22,918 downwards.
GGACGAAAAATCCGAAACTGGGTTCTTCGGGCCAAAGATGGCCCAAAGGAAGTTGTTTAAACGATCGTGTTCTGTTGATCGTTCATATGGAACGAGAATGGTGTTGGGTCTGGTCGAAAACGAGAGTCTTCGGGCAATAGCAGACCCACCCAATGTATGGCTGCCAAGATGAACCAGAGCGCCAGACAGAAGATTGCGGCATAGCTCGCCCCCTTCAGCATCAACATAAGTACATCAGCGCTTAAGCGCAGTTTTGGGTTGTCGCTTGTTCCCAGATAGTCGTGATTGTCGCTCATAATCTTATTCCTCTCTTGGGATGCAACGCTTAGTCAAGCGGTGCATAGCCATGCTCTTGTGCCCAAATAAACCAGTTATCGACGACTGTCCCAGTCAGCAGAATTCCGATGCCGCCAGTCAGCGTTGTCAAAACCGCAAACCACCAAGCCCAGCGGTGAATGCCTTCCATTGTGGCATTGAAACCCATGGTCCAGCGCCAAAATAAGGCGGCACGCTCGGACGCAGTACCACGGTCCACGATCTGTTCGATCTCACGCTCGCCGCCGTAACGGCTGACCGCCAGAATGGTCGCACCGTGCATCGCAAACAGCAGAGCTGATCCATAAAGGAACGCGATGCTTAGCGCGTGGAACGGGTTGTAGAACAGGTTGCCGTAGGTCAGCGAGAACAGGTTGGTCCAGTCAAGATGGCTGAACACGCCGTAAGGCACCGCCTCTTCCCATGACCCCATCATGATAGGCCGGATCAAACCAAGCACCAGAAACAACCAGATCGCAGAGGCAAACGCCCATGAGACATGCTTACCCATGCCAAGTTCTTCGGCACGCAGATAGGTGCGGATCCACCATGAGATGACGGAGATCAGCAAGAAGAACGATGCGATAACCCACCAGCCACCTTCATCCAGCGGCGCCATGCCCAAACCGTATTCAGCCGCCGGCGGTTCGAGCGAGAGCCAGAAAAGTTCGCGCAGGAACAGCGCAGGCGAATAGTCGACCTGTGCCCAGTAGTTCATGCCGATAATAAAGAACCATATAAAGCCTGTGGCCAACGATACGACACCAAAGGTGCCCAAATAAATCGGCCCCAATTGCGCGTTGCCAAACAAGCCCGCGAGCTTGGAAAAGCTTGTGCTGTTGGTCCGCTCTTTTGCAAGTGTGCCATTTGGATCAACGCCCATCTCTGCCGGGCCTTGGACCTGTACCTGCGTGAAGATATTTTGATATTCAACCATTTTTCATTCCTCTCCTACAGATCGCGCCACCAAGGCAGATCAGCGTACCAATCCCACCAGCTTGCCCAGCTATCGAACCAAATGGTGCCCGAAATCACGATGCAGATCGCGCTCCAAACCACGGCGCTCAGCGCAAGGAACAAGCCCAAACGGTGGATGCCCAATGGTCCGATGGAATAGCCAATCAGATCGCGGAAGTACGTGTCTTCATGGTCTGGTGTTGTCATTGTTTTGCCGCGCCCTGGGTTGACCGCGGACAAGACCAACGACCCATGCAGCGCCAGTGCAAAACACGTCGTGAAAAAGAACGTGATCGCGATCATATGCGCTGGATTGTAGTGGAAGTTGCCGTAGGCATATCCGACGTTGTTCACCCAATCCAGATGGCTGAAGATACCATACGGAAAGCCGTGACCCCAAGCACCCAGCAACATTGGGCGGATAATCACCAGCGTGACATACGCCAAAATCGCGATGCTAAAGGCAAAGGGCACATGATATCCCATGCCAAGTTTGCGGCAGATCTCGACCTCGCGCATCATCCAACTGAGGAACGCGAAGGTAGCGCAAACGGTAATGGCTTGCCACAAACCGCCTTCAGCCAGAGGTGCGATCCCAAGACCTACCTCCAATGACGGCGGATTGATCGAAATCAACCAAGGGTTCCAAGTATCGCCCAGTGCTGCGCCATAAAAAATTAGAAATGTGCCAAGTGCGGCGAAGAAGATCGTCGTGACACCGAAAAAGCCAACATAGAAGGGACCCACCCAGAAATCGAATAGATCGCCACCAACCAGTGTCCCGCCGCGGACCCGGTATTTTCTTTCGAAGCTGAGCAATGCCATCTTCTTTCTCCCTGCTCACGACGCCGCGTGCATCGCGAGGTCATGTTTGATTTGAAACGGTTTGCTATGGGCGGCACTCAGCGCCGCCCATAGCTGTCATGTTGCTGAGTTACTCGTCGGCCACTGTGCTAAATGCACGTTCGAACCAATTTGTCTCTGGATTGCTCAACAGAACGAGATGAATCATTGCTGCCAGCAAAAACAGGAAAACACCCTGCGCCACGAAAACGCGACGTGGGTCGAAGATCAGCCAGATTTTGTAAAACTGTGCCATTGTCTATATTCTCCCTAAGACCACGAGAACCAAGGCAGTTTGATGTACGTCAGAATGTGAGCGACAACCGCGACGGCTGTGAAGATCATAAATCCGCTCATATAGACTGTGTGCAGCTCCTGTGCTTGCTCGTCTGTCAGACCCGTAAAGCTCAAGTCAGTTTTATCAGCCATTTTTTTCTCCTAAGAATAAGTACTGACGCCGCGCGTCCCCCGCGACTGGGTTGCAACAAGGGCTCCTCCCCTGTCTTAATTCCACTACCCGAAGGATAAGCGGATCTTGTCCCCCGCAACCTGCGCGGGGTATTTGGTTAGCCCCAGAAGATGCACGGCGTGATTGTACGCGCCTCACTCATGGCAGTTTGAATCGGACCTTGCGCCGGCGGTTTTCCCGTACGGATCAGCACATAAACCCAAAAAGCCGCGCAAAACGGCAAGGCTGTAAGGAAGATCAGCGCCAGATAGACGTGGTACTCCACCTTCGATCGCTTGTTTCGCTTTTTGTCTGATTTGCTATTTGGTATTTCACTCATAAAATCAGTCATTTGGCTCCTCCCGAAGCGAGTTCGAGATCTTGAACGATCTCTAGAAAGACCCGCTCTGCCCCATGTTCGAGTGCGCGCTTTTCAGCGGCATCGCGCAAAGTTTTAGCGGCGGATATACGTGTCAGAATTGGATGGGTCGCAACGATTTCATCCAATTTCGATTGCGCATCAACATCCCAAGGGAAATCACGACGCAGCAGTGTCGGTGTGGCGGGCGTGGCATCCATTTCGGTCGCCAGCGGCAAGATATGGAACAGCGCGTCAAACAAGCTGTTGCACACTTCTTGCAGGAGATATGTGGCCCCCGCGTAGCCCATAAACGGTGTGCCGGTCGCGCGGCGGATTGCAGCGCCGGGGAAGGACGCGGGAATAAATGACGGTGCTGGGCCGAAGCCCGCTTTCATCTCTGCGAGGTACATTTTTTCGTTGATGGACCCCAAAACGATCAGCGGTTTTTTGGTGTGCATCATCTCGCGCACCTCGTCATTATCAGTTTTCTTGCCACGCAAACGGGCGATGGCAAACGCGCAGGGCAATCCAAGATCGTTCTCAAGATAATTCTGAATACCGCGCGTATAGGTTTCATTGGCCACGATTGCGAAAGACGCTGTGGCAAAGAAATCCTGTGTGACAGAGCGCCACAAATCCCAAACCGGTTTAATCGTGGAGTGCTTTTCTTGTTCAATGAATGGCTCAGGATCGAGGTCCAACATCTCGCCCAAAGTGCGCAAAAACTTCGTGGTTGATTCAATACCGATCGGCGCTTGCAGATATGGTTTTTTCAACACCTCACACAGACCGCGCCCGAATTCGCGATACATGCAAATATTCACATCTGCATTAACCAGACCCCGCATTTCAGCCACATGAGCGCCCAGCGGCATCACCATGTTGACTTCAGCGCCGATACCTTCGACCAATCGCCGGATTTCAGCCAAATCGGACGGCATGTTGAACGTGCCATACATCGGCCCAAGAATATTGATACGTGGGGCAGCCCCCTCTTCGCGCTTTTTCTCAGGCGGCATCCGCCCTTTGGTCATCCCAAATTCGGTAAAGATCCATGTCATCGCGCGGTCAGCGGCTTCCCATTGATCCTCATCAATCGTGCGTGGCAAGAACCGCTGAATATTGGTGCCTTGCGGCGTGACACCGCCGCCAATCATTTCAGATATCGACCCCGTCACAACAACGGCGGGCAAAGCAGGATCAAGAACGTCCCAAGCCCGCTTCATCGACTCTTCAGTGCCCGATCCCATCTCTTCCTCACCCAGTCCGGTGACGACAATGGGCAATTCATGCGGTGGTAATCCGTCGGTATAGTGCAACACGGATGTCACTGGCAGGTTTTCGCAGCCAACCGGCCCGTCGATGACAACTTGCAGACCCTTAGTGGCGCAAAAGGCGTAAACAGCCCCCCAATATCCACCCGCGCGATCATGATCTTGCACAAGCATCAGATCATCTCCGCCGCTTTGGCAGCTTTCGCTGCGCGGTCCAGTTTCTTGGCATTGGCTGCGCGGAAAGTCGGATGCAAGTTAGGGGACTTTTCCCAAACGCCTGCCGCGTCGCCGTGGCCAACACCTTCAAAAAACGCACGCATGTGGTCCATCCGCGCCTTGTTGCCCATCGCCGCATTGACGACCTGCGCCAATGATCCGGCCCCTGCCGCGCCCATCAAGGGCCGCGCTGAAATGAGGTTGGTGAAATACAAAGATGGGATGCCCAACTCTTTGCCCTTTTGAACAACTGGCGTCGTCCCAATTGCAAGATCAGGCTTGATCGCCTCCATCGCGGCACAATCATCTTCCAGCGACGCGCGGAACTTCACCTTCACGCCCTTGGCCACCAGCCAAGCTGCATCGGCCTCGTTCCATGGTGTCTTAGGGCAAGCTGTCCCGACATAGGGTACATCAGCGCCACTTTCGATTAAAAGGCGCGCAACGAGTAGTTCACTGCCCTCATAGCCCGACAGCGTAATCGTCCCGTTGATCGGCGCACTCTCAAGTGCGCCTTTGATCATCGGCAAAAATTGGTTTTTCGCCTGATCAATCGTCTTCTGCGGGACATTGAACACGTCACCAATCGCAGACAACCAAGCGTCGGTACCGTCATATCCAACAGGCGCAGACCCGATCACGGGACGACCCGCGGCTTGGAATTCACGCACACTAGCGGTGTAGAACGGATGGATCGCAGCGACGGCCCCACAATCAAGTGCGGCATAAAGTTCGCGCCATTCGCGACATGGCACGACGGGGCCTGCCGCCAAACCAAGCGGTGCCAACATCTGACCAATAACCATCGGATCAGCGGGGAACATCTCGCCCAGCAAACTGACCGTCGGGCGATCCGATTTGCCGCTGGCAGGCATCGCCACTGGCCCCGCCTCAATTTCTTTGCGGGCATAATTGAGCATCGCACCGGCAAGCACGTCCTTGGCTTCTGCATGTGTCGGAATGCCAAAACCTGGTACGTCGATGCCCACGACACGCACGCCGTTAATCTCTTCCGGCAGCAACCGCAGCGGGACACCGGATGCCGTCGGCACACACAAATTCGTTACGATAATCGCGTCGAGTTTGTCTGGATCGGCAATGTCATGCACCGCCTCGCGGATGTCTTCGAACAACTTGCCCGTGACCAGTGTTTCGGAATTGAACGGTACGTAGCCGACCGACCGCCGGGCACCGTAAAAGTGCGACACGAAGGTCAAACCATAAACACAACACGCCGACCCGCTGAGGATCGTAGCGGTGCGCTTCATCCGCAATCCAACCCGCAGCGACCCGAAGGCGGGGCACATGCTTTGCGGCTTGTCATGCGGTCCTTGAGGATAATCTTCCGCGTATTGATCTAGGATCTCTGATTTGCCAGCAGCACGTGCCGCCGCATCCATCGCACCAACGCCCGCCGTGCAGCCACCTTCAACGGCCACGGCCTGAACCGCTTCGCTTGCCTCAGTCACCTGAATTCTGCCGTCGGCATCATAGCCCACGTCAAACCCTTGGCGGCCTTGGTCGATGGTGTCTAAATCAGACATCATCATACACCACTTCAAGGCTGGCTTTGGGTGCGGATTTCTTACCGCGCATATCCAGATCGGTCGCTGGCACCAATTCGTAATCGCCACCAGTATCTTTCGCGTCAAACAGGCCGAGCAATCCGTCTTGGTCCAGCGGATTGGGTCGCACTGGTGGGGCCAAGCCCACCGCGTCGCCAAGCTGGCCAAATAGCGCACCCCATTGGGATTCAGACGTGCCAACGATCTGGTAATTCGCCGATTTCTTGCGCAGATCATCGTCTTGCGGGATCGATGCCAGTACGGGAATATCGACAGCCTTGGCAAAGGCCTGCGCCTCGCCCGACCCGTCGTCTTTGTTGATCACAAGACCTGCAACACCGACGTTTCCACCAAGCTTGCGGAAATATTCAACAGCAGAACAGACGTTGTTGGCCACATAAAGCGACTGCAAATCGTTCGAGGCGACCAGAATAACTTTTTGCGCCATGTCACGCGCGATCGGCAGCCCAAAACCACCGCAAACCACGTCGCCAAGGAAATCGAGCAAGACATAGTCAAAGTCCCAATCATGGAACCCCAGTTTTTCCAAAAGTTCAAACCCATGGATGATCCCACGACCACCGCAGCCGCGACCCACTTCTGGCCCGCCAAGTTCCATCGCGAAGACACCACCACGTTTGAAACAAACATCACCGATCTTGACCTCTTCACCAGCAATCTTTTTCTTGCCAGAGGTTTCGATGATCGTTGGGCAAGCCTTGCCGCCAAACAGCAAAGACGTCGTGTCAGATTTTGGGTCGCAACCGATCAGCAGAACGCGTTTGCCTTGCTCCGCCATCATATGGCTGAGGTTCGCCAGCGTGAATGATTTTCCGATCCCGCCTTTGCCATAAATCGCAATGATCTGGGTTTTGCTGGTCGGCTCACCTTGCGGCACCTCCAAGGACTGGTCTTCATTCGCCTCATCGCGCAAGCGTTGGTCAAAATCTTTGAGATTTGGCACTTCGTCTTTCACGATGCATCCTTCCAGTTAAGCATCATCTTCAAGCAAGTCGGATCGCTAAACGCTGTTTCGTACGCGCGTGGCGCATCGGCTGCCTGTGATGTGTGTGTGATTAATCCGCCAAGGCTAAGCGCACCGCTTTCGACAAGCGCACGTGTGGCCGTCAGGTCACCCTTGGTCCACTCAGCGGCGATGCGAAATCGGGCTTCCTTCATGAAAGCAGGCGGAAAGGCGAAGCTAATGGTGTCTGTATAGAAACCCGCCAAGACGATCTCGCCGCCTTTGGCGATCCGTCCAATCAAGCTCGGCAGCACTGCCGCAGATCCGGACGCATCGTAGATTGATGTGTAATCACGACGGTCGTCAGTGTCGGGATCGATGACATCATACCCAACCGCGCCATCGCGACGGGCGGGGTTTGTATCCCAAACCGTCGGCGCAGGCGCACCGGCTGCAACGGTCAGTCTTGCAAGCAAACGTCCCAGCACACCGTGGCCAACAATTAGATCCGGCACAGTCTTGCCTTGCCCGGCCATCGCGTGACGTGCAGTCGCGGCCAGCGCCAATAAGGCACCTTGCGCACCAAGCCCCGCGTCGATCTTCGTGACCCGGTCCTCTGCACTGACAAGCAAACGCGCAGCACCGCCGAAAAGGCCAAACGCGCCTTCATAGCAACTTGCACCAGGCACAAAGACCGTATCACCGACGTTAAAGGGGCTGCTAGCAGCGGCCTCCATAACCTCGCCTGTCGCCTCATATCCGGGGACCAGAGGGTAACCCATACCCGGAAAGGGTGGCATTTCACCGGACCAGAACAGCTTTTCAGTACCCGTCGAAATGCCAGAATGTGTGATCTGCACCACCAAATCATCAGCCGCAGGGGCCTTGATATCCAGCGTGTCCAAGCAAAGATCGCGGGGACCTTTTAGGATGACGGCTGTGGTTTGCAATGCGGCTCCCCTTCTGACCAATCCGCAATCCTCAGCAAAGACTGAGGGGGTGTGCGGTGGTATACTCTATATGTACCGTAAGTCTGACATATAAAAGTGTCAACATTTAATGACACTATTGGTCAGCTGATTTTACGGGCCATTAAGCAGCCCGTCACAAATGGGCGAAACGGCTTCGGTTTGGCGACAATTTCAAATCCTGCCGACACACAAAGCGATGCAATTTCAGCCACAGATCTTGTTTTTCCTGTCTGCATCGCCAATGTATAAAGGGCGAAATACACATCCCCTGCACGCGTTGGCGCATCACCGCCCGACATCGGCTCTGAAATGTAAAGCCGTCCACCCTCTGGTAACGCATCGTGACATCTCGCCAGTAAATCCGCGACTGTACTGTCACTATGATCGTACAAAACGCGCACCAAACTGATGGCATCGGCGCCTTCGGGAATCGGATCATGCACAAATGACCCTCCCGCGATCCGGACCCGTGCCGTCATGCCAGCAGTCGCAAAGCGCGGGTGCGCGGCGGGTACGACTTTTTGCAAATCGAAAAGCATTAGGTTCAGCTTTGGGTATTTGTGCCCAACCTTTTCCAAAAAGGCACCAGACCCACCGCCAATATCCAGCAACGTCGACACACCTGAAAAATCAAGAGTGCGTAAAGTGTCATCGGCCACAAGTTCTTGGCTTTGCGCCATCAAGTCCGAATAGGTATCGGCCACAGCAGCGTCCATGTCGCCACCGAAAACATAAGGCCAGAAATCGGCCAGCTCAGTCTGCGTCTCGCCGCGAAAGAACGCGGCGGGATCCGCCAAGTCGCGATACAGAATGTCGTGATGTTTGATCATCGCCGCCAAACCGGGCACACCCACCAAAGCGGCACCGCGCCGCGCGAGGGCAAACCGCTTGCCGCGCTTTTGCTTGACCAATTGCAACGCTTGCGCCGCGCGCATCAAGATCACCATCCGTGGCAGCGGCACTTCGCAACGCACAGCAAGCTCATCCACCGTCAAAGGGTCGTCCAACAGCATTTGCGGAATATCGAGCTGGACCAATGCCATAAGCACCTGACTTTGGCAAAACCCAGAAAGCAGATCAAAAAGGGCCTCACCTTCGCGACGCACAACACCGCGCGTTGGCATAAACCCTGCGGCCCAACGTTGAAACTTGTGCGACGCAATCAGTCGCGATGACCAGCCCCTCAGGCCGACCGCCTTAGGGTTGTGGCGACCGATAGGCAGATCGGTCATCTATTCACCAGCGATATGGCTGGATTTCGCGCTGCGCCACTTCATCGGCGTTAGCATCTCGGCTTGTGCGTTGACCATCTGCGCCAACATCGCCTCGCCGGGGCATTTCGGGATGGATGAAATAGCACCACTTAGAATGTCTTTCATCCGCGCAATGGCCCCTTCGACGCCCAGCTCAATCACCGCATTGGGACGTCCGTGCAAGTCATCTTGGCCAACAGGCTTGCCTAATGTAGCCTCATCGTAAAGCGCATCACGCAGGTCATCGGCCACCTGAAACGCCTCGCCAATGCGTGCGCCCAACTCATCCCACTGTGCGCCATCTTGACCTGCTGCAATCGCGCCCATCTGGGTTGCTGCAATGAACAAAGCACCGGTCTTGGCGCGGTGGTAGGCGGACAGATCTATCTGATCTTCGCTTTCCCAACCTTGGCCGGCACAAATGCCATTGGGCATACCGGTCCGTTCAGCAATGACCTTCATTAGTTCAATCGCACGGCCGGGGTGCAAATGTGCCGCCTGCGTCAGAACCATAAACGCCATCACGATCAGGCTGTCACCGGCCAGCACAGCCAACGGTTCGCCAAAGGCGCGATGCACCGACGGTTTGCCGCGCCGCGTGTCGGCATCATCAAAACAAGGTAGGTCATCATGCACAAGCGATGCGCAATGGATCAGCTCCAGCGCCGCCGCTGCTGCATCGGCCAATCGTGGTATGTCATCACCACAGGCCTTCGCCACGCTGAGCAAGATCGTAGGTCTGATCCGTGCACCACCCGGTGTCACCGCATAATGCAGCGCAGACGCCAACTTACCCGGCGACGGCACGGTTTGCCCCTTGGAAATCGCACCAGAAATCGCGACTTCAATTCGGTCTGCAAAAGCCATGACGCTCTCCAGTTTTGATGTCTGCGTCAGCACGATGTAACTTGTTGCTGACATCTTAATTGTAAACTAAACTGGACATATTATACACAGCTGTCAATCCAAAGCTTTGCCAAAAGGATCGGATACATCACCAACGACCCCCCTCATGTGGCGATCATCGGTGCCGGCATTGGCGGCTTGGCAACTGCTTTGCGTCTCGCCCACGCAGGGCTGCGCGTGACTGTTCTGGAGCGGCACGCGACGATGGGTGGCAAGATGCGCACGCTGCCGACATCAGCAGGTCCCGTCGACGCAGGCCCCACGGTTCTCACAATGAAATCAATCTTCGAAGCGCTATTTGCGGATGTGGGCCTGCGCTTAGAAGATCACATCACGCTTATCTCTCAAGACATTCTTGCGCGGCATTTCTGGCCTGATGGAACCACGTTAGACCTGATGTCAGATCAGGCAACAAGCGTCGCAAATGTGCGTCAAGCCTTCGGTCAGACCGCCGCTGATCAGTTCATCACGTTCTCGCACCGCGCCCGCCAGCTATACGACGTTTTCGATCCTGCGATGATGCAATCCCCGGCCCCCTCGCTGACAAGCTTGTCCCGCACAGTTGCGAAAAACGCGTCAGTGATTCCTGCAATGGACCCGCTGCGCACATTGATGAGTTCATTGAACCGTCAGTTCACAGATCCGCGCCTTGCCCAGCTTTTCGCACGTTACGCAACCTATGTAGGTGGTCTGCCATCGGCCTCTCCTGCGCTGCTTGCGCTTATCTGGCATGTCGAAAGCCAAGGGGTCTGGCATGTCGAAGGAGGTATGCACGTTCTCGCGCAGACCATCGCCAAATGCGCCGTGTCTTTTGGGGCAACGTTTCAATACGACACCCACGTGACACGGATAGAAACCCAAGACGGCGGCACCTCTGCCATCCACACCAGCAATGCACGCATCCCCGTTGATGCCGTTGTCTTTAACGGCGATCCCAACGCTTTATGCACAGGCTTTCTTGGTCCAACCGCCGCAAAAGCTGTGTCAAAATCCGCCACACATCCCCGCAGCCTTTCTGCACATGTCATGTCGTTTGCGGCGATCCCAGACGGCGTCGATCTTGCGGCGCACAATGTGTTCTTCGCCCACGACCCTCGGGCTGAATACGCACCCTTAGCCAAAGGTCAGCCGCAGTCGGACCCAACCTTATATGTCTGCGCCCAAGACCGTTTCGGCGGCGCAAACCCCACCGGCGCTGAGCGGTTTGAGGTGATCCTCAACAGCCCGCCCGCATCTTTCGAAGAAACGAGGCTCCCATGTCAGACACGCATCCTCGATCGGCTCTCACACCACGGGCTGACATTCTCGCCGACGCCCGACTTTGTGACGCAACCACAGGACTTCGACCAGATGTTCCCGGCCTCGCGCGGGTCGCTTTACGGGCGATCCCCGCATGGGATGATGGCAGCACTCAAGCGCCCAACAGCACGCACCCATCTGAAGGGGCTGTACCTGACGGGCGGCGGCGCGCATCCGGGGGCGGGGGTGCCAATGGCGACCTTATCCGCACAGCACGCGGCCGCAGCGATCTTGCAGGACCTGCCTTCAACATTGACGTGCCCGCAGGCGGCTACGCATGGTGGTACGTTGACGGCGTCAGCGACGACGGCACCCGTGCAGTATCGGTAATCGGGTTCATCGGTTCTGTGTTTTCACCGTGGTATGCGTGGTCAGGCAGAGGTGATCCAGCCAACCATTGCTGCATCAACGTGGCGACCTACGGCAAAGGCGGACGGTTCGCGATGACGGACCGTGGCAGCAGTGCGCTGCGTCAATCACCCGACATGCTGACCGTCGGCCCTTCGTCTCTGAAATGGACAGGCAACAATCTAGTCATCGACATCAACGAGGTCTCGTCACTACCGTTAATCGCGCGCATGCGGGGCAGGATCACGCTGACGCCCTCTGCCATCACACAAGTGGAATTGCCACTTACGCCCGATGGCGCGCACGTCTGGCGTCCCTTTGCCCCAATCGCGCGGATCAACGTCGACCTTGAAGCGGAGAGTTGGCAATTTGACGGTCACGGCTACTTCGACAGCAATTTTGGTACGCGGCCGCTGGAGTCCGACTTCACCACATGGACATGGGCCCGCTACCCGACAGCCACGGGCGCCACATGCTTCTACGACGCCAAACGCCGCGACGGCACGACACTGGACGCGGCCATCGGTTTTGATTCAAGCGGCGCGGCGCAACACGTGAAATCCCCAGCCTCCACACCCTTCAAACGCACCCTATGGGCCTTGCGCCGCGACACACGCGCCGATGCGGGCACCAAACCGCGCCAAGTGAAGGCAATGCTGGACGCGCCGTTCTATTCCCGCTCTGTCGTGGAAACGCAGTTGGACGGCGAAACGGTGCAAGGCGTGCACGAAGCCCTCGATTTGACGCGCTACGCCAACCCGCTGCTCAAAACGATGCTTGCGGTGCGCGTGCCGCGTCGGGCGAAATGGAAGTTTTAGATCTTGGCCAAATCAACAGCGGACACATCCGGGTTCATCCGCCACACCGTGTAATTGAGCGCACCCGCAACAGTGACCCACATCAGATATGGCACCATGGCGAGACCAGCCCAGATATCCAATTGCCAATGGGTGATGACACAGCCCAACACTGACAACCACAAGAACGCCATGACGAAAAGCGCATCTCTCATCCGCCGCAAACCAAAGAAAATCGGCGTCCACAGTGCGTTGAACGCAATCTGTGCGGCCCAAAACGCCATCGCATAGCCGCTGCCTTCAAGGCCCGCCACACGCGCAGCCGCAAATGAGATCAACAGATAGATCGAAGTCCACATAACCGGAAACGCCCAGTTTGGTGGGGTCCAGCGTGGCTTGACTAAGTTGCGATACCACTCACCTGGCGGAAACGCGGCACCCGTTGCCCCGGCCCCAAAACATGTTGCGAGAAATATGCAGAAAAGTATGAAATCCATAAGGGTGATATACGGCAGTCACTACTCGGCCGCCACCCCGCTTGATTGGGTCGCGTTCCTCTCTCGCGCTTTCAATTCCGCCATCATGTTCAGCACCGAACTTGTGCGCCCGCTTTGCGCTTGGGGTACTGTTTTGGCCACGGCGTCGACTAGGAAACGCGCTTCGTTCAAGGGCTGAGCAAACAGGATTGGTGACTGCGGCAGCACGACGCTGCCACAGGCCCGCACAACAGACTTTCCGATCAAAGCAACCTTACGACGGCCAGAGGTCCGGCCACGGTGATTGATTGAATCAAAGCCTTGCCGCGCCACAGCCGCACCGATGGCCGCATAGATGTACCGCGCCGCAAAAATTCCTGTACGCGCTTGCACCGGAAGCGCCCCAATCCCCGCCTCGGAGCGGACATACAAGCCACGTGCTTCGGACAGCAACCGTTTGACCATGCGTTGCACCTCTGGCGTGGCTTCCGGATCATGAAGGAAAGCCTCCGTATCCATCCCAGCCTCTTGCAACCAGTCCAGTGGTAAATAGATGCGCCCCGCACGGGCATCCTCGCCCACGTCACGTGCTATATTGGTCAATTGCATCGCCACACCCAAATCGCAGGCACGAGCAAGCGCGTCTGCATCGCGCACACGCATCAAAACGCACATCATCGCCCCCACAGCAGAGGCCACACGTGCGCCATAACTGCGCAAGTCCGACAACGTCTCATAACGCCGCTCTACCGCATCCCACGCCAAGCCTTCCAACAAAGCATCGGGCAAGGCGCGGGGCATTTCAAATCCCTCAACCACCGCAGTAAAGGCCCGATCTTCGGGCGCGTTCTTTGGGCGACCCGCATAGGCCAGCTCTAATCGCTCTTGCAGGCCCAGCACCGCGCGTGCCTTGTTGTCGCCTTCGTCCACTTCATCATCTGCCAGCCTACAAAATGCATAAAGCGCCAGCGCCGGGTCACGCACCGATGTGGGTAAAAGCTTGGATGCGGCGTGAAAGGATAACGACCCCGTGCGGATCACATCGCGGCAATGCGCGAGGTCTGTGGGTTCAATCATTCTGCAGCCAACCGTGTTGTCATTGTCATCGCGGGCATGTCGGGCACCAGCTTCGCAAGCACCTCAGCGCTGGATACAACCCCCGGCAGCCCAGCCCCCGGATGTGTGCCAGCACCCACCAGATAAAGCCCACGGGCTTCTTCGCTTACGTTGTGCGGACGAAACCACGCGCTTTGCAAAATGCGTGGCTCTAGAGAAAAACCACAGCCATGCGGGCTTAGATACCTGTCGCGGAATGTCTCTGGCGTGAACACAGTCTCTGTCACGATATCATCCTGAAACCCTGGCATGATCTTTGCGATCTCTGCTGCAACCTTGGCGCGGTAGATTGGTTCTTCGGTTTTCCAATCAACCGCGGTGTCCCAGCCCAAATGCGGCACGGGTGACAAAACGTAGAATGTATCGTCCCCTTTCGGCGCAGCTGTCGGATCAGTGACGCTAGGCCTGTGCACGTAAAGGCTCATGTCATCCGACAGTTTGCCCTTCATGAAAATATCGCGCAGCAATCCGTTGTAGCGCGGCCCATTGATGATCGTATGATGCCCGACATCAGCCCATTTCCCAGCGGTGCCATTAGTGCCAAAGTACCAAACATACAGCCCCATGGACCACTGCTTGCGCCCTATCTTCGCAGGCGTCCAACGTCGTTTCCGATGATTGCGCAAAAGATGGTCGTAGGTATGACCCGCATCCGCATTGCTGACGATCAAGGGCGCTTCCAGCTCTTCACCATTGTCAAGACGAACGGCCTTGGCCGCACCACCCTCTACGATAATTTCATCGGCAACGGTGTCGTGTTTTATCACACCACCTTGGCTGCGCACCACATCCGCCATGGCATCGGCAATCGCCTGCACCCCGCCCATGGCGTAATGGACGCCGTAAGTTTTTTCGAGATGCGCCACCAGCGCATAGATCGACGTCACGTGCATTGGGTCGCCACCTATGAACAGCGGATGGAACGACAGCGCCATGCGCAAGCGTTCGTCCTTAACCCGCGCCGCCGCCAATCCGTAGATCGACCGATCCGCACGAAGCTGCACAAACTTCGGCAAAACCTTGATGGTTTCCCATAAGCGGTGCATCGGCTTGGCCACCATGCCGTCAAAACCCACAACATACCGCGCCTCGGCGTCCGTCAAGAACCGCTTGAAGCCGGCCACATCGGTTGGGCTGAGCCGCGCAACTTCGGCCACCATCTTATCATCTTCAGAACTGGCCGCGAAGGTTGATCCATCTGGCCAGCGAACCTCATAGAACGGTTCAAGCGGGCGCAGATCGACAGCCCGGTGAAAGTCGTAGCCACAATCGGCCCACAGCTTTTCAAACACATGCGGCACCGTCACAATCGTCGGGCCCAGATCAAAGCGGTGACCGTCTTGAGTGATCGACGATCCGCGCCCACCAGCCCGATCCAGCTTGTCCAACACAGTGACTGTGTACCCCTTTGCCCCCAGCCGCATCGCCGCCGCCAACCCGCCAAGGCCCGCGCCAATGACAATCGCGCGATTGTTCGGTACAGAGTTGTCCACTGAAGGATTTGTCATAGCCACCCGATTCAAAATATGTAAACTTTACCTTACAATTCTAATTCAGCATCCCTTCCCAATGCAAGCAATATGTGTCAGTGTAGATTTACACATTGGGGAGTAATCCAACAATGACGCAGGTCGTCAGTCTTAGTTTCTTCCGGTTTGGGTCATTGCGGTCCCGGCTTTGGGCTTTTTCGATGATGGGCCGCGCACGCGGTCCCCTTTCGCGCATCCCACATATCGGTTTTTGGAAACTCTGCGGGTCTGGCTCCGGCGAAGGTTTCACCCCCATCCCAAACACCGCCGTCTACGCAGTGCTTGCAACATGGCCCGATGCCAAATCAGCAAAAGCGGCCCAAGACACCCAGATCTTCCAGCGGTATCGCGCACAAGCTGCGGAAACCTGGACTGTCCTTATGGCCACCGACACCGTGCGCGGAGCATGGTCAGGGCAAACCCCCTTTACTGCCTCAAAACAAGACACGACTGGCCCACTTGCCGCCATCACCCGTGCAACGATCAAGCCGAGCATCTTGACCAAATTCTGGCGCCGCGTCCCAAACATTTCCGCCGTTATTGGTCGCGACCCAAACGTTATCTTCAAAATTGGTATCGGCGAAATTCCTTGGCTGCACCAAGTCACCTTCTCTATCTGGCCTGACGCCGCCACGATGCATAATTTCGCCCGAACCGGCCCGCATGCTGACGCGATCAAAGCAGTCAGGGCAGACGGCTGGTTCAACGAAGAACTCTATGCCCGCTTTGCCCTTCTGTCTGATACCGGCACGTGGGGCGGAACCTCGCCACTACAACAATTGGACACCGCATGAAGCATCCATTCCCATTCTCCGCCATCGTTGGCCAAGAGGAGATGAAACAGGCCATGATCCTGACCGCGATTGACCCATCCATCGGTGGCGTCTTGGTCTTTGGCGAACGAGGGACTGGAAAATCGACCGCTGTGCGGGCGCTTGCAGGGTTACTGCCGCCGATCAGCGTCGTGAAATCCTGCCCTGTGAACAGCGCACAACCTGAGGATTGCCCTGACTGGGCGCAAGTCACCGATATCATCAAAGTAGACGTTCCTACGCCGGTCATCGATTTGCCGCTCGGCGCATCGGAAGACCGTGTGACAGGCGCGCTCGATATCGAAAAGGCCCTCACAAAGGGCGAAAAAGCGTTTCAGCCGGGTCTGTTTGCCCAAGCGAACCGCGGCTACCTCTACATTGACGAGGTGAACCTGCTCGAAGATCACATCGTCGATCTGTTGCTCGATGTGGCGCAATCAGGTGAAAACGTTGTCGAACGCGAAGGCCTTTCGATCCGTCACGCCGCACGTTTCGTGCTAGTCGGTTCTGGCAACCCAGAAGAGGGCGAATTGCGCCCGCAATTGCTAGATCGGTTTGGTCTGTCCGTCGACGTGGTCTCGCCCACCAATATCGAAGATCGCGTCACAGTTATCAAACGGCGCGACACCTATGAGAACGATCACAGCGCCTTCATGTTGCGCTGGCAGGCCGAAGACGCCGCCTTACGCGACCGCATTGTCACCGCCCGTCAATCGCTCCGTGACCTTAAGACGCCGGACAGTGCGCTCCATGTCGTGGCAGAGCTTTGCATCAACCTTGGGTCCGATGGATTGCGCGGTGAATTGACCCTACTCAAGGCCGCACGCGCCTATGCGGCCTTCCGCGACGATACGGTGTTAACCACGTCACACATCCGCGCTACAGCAGCACTTGCCCTACGGCACCGCCTCCGGCGTGATCCCTTGGACGAAGCCGGATCAGGCGCACGCGTGGACCGCATCGTACAAGAGACATTGGGCGCCTGATCATGACCCCGTGGGAACGCGCCACCCTCGCGCTCAATCTGCTGGCAATTGATCCCCAAAGCCTAGGCGGCATCGTCGTGCGGGCTCGCGTCAGCCCCGCGCGTGACGCATTGATGGCCGCAGCAGATGCTTTGCCGATCCCGTCCGTCAAACTGCACCCGCATATGACGGCCCAAGTTCTTGATGGCGATATTGATCTATCTGCCACCCTCAACGGTGGGGCATTGGTGATCCAAAAGGGATTGCTGGATCGTCCGCCGTCCATGTTTGTCCTTCCGATGGCCGAACGGCTCGACCCATCGATTTCAGCCCGCATCGCCCAAGCACTTGATGCAGGCCATAGTCATGCAGTTCTTGCCCTTGATGAAGGGTCTGAGGACACACAAACTGTGCCGGTCGCCCTGTCTGACCGCGTGGCCTTCCATGTGATGCTCGACGGCGTTGCATTGGCAGATATTGCACCTTTCGTTTTGCCTACAAATTTGCCGAAGCTGCGCCGCGCCGCGCGTCACGTTGCAATTCTTGACAATACTCTTGAAGAACTGGTTGTTCTCGCCGTCAGTCTCGGGATTTCAAGCATGCGTGCGCCGTCCTTTGCGCTTTGCGCAGCAAAGACCCACGCAGCCTTGCACGGCCGCGCCACGGTCGCGGCAGAGGACCTGACAACCGCTGCGGCCCTCGTCTATGCGCACCGCGCGACCCAGTTGCCACAACACCAAGAGCCAGACAGTCCCCCATCCGAGGAGCCGAAACAAGACGACGCACTGTCACAAGACCTCCAATCTATCCCCAAGGACATCTTGCTGAACGCAGTCAAGGCCGCCTTGCCCGCCAATATCCTAGCCAGTTTGAACGCTGGCGCTACCAAACGTGCCACCGGCAATGGGTCTGGTGCCAAACGCACCGGCAATCGGCGCGGTCGCCCCCTCCCCGCTCGCCAAGGCGCACGCGCAAACGCGGCCCGTGTCGACCTTGTCGCGACTTTACGCGCTGCGATCCCGTGGCAAACAATGCGTAAAAACGCAGATCCTACGCGAACAAGTCCCATTTTCCGCCAGTCAGACCTGCGCCACAAACGTCATGAAAGCATGTCAGACCGTCTGCTTATCTTCACAGTTGACGCATCAGGATCTGCCGCAATGGCCCGCCTTGCAGAGGCGAAGGGCGCGGTTGAGCTTCTGCTATCAGACGCCTACGCACGCCGCGATCATGTTGCCCTGATTTCGTTTCGTGGCACCGAGGCCGAAGTTCTGTTACCGCCTACGCGATCTTTGGTCCAAACCAAAAAGCGCCTTGCAGCATTGCCGGGCGGCGGTGGGACACCGCTTGCTTCGGGCCTATCCGCAGCAATGGCGTTGGCACAAACCGCTGCCCAAAAGGGCCTGACGCCGACGATTGTGCTGCTGACCGACGGCCGCGCCAACATTGCCAAGGACGGCACCGCTGATCGCGTCTTGGCAGCCAAAGACGCACAGACTGCCGCCGCGAGAATTCTGGCCAACCATATCGAAGCCCTTGTGATCGACACCACAACACGGCCCGAAAGAGCATTACAACAATTGGCGAAGACGATGCGTGCCACTTACATCCCCCTGCCTCGTGCAGACGCGCAGCGCGTGTCCGCTGCGATCACGTCCTCCTTGGCAGACTGACCCTTGGATTGGGCCCACGATCACGCCACTTGGCCCCTGACACAACACTCCCGTTTTGTCCTGTGCAAACCCCACAAGTGGCATGTTCAAGACCTTGGCACAGGGCCGCTCTTACTTCTGATCCACGGCGCGGGCGGTGCAACACATAGCTGGCAACACCTGATCCCCTATCTCGTCAAGGCGCACCGCGTCATCGCGATCGATCTGCCCGGTCAAGGGTTTAGTCAATTGGGCGCGCAACGGCGCTGCGGCTTGGATGCAATGGCAGAAGATCTTACGGCACTATGCCAAGCCGAGGACCTTCACCCCAAAGCGATCATCGGGCATTCCGCAGGCGCCGCCATCGCTCTACGGATGTCGGAATTGCGCCCAGTCGAACACGTCATTGGTATTAACGCGGCGTTAGGCAATTTTGACGGGGTCGCGGGCGTCCTTTTTCCCGTTCTGGCCAAGACAATCGCTGCCTTGCCGATGACCGCATCGTTCTTCAGTGCAACCGCGTCACAAGGCAACGCTGTCGCACGCATCATCAAGGGTACGGGATCCACGCTGCCCGCCGCCGATATTGCCCTGTACCGCAGGCTGATCGCGTCACGCGACCACGTCCACTCTACGCTTCAAATGATGGCGCAATGGCAGTTGGACCCCCTGCTTGCGCGTTTGGCACAGATCACCACTCCTACCACACTGATCGCCTCCGCCATGGACAAAGCCGTACCGTCGGCGACATCGCGCAAGGCGGCCTGTAACTTACCAAATGCAAACGTGGTCATGTGCCCCAAACTGGGGCATCTCGCCCACGAAGAAGACGCTCAGGCCATTTCAACGCATGTTTTGGACGCTTTGAGCATTATGGGCGCATAGGTTGAAAAGCCTTATATACAGCGCGTTATTGCAGGGCTCGTTCTCAGCCTGATATTGAGGTTGCTTGCTCCCCTTGCCTGAGCATACTTGGTCTGGGTAAAACCTAAGGAAGCAAACGAGCATCCAGTAAGGTTTTACACAAAAGTCTCAGGTTGGGTGTCAAAAACTCGCAACTTGGCGTCAATAAGATTCACCTTATATGTCGTTCCACCGCGGTCTGGAATGACATCTAATGTGCAACTTGGGGTACCACATAAGCGTTATTTTATTGATCCCCCACTCATCGGCGACACTTAACTTGCCACTTACTGACACCTAAGTTGCAACACGTCGACAAAAAGAGAGGCCGGTAAACCGGCCTCGAAAATCTAAAAATGGATCTAAACTAAAACATCCGCGCGTCTGAAAAATCGTCCCCGACATCGTTCTGGAACCGGTAATTCGTAAAGTTCCTTGACCTCCAAGCTAAAGCTCAATCTTGTCGAGTTAACTCCAAGATGTAACGCTAAGTTTCTTAGGCTGATGTACTTTTGGGAAAACCGGCCAACACTTTCATTCGTGATGTACGACCGCACTTTCCGCGACTTTCGACAACGAGTACGAAATTCGTCAAAATGTCCTTCTCTTATGAGAAATGCCACTGTTGTTTTGCATACGCCAAAATAGGTTAGCAATTCTTCCCGCGTCATGGCCGCGGTCACGTCTTTGTAAGACGGCAACGCTTTGAATACCTCGATCGGATCTACACGAATGGCGTCGAAACCATGATCCCCGTTTATCAATCCTACGTTTTTGAGGTCACTCGAAACGAGAAGTTTTACGACTTCTGCAATGCCACATACTGCTTGATTGGCCGCCTTGTAGATCGGCACCAAGTCTTCGCTTGTCTCGCTCAGGGCAACACCGTTTTGGCACATTTCGTTCCGTAGTCTAGTTAACTCATTCTGGCAGAACAGATAGTTTCCTCCACAGGCTGGGTTTATTGGTGAGATTAAGCCAGCGTCCTTCACCTTGACCAGATGCCGCCAAGGCATTCCCAGAAATCTGATGGCATCCTTTGTAAACACAGCCGTCGACAGTTTTTGCAGCATGAAGCTGCAACGCTCCGCTTCAATTAGCATTGGCTTTGATTTAGTTTCACTGGGCAAGAGACCCGCAGCACGCAAAACACTTGCGACCTTAATCGGATGAAGGCCCACTTCGTCGGCTGCCGATTGCAATGAATGGTATCTACGCTGAGTGCATATTTCACCGAGCACCGTGTCACCCGGTTCAACCAAAAAATTCTCAATGATGGTTGTTCGAAGCACATCCCGCACCTGCGGTAGCCCACGACCTGTTGGGCTATTTAAGAAGATGTGGAAGATGCCAAAAGTCTGTCCCACTCCACGACCTGCCTGATCTTTTACACGGTCATTTAACACCTGCGCGAATGCTTCAGGCCCAGCTGAAAGAGCGTGAAACCCAAGATCCGAATAGTATGCAAGCTGGGCGCGTGACAACCCCTTGACCGATCGAAGGCCTCGCATCGTACATCCAAGCTTTTCGCTTGCACGAGAAACAGCATAGGCATCGCAGTCCTTTAGCCACGACTGATGGCGGACACCAGAAAAGGAAGCGATTGAGAACTGGTCTAGGTCTGTCGGAGCTGAAACCATTAAATTGAGCAAGGCGTTCTTATCCGGACGAGACTGACAAAGCCGGGCCGCAAAATCATAAGGAAACCAACCAGTTTGATCTTCACAGAGTGGTACAAGCAACAAGTTATGCTTTGGGCATGTTCGAACAAAATCGCAGTACCAGAACACGTCGGACGCGCCATAATACGCCTCACGATTATCGATCTGGTCTAAAATGCACGCCGGACAGATGTGCTGTGTTTGAATCTTAATGGCTTTGTTCGGAAACACTTGACCACCAATACTCCGAGTTGCCCTTGTCACCGTCTTCATCGAGAAGCGTTCCAGATCCACGATCGAGGTGCCGGAAATGTGAGAGAGTTTCTCAATTTCAACGGAGTCTCCCTGCCCCAGCTTCACCGCTGATATCCCCATTAACATGCAAAACGACCAGAGGCTGGTGCACCCATTCAGTCTTGCTAGACGTGAAGCGTAGGCAATCGCCGGTTCATATTGGCCGATCGAGAGCGTGAGACCCAGTCTGGGTGTTGTCATGACACCATCCATGATTTTTTAGGACCAGTCTGCTTGGTCAACTTCCCATCAAGAACGGCTCGGGCATTGATCCCGTGATAGTCTTCGGCAATGAATGGATTTGCTCCATCAACCGATCCCGTTCGGTCACGATAGACCTGTTGGAAATCAGACAGGTGCAACTGCTGTCGCTGCGCGTCAAACGCCAAAGAAATCGCTTCCAAGATAAATTCAAAGACCAGTCCAAGTTGACCTGAGGCAGCGGCGATAAGCCTCGAGATGAATTCCTCTATCCCGCTCTCCATATCAAAACCCAAATCAGCAGCAGACAGATATTGTTGCAGAATGTCTGCCACATCCGACGTATCTCCCGCCGATGAGAGGTTTTCAAAGTGGACAGGCGGGACACGCCTCCCAAGTTGAAAATCACTATCCAAGATATCTGCTAAGACCGTGTTACCTGAAAGGACAACCGATACCGGCCATCGTTCGCATTGGGTCAAGCTTTTGATGGTGTTGATGACACTGTTCGCCTCACGGCCTGATTGGTTCAAAATGAAATCTTGAGCTTCATCAAAATGTAGAAAAAGCACTCTGTGCATCGCAAGATGATGGCGGACGAGCCCCCAAATCTCCGGTGCACCCGGCTTACCGCCAATGTCGAAATTCAGGGCCTTAAGTGTCGCTATACCTGTCCATTTCAATGTTGCTGGTGATGGCGTTTCAACGCTAACAAACTCACCAATTCGATCATCCGGCGCATCGATTCTAAGACCAGAAAAATTCTGCCGAATTTTCTTAAGCGCTTCTGTT
>JAOHEK010000109.1 GCA_028097405.1 Paracoccaceae bacterium | reverse complement strand
GAAATGATTTCAACGCAAAAGAAGTTTAGATCTGGCTTGGATCAAAGTTGGCCAGAAGCATGCCAAGTTCGGGATCGTCGACCTTTTTTGCGGCCTTTTTCAGTGAAAACCACTTGCGGCGACGGTCGTCTTTTTCTGGGAATGTCTTGCGCAGTTTCTTGACCCGTATTGGGAAAACAGCAACCACACAGGGAAGCTCCGCACCTTCATCCAACTCTTTGTTATAACTGTATATTCCAAGACAAACTGGTTTCACCCTGCCTTCAACGCCAGCCTCTTCCCATGCTTCGGTCAGGGCGGCTTCGGCGGGTGTTGCTTTGTGTTGCGGCCAGCCTTTGGGAATGATCCAACGCTTACGGCGACGCGACGTGACAAGCAGCACCTGAACGTCATCTGCACGCTTACGCCAGCAGAGCGCGCCAAACTGGGTGCGGACACCGCGTTTGCCGTCTTCTGTCAGTTCAAGCTTGCGCTGTTTGACGTCCGAAATTGTCATCTTTCCCTTCATGTCTGGGCCATACCTAAAGTTATCCACAGAACTTAACAGGCCAGCGCAGCATTTTGAAGGTCACGGTAATTCAATTGTTTGTACGTTGTGTTAACCGCAGACGGCGCATTCCTTGCGTCGTGCGATTTTAATCGTTCGGGTTTCACCGTAAAGCGCGTCGTAGATCATCATGCGCCCGCGCAGGGGTTCGCCGGTGTTGGCGAGATGTTTGATCGCTTCGACCGCCATCATCGCGCCCATGACGCCCGGAAGCGGGCCCAGAACGCCGCCTTCCGCGCAGCTTGGAGCCAGCCCATCCGCCGCTTTTTCGGGAAAAACGCAGGCGTAACAAGGCGCGTCTCGGGATGGATCGAATATGCTGATCTGGCCTTCCCATTGGGTGATTGCTGCCGAGATAAGCGGGATTTTGGCGGCAACGGCCGTTTTGTTAACCAGATAGCGGGTGTCGGCGTCATCTGTTCCGTCAAGGATCAGATCATAGTCGACGAAAAGTTCCGCTGCGATGTCAGCGGTCAGACGGCGATGATAGGGTTTCACGGTAACAAAGGGGTTTTGCGCCGTCATGGCGGCTTCGGCGGAAAACACCTTGGGCATGCCGATGCGGTCATCCGTGTGGATCACTTGGCGCTGCAGGTTCGAGTTTTCGACGACATCGTCATCGATCACGCCGATGGTGCCGATACCTGCCGCTGCAAGGTACTGAAGGGCCGGCGCGCCCAAGCCCCCCGCCCCGATGACCAGCACGCGGGCTTCCTTCAGCCGCTTTTGTCCCGGACCGCCGATTTCGCGCAGAACGATGTGGCGGGCGTTGCGTTCAAGCTCGGTGTTCGAGATGTGGTCTTGTCGCGGCGCTTGCACCCTAGACCGTTGTTTTAATCGGGATATTCCTAAGAAGTAAAAGGCAATGACTAAGATGACTGCGATCAAACCAAATGCTACTTTAGCAATGTCGATCATCGTCCAATTGTCCGGAATACTTCGGATAATATTGCGTGCTCCAAGCACTATCATAAAGAGGACTCCGGCAAAAAGAATGGGGCTGCTCTTGGCCATCCGACGCCATTCTTCCATCATCCAGTCCCCGTCGACCCAAACCCACCCGAGCCGCGCGTCGTGTCGTCAAGGCTGTCGACCATGTCGAACTGGGCTTGTTCGACGGGAACAACAACGCCTTGCGCGATCCGTTGACCGTGGGTGATCTGGATTGGAGCATCACCATGATTTATAAGAAGAATGCCCAAAGGCCCGCGATAATCACTGTCGATGGTGCCGGGCGTGTTCACAAGGCTAAGACCTTCTTTCAACGCCAAACCGGAACGGGGCCGGATTTGCATTTCATAGCCTTCCGGGATCGCCACATGCAAACCCGTGGGCACCAAAATGCGTTGGCTGGGCAAAAGCGTGATACCGGGGCGCTCGGCTGGGGCGAAGTTGGCGCGCAGATCGACGCCCGCAGCTCCGGGAGTTTCGTAAGCGGGCAGTGCAAGGCTGCGGTCGGCATCGATGCCCCAAGCCATCGCGACACGGGGTTTCATGCGAGTGCGTCAGCGATGCGGGCAGCCAAGCGGCGGGCGACATCATCTTTCGAGGCCCGTGGCCAGCTTTCGGCGCCCTTCGCGTCAATCACTGTCACGGCGTTTTCACTGCCACCCATAATGCCGGTTTCGGGCGACACGTCATTTGCCACGATCCAATCACAGCGTTTGCGTTTCAGCTTGGCTTTGGCATTGGCGATCACGTCATCGGTTTCTGCGGCAAACCCAACGACCAGTTCGGGGCGGTTCTTGCGCAGCCGCGAAACGGTGGCAAGGATGTCGGGGTTCTCATCA
>JAOHEK010000108.1 GCA_028097405.1 Paracoccaceae bacterium | reverse complement strand
GTCGTGCTGGTTCTGAATAACCAATCTTATGGCACCATTCGAATGCATCAGGAACGCCACTTCCCTGACAGGGTGTCGGGCACGGCGCTGATTAACCCTGACTTTCCGGCTTTGGCCCGCGCTTACGGCATGCACGGTGAGCGCGTTGAAACCACCGAAGATTTTGCGCCCGCATTTGAACGAGCGTTGGCCAGTATAGCAGGCGCCGTTCTTGAAATACCGATTGCGACCGAAGCGCTTACGCCCCGGCAGACCATTGCGGATATTCACGCTGTGGCGAAGGCTTAGGCGATTCCTTGATCGTCCAGAATGTCGCCCCAGAGAACAACGTAGTCGCCGTCGGTCAGCAGGACTTGGGTGTTCGCCGGTGGGGTCCATGTGGGGTAGAGCATTGTGAGCATCGCCAAGGTCACATGATCGCCGATCAACAAATCGCCGCCTGTGCCGCCTTCGATCAGGTTGTCGCCGGTGCCGCCTTCGATCAAGTCAAAGCCTGCTTCACCCCTTAGGTCATCAGAGCCTTGCCCACCTCGGATAGCGTCATTTCCGGCACCGCCAGTGACTGTATCAGTACCAAAACCCGCAGTTAACCCATTGTCGGCATCGTTGCCGGTGATCGTGTCATTCCCGGTACCGGTTAACCCGTTTTCAATAACGGCGCCGCGCGCGATACCGATGTTGCCATCCAGACCGGCAAGATCGGAATGCTGCTCTTCCCTTAGATCAAGTCGTTGGTGGGCGCTGTAGTTTGAGAAATCGAAAGTGTCGATACCGCCGCCATCGTAGACTGCGAAGGACACCGGATTTGATAGGTCTAGCGCGCTGTCCAGATATGTGCCGGTGTTGCCACCTTCGCCGTAAACGGTGTCGCCTGCATTCGTCGTTGGCGTGCCATAAAGCGTCTGGATCGCAAGGATATCGGCCACTTGTGGGGTGACGACATAGCCAAAACTGGCATCGATTTCTGTATTCTCGGTCTGGTGGAAATAGGACATCACCGAGGCCTGCCAACTATCGTTGTCGTAGTGATTGCTGACGCCATAAGTGGCGCTGCCATTGTAATTTCCAGCATGACCCAACCCAAGGGCGTGCCCGATCTCGTGCAGGTAGGTCTGGTAGAAGTATCCGTCGATCCGGTTTGATCCGCCCGCCCAGTTCTGATTGATGTTTACGAAAGACGACTGAATGGTGCTGCCAAAGAGAGATGACGTTGAATAAGCGCCAGATTCATCGTCGTCGAATACGATGTCGGCTGTCTGCGCCGTTTCGCGTACCGAAATTCGGTAGTCGCCCGCATAAGCGCCCGCAAAGGAGCCGGCGCGAATGTAGTGGGTTCCGCTATAGTTCGCTTGATATGTCAGCGCACTGTCGCGCCCAGCCGCATCATCGTTTTCGGCAAGAATGGTTCCAGAACCATTCAGCACCCAAAGATAAGGGTCTTCGGTGCCAGATGATCCTTCGCTCGCAAGTTCTATCTGGATCGTTTGCCCAGCGGTTAGGGTGACGGCAACGACATCCAAGTCGCTGCCAGCCGCAAGCGATCCAAGAAAGTCGTCACCAACCGACATTGAATAAGAAGTCGAACTGTCAGACGCGGCGTCGGCACCTTCGTTAAGCGAATTATTAGGGGAGGTGGACGCATCAATTTCCACGAAATTCAGGCCCGACACCATCGTCCACGCGCTTAATGCTTCGCGGGCCATCGCTTGGCCATTGGTGGCCAAATCGGAGATGTCTACATAAAGCGTATCACCGGCCGATGCGTCAAACGAACGGGTTGTTCCGCCGCCCCAAAAGCCTGTCGTCAGCTGTTGTGCAATTTGATCATAATTGAATGTAGGCAAGGTAGCATCAACTCCATCGGTGTCGGACAAGTCATCGGCTGAGGGCACACCGTCGAGGTCCGAGTAGAAACAGCCTTCGATCCAAGGCTGACATTCCTGGCACAAACTACACAAACATCCACTCCACCATTTAACATGGAGCAATCGCTGAGTGTGTCGCAGAACATGCGGATCACATAACGGTCACTCCGAGCACCCCACCCAGAGCAGGTTTGAAGTTATGGAATGAAAATTTCGATGGGGTTACTTGGAGCGAGAACGGCACCGCAAAACGCCGAAGATTTTAGCTTCTCTTGAGCGTTTCACCCAGCTGAATTTGTGGCGTCAGTTCGATCCGACGGGGTTCGAACGTTTTTTCCTCGCCACTGCGTTCTAGGATAATCTCGGCTGCTTTTCGGCCAATCTCGAGCCGTCCGGCTTCCATAGTGGCCAGTTGGACGGGTAGACCGTCCAACAGGTCGGTGCCGTTGAATGCCGCCAGACCGATTTGCCGGGGTACATCGATGCCTTG
>JAOHEK010000107.1 GCA_028097405.1 Paracoccaceae bacterium | reverse complement strand
CTTTTTCAGTCAAAGCATTTTAGGTCTGTTCACGCCCTTCAGTATCACACTGCCGATCGCCTTCGTTCTGATATGGTTGTTTCTGCGCTACACCGTTTTGGGCCGCGAGATCTACGCCATTGGCGGTGGCAGAGCCGAAGCGCGCGCAGCAGGCGTAACGGCAATCCGCCCATTATTGATCGCCTTTGGGCTTTCCGCCTTCTTTGCAGGTCTGGCCGGCGCGTTACTTTCAGTCCGGCTTGGCAGCGCGACACCTCTTGCCCATGAAACATTACTGCTTTCTGCGGCCACCGCATGCCTATTGGGGGGGATTTCGCTCAGTGGTGGGCGAGGTTCGGTGATTGGTATTCTGGTGGGCCTAATGACCCTGCGGTTTTTGGTGGGGGGGGTTGCAGGACTTGGCGCACCTTACTGGGCGCAAAACCTTGCCATTGGCGCTGTGTTGATCCTGGCGATCATCTTGCAGATGAGCATCGGCAAATTGCGTACAGTCTTTCAGGCACGCGGTCACACTGCCGTCTATCCCTAGCCGTCCTCGGACTCGTAATTATGCACGAAATCTTCTGGTGGCGTTGGACCCCAAAGATAGAATGAATCTTCGGGCGGATTGTCGACTTCTTCCCACTCCATGTCATGAGGAATGTAATCAATATCCGACGAATACTCTGAATAACTGCCCCAGGGATCGCGAATATAATGAAAGTAGTTTGAACCCAGGACGTGCCGCCCAAGACCCCAGCCACGCGTATGACCTTTGTCCGCCATATGCATCGCACCCATACCGATCTCGTTGATCGAGTTAAGGTCCCAGCTCAAGTGGTGAAGCCCGGGTGCCGAAGATTTGGCAATGGCGATCAAATGATGGTCGCTCCCGTGAATGCCATGGAGAAACGCGACGCCGTCACCGGACCTATCTGAGACGCGTAGACCAATGATCCGGGTATAAAAATTGATGGCCTGTTCGACATCGCTGGTGAACACCAGAATATGAGCCAACCGGCGAGGTCTGACCCGTGGCGCCTGTGACCGGTTGCACGCCCCCATGGTGCCGGGCGAGCAGGATGTATTGTCAATTGTCGATTTGGTACTTGGCGATGTCTTTGGTGCAACGCGAATTTCGAACAGCGTACCTTCAAAATTGCGGAACCAGACGCCGTCTGACTCCATGCCGGCGGGCGCGTCGATTTGCTTGATGTTATTGTCCTGCAAGCACGCTTTGAACTTCGGAATATCGTCTTCGAAAGCGCCGAAAGACAGGTAGTTGAGCTTCTTGTGAGGCCCCTCTGATACGCTGCCCCACCGATGGTCATTGCCAAATGTATAAAGCCCTAAGCCACTCCCTTCTTCCCGCACATCCAGACCAAATGATGAATAGAACTCCTCAGCAACACTGAGGTCGGGCACGCAAAGATTTACGTGGTCTGCTGAATGTACACCCAAATGCCCCTGGCGACGGGTGGCTGCAACATAGCCGGTAATTCTTGTCATTTCTGCACTCCTTTGGTTGGCCAATTGCAACGAAGGGAAACTAACGCTCAGCCTCGACCGGATTCGACAATATCCCCAGGCTTTCAATCTCTACTTCGCAAATATCGCCGGGTTTCAAGAACAATGGCGGTTTACGGCCAATGCCGACGCCCGAACATGTACCCGTCACGATAACATCGCCCGGCTCCAGCGTCAGGGCTTCGCTTAAAATCGTTATGAGTTGCTCGACATCAAAGACCATGTCGCTTGTCGATGCACTTTGCACAACTTGACCATTCACGCGTGTTTCCAGGCGAAGGTCCTTGCCCCCTTGGGGTAGCTCATCGGCTGTTACAAATTCAGGGCCAAATGCACCGGTACGGTCGAAGTTCTTCCCAACCGTCCATTGCGGGCTTTTGAACTGAAAATCCCGGACAGAGGCATCATTAAAGATCGTGTACCCTGCGACGTGGCTGAGGGCCTGCGATTGTCCAATGTGCCGACCCCGCGTGCCTATCACAGCGGCCAGCTCCCCCTCGTAATCAAGTTGGTCAGAGACCCGCGGGCGCACAATAGGAGCACCATGGCCAATCAAACTTGATGCAAAACGTGAGAATACCGTGGGGTAATCAGGTTGTTCGAACCCGCTTTCCTCACTGTGGTCAACGTAGTTAAGGCCGATGCAAATGATCTTGCCCGGTGTCATCAATGGCGGCTGAATAGTGACATTTTCGATGTCGATTTGCTTGCCTGACTGAAGCACACCAGCAGCTTTTTCCAATTCAGAGTTACCCTTGGCGAGGAGAAAACCAATATCGCCTGGATAGTCCGGCTCATGAGACGACAAGCCGTAATATCCACCATCTCTTCCCTTAATCGCGAGGCCCTCGCGATTTTG
>JAOHEK010000106.1 GCA_028097405.1 Paracoccaceae bacterium | reverse complement strand
GTTGCGCGAGTTTCCGTTGCCATTGTTTGCAGAGGCGGAATTATTAGATCTGCTTTTTGATTTCGTGGCTGACAAAACGTCTTTTACGATGGAAGATCTTTTGGATAAGAACTCACCCGATCGGGCATTGACCACGGCAACCGACAATTTTCCATTAGGTGTCTTCAAGACAACGTGGTAATAGATTTCGTTCGTCTGAAATGCCCGAACATCCACCAGTTCTCCGTCTGTTTTGGATTCAATGACCGTCATCAGACGAGACAGGCTCATGCTGTTTCCCAAGCGCACATTTTCACGCAGTTCACTGCGCGCAAGCTCGCGCACATCCGCAAACGCGGGAGCCGCAAAGATGCCTGACAGTATCAGGGTCGTGGAAAGAAGCGTACATTTCATCGTTAGGGTTCTACACAATCCAAGTTGAACGCAGGATGAACGAGACATTGTCGTAGCGTTCATGGTTGGTGTGCTTATTTCAGTTTAACGCGGCAACCGAATGGCATGGTCGCGACAATAATTTGGAGTGACCTATGAAACTGCTTAATAACCTTTTGAAATGTTCCACGCTGTCTGTTGCGCTTCTTGCAAGCACCGCGATTGTTAGCTCTGTTGCGATGACCGACTATGCTTATGCTGGTAATGGGAACGGCAAAGGGAACGGGAATTCTGGCAACGGCAATAGCGGTGACAAAGGCAACAGCGGCAAGTCTGCTTCGTCTTCTGACAAAGGCAACAGTGCCAAGACCCAAGCCAAAGGATCAACTGGAAAGGGTAACACGAAGGCCAAGCGCACTTCAGGGAACCCACTCAAAGCGCTTGGGGATATGTTTAAAAAGAAAAAGTGATGCGCCGAAAGTCAAGCGTACTGTAAAGACCAAGAGCGCCACAAAAACCAAGCGTGCGGTCCAAACAGCATCCGCTCCAACTGTCGAATCGGCCCCAAAACCCCGCGGCAATGCTTTGGCGCGGACATTGGGCGTGCATCCAAGCGAGCTGGGCGCTTTGAACGCAGCAAACGCGTCCCCCAATGCTTTGGCCAATGCATCCCCCAACTCGCGCGTTGGCAAACTGGCAATCTATGCCGGAGAAGTTGAAGCAAGCCGCGAAATAAAAGCTGAGCTGACTACGGCTCAAGATGTACTGAACGCACTCGATGCTCCGGAACTTAGCATTGCAGACATTGATCTTGCTCTGGCAGGTGCAGACACTGCAAGAACGACCCGTTTGGATGATTTGGAACTTTTGATTGCAGATTTGGAAGCTGCCGGCGGCGCTGGTGAAACCATCGAAGCCGATATCGAAATTGCCACAGCAGACATTGTCGCATTGGATGAAGAGATTGCAGCCCTTGAGCAAGATCGCATCGATGGAGAAGCGTTTGACGCAGCGGCAGAAGATGTTGCCACATTGGAAGAAGTCTTGGCTGACCAGACGGCGACCCAACGCGATGCACTTGAAGCGGCTGCCAACAAAGAGGTGACCGACGCAGTAGAAGCGGCGGTGCAGGCACTGTTGGGCATCGATCAAGAACCCGCAATAGAAGACGGTGACGTTTTTGAAGACGACATCGCTCTTGAAGACGATGTTGTTCTTGAGGAGGATCTCGTGTCACTGGATTAATCACCCTAATCCAGCCCACGAGCACTTGTCCCGATGCGCGCCACGTAATGCGCATCGGGACAACGTGCGAAAAAGTTGTTAGTGAGGATCGCGAGAATGCAAAGAAACTCCCCAGAATGGGTCATCGCTGTTTTGAAAGACCTTGAGCAATTTTGCTTGGCTAGCTCGACGCCACAGTCCGCAGAAGCCGTCTCCCACGCGATCCAAAAGGCAAAATCCGAAGCTAGTTCAGAAGTGTTGGATACAGCGATTGCGCTAAGCGCAGCAAAAACAGTGAAAAGTGTTGGTCGATGAATGGAAATTTGCGCAAGACCTTGCAGGGTACGCAAGGAATTTGGAGCTTACACCACCCTGGAGTAGGTCGAATAGTTCACCAAACGCCGCCTGCGGGAGCCTATCAAACAAAAAAGAGGGTTGCAGCCCCGAGCGTCCGCTCTCGTCAAGTTTCCCGTTCTATTTTGCACTTGCAGCGAAGGTCCGGAATCCGCACAGTGGTCCCTCATACATTTGGAACGATATGAAACCAGGCTGCGAAAAGAGCGAAGGCTACCGCCAGCATTGCGGTGATAGCAATACACCAAAACAATACTTTCCGATGATCGCTCGGAAGAACCCTCTGCGCAAAGATCGATGCCACTTTGCTCATTAGCGCTCCCACCGCAGATACACAAAGAATGAGAGGCCATCCTTCGAGAAGTGCAGGCATGCTAAGAAAAGTCCCAAACTGAAGAAAATAAACTACGGCAGCCACCGAGGCGCTTAAAATTACAGAAAGGCTAAATAGAAAAATTGCATTCATCTCACAGGCCTTAGCATTTAAAGGACGCC
>JAOHEK010000105.1 GCA_028097405.1 Paracoccaceae bacterium | reverse complement strand
TCATTTCGGACCACCATTCAAACAGATCGGGCAGGGCTTGCGTTCCGTCGTTGAGAGCCGTTGCCCCAGCCGGGCCGAAGGCGACGTAGTCCGCACCGGCTTCGCCAGCGGTCATGCCATCATGACGCGAGACTTCGCAAAATGCGCCGATAATCGCGTCCGCTCCAAGCGCCTTCCTGACCTTGCGGACAGATCGCGCGCCATCCGTCAAATGGACCCCGTCCAAGCCAAGCTTTTCGCCTAAACCAAAGTGCGCCTCGATGACCAAGGCAACATCGCGGGCATGTGCGGTTTCGCGCAAGACATCGGCGGCGCGTGATAGACGGTCTTCGTCGCGGCTGGCCATGGTCAACCGTAGGCAAGCCACCTCATGGGCGTCCAGAACCCGCGCCAATTGGTCGGGAAAGGTCGACAGCTCGAAGTCGGGCGGGGTCAGCAGATAGATCTGCGGTTTGTCCAGTTCGGCCATGGGCGGAGGTCCTTGTTTCTATCGCCCAGCCTATAGCGGTTAGATCAACGAGGGGGAAGGCTGCGAACGTTTTCCTTCGCCAGCGTCATCAAATGTTCTCGGCGGTCATCGTCGGCCATTGCGTCATCACTGGCATCGACCAAACCGCCCATTTTGCGTCCTGTGAAGGCCATTTCGCTGACGCCTTTGATCGCCAAAGCCGCGACTTCGCGGGGTTTGCCAACGCGGAACATGCCGCCGTCCTTATGCACGCCGCAAAGCATATGACCGTTCAGCATAAAACACAGACCGCCAAACATGCGCTTTTCCACAATGCCTTCGTGGTCGGCCAGATCGGCGCGGATCATCTCTGCTAGTCCTTCGTCATATGCCATGGCGCCACCTCGCAGTGTTGGATCACGGGGACCCGTATTACAGATTCAAAGGCGACGCGTCGTAGATTAGTTTTGGGTCTTATTCGGCGGCGATTTGATCCGCACCATGGCCCTGTTGAAAGACGGAAACGGCGTTTGATAGCTGCGTTTTGAGGCGCATTAGGTCCTCTGTCAGCCCCGAATTCGTCGTGGCTAGCGCAAGGTTTGACTTGGCCGAAGTGTCAAGTTCGGTCATCGCACTGCCAAGATCACGCAGCCCGTTGGCCTGACTTTCGCCAGCGGTGGTAATGCTGTCGATCATGGTCAGAACGTCGCTCATGGTGCCACGAACTTCGGTCATGGCGTCACCGGTTAGTCGAACGTTGCCTGCGCCTGATTTGATCTGATGAACACTGTCGCTGATCAGCGCGCCGATCTGGCGCGACGCTTCGGCGCATCGTCCCGACAGGGACCGGACTTCCGAGGCGACCACGGCAAAACCCTTACCAGCAGGGCCCGCGCGCGCCGCTTCGACCGATGCATTCAGCGCCAAAAGGTTGGTCTGAAAGGCAATGTCTTCGATGGTTGCGACTATTTTGCTCATCTCTTCGGAAGCGGATTCCATTTTTGAGATCGTATCGATAGCTTTCTCAGTCACGGTTTTGCTTTCGCTGGTCTTTTGATCCAATCGGTCGATCAATAGACGACACTCGGTCAACTGGCGCGCATTTTGTTCCAGGGATTCCCCAAGGCCGCGGGATGCAACCAGCGATGTATCTACCGCGCGCGCCTGACCTTCGGACTGTGTCGTAAGATCGTCCGTTGCTTTGCTGACGTCGGTTGCTGTGCTTTCAATCGATGTAACGCTGTGAGCGATCTCTGCGAAGGTTTTCTGCAATTGGTCAAAGGACTGATTGGCTGACGCGCTGATGTCGGCAAAAGTTCCTTCATAATCGCCCGACATCCGCTGCGTGATATTGCCATGGGCCATGCCAGCCAGCAGATTTTCGACCTCGCCCAGTGCGGTTTCGCAGGTTGTCGCAATTTGGTTTATGCCATTACAAATGTCGGCCCAGACCCCACTTTGGCCTTCAAGTTCGATCCGTTGTTTGAAATCCCCAGTTGAAAAAGCGGCGACGACAAGGTTGATGCTTTCGACGGTGTGGTCTTGCGCCTTGCTCGCTTGTCGTTGGTCTGCGAGCGCTTTGTGGTCTTTTTCGCGTTGTGCCGTCACCACATCCTCGGCGACTGACATGATCTGATTAAGGCCGGTACCAAGTATTTTACTGGGTCCTTCCAGATCGCGTAGCCGAAGCCTTTGATCAAAAACGCCATGCTCGACGTGTTCGATGATGCGCTGAATGCCGGTGGCGGATCGTTTTTCCAGTTCAAGCTGTAGTTCAGCCATTTCCCTGCGTTCCAACTCGGCCGTTTGAAACTGTGCCAAAGCCGCGGTTATTTTCCGAAGGTCCGGTTGCGCTTCTTGAGTGATATCACTTGCGATGTCGCCCTCGGCTAGTTTGTCGACCCTTGCGCTAACGCGGTGCAACGCGCGGCTGCATATCCGCACGAACCCACCTGAAATAACGCTTAGAAGGATGAACGCAGCAACAAAGACCGATATTTCGGTTCGCAGCAGAGACTTTGAAGCGCCCAAGGCTTGCACCAAATC
>JAOHEK010000104.1 GCA_028097405.1 Paracoccaceae bacterium | reverse complement strand
CGCGTGGCTGTGAAATCCACCCACAGCCAGTTCGGGATTGCCTTCCAGCCCGATGATCAAAAGCACCGTGATCCGAACGATGTTGAACATGGCCGACAGAACAATGCCGATGGGGTAAAGAAGATACGCCGTTGGGAACCGTAATTCCGAACGAAAGAGGCTTAGATAGATCGTCACAAACAAGGTGACGAGGGCCATGCCTTCGATGCCCGAACACACGGGGGCAATATTGATATAGAAATCGTTCGCACCAATGACCTTTTCCGCAGGATAGATATCAATTTCGTATCCGACGAGCTGGGTCGCCCAAGCGACAGCCGAGAACGTTGCGTCTGCAATAAAGTCAATACTGCGCCAAGCCGGACGGATGATCGTGGCCAGATAAGGGGTAGAGAGGCCAATCAGTATGATCGGAAGAACGAACCGCCAACTGTCGGTGAGAAAGCGGCGCCATCTTTCTGACGGCGCAATGAAAAGGGCCAATCCCACGATCATCATCAAAAGGGCAATGGCCCAGATCGACCAAGCGGGCCAAACCATAGCCGCTCCTTCGCCTTCCCGCAGCAGAACGAGCGGAACGAAGGCCAGCGCCGCGCCAGCGATATTCAGACCAATGAAAGAAGGTGCGCCGCTTGCGTCCTTTAAAAGGGCGCGAAAGGGTTCAGGGCGGAGCATCAATGTGACCGCAAGGGCGCCCATGGTGCAATAAAGTGCGATCATTATGCCCGAGGCACCATCACAAGCCCATGAGGGCCAATTCTTCCAGCAATGGAATTCAATGCCATGTTTGAACACAGCGCCGATGATCAGAAGTTCCGCAATCAAAATGACGGCTGCGATCATAAGCGCACGAGCGCCCGTCAGTCGGGACTTCACGTAGTCAAGGGCCACCATCGCAAAACTCCTGCGCTCAACAATACAACATCTAATCTTTTACAGCAGCACGGGCCCAGCGGAACCGGGCCCGTACATTTTTTTCCCACCAATTTAGGCAGCGCGACGATTGCGCTCCCAAGCGAACAGCACGATTGCGGCAAGAGCAGCAACAGCTGCAGTGCCTTCAAGTGCGCTGATCTCAGGAACAGCCGTTGGAATGAGCTTTGACTGAGCAAACGCCGCTGTGGTCACAAAAGTAGCGGGGATCGAAAGAAGGATCTTTTTCACAAGAAACTCCATCATTTGAGCCTGAAGGCGCGTCTTCAAGCAGATTCAGATGTAGGTCACGCGCGACCTACCGGATGTTTGCAGCCCCAAGCTGGGGCTGCAAACGTTTCTAACTTAGCAGAGGCAGTCGATGTCGTCGTATGCGATACCCACGATGAACGGCTGATCAAACGCCGGGTCGTTCGAGTCAATCACCACACCAACAAGGTCTCCTTCGCCTGCAACGAAACCGCTGCCTTCGGTCAGAGCCATGTCGATGATGGCCTGAGCGTCGGAAACATCGCCACCGCCTTCAGCAATGAAGATACCACCCTCAAAATTGAATTCATCTTCAATTCTTTGGCCATCCGTCAAAGCCCAGATAGCACCCTGGATTTCAGCATCCGTGAAGCCTTGATTGTTAAAGTCCTGATTGAGGATCCACGTGATCTCGTCCAGGTTGTCAGATGCCGAGGCACCATTGATACCGACAGTTTCCAAAACACCTGTTGGCACTTCGCCCGCAATGCCAAGGAAGACATCAGCATTGTCGAAGGATGGTGCCAACGCAACGTCAGCGCCAAACCCGTCAGCGATGAACGGATCAAAGATCGCAATACAGTAAGCTTCTGCATAGGTACCGTTGATTTCCGAGCTGCCGTTGGTGATCCGAAGAGTGAATCCCTCGTCGGAGGAACCGGCTGGATCGTTGTTGTCGACCAGCTGGACCGTTGCCGAGTCTGGCAGGTTGAGTGCCAAGCCTTCGACGCTGTTTGCATCACCCTTGAAGGTCACTTCGATGTTAGCTTCGGTTGCAGCTCCTTCGCTGTCCTCCACTTTGAACGAGATGTTGGCTACAGCTTGCTCACCGATGTCGAGATCAGCAAAGGCTGCTTCCCCGTCAAAGATGAAGCTGTCACCGTCACGGGTAACCTGAAGACCACTGAAGTCAAAGTCTGCACCGTTAAAGGTTGCAGTCCCGTCCAAAGTAACCGTCTGGCCATCAGCGATGTTTTGGTCACCGATCATGGTGATCGCAGCATTGTCGCCATCAGGATCAGAGAAGTTGTCGGACAGGTCGACGACGATTGGGTCGTCCGCACAGTCAATGGCCGCATCGTCCGTAACTTCCGGAGCCGCATTAGCGACTTCAACACCAGCGTCGTTGTCTGGCGTATTCTGACCAGCATTGACGGTGATACCTTCGATTGCACTTTGCAGCACGTTACCGATTGCATCGCTGTCTGTTGCATCGTCACCTACGTTGGCATCGACCAGAACCTTACCTTCGAGAACACCGTCTGGGTCCGTGAAGACAACGCTATAGACACCAGCAGCAAGCCCCGCGAACGAGTAGTTGCCGTTTGCATCTGTGCGTGCAGTCTGACCTGTCGGGTTGCCGCTCTCA
>JAOHEK010000103.1 GCA_028097405.1 Paracoccaceae bacterium | reverse complement strand
TGCATTTCTGGTGACGTGTTTTGCCGCAGCTCTCGTGATCTTCACGATTGCCGTTCAGTTTATCATCACGATGAACGCCGCAGGGCTTGGCGTGCTTTTAGGGATTGTGGTGCCCATTTTACAGGTCCGCATGAAGCGAAACGAGCGGATGAGCCTTTTGGTCAAGCAGATGCCGGATGCGCTGGATCTGATGGCACGCGGTCTGAAAGTGGGGCACCCGTTGAACACGTCACTTCTGTCTGTGGCCAATGAAATGCCCGATCCGATTGGTTCGGAATTCGGCATCGTGGTTGATCAGGTTAGCTTTGGTGATGATCTGGCCGAAGCCTTTCGTGATTTCGCGCTGCGCATCGATCAGGAAGACGTCCATTATCTTTCGACGGCCATTGCGATCCAGCACGGCACGGGGGGCGATTTGGCGCGTGTTTTGAATGTGCTGTCACGCACAATCCGAGACCGGTTGAACATGCGTAAGAAAATCACAGCCCTTACCGCTGAAGGGCGGCTGACGGCGACGTTTTTAAGCTTCATTCCAGTGCTGATTTTTATCGCAATGCAGATGCTGACACCCAGCTATTATGGGTCGATTGCGGATGAACCTCAGGCTCTTCCGTTGGGCATCGCGATCATCACATTGACGGTCACGAACGCGATTGTGCTGCGCCGCCTTGTGAATTTCCGGTTTTAGGGGGCTGGGATGATCAACGGAATTTTGGACTTCATTGCTGGTTTGGGAGCGTCGGGCGAACTGGCGACGCT
Organism: Paracoccaceae bacterium; assembly: GCA_028097405.1. Classification (GTDB taxonomy): domain Bacteria; phylum Pseudomonadota; class Alphaproteobacteria; order Rhodobacterales; family Rhodobacteraceae; genus CALKXV01. The sequence continues at coordinate 1,912 of JAOHEK010000103.1, read as the reverse complement.
TGGGTTATTTGTTGGCACGGTTTTGATCTTCTATGGATTTTTCGGTGGGTTGATCGTGCAAAACCCGATTGGCCGACGCTACCAATCGGGCAAGCCGATCCAGCGTAGGAATGCTTTTGAAGCCGGGCTGTTGAACAATGCTGACGTGGATCCGAAAGGGTTCATGAAAGCACTGATGCCCCAGACCCGCGAGAAACGGACCCGTATTCGACGTCAGTTGATGAACGCTGGCATGATCGGGCAGAATGCTATCGCAAGATACTACGTGACGCGTGTCATTCTGGCACTATTGCTGCCCGGTTTGTTCCTTGTTCTTCTGGTTTTACACCAAGCGTCGCTGTTGCCGCTGCCGCAATCGATCGTCGAGGTTTTGGATGGCCCGCGGGGCCGACTTTTGACCTATTATCTGCTGTCGTGTCTGTTGCTAGTCGGGTTCTTTGGTCCGTCGCTTTGGTTGCGTTCGAAGGTTGACGAACGACAGTTACAAGTGTCCGAGACTTTCCCCAACGCTTTGGACTTGATGGTGGTCGCGGTTGAAGCAGGCCTTGGTTTTGACGCTGCGATGACGCGTGTGTCCAATGAGATGGAGCACACAGCCCCCGCCATTGCGCAGGAATTCCGGTTGGTTCAGCTTGAAGTCTCTGCTGGTGGCGAGCGTGAAAAAGCCCTGACCGACATGGCCGCGCGGACAAATGTGGACGAGGTCGCTTCGTTCGCAAGCGTCATTCTGCAATCGATCCAATTCGGTACGAGCGTGTCGGACGCGCTGACGACCTATGCGACGGAAATGCGGATCACGCGCGAGCTTAAGGCACAGGAAATGGCAAATAAGCTGCCGGTTAAGATGTCCGGTGTGATGGCATCCTTGATGCTGCCGGCTCTATTCCTGCTGATTCTGGGGCCGATTGCGATTCGCTGGTCGGGTACATTTGGTTAGCAAGGGTCCCAAAGTCGGATTTTCGCAAGTCGAAGGAAATTGGCGGTTTTTAGCGTAAAACAACGTTAGAATGCGAATAATGCCACAGAAATGCCGGATTGTTTCGAACGGTGTCTGCCCGATACTTGACTAATCCCCATTCCTACGGCTGACTCTCCTCAACGGGACTTCGATTATAAGACTGGGCCAACCGGTTAATTCTGAGCAGACTGCTAATCGTGTGATCACGTGGCGGTCTTGAACTGCGTCGTAAGGGAGACCAGACGTGAACGACGAACGAGGCAACACTTTGCCCGAGGCCACCATGGCTCCGCAGTTGCGGGTGTTGGATGGTATAGCGGGTTGGTGTGGCGGCTTGCACGGCTCGATGCCGTTGCAGGACGCGGTGTCGTCGCTGGCTTATGGGTTTGGCTCGGAATGTGCGGTGTTGTCGCGACAGTTTAAGTCCGAAGTTCAGGCACGCACGGTTGCGATCTTTGATCACTATCAGGATCACGCGGATTACGTTCGATTGGGCAGATCATTGGCCAGCGACGTAATGGGGTCCTTTTTTACGCAGGCGCGTGGGACGACCATCTGGTTTCTAAGCGATCATCAGGACGATCCTGACTGGAAATCAACGAATACGCTGGCGCATTGGCAGGTATCGCGCGAGGTGCGCGAAGTGGTTGTGATGGTGTTGGCGTCGAACCAGCAGCAAGCGGATTATCTAGAGTTTCACTTTACACGACAATTGGCGCGCAGCGAAAAGCTTGAGTTTGAAAGTTTGGTTCCGACGATTGTGCGCAGTTGGACTGGCCGACAAACAGGCTTGGTGACGCAAACCCGCATGAATGATCGTCTGGTGCGGGCGCGGGACATCGCTCAGGTCGATAAAATGCGATGGACGACGCCGATCTTGGGCATGTCCAACCCCGCTCGGTTAAGCCGGGCAGAGTTTCGCGTCTGTTTGTTGTTGTCGCGCGGGTTGTCTGT
>JAOHEK010000102.1 GCA_028097405.1 Paracoccaceae bacterium | reverse complement strand
ACGGGTCGACTACATCAAGCCAACGCCGGATTTCCATCCCAGCCTGAGCTTTGATTTCGACGAGGCCTTTGACGTCATCGGCGAGGAAGTGCGCCATGTGCAAGAGAACGTCGGCCTGTGTGAGGTTAATGGGTTCAATCGGTTTGAGATCACCGGCGCGGATCGGCACAGCTTTCTGGATCGGATGTTTTGTGGTGCCGTCACCAAACGGGATGAACGCGTTGGGTTGGGGTACTTGCTGAACGACCATGGCATGGTCAAGGGCGAGGCGACGGTTGCCAATTTACCCGCCTCTGATCGGGGGCCGGCGCGGGTTTGGTATGGATCGGCTGCCGCGAGCGAGTACCACGATATGGATTGGCTGACAGAGCACCTGAATGCAGATGAAGACGTGCAGATCCGCAGCCTGACCAACGATCACACGATTCTTGTATTGGCAGGCCCCAATGCGCGCGACGTGCTAAACGCCTGTTCGCGCGAAGACTGGTCGAAAGAGGCATTCCCGTGGTTGTCAGCGCGAGAGTGCTTTATCGGATTTGCGCCCGCTGTCGTATTGGGTGTCAGCTTTTCTGGCGAACTTGCCTACGAAATTCACGTTCCAAACGCCTCGCTTTTTGCAGCCTATCTTACGCTGCGTGAGGCCGGCAAGGATCATGATCTAAAGCTGTTTGGCGCGCGTGCAGTTGACGCCATGCGGATGGAAAAAGGCTTTATGCATTGGAAAGCCGACCTGCTGACAGAGTTCGATCCGTTCGAGACGGGGTTGGATCGGTTCGTGAAGCCTGAGAAGGACGATTTCATCGGTCGCGAAGCCTTGTTGAAGCGCATGGCAAACGGACCGACGCGCAAACTTGTGACCCTGAAGATCGATAGCACGAAGACCCCTGCACATGGTGGGGCTTCCCTGATGCAGGCTGACACGGTTGTCGGCACGATCACGTCAGGCGATTGGGGTTACAGGGTTGGGATGAACTTGGCATACGCCTTCGTTATGCCGGAGTTGGCAGCGGTTGGAAGCAAGATGCAACTCGACCTTTGCGGTGATCTTGTTGATGCCGAGGTTATCACGCCTTCACCTTACGACGCCGACTACTCGCGGATGCGGGCATGATCGCTATTCGGGCATCGTGGCGACCGGAGGTAGGTCTGCCCCGTTCCTTGACTATTGGGCGGGTAAATTGTTGACTTTAGGGGTGAAACTTTTCTGCAAACCGCATAATAACCACCGCATCTGGCCGAAAACCCTCTTTAAACACCTGAGCAAAGAGAAAGTAGACAGTTGACAGAAAACACCGACGATGGCGTGGTCGTAACCCGCAACGTGTGGAAGATCTTTGGCGACAAAGCCAATGAGGCGATGGCAGCTGTGCGACAGGAAAACCTTTCTAAGCCTGAGGTGTTAGAGCGCTTTGGTGCGGTCGTTGGGGTCAAGGATGTTTCGATCTCGGTCGCCGAGGGCGAGATCTTCTGCATCATGGGGCTGTCTGGCTCGGGCAAATCAACGCTTGTGCGTCATATCAACCGGCTGATCGAGCCGACAGGCGGCGAAATTCTAATCAACAACGTAGATGTCGGCGGTCTGAACGCTGAAGAACTGCGCGCAATGCGCGCTGACAAGATTGGCATGGTCTTTCAGAACATGGCGCTGCTGCCACACCGTACTGTGCGCGACAACGTTGCGCTGTCGCTGGAGCTGCGCAATATCGACGCCTTTACCCGTGCCGAAGTGGCGGACAAGGTGATCGATCTTGTTGATCTGCAGGGCTATGGAGATCGAATGCCGCACGAATTGTCGGGCGGCATGCAGCAACGGGTCGGCTTGGCACGCGCCATGGCGGCAGATCCCGATATTCTACTGATGGATGAGCCTTTTTCAGCACTAGATCCACTAATCCGCCGGGGGCTACAGGACGAGTTCTTGGAACTCTCGAAGACACTGAAAAAGACGACACTTTTTATCACCCACGATTTGGATGAAGCGATCCGCATGGGATCACGCATTGCCATCATGAAAGACGGTGAGATCGTCCAGACCGGAACGCCTGAAGAGATCGTAACCAAACCCGCCGACCAATACGTGTCGGATTTCGTGGCCGGGATTTCAAAGCTGAAATTGTTATTTGCGCATACGGTCATGGAGCCATTGGAGGCTTACGAGGCCCGTCAGGGGCCCATTGACCGAAGCAACGCGCCAGTCGCCACGCCTGATGACGATCTTGACGGCCTTATCGCGTTGAGCGTCGGTCAAGAGTATCCGATTTTGATCAAGGACGACGGGAACATTGTTGGGGTGGTATCGAAAGACGCGATTCTACATGGCGTTCAAGGGGAAGCATGAGATGACCGACACTTCGAGCCAAACCCCTGAGCGCGTTGGAAGCGGCGCCCCTGCCACGAAGCCGTTCAAAGAGTTCGCCGACCACGACGGCGAATACTTTGCCGATGTGTTCCTGTCGATCCAAAAAGCCAAACTAGGCGTTGCCCATTTCAATTGGTCTGCCGCGCTGATCGGGTTTCCGTGGGCGGCATTGCGGGCCAACAAGATGTTGTTTTGGATCGGTTTTTTGATTGATCTTGTGGCGTTCGTCTATCTGGTTCAGGTCTGGAAATTCTCGACCGCAGCCGCCCAAGCCGTCATCGACGAAAAAGATTTTCTGGTCGTACGCTACGAAGATT
>JAOHEK010000101.1 GCA_028097405.1 Paracoccaceae bacterium | reverse complement strand
GCCACGGGCCGGTATGGTGATCAGCGGATTGGGTCCAAATCTCTTCGGCGAGCTCGTGGCTCGGAGCCCAAAACTGGTTTTCCCAATCCAGATCTATTCGATCATTTTGCCCATTCAGGTCATCGTCTTCTTACCCCCAGTTTCCGGTTTCAGAGTAGGCCGCCTATTACTTTTTAGGCAGCCGCAGTCTTTACCGGATCTCGATAATCTTCTTGCTTCGTCAGTACGGCCCAGATGGTCCGCGCCATCTTGTTGGCCAGCGCGATTGCGACAAGCATCTTGGGTTTACGTTTCAACATGCGGTCCAGCCAGGAGCCGTCCTGGATAGGCTTTCGCCCCACCCATGCAATGCGTGTCATTGCGCCAATGATAAGCAGGCGGCGAATGTCGACCTGACCTTCCTTTGAGATTTTGCCGAGCCGCGCCTTGCCTCCCGATGAGTGTTGCTTTGGCACAAGCCCAATCCAGGCGGCAAAGTCTCGCCCACATCGGAAGATATCCATTGGCGGCGCGAAGGCTTCAATCGCCATGGCGGTGAGCGGGCCGACGCCGGGTATCGTCTGGAGCCGTCGTGACACTTCTGACTGCTGCGATAGCTTTTTGAGCTTCAACGTCTTCGCGTCAATTCGGGTTGTGAGATCGTAAATGGAAGCGAGCAGTTCCTCACACTCCTCCCGGACCAAAGCAAGCAGGTCGTTGTCGGCCTGTTGCAGGAACTCTGCGATCTTCTTCATCTGATGGACGCCGGTCGGGAAGACCTGGCCCTGTTCATAAAGAACCGATCGCAGCGCATTGATCTGTTCCGTGCGCTGGCGCACCAAGCGGTCGCGTGAACGGAACACAACACCTCGCGCGATTTGCGCGTTGCTTTTGGGTTCGACGAACCTCATCTCCGGACGCTGTGCCGCAATGACAATCGCCTCAGCATCAGCCACGTCATTCTTCTGCCGTTTGACGAACGGCTTCACATATTGTGGAGCGATCAGCTTTGCCTGATGTCCAAGTTGCTGCATCTCTCGCGTCCAGAAATGTGCGCCGCCACAAGCTTCAAAAACCACGATGCTTGCGGGTTGGTCTTCCATGAACTTCCGAAACTGAAGCCGGGAAAGCTTCTTTCGAAATTTGACCTCCCCAGTCAGCGAAGCTCCATGCAGCTGAAAGACATTCTTTGCCAAGTCCACACCGATCATTGTATCCATCATATTGCCGTCCTCTCTCAATAGTGGCCGTGTACGACCACATCTTTGGCACATCGCGATGCCGTCTGGGGAGGGCGGCAACCATCCCATCTCTTTGGAGACCTTCGCTGCAACTGTCGCTAGTGGCCGGTTCGGGAAGTAACGCCGTTCGCTGCGCTGAGGTCGAACCGTTAAGACGCGGACTTTTCTGCCGCTCAGCCCTATCAGTTGAATGTCCGCTCTGCCCGGCTACAGATCAAGCACCAGAGGACAGTGATCCGAGACCTCGGGATCGTAGATCACATCGAAGCCCTTGATCGCGTCCTCCCGGTCGACGAGCATATAGTCAGCAAACTTTACCGGTTTCTTGTATTGAGAGTTCCGGGTGCTTTTGAACCCGCGCCCGGTTACCAATTCGGAAAAGCCAACGTCAGCCAGTATCTGAAGTGTCTCGCTAGCGGGTTCTACATTGAAATCACCACAGATAACCGACAGGTCGCCTGGCTCGGATATGCTATGTGAAAGGTCGAGCAACTTTCGTGCCTGCGCAGCACGCTCCGGCGTGTCCATCTTTCCATTCAGGTCGCGCAGACCGTGCATGTGGGTTACGCTGACCGACCGATCAGCCTCATAGTCATAAACGCGAACCCCATGAGCGCTGCGTGACCGGGGATGGTCACCGTAGCCAATTGGGGAAAAGCCCTTATGGACGAACCCTTGCACTTGACCGATGATCGGAAACGCGTGGTGGACGAAGGTTGCAAGACCCCATTGCGAGGGAACGGATTTTTCCTCATCCCACAATACACCCTGCGCCGCCGGACAGAAGACGGCTACATGTTCGGGCAGCGCATTGCAGACATCGCGGAAAAAGTTCGCCCTTTGAGGAAGGATGTGGTCGCCGTCGCGATAGGTCAGCCAGTCCTTGTCAGAGGCAGGACTGTGAACGACTTCTTGCAAACACAGAACATCTGGCGCGGTGTTCTTGATATACGGCAGCAGCTCTTCATGCAGCTTTCCACCCCACCCATTCAGACACATAACCTTCAAAACAGAACCTCAATCTTATTCTTGTTCGTTTTCCGGACGTTGGCAGATAACCCGAATTTCCACCAGTGTTCCTTCAGTAATCAACTCCGTCGTTCCGATACATGACCAAGCGGGATAAGGAGTGACGATGAATTCGTCTTTCACGCTGATAAAGGCATCCAGATGCTTTCGCAGATCGACGTGATAGGTCGTCATTTCAACAACACTTTCCCAAGCCAGATTACCCGCCGCCAGTGTGTCACAGAGAAACGTGAAAGCATCCCTGAACTGTTCTTCGGGATCACGCGCAACGGTTCCGTCGGGCCGACAGCCGGTCACACCCGAGAAAAAGACATATCCGCCAGTATCGAGGCCCGGGGACAGATGCCATTGGTCATGAAAATGAGAAAAAGCTGGTGCTGAGAATGTCTTGCGCATGACGCCTCCTGATTTTGTGCACAGTGTAGCGCACAACATGCGATGCAACCCGTTTCTTGCT
>JAOHEK010000100.1 GCA_028097405.1 Paracoccaceae bacterium | reverse complement strand
CCGGAAGTGGCGCAAACCGCTTTTAGGCGGGGTGGCTTCGACCACGGGGAAATCGGTTTGGAACACCAATTCGTCGAAGTACGTATCCCACCAACCCCAGTTATAAAATGCGCCTTCGGTGCCCGGATTGGTGCGTAGGTTTTCTTCGGCGTACCACTGATACGCGCCTTTGCCCGTCGCGCCCGCAAGTTGGCGCATGTTGAGGCCAGTCTTGATACCAGGCAAATCTCCTTGCGTGCTATCATCACCGAAGGTCGCACGGCGCGTGTTGGGTGCTTTGCAAAACAAGGGGAAATCGCCAGTGTTTTGCAGAAAGGGCCGCTGATACAAATCGATGCCCGTATAGGATTTCAAGCGGTTCGCTGCGTCGATAAGATAGGCGATGCCCATCATCCAATAGTTCGTACCTTCGGCCCAGCCGCCATCGCTGTCGCCCCAAGGCGAATAGACCGTCATCAGAAATTCGATCGAGTAGTTCAGCCAATCGCGAGCCTCGTCTTCTTCGTCATCGCCCAACAAGGCGATGCAGCAGGGCACGATACACAGCGACACCGAACGAACGGCGTGGCTGTCATATGGGAACAAATGAATCTTGGCGTTCAGGATCGCATGTTCAGCGATGTCGCGGGTGCGTGCGAGAAGGGCGGCGCGGACGGTGGCGCGCTCATCTTCGGACAGTTCGTCATAAAGCCAGTCATATCCCCAAGCCAGCGCATTGCAAACGCGGTAAGCCCATTCGTCGGTATAGGCGCGCGAGGTGACACCCATCGGATCCCATGATGCGGCTTGCAGCAACCATTCTTTGGCACGCGCCGTCATTGCGGCGTCACCGGTGACCTTGCCGCCGATGGCAAGGTGGCGGATGGCGTACCAAAGCTCTTGCAGCTCGATATAGGTCTTGCGCCAAACTGGGGCCGTCCGTTGGTGACCCGGGTAGCCTGCGGGTTCTTTCATCACGTCGCGGTCCATCCACGGCTGGACGGATTTTGCGTAGAAGGTCGCCCATGTGCAGTGATCGGGATCGGCTTTTACTGCCTTTTGAAAGTCTGCGAGCCGGTCTTGGGTCATCCACAAGCGCGGGTGGTTGGTGGCGACTTTTGCCAAACGTGTCGCGCGCGCGGGCAGGGGTGTTTCGGCCAAGCCTTCGGCGATTATAAAACTGCGCGTGCTGCTCCATGTGGTGTTCGGCGCGCCGGTGTCGGGATCGCATGTAGCGTGGGACCAGTGATAGTCGCCGGGGGTCAGAACGGTGTCGGGTGTAAAAAAGTTAAAAGGAAGCTTCGCGAAGATCTGCGTTTTGGCTTTCGGGAAATCCGGGTCGGTCGAGATGCGCAACACGTAAGTCGCGCCGTCTTCGATCACGGGGATCCATGTGAAGCGGGGCGGGTTTTCGACGATGTCCGTATCAGCAACCGGCTCGTATTGAACGGTCAATCGGCCTGCTTTGGGTTCATCTAGCATGGGAAGGGCGGTTACTGGCATCTGTCATTCATTTCGCAAAAAATGGGATCGTAAGGATTGCCGGGGCGACCGTCGTCTTGGCCGCCCCAACTGGGAGTGTTTTTATTTGGCGTACTGACGCTCGTAAGCGGTCTGCATCACTTCCAAGACATCCTGAAGACCAAGCTTGTCTAACTGGGCAAGATAGTCATCCCATTCAGCTTCGACGTCGCCAGACCCAAGGATCCACGACTGCTGACGTTCCAGCATGTGATCGCGAACCGAGCCCCAAGCCTTGTCATAGATTTTTTGCTCGTCTGCCGTGAAAGCAACGCCCAAGAAGTCCGGGATCAGATAGTCGCCCTGCTCGTACAAATCGATGCCTTCCAGCGCGAACTCGTTGGTCCACTGGATTTCATAGTTGTAGTCTTGGAAGTAACCACGGCCCTGAAGCTGAGCACCGTTCTGATAAAGCGAGCGGTTGACCGGACCTGCATCCAAGAATTCTTGGGTGAAAATCGGCTTTCCGTCGACCATGTCATAGTGCATTCCCTCGACGCCAAAGTTGGCCAAACGACGGCCTTCTTCGGTGAACCAGAAGTCGAAGTACTTAATGGTTTCAATCGGATGCTCGTTGGTGTGACCGATGGCCCAACCGTCGGGCTTTACCAGAATGCGGCGATGCTCTTCTACCCGCTTGCCCGAGATAGAGGCTGGCGGGGCCATGGCTTTTAGTTCAAAGCCCTCGATCTCGCTGGACAGGCCGTTATAGCCGCCGGTCGAGGCGAACCAGTCGTGGGTCGACCCACCAAGGTTTTCCGAGAACAAGAAGTCGCGCGCCGAGCTGCCCCGGGTGAAGACTTCGGCGTCGATCAGACCTTCGGCGTACCAACGCGCAAGGTTCTTGATGCCTTCGCGGTAGCCTTCGCCGATATAGCCGTGGCTGATCTGGCCGTCGTTAACAAGAAAGTCATGATAAGTGTCGGACCCGTGTGCCCGACCATCCCAAAGTGTCACCATCCGGATAAGTTCCGGCCATTGGCGGAAAAACAGCGGTACTTCATCCGCTTCACCGTTGCCGTTGGGATCTTGTGTTTTAAAGGCGCGCAGAACGTTTTCGTATTCTTCCACGGTCTGAGGCACTTCAAGGCCCAGTGCGTCAAGCCAGTCGGTGCGGATCCAAAATGCCCGGCCATATTTTCCATCCGGCAGATAGGGGACGTAGTACATCTGACCATCAGCCGCTTTGACCGCAGCCGCGATGTCGGGGCGTTCGGCATAGTAGGCAGCGATGTTCGGTGCATGTTCGGCAATCAGATCGTTC
>JAOHEK010000010.1 GCA_028097405.1 Paracoccaceae bacterium | reverse complement strand
ACTTGAAGGTTCACAACGAAATCCCGCACCAAAAAGATGCACGCCGCCGAAAACGCATAAACCCCCATGTTGATCACCAGCATCCAACCGAACAGGCTGGTCACGTCTGATATATCCATGAAAACCCCTCCCTTCCCGCACCACTATATAAGGATCAGCGCTTCGACATTGACTCTACCCGTTCCTGATCCAGAACCCCCTGCAAATAGGCCCAGTGTTCCTCCAAGGCCTCGGCCCGCCGTCCGCGCACATCCTGCGGCACCTCAGCGTCACGTTCGCCCCGCGTCGCCTCAAGTGCTTCGATATATCCCATCTCGATCACCTTCACATCGGCGATCTGCATTTGCACCCACGTCGCCAAGATCCGATTGATGCGCGCCTGATACCCGTGGCCCATCGCTTTGAACATTTTGGCGACGGACTTATCCAGATACAGCGTCAGTTTTTCTTTTGGTTCCGATACATCCACGTCCATCTCGATCATGTGCCACGCATCGGGCACCAAGCGGCGGGCACGGTCCAAGAACAGATCGTCTGTCTTCCAGCGCATGATCCCACAGCAAACGATAAAGACGCTCGCGTGCGATGCGTTTGGTTTTGGAACCGGGTCTTTGAGATGTGATCGGCATAAGCGCTAACCTGCCGACCGATGGTTAAGCCTGCGCAAACTCACCGCACGCAGGCACCGACGTTATACCGATGTAACACCGACGCGAAACAGACGCCGCACTTACATTCCCCGCCGCCACCAAGAGCGCCAACGGCTCCCGATGTGGCGAGGTTCACTCGTTACAAGTTTCACTAGGAAAGTCATTGCAGAATAAACGTCACTTTTAGCACCACACGGTACTCAACGATCTTCCCGTCTTTGACGACGCACTTCTGGTCTTTAACCCAAGCGCCTTCAACGTTTTTCAGCGTTTCCGAAGCGCGCTTTACGCCCGTTTCGACAGCATCCTCAAAGCTTTTGCTGGATGATGCGATGATCTCTGTTACGCGAGCAACTGACATGTATTCCTCCTGTTAAGTGTTATGGCTCTACCTATCGGCCATGGTCCAACACACTAGTGGGAAAAATATCGGAATTTGTGCACAACTCGCGCGGTTCGCCGTTAACCTAGCGTCACTTTGCAAGGCAAAATACAGAAGCATATGACGGCTTCCATTGGGCAGTTGTGCCCAGTCTTGCGGCACTAAAAAATTGATAAAACCTTGCCAAACCATTGTTAAAGCCCTACATCAGCCGGGCTACACGCTGATCGATCTACTGTCCCTAACCGGCCCAGTCTCGTACTTCAGACGCTCTAGCCGGGTCGTTGCACAACGCGAACGGCATATTTTTAGGAGACCACGGACATGGCCACTGGCACCGTGAAATGGTTCAACACCACAAAAGGCTTCGGCTTCATCGCACCTGACGAAGGTGGAAAAGACGTTTTCGTCCACATTTCCGCCGTTGAGCGTTCGGGTCTGCAAGGTCTTGCTGACGATCAGAAAGTCAGCTTCGATCTGGCAGCTGGCCGCGATGGTCGCGAAAGCGCCGAAAACCTCGCCCTGCTCTAAGCACCGCGAGACCGACGACATCCAAAGGCGCGGCTCTGCTCGCGCCTTTTTTGTGCGCTAAATACGCTCTGGCGATCAGAAACGCCCCCAATCTTTCCTAATCCGTCGATAAAAGTCACGCCTTCCGACATAAGCGTTGGCTTATGCGATAGGCCGCACGACACCCAAGATAAGAATAACTAACGCTGTAAAAGACTTAGTAGAAGCATGCCGCCAAATGTTTAGGCCCTGTTTCCTAAATCTCTATAACACAACCAGAAAATACTCTGTTTTGTGGGATCCGATCCTCTTCTGGTCACTTGCAGTTCCGAAATTTTATGACAATGTAAGGCGATGGAATGTACGATTATTATCTCAACTAATGTTTTTGCGTCGATCTTTATGCCTGCACCGCTGAAATTTCTCAGGCTCCCCCCTCGATGATTACGCTTTTCGCCGGGTTCGTTGTTGGTCTGTCTTTGATTGCGGCAATTGGCGCGCAAAACGCATTTGTCATTCGACAAGGTATTCGCAAAAGCCATGTAGGCAAAGTCATCGCCACATGTATTTTGTCGGACACCATATTGATCATGGTCGGTGTCGGAGGATTTGGCGCGCTGACCAAGAACTTCCCTTTGTTCGAGCCTTTTACCCGTTGGGGCGGCGCGATCTTTTTGATTTTTTACGGTACGCTTAGTATGCGAAGCGCGTTCTTCGGCATCTCAGCACTCAAAGCAGATGGTTCCGCTGAAATGTCAGCTAAGGCGGCTGTGCTAACGGCCCTCGCGCTGACCTGGCTCAATCCGCATGTTTATCTGGATACCGTGGTTTTATTGGGCGCTTTGGCCGTTCAATATGGCCCCGAGCGTTGGATCTTTGGTGCCGGAGCGGTACTTGCGTCCTTCGTTTTCTTTGTGGTGCTTGGCTACGGCGCTGCTTATCTACAACCGATTTTCGCGCGACCATTCGCATGGCGGGTTCTCGATTTTGCTGTCGCTATTTTGATGTGGGCCATTGCGCTGTCGCTTATCATCCCTTGAGGCATCTAGGCCAAAAGCTCATAGAGAGCCATGGTCGAAGCTCCCACCCCACAACTGCAAACACCTGAAACTGGTCAGAATCCGTTAGCCGGAATTCTATGGATGGTTCTGACAGGGTTTTTCTTTGTGGGGGTCACCGCTGCGGTGAAATACGGTGCCACCGAATTGCCAGCGGCTATGTCAGCCTTTCTGCGGTATGTCCTTGGCCCTGTGATCATGCTTCCGATCTTGGGTGCGCTTCGTAATATTCAATTGACAAAGCGCCAAATGCGCCTGTTTGCCCTGCGGGGTTTTGTCCACAGCCTTGGCGTTTTTCTTTGGTTCTATGCGATGACGCGGATCACCATCGCCGAAGTCACGGCCATGAATTACATGACACCAATCTACATAACCCTTGCTGCTGCGCTCTTTCTTGGCGAACGGGTCGCAAAGGCGCGCTTTATCGCGATCGGTATCGCCTTCGTAGGGGCGCTAATCATACTCAGACCGGGCCGGCGCGAACTTTCCGACGGTCATCTGGCGATGGTTTTCAACGCCATCTTCTTTGCCATCGGGTATCTGGCGGCCAAGCGTATGGCCGATGAACTACCCGCATCCATTGTCGTGGCGATGCTTTCCATCACAGTCACCATTGGGCTGTTCCCAATGGCCCTATTTGTCTGGCAATGGCCCACGGCACAAGAAACCGGCTGGATGTTTCTGGTGGCCGTAATGGCGACGGCTGGGCATTATTCGATGACCCGCGCTTTTGCCGCTGCACCGGTCAGCGTGACACAACCGATCACCTTCCTGCAGTTGATCTGGTCGGTTCTGGTCGGCTACTTTCTCTTCGCGGAAACTGTTGATTTCTGGGTTATTTTCGGCGGCAGCCTCATCGTTTTGGCTGCAAGCTTCATCGCAATCCGTGAAGCCATGCTGAAACGACGAATGCGTGAAAAACCAGTAAAAACAGCGTCGCTGTCCGACTGAATTAACGATAATCGAAGAAACCGACAGATTTCGCCCTGTTTTCGCCGCTTTCCTACACGAAAACTCAGCACATTAAATTTGCAGGAGACGATTGGATGAGCAGTCCTCGCCAAGGCAGACCCAACAGCGTTTTTGCGGCCCGATTGGACCGGGTCGCCGATGCACGTGCACCAATCGAAGCCAATAAGGTCGAAGTTTCTGTTCTGCCGGATTGGAAGGAAAACTTCAGATACCCCGCAGCTCTCGTTGGTGCTGCCTTGGTCGGTATGCTTGCAGTGTTAGTTGCACGTTATGTTCGCTTCCAACTGCTTGGCGGATCACTGGCTGGCGATGATGCTGATATCACCATGGTTATAGACGGCGCGATTGCAGCGGGCTGTTCCTTTGTGTTGTTCGGCATTCTGCGGTTTCATGGCACCGACTACAAAGCCGCTCAATCCTTCGGAATCATTGCAATGGTCTTGGGAATGCACAACCTTGTGCACTCTGTGCCAAGCGCATTTAATCTGGTATTTTCGCAAGGCTGGACGAATGAAGTTATCGCCTATACCGAACCGAACTCGATCTTATTTCGTGGGATAAGTATCGTGCTTATTGAACCCCAGATCGAAAGCGCGAGCCAAAGTGAAAGCGAAAGTGAAGTCCCCACAGTACCAACGGTCCGTCGCGCCGGAAAGCTTTAACGCTTCTTGAGCAAACCCATAACTTCACGGGTCAGCGCATCGATTTCGTCGGTCCATGGGCCTTTGCCGCGTTCCATTGCCGCTTTGCCGATACCCATCGTTTCGGGGAAGGCCACACGGTGACCGATCGTTGTTTTCGACCGCTTTACACCAAGGTCACGTAGCGCTTTATCGACGTCTTGGGTAACCTTTGTGCCCATCTTGGCGCGGTTCAAAACCACCATAACCTTGGCGCTTTCGCGCTCGGCCATGTCCAAAACGCCTTCGGTCGCCCAAACGTCGACGGGACTGGCTGAAACCGGGACAATCACCAGATCGCTTTCGCGGATCGCAGGTTTCAGGTCGCTGTCGATTTTAGGAGGCGTATCAATCAAGACGTAATCAGAAGCATTGCGCAGCTTGTCACATTCATAGCTGACGCCCCATGCGCTGGACGTGGAAAATTCAAACCCCGGATCACCCGCCTCACGTCGGGTCATGTACCATCGGCCCAAAGACCCTTGCGGATCCGTGTCGAGCAAAGAAACCGATTTGCCAAGCCGTGCCAAAGCAACTGCCAGATTGGCAACGATAGTTGTTTTTCCAGCACCGCCCTTTTGCTGGGCAACGGTAATGATCTTGCCAGCCATGAAAGCCCCCACTTTGCCGCAATGCAGCATAAAACTTTCTGCGATGCAACACAAGCCTTTTAGACAGCCTCCGTTCAGTCCAAAACCGCCGCAACTACTTCGATCTCAACCTTGAACTCTTCCCGCGTAAATCCCCCGACAATCATCAGCGTCGAAGCTGGCAAGCGCGCAATACCCGCCAACCAAGCGTCCCGCGCCGCCATGTAATCCGCCATATGCGCGCGATCCGTCACAAAGGCATTGATCCGCACCACATCGCTTGGCCCAGCACCCGCAGCGCCCAAAATCGCAGCAATGTTTGAAAAACATAAGTCAGCTTGCGCCCGAACACATCCGGGCGTGGCCCCAGCCAAATTTACAGCCAGCTGCCCGGACGTAAACACAAGCCGTGCACCGCTTGGCACCTCAACACCATGCGCATATGCGGCAAAGGGCGGGGCAATCGTGTCAGGCGTCAGTTCTCGCATCTTGGGGGGTTCTCCTACGTAAAGACACTCACTTTCCTGCGCGAGCCCTCCGATTTTGTAAATGAACATCGCTTCATCCCTGTGCGAATCGTAAAAGAACGATTAATCTTTACGCAATCACCGTGGGGGCGAGCGGCAGGTTTCGGGGGTATCTGGCACCTGCACCGCAATCCTCATAGGCAAAAATGGATGAACCTGGAGGAATCAATGATTCAAAAAACTCTCACTGCTGCAACCGTGCTCTCAGTTTTCGCAGGTGCAGCCTTCGCCGATGGCCACCAGACCAAGGTCAGCTTCGGCACAAACTGGGTCGCTCAGGCCGAACATGGCGGCTTCTACCAAGCCGTCGCCGATGGCACATACGCTGAATGCGGGCTGGACGTCACGATCCTTCCCGGCGGTCCACAGGTGAACAACCGTGCGCTGATGCTGGCAGGTCGGATCGACTTCCACATGGGCGGTGATCTGTTGCAAGCTTTCTCGGCGGCTCAGGAAAATATTCCCGTCGTCAACGTGGCAGCCGTGTTCCAAAAACACCCGCAGGTAATCTTGGCCCACCCGGGCGAAGCCGAAAGCTGGGAAGAGCTGAAAGATCTCGACACGCTTTTGATCGGCGACAACGGCTATCAGTCCTTCTATCAGTGGATGAAAGCCGCTTATGGCTTCACTGACGAACAGCGCGCGCCCTACACCTTTAACCCGGCTCCGTTCCTTTCGGACGTGAAAGTCGGTATGCAGGGGTATCTGTCGTCCGAACCATACCTTGTGGAGAAGGAAGGCGGGTTCCAACCCAATGTCTTCCTGATCGCTGACGCCGGCTATTCGTCCTATGCGACAACCATCGAAACGATGCAGGAAACCATTGACCAGCGCCCCGAGCAGGTGAAGTGCTTTGTCGAAGGCTCTATCAAAGGCTGGTACAACTACCTTTATGGTGACAACGCCGCCGCTAACGCGCTGATCCAAGAAGCCAACCCCGAGATGACAGCCGACAAAATCGCCTATGCCATCGACAAGCTGAAAGCTTGGGGCATCGTCGATAGCGGCGACGCAGAAACGCTTGGGATTGGGGTTATCACCGACCAAACAGTCGATGATTTCTACGCCAAGATGGTCGCAGCCGGCGTCGTAGAAGATGGCATCGACTACAAAGGAACCTATACCACCGAATTCGTCGGCAAAGGTGTCGGAATGGATCTTAAGTAATCGACAAGCCCTTAAAGCCCGGGCGCTGCGGCGGCCGGGCTTCGTCTTGCAGGAGACATCTATGACGCTGCCCCTCGGCCAACGTGCGCCGCTTTTGTCCATGAACCACATCGAAAAGACTTTCGCAGGCAATGTCACAGCCTTGCGGGATATGTCGTTAAATGTGAACGAAGGCGATTTCCTGTCGCTGCTCGGCCCATCGGGCTGCGGTAAATCGACGGCGCTTCGTTTGATTGCGGGTCTTTCGCATCCCACACGGGGGCGTATCGAATGGCAGGGCGGCAAAAACAAGGACGATCTGGGCATCGTCTTTCAAGAACCTACATTGATGCCTTGGGCGACGGTGGCCCAGAATGTCTGGCTGCCATTTCGTTTGCGCGGCACCGCTTTTGACGCGGTCAAAAACGATATTGACGAAATTCTGAAACTTGTCGGGCTGGAAAGCTTCCACGATGCCTACCCCCGCGAGCTTTCCGGCGGCATGAAAATGCGCGTGGCCATCGCCCGCGCCATGGTCACCAAACCGCGGCTGATCCTGATGGACGAGCCCTTCGCGGCGCTCGACGAAATCACCCGGTTCAAGTTGAACAACGATCTGCTTGCGTTGAAGGACGCCATCGGCTGCACCGTCATCTTCGTGACGCACTCGGTCTTTGAAAGCGTCTTCCTGTCAGACCGCATCATCGTCATGGCCGCCCGTCCGGGCCGCGTGATCCACGAAGTTGAGGTCGATACGCCCTATCCCCGCAGCGAAGCCTTCCGCACGTCAGCAGAATACTCCGCCCATACCCGCGCCACGTCGGACGCGTTGGGCGAAGCGATCGGAGAAGCCGCATGATGCCGGTTTTTGTAGGAAATACCGACGTCACACCGACGCAATACCGACGTAGTACCGACGTGATACCGATCGCAGTTTTTGTTGATCTTCAAAGATTTGCACAACAATTCCAGCCAACGCTACCGACGATCCGCACGCGCAGGTCAGAAATTCTTAAGGAGGCGCGGCAATGAGCATTACAGAGCACGCACCCATCCCGCCCCAAACCGACACGGACGTTGTCGACGTCGAAGAAGCCGCGCGCGCGCGGCAGGACAAGATCAATGGGATCGCCAAATGGACGCTGCCCAGCCTGATGATGGCGCTGACCTTGCTGGCTTGGCACCTATACGTAACGCTGAACAACATCCCGCACTACGTGCTGCCCGGCCCCTTGTTGGTCGGCCAATCCATCATTGAAGACTGGGGCCTATTGTGGCCCGCTATGCAAACCACCGGACGGCTAACGCTTCTTGCTCTCTTGTTCGCCATCATCGGCGGCGTTGCCCTCGCCGTCGCCTTCACTCAGTCCAAATGGGCCGAGATGAGCTTTTTTCCTTATGCCGTCATCCTGCAAGTCACCCCCGTCGTGGCCATCGCGCCTCTGCTGCAAATCTACGTCGACAGCGCCTTTGTGGCCGCCTTGCTTTGTGCATGGATCGTCGCGTTTTTTCCAATCCTTTCAAATACAACCATCGGATTGAAGTCTGCGGATCACAACCTGCAAGACCTGTTCACGATCTACGGCGCGTCACGTTGGCAGCGCTTGCGCTATCTGTCAGCACCCTCCGCCTTGCCCTACTTTCTAGCCGGCCTGCGCATCGCCGGAGGCCTTGCCTTGATCGGGGCCGTGGTCGCCGAATTTGTCATTGGACGCGCAGGCACCGGCCTTGGTCTGGCTTCGACCCTGCTTGAAGCCAGCTATCGCTTCAATTTCGGGCGGCTCTATGCAGCACTGATCCTGATCTCGCTTATGGGGGTTATGATCTTTGCAGCCACATCGCTGATCAGCCACTTATTGCTCCGGAAATGGCACGAAAGTGCCCTAAAGCGCGACACATGAAGATACCTAATAACGACGCGCCTATGCGGCTTAAGAACGTTTCGATCCCGGGATGCCTACTGGGCCGTGACGAAGACCTGGTTGTAACTGATCTGACTGTCGACAACGGACGGTTCGGTAACGGTGGCGGCAAAGACGTCGAAATGGACCGCGCGATTGTCCTGTCCTGCTTCGTCGACATGCACACCCATATCGACAAAGGCCACATCTGGCCCCGAGCCTCAAACCCCGACGGCACCTTCATGGGCGCGCTCACTACCGTCGGCGCAGATCGCTCCGCCAATTGGAGCGCCGAAGACCTCCGCGCCCGCATGGAGTTCTCGCTGAAATGTGCCTACGCTCATGGCACCCGTGCGCTTCGTACACATATTGACAGCCTAGCGCCCCAAGACGAAATATCGTGGCCGGTTTTCGACGACGTGCGCCGTGCCTGGAAAGGGCGGATTGATCTGCAAGCGTCTAGCCTTATCGGCTGCGACAGTATTGAAAACACTCGCAAAGACTACGCCCGCACAGCCGATATTGTAGCGGCGACGGGCGGCGTTCTGGGCTTCGTGACCTATCCCATTCCCGACCTAAAGGATCGGGTGCAACAGTTCTTCGAATTGGCCGGGGATCGTGATCTTGACGTGGATTTCCATGCGGACGAAACCATGGATGCCAGTTCGGAAACCTTACGGGTGATTGCAGAAACCGTTCTTGAGATGAGTTGGACACGATCTGTCACGGTCGGGCACTGCTGCTCGCTTTCGACACAAGACGAACCCCGCGCAATGGAGACATTGGATCTGGTCGCCAAGGCCGGTCTGAACATCGTCAGTCTGCCCATGTGCAACCTGTACCTGCAAGACCGGCACGCAGACCGCACCCCGCGCAATCGGGGCATTACGCTTGTCCATGAAATGATAGTGCGCGGCATCAACGTCAGTTTCGCCAGCGACAACACGCGCGATCCGTTCTACGCCTATGGCGATCTCGATATGCTGGAAGTGATGCGCCAAGCGACCCGCATCGGTCACCTTGACCATGGTCGCAAAGACTGGCCAAACGCATTCACCCACAACCCCGCAAAGGCGTGTGGGTTCGAGGCTTCGTCGTTCGCACCCGGCGCGCCTGCCGACTTTATTGTCTTCAAGGCGCGGAGCTGGACCGAGCTTTTCGCCCGCCCACAGTCCGACCGCATCGTCTTCCGAAATGGCAAGTCAATCGACACAACCCTTCCGGACTATTCCGAACTTGATCACCTGATGGAGACGTCTTGATGAAAGACAACGTCGCCGCCGCGAAAGCGGCCCTGTCACACTTGGACATTGACCAATCCGAAGCCGCCATCAAAGCCAAAAGTCGCGATTTCTTTTGGTACTCGCCGGTTTTGAAGGCGCGTTTAGACCATGTGATCGCTGACTTTGTCGTAAGCCCGCGCAGCGAGGCCGAGATCATTGAGGTGCTGAAAGCCTGCTATGACCACGATTGCCCCGTGACGACACGCGGCGCAGGTACGGGAAACTACGGCCAAGCCATGCCTTTGGCGGGCGGATGCGTCATGCACCTGCGCCATATGGACAAAGTGCGCGAAGTTCACCCCGGTCGCGTCATCACAGAACCCGGCGTTCTGCTGAAAGACTTGGATGCGGCCTGCAAGGAACACTCAAACCAAGAAATCCGTATGTTTTCCTCAACATGGGCGACGGCAACCATCGGCGGCTTTATCGCAGGCGGTTCGGGCGGTGTTGGGTCCTGCACTTGGGGGTCGCTTCGCGATCTAGGCAACATCATTCGCCTGCGCGTCGTGACCATGGAACAAGAGCCCCGTGTGCTGGAGTTCCGCGGCGAAGAACTGGCCCGCGTCAGCCACGCTTACGGAACCAACGGCATCATCACCGAAATCGAGCTTCCGCTGGCTCCGGCCTATGACTGGACCGAGATGTTTGTCGCAACGGAAGACTTTAGTGCGGCGGTTGCTTTCGCCGAAGACCTTGCCAACCAAGACGGCATCCTGATGAAGCTTGGCACGGTGTTCGAAGCGCCCATTGCCAAGGACTTTTTCCAACGTGTCGCCCCTTATGTCGAGGCAGGCACCAACCTTATCGGCCTGATGATCGCACCCCATTCCATGGATGGGTTTCTGACGTTTCTTGGCCGACGTCCGGAAGCCAAGCTGATCTATCGCAGCGACGATTATGACTGGGATCGCAGCCCCGGGCCCGTGTTCGAATACGGCTGGAACCATACGACGCTGCGCGCCTTGAAGGTCGATCCATCGATCACCTACTTGCAGGTACGTTACGGTTATCCACAACACAAAGCGCTGATTGCTAAGATGCAAGGCGCGTTGTCTCCGGAAGTTTTACAGCACCTTGAGGTCCTGCGCGAGAACGGAAAAGTCATATTTGCAGGCCTTAGTCTGGTCAAGTTCACCACCGAAGAACGCTTGGATGAAATCGTCAAAATGCACGAAGACGCGGGCGCGATGGTCTTCAATCCGCACCGATACACGCTGGAAGAAGGTGGCCGCCAAACCGTCGACGACAGGCAACTACGCTTTAAACAAGAGGCTGACCCAAAAGGCCTGTTAAACCCCGGCAAGATGATCGCTTGGGATGATCCGAACTGGGGCTTCAATCAGATGTACGCCTACCCCAAAATACAGGCCGCCGAATGAAGGCGATGGTCGTCTTCGCGCACCCCTGCCCGGAAAGCTTCGGCGCAGCGCTTCACACCAAGGTCGTTGAAACACTGTCGGATCGTGGATGGGACGTGGACGATTGCGACCTGAATGCCGAGGGTTTTCAGCCAGTCCTTACGGAAGAAGAACGCCGAAACTACCACGAGGAACCCGGCAACATCGAACCCGTGCGTAACTATGTCGAACGGCTTCGGGCCGCTGATGCGCTAGTGTTTTCTTTCCCAGTTTGGAATTTTGGCTATCCCGCAATCCTCAAGGGCTTTTTTGACCGCGTTTTCCTGCCGGGCGTGTCGTTCAAGCTGGTCGATGGGAAAGTACGGCCCAACCTGACCCATATCAAGAAACTCGCCGCCGTGACGACCTATGGCGGCAATCGGATGCGCGCCATGATCTGCGGCGATCCACCCAGAAAGCATTTCACACGCTCGGTGCGCTACGTGATGCAGCCCGAAACCATGCGCTATCTTGCACTTTACGACATGAACCTAGCCACAGATGAAAAGCGCGGCGCTTTTCTTGACAAGGTCGAACGCGACATGCGGGCTCTCTTATGAAAGCGCTGGTCGTGTACTGCCATCCCCGCGAGGGGAGCTTCACATCGGCTGTTCGAGACATCGTCGCAAAGAAGCTGAGCGAACGAGGTGCGGAAATCCGGCTAACCGATCTTTATGCCAAGGGTTTTGAGCCGTGCCTGTCCGCGTTCGAGCACGAGACCTACCTTGAGATACCGGTAAATCGTGACCCGGTGAAGGAGGACGTGGCTGACATCGAATGGTGCGATACTTTGATCTTAGTCTATCCAACATGGTGGTACGGGTTGCCGGCGGTTTTGAAAGGGTGGTTAGATCGTGTGCTTTTACCCGGCGTGGCCTTTTTAATGCCAGACGAGACCAACAAAACGATCCGCCCCGGTTTGACGCACATCAATCGTTTGGGTGTTTTCACCACCTGCGGCGCGTCATGGTGGCTGACCCAACTTATCGGTGCGCCGGGGAAACGCACGTTGATGCGGGGTATTGGCTTTCTTTGCGCGAAGAACCGCAAAACCGCCTTCGCCGCGCACTACCTTATGGACAGTTCAACCGAAACGTCGCGCCGCGCTCACCTTGACCGCGTGGCCAAAACTATGGATCGTCTTCTCTCATGACAGACACACAAATTCCGGTTCTCGATTGGTCTCGCTTTACCTCGGACAGCGACAAGGCTGGGTTTGTTGCCGATCTAAGCCGCGCCTGCCGCGACACTGGCTTTTTTCTGATGACAGGTCACGGTATTCCCCAATCTCTGATCGACGAAACGCTTGCCGCCGCAGATCAGCTTTTCGCCCTACCAACGGCTGAAAAGGCAAAGCTTGATATCCGAACCATTGGCAACAATCGCGGTTGGTCTGGCCCGGGTACCGAAAATCTGGACGACAGCAAACCCGATCAGGTCGACCGTAAAGAAGCATTCAACACCGGACTTGAATTCGCGCCCGCCGATCCACGCCTGACCGAACAACCCTTTCGCGGCATGAACGCTTGGCCCGACTTGCCGAGCTTTCGCGACACGGTCATGGCTTATTTCGAAGCCGTACACGACCTTGGCGTCGATCTGCACCGTGCAATCGCATTGGATCTGGGCCTGCCCGAACATTACTTCGCGCCCTATCTGGACGAACCGCTCGCAACCTTACGCATGCTTCGCTACCCCGGTGGCGGCGGAGATGGCATCGGTGCGGGTGCGCACACCGACTACGGATCAATCACCGTGCTTTACAGCGACGGCGAACCGGGACTTCAGGTGCAACCGCGCGGTAAGGATTGGGTCGACGTGCCGAGCGTACCCGGCGCTTTCATCATCAATATTGCCGATTGCCTGATGCGCTGGACGAACGACATCTATGTCTCGACCCCACACCGCGTGTTGATTCCACAAAACACACGTCGCTCGCTGGCGTTCTTCCTTGATCCCAACCCCGACGCCGTAATCAAAGCACTTCCGGGAACCGGCGGAGCCAAGTACCCACCCGTGACCGGGGCCGAGTATCTGAAACTGCGATTAGACGCGACGTATACCGAAAAGGTGACTACATGACCCGCCGCTTTGATTGGGCCGATTACCGAACCACCGAATTCGCAGGGCTAGACCCCGAAAAGGTCATCGCCATCCTGCCAACGGCTGCCATTGAGCAGCACGGACCACACTTGCCGGTTGGCGTTGATACGATGATTGCTGAGGGCATGTTAGGCGAACTTCGCCGCCAATGCCCCGACGATCTGGATATCCGCATTCTGCCGGTTCAAGCAGTAGGCAAGTCAAACGAACACTTGCACGCTCGCGGAACCCTGACCCTAACGGCTGAAACAGCACTACGGGCTTGGCGCGAGATCGGGCTTTCGGTGGCCCGCGCTGGTGTGCGCAAGATCATCATCGTCAACAGTCATGGCGGCAACCTTGACCTGATTTCAATCCTTGCCCGCGAGTTGCGGGTTGAAGCCGGAATGTTGGCTGTCAAATGCCAATGGGGCAATTTCGGTGCGCCTGAGGGGCTGTTTTCTGAACGCGAAGTGTCTTTTGGTATTCACGGAGGCGATCGGGAAACCTCGCTGATGCTGAGTTTTCGACCTGAAACAGTCGATATGAGTAAGGCTGTCGACTTTGTATCGACTGCAGAAACCACGGCGATTTCCCCTATCGGCCCAATTTCTTATGGCTGGGTGGCTTCGGATCTGAACGCCGATGGGACCGTCGGCGAAGCACATTTGGCCACGGCAAATAAGGGCGAACAGAGCGCGCATCATCAGGTTCAGGGCTTCATAGAACTGTTGCGAACCGTAAGAGACACGCCCCTTGGCGAGTTCACGCCCACCCTCCATGGGCCTTGTTAACACCTTTGTAACACTTAGTTGACAAGCTTTGAGTTTGAAGCGTCAATGGCTGTGCTAGCCTCTGGATAGCTTGTTACAAAAGGGGGGGTACCCCCGGGGACGAGAAAAATGGCACTAGGTGCAATGATGTTCAGCATGCCGACGGCAATGCTGACGGTATTTTTCATAAGTTTTCTCAATGGTTTGGGGGCCGGTGAGGGTTTTGCCCTTTATGCAACAGTAGGTGCGCTTAGCCTCTTTGTTGCTACTCTGGTCAACGGTTACTCGCGAGACTGATCTCCCGGACCGCTAAAATCTCGCCGGTAACTGGCGCGCGTCGATTGCTGAACTCGACGTCGAATGCCATGCTGCCCTCAAATACAGCGCAAGCGGCTTGAGGGTACATCATGGAAAATGCATTGAAACAAATCTGGTCCCGTGGAGAGCCGGTTTTAAATGGCTGGTGTTCGGTCGGCAGTCCATTCACCGCAGAAATTATGGCCGCCCAAGGATTTGATTCCATTACAATAGACGGCCAGCACGGTGCTTTAGATTATTCGGACGCATTGCCCATGTTTCAGGCCATGCGGGGATCAGGCAAAACACTTCTGGCCCGTGTGCCGTGGCGTGAACCGGGCGTGATTATGAAATACCTTGATGCCGGCGCCATGGGGATCATCTGCCCCATGATCAATTCTGCTGAGGAAGCCGCAGAATTCGTCAGCTATCTGCGGTATCCACCCCTTGGCCAGCGTAGCTTTGGCCCGACCCGTGCCGCTTTCGCCATAGATGGCTATTCAACCACGGCTGCCAACGACCACATCTTGGCATTCGCAATGATCGAAACCGCCGCAGGCGTCGAAAACCTTGAGGCGATCGCCGCAACTCCGGGGCTGGACGGACTTTACGTCGGGCCTGCCGATCTGACGCTAGGCTTTACGAACGGAAGACTGGCCCCCGGTTTTGATCGCGAAGAACCTGAAATGATCGAATTACAGCAACGGATCGCCTCGGTCGCCAAAGCGGCAGGGATTCATGCCACGCTCCATTGTGGCAGCTCAGACTATGCGGCGCGTGGCATCGAATGGGGGTTTGATATGGTGACCGTTCAGAACGACGTTCGGTTTTTGGCCACCGCCGCCGGAGCAGTCGTGGATCGATTTCGCACACTAACGGGGTCAGTTGGGTCCGACAGCAATTCTGGGGCGTATTAGAGCACCAATCGGCGGTCAGTTCGCGGCACTACGCGCAAGGTCTCCAATCCGGGTCGTTTCGCCGGTGAAGGCGCATCGATTGGCTGCGACTGCCCTGTTTCTGCAGCTTTTTCAATAGCGTGCAGCGCTATGACGTCGGCCATGCCTTCAACTCCATCGGGCGCAGGCGGCGTGCCGTTCAAAATGCAATCCGAGAAATACGCCAGTTGCCCTCCAAAATGATCACTATTCTGAATGGCAAGCTGTTCGGTTGTGCCGCCCTTCGTGATGCTCACTTCTGGCGTCGTTCGAAAATCATACCCCTTTTCAACCATAAGCACGCCTTCGCTTCCAAGAACATGATACGTATCGATGTCGCCGGTTTCAAAACTGACCGTAAACTGCGCCAGCCGCTCGCCGGGAAACCGCAGCGTCACAGCCATGGAGCTTTCCACCTCGGAAAAGCGGGGGTCGTTTTTGGCCTGAACCCGCATGGCCTGCGCTTCGATCGGTTCGGCTTGGAAAATCTGCCGTGCGGCGTTCAGGCAATAGATGCCAATATCCTGCAAAGGCCCGCCCCAGTGTTCGCAGCCCAATCGATGATTTGTGGCCGAAGTCTGGAACCCGAAGACGGATGAGAAATGTTTCGGTGTGCCAATCGCCCCTGCGCGGATACGTTCCAGCATCTGAACCGTCATCGGTTCGCATTGCAGACGATAGGCTGTCATCAGGTATACACCGTTGGCTTCAGCCGCCGCAATCATCGCCTCGCATTCACCGACGCTGATGGCCAAAGGCTTTTCGACAATTGCATGCTTACCTGCGTTCAACGCACGGATCGCAAAATCAGCATGCATCGAATTGGGCAAGGCCACATAGACCGCATCGAAAGCATCCCCCGCCAAAAGCGCATCAAAGCCATCGTACCCGCTAGTGTGTTCGATACCGTAAAACTCAGCCAGCTTTGACGCAACTTCGCCATTGCCCGTCACGATGGCTGTCATCTGGGCGTTGCTGGTTTGCGAGACCGAGGGCATGAATGCCTCTTGGCTGATCCACCCGGCGCCTACGATTGCGTATCTAATCTTGTCCATGAAACCCCTTTCGGTGCCGTAACCATGGCGTGCAGCGGCAGACGGTTCAAGCCAGCGTTTGGACCGCGTTTTGGATGTAGGTATCGACACGTACAACCTGTTCAGACGTCAACCGAAGCCCAAGCTTGGTGCGCCGCCAAACAAAATCCTCGGCCGTACGGACCCATTCATTGGCGACGGCCCAATCCAGTTCGCGCGCCGTGATCGTTGCACCGAAATCTTCGCCAAGGGCAATTGCGTCTTTTGCGTCACCAAAGACATCGCGCGTCAGCGTTCCATATGTGCGAACCATCCGGCGGGTCCAATACTCGGTCAGGAAGGGATAGGTGGCACGCAAGGACGCTTCCAGATCGGCGACCCCATCGACTGGAAAATCACCGCCCGGCAAAGTCGTTCCCGCCGTCCAATCGCCATGGGTGTTGTCAAAGATCGGCGCGATCTTCTTCAGTGCGGATTGAGCAAGCTTTCGGTAAGATGTGATCTTGCCACCGAACACGTTGAGAACCGGCGCGCCGCCTGTGTCATCAATCGTCAATACATAGTCGCGCGTGGCGGCTGTAGCCGAACTTACCCCATCATCATAAAGCGGCCGAACCCCTGAAAATGTCCAAACCACATCCGCGTTCGTCAGCGGCGTCTTGAAATATCCAGAAGCGAATTCAATAAGATACGCTTGTTCTTCCTGTGTGCAAACGGGCGGACTGTCGGGATCAGGATGCTCTTGATCCGTGGTGCCGATCAGTGTGAAATCCTCTTCGTAAGGGATGGCAAAAATGATCCGGCCATCTGTTCCTTGGAAGAAATAGCATTTGTCGTGGCCAAACAGCCGCTTGGTTATGATGTGGCTACCGCGAACCAAACGCACGTCTTCCTTGGCGTTTGACCGAATTTTATTGCGGATGATGTCACCGACCCAAGGCCCCGCAGCATTCACCAGCATGCGCGCGCTGACACGACAGTTTTCACCGCCGCTGTTCAACAAGATATCCCAACCACCGTCTTTACGTTCTGCCGAGACGACCCTTGTGCGTACCATGATATCGGCACCGCGAGCTTCGGCATCACGCGCGTTCAAAACCACAAGACGCGCATCCTGCACCCAACAATCCGAGTACTCAAACGCTTTGCGAAACCGGCCATCCAAAACATCACCCGTGGGGTCGCGTGTCAGATCAACGGTTGTTGTCGCTGGCAGAATTTTCCGGCCCCCAAGATTGTCGTACATGAACAGCCCCAACCGGATTAGCCACCCTGGACGTCGTCCTTTCATCCAAGGCATGATGGTGGTTAACAGCTTCGCCGTCGGCGTGCCGCCTTCAAAGCGCATGTCTTTGTGATAGGGCAGCACAAAGCGCATCGGCCAAGAGATATGCGGCATCGCCTTGAGCAGAATCTCCCGTTCGATCAGGGCTTCGCGAACCAATCGAAGTTCAAAGTATTCAAGGTACCGCAGCCCACCGTGAAACAGTTTTGTTGACGCCGATGAGGTGGCTGATGCCAGATCATTCATCTCGGCCAGTCCGACGTTTAGTCCGCGTCCGGCAGCATCGCGCGCGATACCACAGCCATTGACGCCACCACCAACGATGAAAATGTCATATCTGGTTTCGGCCGGGTCGGTCTTGTCGTTCAGCATACGATGTATCCGTTTGGGGAAGTCTTGAAGGCCCTGCCTGTGTATTCACGGCCCTTCTTGATCACAAGATTGTCCAAGTCTGCCGCCGATGCAAGCAATCGGGCGACTGTTTGGCATCAGTACCAATGAGCCAAAAGTGGCATTTGATGAGAGAGCGCCGCTGTCTGGCGATAACAACTGACGGGTTGAGAATTTGATACCCGCGCCCAATAGATGCTGATATTTTTCACCACGGCGATATCATTGGATTGTGCGGTGCCCATTGCAAGACAGTGCGACTTATTCCCGGACATGGAGAACAGGTCGCCAAGTTACCAAGCTAATTTGCTTCCACACCCACTGTCATTCGCGCAAAAGCTGGATAACAGCTAACTTAAACTAAGAAACAATCCGGTCATAAACGGAAGTTTGCACATTAATTTTGCGGAGTTTGATTGGTATGGGAACGTGGTTTTTGGCGCAGGAAAAGTCACAGTATCCAACGAAATGAGTGTTTTTCCCTTAAATTCAGAGGATTTTAGTTTCAACGAGGAATTTATATCGGGTTAGACGGTGATGTTGTCTATTATTTTTCATCGTTCTAAATAAAGTGCTAAAAAGATGAGCGACTTAAAAACAGAGGGTGAATCGGCCGCGAAAAACAGATCCGTGTTCCATGGTGTCAGATTTGTGAAGGCCGAGTGTTGAGCAATCTAGTCGTCTAGTAGTGTTTTCCGCTTTTGCGTATTGCGGGTTTGGAGTTTCGACAATGTCGGATCGAGTAACAATCGTACCGCTATCTTCGAGCCAAGCGTCGGAGCGAGATTGGTTGCGTTACCTTTTAGAACCGCTTGATTCCGTGTGGTTGCCCCGTGAGGAACAACCCCCACTGATTGACAATGCACTATACATTTATAACAGCGCGGAAAAATTAAATTTACCACCGAGATTTCTAGACGCCGTGAAGGCTTTGAAAGGGTGTGGGTTGCTACATCTGGGCGACGAGTATTATAGAGGCGATTATTCGGACTACCATAATTTTCAATATATTATCCGGATGTACCCGTTTACCCCTTTGAAGCGCCGAGGCGTTCTTACAATTCCCCTTGGATATACTGCTGAACTTGGTCAAGTGGATATAAAACCGGCAAGCGAACGCAAATATTTGTCTTTCTTTGCGGGGGACTGGAAAACCGATAGGGCATCCTTCGCGCGCAACTTTTCGGATCTCGATCGCGGTGACATTTCGTTGACACGGTCCTTTCACGGCGAAAAAGGAATTTCCAGAGAGGACTATCTACAAGGTATGGCGGATGCGGTTTTTGCACCAAGTCCGTCGGGCAACGTGGGACTTGAGACCAGTCGTCCCTACGAAGCACTGGAGTACGGTGCCATTCCGATTGTGCCTTCCCGCCTGCTGGCGGACAAGTTCAAGGAACTTCTCGGCGAACACCCTCTTCCATCCTTCAATAATTGGAGAAAAGCTCGCCGGTTTGTTAATGGTATGGCAAGCGATTTGGTCGGGTTGGACGGGCTGCAAAAGGAGTGTCTATCCTGGTGGGAGGCTGAAAAGCTTCAGGTTCGTGACAAACTGGTCGACTTCTTGCGCGCTGGTGTTAATGGCGACTTTGTACAAGATTTGAATGAACAGTTCGAAACCTCGAAGGTCGGGCCCTTCAACAGGATATATGAATCGGCACTTCAGCAAAACCTTAGCCAAATCGTTGAGCGCAGTAGGTTTATTGCACAACGCGTACGTCACCGAGTTGGCGGGCACGGCAAGCTCGAAGGAGTTTGGTCGTATCGAAACAAGAAATAAAACTATCAGATTGCACAGGCTTCGTCAAAATGAACTGGGTAAAAATTCTCCGACGGCACCGTCAGGCAGCGTCAAATGAAACTGGTTAAGCCCTATCGCAATCTCCATTTTTGCGAAAACTCAAGCCATTAAGCAACCGCAGGGCGAGCTTTGAAATAATCCGTCTAGCAATAGTGCTATCACCCGGTCGTTTGACCTGGGCTGACCTATAAAATTAAAACCTTAGGTTGAAAAATTAGAGCTTCAAACGACGTTGCCGCTCTCGGCAAGTAACACTATACGTCGCCGAGATAAAATGGGCTTATCGTAGTTCGAATTGGGAGAAATTGTATGTTCGACGTCGCTAAATTGGGCAAAGGCAGCGCACTGCTAAGCCTTGGCGCAGCGGCATCGGCTCTTCTGAGCTTCCTAATCCTTCCGATTCTGGCGCGCCTTCTTACCCCGTCGGATTTTGGTGTGGCGGTGGTCGCATTGTCGATGCTTGAACTTGGCGCAGTCTTGGGCGGAACGGGCGCGATGGCCGCTGCAGTAACGTATTTCAAAAACAGGGGTGACGATTACGATCAAAGCGCATTTTGGATCTCGTTGTTTTTGGGCTTCTGCCTTGGAGCCGTCTGCGTAATCTATGCGAATCCCATGGCTGATTTTTTTGGATCCCCACAATCTGCGCCCCTCATTCGCGTGGTTGGCTTTTTAATTCCATTGGAAGCATTAGCTGGAATAAGCGAAGCATTTATCACTCGTAGACAGCAGTTTGGGAAAGTAACTGTTGTAAAATTAATTGCCTCGATCATTTCGGTAATCGCGGCCCTCTTTCTTGCATTCAACGGGTATGGCGTGTGGTCACTCATATGGCAGTACGGCCTCTTTGTTGTCTTACGATTCATTGCTTTTCTAGTGCTTTCCGGCCACAAACCACGGCTCGTATTCAGCACGCATGCCATACGCGAAATGCTTCCCTATATTTTTCGGATCACCGGAGCGGAAACCTTCGTGTGGCTATCGCGCCAATCTCCGCTCTTAATTGTGACTAATTATCTAGGTGTCGCATCTGGAGGGATTAATCGCGTATCAGATCGATTGACAGAGCTTCCCCGCCAAGTCTTTGGCGAAAGCATCAGAAAAAGCCTGTTTGTCGGCGTCGCTGATGTTTCTGATGAGGACGCCGCTACAGGCTTTCTCTGGGCCCTACGGCTTAATTTTCTCATTCTTTCCCCGGCCTATCTGGGCCTGATCAGTTTGGCAGCACCAATCACGGACAGTGTTCTTGGAGCCCAGTTTGCACCGTTCTGGCCTATCGTTGCTCTCTTCTCGCTAGGTCAATTCGTACAATTGCCTTTCAATTGCACTCAATCCTTTTTTCAGGCCCGCGGCCATGCATCCGCTGTATTTCTACTAGAAGGATTTCGTGCACTTCTGATATTTGTCAGCGTCATATTGGCATGTATCTTATTTGGAACTCTCTGGAATGCCGTGCTGGCCTTGGGAATTGCAAAGCTAATTTCAACAATTGCATCCTTAATTTACCTGCGGCAAGAGTTTTCAATTGGGTATTCAAGAATGCTAAACGTCATTTCTGCTCCGTTGATATCCGCACTGGTTATGTGCGTATCTACGTTTCTTCTATATGCGTACTTCTTAGACCCTTTCGGCGCCTTCTTATCATCTTTCATTGGCGTCAGCATCGGAGTCAGCGTCTACGCACTTGCCTTGTACATTCTATCCCCAAGCGATTTTGAGGAAGCACACAAAATGTTACTTAGATTCAAAACACGTCTTCGCACAGGAACCGGATCTTGAGTGGGGCGGGGCTGCTTAGAGTGGATCAACCATGACTACGGATGTGCTCGTCGTTGTACCTTGCCTAAATGAGGCTGCGAACATCGAAACTCTGCTGGAAAGTTTGCTTCAACAAACATCTGGTGGCGATAATCTAATCTGTGTTGTCGATGGCGGTAGTACTGATGGCACTATCGAGCTGATCAAGGCAAGAAGCGTACAAGACAATCGCGTTCGTTACCTTAATAATCCCGGCAAGATTCAAAGTGCGGCGGTCAATCTTGCCGTTAAAACTTACGGGGCGAACTTTACCTATTTCATCCGGATCGACGCGCATGCTCAATATCCAGATGATTTTTTGTCCACGTTGGTGAAAGAAGCACAAACGACAGGTGCGGATTCTGTCACGGTTGCGATGAACACAATTGGTCTATCGCCCAAACAGCAAGCTATTGCCGTCGCGCAAAATTCTATTTTGGGAAATGGTGGCGCCGCCCACCGGTTGACAGGGAAAACCGGTCGTTGGGTGGATCATGCGCATCACGCGTTGATGAAAGTCGAACTGTTTGAAGCTGTCGGTGGTTATGACGAAAGCTTCTCACACAATGAAGATGCAGAACTTGATTTTCGATTGGGCTTAGCTGGTGGCACGATCTGGCTGACCGGATCGACACGGATCGACTATTTTCCTCGCTCCACGTTTAGCGCACTTGCACTTCAGTATTTCAAGTTTGGTGCAGGTCGCCTACGCACTTTGTTCAAGCATCGTCTTCGCCCAAAATTACGGCAACTGATCCCGATGGTGATCATACCCTCGTGCCTATTCGCGGCGTTATCGGTGTATTCATCGCTTGCAGCAGTTCCAGCGCTATTCTGGCTGGTCGGCACAATAGGTGTCGGCATAGTGACCGCCCTAACTGCACCCGAGGTTAAATCAGTGCGTAGTGGTCTTTGGGTCGTAACTGCCTTGTTAGTGTTGCAGCTATCTTGGTCACTGGGTGCGTGCAAAACGATCATTAACGAGGCCAAGGCTAAAGTTTCTCCCGTGCTTAGATGATCCAGGCTACGGAAAGTTTCGCGACTATTCTTCCTGTCTATCTTGAGGAATAGCTTCTGCAAATTGAAGAATGACGTGCCGACAATAGCCTCGACTTCCCCACGTTCCAACCACGCTGGCAAGACACTGGTGGAATATGTTAAACGCTCAAGGGAAGACTAATAACTAAACTGTGCAAACCCAGAATAGCGAAACCTGAGGCGAGTTGGCTACAAACTGCCCTTCCGACCTAGACCCGGTTTTCTATGACAAAGCCGACGAATCCGCTAATCCCTAGCTAAGTAGTTTCATACCTGATCAATACGGCCTTATCACTCAACTAACAGTACAAGCGAGTATTACAACGATGGGAAAAGACACAGCGAAAGGGGTAGCGCGATTGATCCCTGCCTTTCAAAACTCGATCTCTGGATTTCGAGATATCTGGCGACGCGAGAGCGCGTTTCGTCAGGAAATCACCACGTTGGTTCTATCCGTTCCGCTGGCAACATGGCTCGGCAACTCGCTTGGTCATACGGGACTTCTGATTGGCTCAATTCTCTTGCTCGTTATTGTCGAGATTTTGAATTCTGCTATCGAAGCGATCGTTGACCGAATTGGACCGGAAAGACACGAGCTTTCTCGGATAGCGAAAGACCTTGGTTCTTTGGCGGTTGTCACCACGGCGATATTTCCAGTATTTATTTGGGGAGCAAGCCTGTTAAGTTGGCTTGGTTTAATCTCGCTGTCCTGAGTCTTATCTCAAAACGCGTATCGACTGGTCAGTATAGTCAAAATACCCTTGGCAAATATCTCCGCACACTTTGGTTTGTAACGCTCCATCCTCCTGCTGATACAAGACAGTACCGGTTGGAAAAAGAACGACATTTGGCATATTTTTTAGCAAGCTATTCCCGATAACCATGTCTTCGCCAGAAATGTTAAACGCATCTAGAATAGTAGGAAACAGATCAACTGTTGAGGCAACCGTGTCGACCTGTTGTCCCGAAAAACTATTGTGACAAACCAACATCGGAATTCGAGCACGGCTGAGTTCAGTATCATCTGTGGACAGGTAGCTTGGATGATCAGCAGTCAAAATAAAGAGGCTTTCCCCCGCGTCAAAACTCGTTTGTTGTAGGGAAAACATTTCGGCAATTGTTTGATCTACATCATGCATAGTCGCAATGTAATCGGAATCGATATTTGTTTCATTCAATAGAGAAAACTTTTCTTTGGTTTGATCACTATATCGCTTGTACGGTCCGTGTGATTGGAAATTGAAAAAATAGTAGAACAACCGATCCGACGTGTTTAATGCATTATTGAATGTATCCAATGCAAATTGCCGTTCACTGGTCGTTTCATCAGGTTGCAAGAATTTATAATCCAATTTTTCAAACTGGCTGTAGGCAAGGTTTCGCCCATAAAATCCAATAAAATTGTTGTGAGCGAAATAGGAATCAACACCCTTTCCGGACAAGATATCATAAAGCGTCTCGATCTCGCTAAAGTCTGTATGACGAATGGATTGGCGCTTTGATGAAGGAAGGCGTCCTGTTGCAACAGAAAATTCAGCATCAGACGATCCCCCCAAGCTCTTTGTAGTGTAAAAATTTCCGTATTCGCGGCAGGAGGAGCTCTTCA
This sequence comes from Paracoccaceae bacterium, assembly GCA_028097405.1. GTDB lineage: Bacteria > Pseudomonadota > Alphaproteobacteria > Rhodobacterales > Rhodobacteraceae > CALKXV01. Next base: position 48,650 of record JAOHEK010000010.1, on the reverse strand, counting down.
AATTCGAGACAAAAGGCATAGCCGCAACACCGTTGAGTTCTGCATCTACCACCTCACGATCAAAGGATTCGACTTGTACCAAAACGACCCTTTTGATCTCTGTGCTTACGTCTACTTCTTTCTGATCAGACGTGTTTGCATCCGGGTAGATGATCTGAGCCAACTTACCGGGGAAGGGGGTTTCTTTTGCGACGTAATCCGAACTTAGATTTCGCCATTCCAAAGCTGAGAGATAGTAAAAGGTCGGAAGGCCGAAGCGTCGAATGATTGTCCCGTTACCAAAATTTTGGTTGGATACTGGGTCACCAAATTGACCAACGTTTACACCCAATAATGCTAATGGCAGGACCAATAAAAAACTAGCCTTCTTTTGTAACTTTTGTTTTGGCAGAAGGATGAGAAGCACCAAGAAACTGACTAATAATGCCACTTCCTCGAACCCGAAAACCTGCTGGAAGTAATGATCTAAGACGCCAGTAAGGTCGCCCGCGCTGGCCAATCCAAGTGCGTAAACCTCGGGTACAAATCCGAAGTAAGAAAAATAGCCGATCAGAAAGAAGACATAGATGAAATATGCCACCAAAATGGTATAGCCGGTCACTCGAAGAACAAACCAACGTGACTGTGCCAAAAAAATCGGAACTATGAAAAACAAGCTGTACAGACCCGCCACAGAAACTTTTACGAAATGAGAAAATACAGCTTGGCTCGCAGATGCGACGAACAGACTTGAATAAAGGACAAGTCCCGAGACATAGAGACACAGTACAATCGGGCCCGTTCGAACAATATCAAATAGTAGGCCTCGTAAAATTTGTTTTCTCCCGATCCGATTGAACTGCTGTGCAGCATCTTGCCAAGGCCGTCAACAGGCTTGCTCCGGCTCTGCTGCAAGCTATTAAATTGCGACGTCGTCTTCACTCTTCTGGTCCCACAAATTTTGATTAAACAATGGGGCAACCGCCACCACACAAACGACTGCAGTCGTCACTGGATAAATTCAAAACCAACGAGATTGTAGCCAGAATGACGTTGCGGAAGCTGGCTGTAAAAGGCGAAAATATAAATCAGGTTCGCCAAAAGACTGATGGAGAGTTTGGTCTCAGATCATAAGTCATTGGCTTAGTGTTTCTAAACGCAGCGCTCTTGCATGCTCGTAGACTTCTGAATCAGATTGGCACAATTTGCGAATCCGAGCAAGAGTTTGATCACTAACATCCGGCTTGATGGCAATTCCGGCGCGAGAATGTCCAAGCGAAAAAGACTTGCCTGAAATATTTGATACCCTTTCTTTGAATGGAGCAAGGTCATCAAGAAATCCGATCGCCGAAAATTTCTTTAGATTTTGAAGTGCAAGATTCTTTGCGATCTCGTCGGGTGCAAGCGAATTATCCAACCATCCCGCCATGTAGCGCGTGATCATAGTGGCATGCATCTTTGCCGTATAGGTGTCTAGATAATCTTCCAGCGAAAAGTCGATAAAGCCTGATCGAACTTCTTCACGATAATGGGAAATCAACCGCGATACGGGATCTCGTAAAATGGTGACCCAAGCATATTCGTCAGAAAAAATCTCATAGCTGGCAGAGTCGAAGAGAAAATGACCGCCAACGAAATAGTGACCAAGATCCATCCCCATCGTGGCGATCTGGCGACGCAACTCATAGACCTTTGCGCAATTAGGCCCGTCATCGTGGAATTTATTTTCATCCATATGACCCAGATAAGCAACTGATAGGGCACGCCTCGTTTCAACGACAGGGACCCAAGTCGAATCCTGCATTAATGGTATACGATTTATAAAGGCAATTGCCACAGAGTTACCGCCACATTTCGGAACGTGTACAAAGCAGAATTTTCTCTTTGGCGGCCCGAAAGGCGTCCGAGCAAACCGAAGCGCGAAACGCCCCAATTTTTTGGTCAAGGTAAAATCAGGATTTTCAGTTTTTTGCATTATTTTAGCATACCATTGGCAATGGCGTTACAACGACCGGCTTCTACTTTCTCGTTCTCGCATTTCACCAAGCGACACACACAAGATGATCGGCAGCATCGTCATCAAGGAATGTTCTTTGTACAGAGCGATATCAATCATCGCGATCACCAGTAAGAATCCAAGAATAGCGAGAGTAAGTAAAGCGATCTCTGGATCTAGACCAGAAAGTGCCGATATCGCACGATAGAACATGAATAGAAAACCTATGGCGAACGCTGCCAATCCTATTGGTCCAACCATAACAAGAATCTCGATTATCAAATTGTGAAAGCCATGCATACCTTCACCATACTGGGCTTGCAGGATCGCGACGATGTTGGCGGTTCGACCCCAGCCCCAAAAGGTGTTGGCGCCGTATCCTAGCAACGGGCGCTCAGCATAAGTGGTCCACCCGACATCCCAGATAACCGTGCGGCCAGTCATAGTCGCGTCACGTTGGAGAAGGTCAAAAAAGAGCTCATTTAGTGGAGTCTGGATTATCGCCAGCGCGAGAAGAAATCCGCTTGCCAACAAAAGAGTGGCACCTGCAACGAAGAGGGGTCGAAAGCCAATCCTAAGAGCAAAGAGCGAAATGACCAGCATGCTTCCGAACAGGAATCCTGTCGCGAGAGAGGCTGCCGAGTCCGCCAACAAAACTTGAACGCCGGCCACCGCGGCGACTAAGATCCATAACAATCGCGTTCCAAAGCGGCCAGACCTTAGTCGAAAAATCTCATATAGAGAGATTAGAATTAGTAGGACCATCACATGTCCGATCGTATTTTTCGAAGCATAAACACCTTGGAAATTTCCACGATGATCCCAGGGGTTTGAGAAAATTTCGAAGTAATTCACCGCAGAACATAACATTCCAAAAATCAAAACAAGGCTGACGGTCCGCAGAACTTTTCGAGGTGAGGTCGTCATGCCAATCTGTAGCGCCGCCAGATATGTCACCGTTAGCATAACCGAATAGGTGATGGTCGATCCTCGGTCCACGCTCCAGAGTACGGATACCCAACACATAATTGGAAAGAGAATAAGAGGTGTATTCCGAGTGATCACTGGCAACATAACACTGAAGCGAAGGGCCACAAACATAAGGGTCATCAAGTAGATGAGGGCCCAAAGCAACGACGGTACGCCGGTGCTACCAAAGGCCGCCATCCCTGCAAAGACCGCCATATAACGAAAGGCGACATCAACTCGCCCAACCGGCAAGGTCGTTCGCGGATTGAGGACATCGTCGCTTGGGTTAATATCCAAGTAAGTCGCCATCAATCAGTCACGGTTCGACGTAGTAATGCTGGCTGTCGGGAAGATGTTCGTAGCGGTCAAACAATGCGGAATCCGTTTGCGACATGACTGCGCCGATAAGCGATGGTAACGCTGCACGGTTCTGGTTCAAGAGACGCGAGGCAAGCCCTTTTCGAGTCCTGCCCCAACGCACAACCATGATTGACGCGTCACTAAATCGCGCAAACTCAAGGGTCTCAGGTAGATACGCAATCGGTGGTGTGTCTAGGATCGTGAAGTCGAACGGTTCGGACTGTGCCTCCTGAAGTCTTTGTATCAGAGGAAGCAATTTACTGGTGTTTCTCGGTCCATCCCCCTTGAAACAAACAGCGTAGAGATTTGGCGTAATCTCACGATACTCCGCCCCTACTTCGCTAAGTTCGGCATCAAATTCGGTTTCTACGGGAAACCCGATATTGCCGATCACCTTGCTAAGGCCACGATTTTTTTTGTCGAGATCGGCTATCAGAACGCGGCGCCCTCGCTTCCCCAAAGAAAATCCAAGATTACATACGAAAAGAGTTTTACCCTCGTCGCCCACACACGAAAGAATTGCCACGTTAGCGGGCGCTCCACATGTTGTCTCAATCTCGAATATTGAACGATCGACGGTCTTGGCGAAGCGTGAATCCGGATATCTCGCGGCAAAGCTTAGCTTTATCAACTCTTTCTTGTCGAAACGCTTCAAATGCGTCTGGTCCAGACCCTCGATCACAGGAATACGCTTGATTCTAGTCGGCCGGATGACCGGGACGGCACCCAGGTACTTCGTTCCAGTGATTTCTTCCAATTGGCGGGAGCTTCGAAAACTGCTGTCGACTTGTTCACGCAATAACGCAAATCCAATACCCGCCATCAAGCCCAACAAAATCGATATGGCCAACAGCATTTTCGGGCTCATACTTGAGGGCTCTAAAGGTGGTACCGCAGCTTGAAGTACTCGGACCGGGTTTAGTAGCGTCGAGGCTTGCCGTGTATCCTGCAACTGGGCAAGGAGAGCGATATGGCGCGACTCAAGCGCGCGCGCTTGCCGCTCAAGCCCGCGCATATCTACCAAATTATTTCTACGTTCCGAAAGCTCAGAAGAAAGATAACCGCGTCTCCGTTCAAGAGCCTCGGCTGACGGCAAAACCGCGTCGCGCCGAGCTTTAAGACGGGATGAATAGGCGCCCAGCTGAGTCGCGATTTCAGTACTTAAGGCTTCTCGGACCGTAGAACTGCCGTCGCTCGCGACCAAATCCTGAAGGTCGATAACGCGTGATCGCAATGGGCCGGCTTCAACATCGGTGGCAGAGGCGAGGTCGTCCAATTTTGCGAGCGTCAAGGCTTCCACATTAACAACGGCATTGTCGATTGCGTTGATCTGGTCGTCGAGTTCCTGAATGACAGCTTCAATGCGCAAGAGATCTTCGTCTGTATCGGCGATCTCCCCCTCAAGCATCCCACGCCCGTCGTTGCTTTCGACTTGGAACTGTGTTCGGAACTCCTCGATGCGCCGTTCAGCTTTAGCAACTTCAGCATCCGATGAATCGATCTGCGCTTGGAGCAAGTTACCGGCCCCGTCAAGATAGGTAGCCAGAACCTCTTCGCGCGCAAGACGGAACTCTTCCATCAACTGATTGACCACAGCTGCCGCAACTTCGGGCATATCCGCTTCAAAACGGATGTCGACCACGAACGTGGAATTGACCCGTTCTACTTCGAGCGCATCGGTCAGCGCATCGATAGCTTCCTCGCGCACAATAAAGTCGTCTTCTGGGCTGATCGAAAAGTCTGCGTCAATACCAGCATCGAAGAGGCTTTCACCCAACTTCAACAGAAGATCGCGCGAGTGAATACTCTCGACCTCGCTGTCGATAATCATGGAGTCTCCAAGCGGATTGAACCCGCGAGAGTCTGAACTTGGGGCATTGATCGACTGATCAATGACCAAGCGTCCGAATGCCTCGTATTTAGGGGCTAAAACTTGTCCTGCGAGCAACCCAAGAGCGGTCGTCAGAATTACACAAAGCATCACCAAGAAGCGGCTTCGAAGTATAGCCGTTCCAATGTCCCAGAGGATTTCGGAGACTTGTGGTTGACTGGGCCGCTCAGACAGCCTTTCGCCATCCTTGGATCGCAGCGTCATATGCGGGCGTTCGATCGTCATATGTCACCCCCCTGAAAGTTCATTTCGACTCTGCCATCTGTAACGCACGAATTATGTCTGATCCGTTTTGTTCAAAGGCCGCGCGGTCACGTGATAATAGCTGGTTCGACATTTCTACTGCTGCGCCGGGCCAGTTTTTTGAGATACATTCCATCAAACAACCAACCGTCGGTTTAGAAAGCACAAAGCCCATTTCATTTTCCCTGATATAATGGCCTGTCTCCGTGGTTTCCAGCGCGATTGACGGACATCCGTTCCAAGACGCTTCATAGATGCGATTAGGAAGCAGCCAGTCAGAATTTGCACCCATTTGCCAAAGATCCTGCGACCAGACAAAGTCGCAGTTCCGATAGATTTCAGTGAGCCCCATTGGATAGTCATATGCGCCCAAAAATTCAATGTTTTCAAACTCCTGAATTCGTTCACGAAATGCGGTCAGCATATGTTCATGAACGATGCCCGCCATGCGAATTCGCACGGTATCTTTCATCTCGCTCGCCAATCCAAGTAACAATTCAAAGCTTGCGGGGCATCTAAGGGTACCAACCCATCCCACGACTGGAACGCTGGTTTTGGCTTTCTCAGGCCGTGCGGGTGGCCGTTTCGGCGCCTCACCACGAAAGCTGATTTTGTTTTCAATCAGAGCGCTTGGCCGGTCATACCCTTGGTGGGGTTCAAAATAATTTTGCATAAATCCGGGCGACGAAACGACCAGAAGATCAATCTGCCGGAGCAATAAACGCTCAACGGCACGCATTGCGCGCCCGATCCAGTCGGTTCGAGTAAAGAGCGAGTGGATATCGAGGCATTCGTAAACGAAGGTTTGGCGCGTCTTCGAAGAACGGGATGCCACACGACAGAGCCAGGCAATCACCAACATGTCGAAGTTCCGTGCCCAGACGACATCGCTGTCACGGACCATGCTCCGATGAGCCAGCATGGTCTTAGAGGATTTCAAAATTGCGACCAGGCGATTTAGCATCTTAGCATTGCCAGCCTGTGCAAGTTCAATATTTGGCCAATCTGGAACAAAATCAAGGTTCATGTTGTCACGTCGCATAGCGGCGGAAGACACATCAAACCCAGCAGTCTGCATAAGACGTATACGACGGATCTGCGAGGATTCCGAGATATCAAAGCCAAACACCAAAATTGAAGTCAATTTTTCGCCCATAACCTCAGTTCCACACACCTAAACACACTTCAGAAGTCGAAGCTATTCGATCGACACTTAGTCCAGCTTCTTGCAGTCAGAACAGCCACCAAAAGAACCGCAAGTACGCGTTGTCTAACGCCATCATGCGGAACATGGGGGGTACAGCGAAGCCATTTAGATCTCAAGGTGTTACAGTCGATACACCACCGGACGTTGATTTGAGCAATGCCAATGGTAGACAATGACCGACTAGCGGCCAGATTATCGACAAACACACGATCAATTCACACGCGCCACATAATTGATCCGCGCATCCTAAATCTAGAGAGCTCTTGGCGGGTGACCATAACGCGCGATGTTTGCCACAGACGTAACTCATTCGATTTTCGCGACGTAAGCGTAGCTGTTGAACGACATCAACTTGAACTTGGTCACAACCTAACTCAAGCAACACCGAATGCAACGCGTCGGTCACATCCACAACTCATATGTTGATGAAAACGGGCTAGGACCAGCCCATACATTTATGCGACATTGTTAGTATTCTGGTGCCTTAAAATTCGTTTGATCCGCTCACCCTGATCAGTTCGGTCCATCTTGTGCCTCGATCCGGCGGTCGACCACACGACTTTCCCGATTCGGCTCCCTGACCAAAAGAGCCAAAAGACAGATCGCTATAGCTGGGCCTACGACGAAAAACGCGACGGCAACGACTGTCCATCCCATTCCGAAAGCGAATGCCAAAACCGCCGAAAATGCGGAAGCTAGTGGAAATAATAACAAAGAACCGTTCATACGAATTTTCCTAGAATGGCATTAGTAATAATCTCTTTCTTTACGGACAGATTGTTTCCTAAGTAGGTGCAATTGTCTACAAGCGAAGGCTTAATCAAATCCTCCGAAACTAATCGGCATGCGACGTTAACCCCGCAAACATGGCGATATTGGCCCCTTTTCTGGGCGAATAGGCGGTCTGTTGCCGTAACTAACGGTAAACCTTAACGAATCAGTCGACTCTAAGACTTCCACAATTTATAAGAGTGGCTGGGTGATGATTCAGAAAGCAGTTTGTTTAGTTTGCTTAGACACTGCTTCTATTTGGGACGAGGGGACTAGTATGACGGTTTTCAACCGTGCGGTGGAGCATTCGGTTGCGGTATCAATTGATTCGCAACGAGAGAGCTTTTTTTGCTCCAAGCGCTTTAAAAGAAGTTTTGACGTAACTTTCGCTGTATTTGCTCTGGCAAGCGCGGCGGTAGTCATGTTGGTAATTGCGATCTGTCTGCGTCTTTGCAGCAAAGATCCGGTATGGTTCGCGCATGAGCGCGTGGGATTGGACGGAAAGACGTTCAAGTGCTTGAAGTTTAGAACCATGTATAGCGACAGCGACGCGATCCTTGCACAACATCTTGTGGAAAACCCGGAAGCTCGGGTGGAGTATAATACCTACCTAAAGCTTAGGGATGATCCGAGGGTCATCGGTTTCATTGGCAAGTTTTTACGGAAGACAAGCCTCGACGAGTTGCCACAGTTCATCAACGTTCTGCGCGGCGAAATGAGTATTGTTGGGCCTCGCCCGGTCACTGAACCTGAAATCAAGCTCTATGGCAGCGCGGCTCCGAAGGTTCTTTCGGTGCGCCCGGGAATAACTGGACTGTGGCAGGTTTCTGGACGTAACAGGTTTACGTTCGATGAGCGTGTTACAATCGACCAAGAGTACGTAAGGAATCAGTCATTTGGTCTAGACCTTTCGATCATATGTCAGACCGTCGTAGTCCTTCTACTCCGGAGAGACGGCTACTGATCTATGTTGTCCATGAGCGGCCAACCAATCGACTTCAAAGCTTGCTGGAAGCACGTTTGGATCGATTGGTTGGCCGCAACTGCACCTTGAAGCAGGGTTGTACTTAGGAACATTGATGCATGGCTTCAATTTTCTGGCGACCAATTGGGCAATGCACCGCAGGGCTCATCGACGCTTCGAAATGCCCTTACTAAAGATCGAAATTCCACTCGATAGACAATATATCTAGGACAGGCTCATAAACTGCAAAGTCGCGAGTGCCGTTGGGCTTGCACTCGCAATCCACTCGCACGAAATCCCTTTGCGTTTATCGAAGGAACTCGAGCGCTAATGGAATTGAAATTCTGCCTGCAAAATACATCAAATATTCTTATCCAAATGAAGTTTTTGCGGCATCAAACCCATCTCCAAAACCAAACCAACTTTGGCACAGCTTAAGCAAGTTTGGCCCACAATTGCATTGGACGAAGTATACGTCGCGTCACTCGTCATTTATTCGGAGTCTTAATAAACTAGAAGCGCAGTCACCTGCCCATAATCGAATATGCACGTGCGTAATCAAGTTCCATCGTAAAGGGAAGGTCTGACGGATCATGTGAACCGGGCCAGTTGCCGCCAACTTGAAGGGTGATCAGCATGAATTGTTCATCAGGTATTTGCCCGGTATTCTTAATAGCATGAACGGCTTTTTGATCTACGTAAAATACCAAATAGTCTTCGGTCCAAAGAACGCCGTAAGAGTGGAAATTATCAAAGTCGTCAAATCCAGAAAGGGCACGTCCTGAATTTTCTCGCAGTTTGACTGACTCTCCGTAATGGATCACTTGATACAATTTTTCATCTACAACTTCGAGAATGTCTATTTCGCCAGTTTTGGGCCATTGTCCACTTGTATTGTCACCTCGCATCCATAAAGCTGGCCATGACCCTTGACCACGATTAGGCATGCGCGCTCGAAACTCGAAATAGCCGTAACGTTGTTTGAATGAAGGCCACGAAGTTAAAGCGCCGGATACGACCGTAAACTCTTGGCCGGTATCTTCGTGTGTTCCAAGTTCAGCGGCAGAGATTTCGGCCGGTCGAGCTGATGCAGTGATAACCAGATTTCCTTCCGCATTCACGGAGAATGGGTTCAGGCCAAGCGGCACGCCTGTTGTGCCGGCGAAAAGCGGATCGACCGTCAAGCTTTCTTGATTATTATTCGTTCGAGGTCCCCGAGCGTTATTGTCTGGTGGGAAGTTCCGAAAAGCTACGGTAGACCACACCAGATCATCAGACACGGAATTTCCATTTACAGTCCGACCGTTCTCGATGCTGAAATCCGAAAAATCGTAGTTAAATGTTTCGCGCAATGCGATCCTTGCCGTCACGGCATCCACCGGTGACATCTCATCTGACACAGATGCAATATCTGGCACATCCAGAAGCAAATCAGCAGGTTCAACTGCATCCGTCCCAGACAAGGCAGTTGTTGACGCAAAAGTACTTAAGCTAGGATTGCGCCCATACTCGGAGCATTCGTTTTCGCGAGTAACAAACACGGGAACGCTGCATCTGGTTTGACCGACTTCAGAGGTCTTAGCAAAGGTGCCATCTGCCTCAGTCAGAGAATGGCGTGTATAGGTATTGGCCTCACGTCTTACGGATTGTTCCCCTACGTCAACGCCGTAGCCGCCGACCGTGAAAGCTACGGTAATTGCTAATCCAGCAAGTACAATTTTTGTGAATTGATGACCTGTCGACATATAATCAAAGCGCCGCTGAAAACATCCCTTGGGATACCTTGCTAGCGACGTTTGCCTCCTTCTCTACTCATTCCAATATCGAAAAGTCTTTCAACAAGTTGGGCGTATGTCACGTCATTGCGTGGGTTCCGGCGCAACTTTCCATATCGTCGTATATCAGCCGGCGAGATTCGTCGATACGGTTTGTCCCATGTCTAGCAGAACCACAGCCGCACCACGATGCGTGTCGGACCCATGTAATAGGCGTCAATCGATGGGTGCGATTCTTGATGACATCGAAACAACACACATCATCAAGAAAGGCCAAATTGGCGAAGGTTGCCGGTTTGCGATCTTTGCAAGTCTTGCCGCTTGAACTAAGTCGGATATAGATTGACCGAAATCAAATCGAAAGTTTGCGATCTACCCCACGGAACTATGCACAATGCCCGTAGCACTGGCTTTATACGTCAATTTTTTGGAGCTTTTTTGCGATGAGTAACTACGTTGATGTACTGATATGCACCTTTCAACGTCCTCATGTAACGAAAACGCTTGAATCACTTACTCGGCTCAAGTTGCCAGATGGCGTTTCGCTTCGCGTTGTGGTGGCAGATAATGACGACACACCGAGCGCACAGAAGCGAATATTTGACCTATCGGCTACGCTTCCCTACCCGGTTCATTACATGCATGCTCCCGCACGAAACATCTCTATTGCTCGTAATGCATGCCTTGATTTTTCAGATAGCGATTGGATCGCTTTCCTTGATGATGATGAAACCGTCGACGAAAATTGGCTGGTCAATCTGACTGCTTGTGCCCGCGAAGCCTCTGTTGACGGAGTATTTGGACCGGTTCTAGCGGATTACGACACAAACGCGCCCGACTGGATTCGCCAAAGGGATTATCATTCTAGCTTTCCAGTACGCAGAGGCCAAATTGTTGAGACAGGGCACACCGGAAACGCGCTTCTTCGCTGGCGCGGTACACCTTGGCAAGATGAACGTTTCGAATTGGCCCGCGGCCGATCAGGCGGTGAAGACACTGAATTCTTCAATCGGCTTTACCGCATGGGCGCGCAATATGAAATCAGCACAGGTGCAATTGTGCGTGAGACAGTTCCAAAAGAGCGCCTGTCTTTTCGATGGTTACGACGTCGGAAGGTTCGCATGGGACAAAGCTATGCCGTAACTGCAAAAAGTGGCCTCGCTCGGGTTAAATTAGCACTATCAGCGTTCGTAAAGGCATCGATCTGTACTGTTTTGGGGTTTGTGAACTTTCTCAGTCAGGACCGCCGCAATTACTGGATGTTACGTGGCGCGCTCCATGTCGGAGTCTGTTATGGTTGCGTTTCGTCACGCCAGGCCGAGCTATATGGACACAGTCCGTAAAATCCAGCTTAAGATTGGCGCACATTGCGGCCAGTGCGTATGTCTCAAATCATGCTTGATAGCGGATTAAATGCTACCAAGGGGTTGATAGATCAAGGCATTTAGTTGCGGAACGTATCGTTTACTTTCATCAGCTATTTGATGGTCGTTTTCCTAAACCGAAACTTTAGATAATAGTTCTTCCCGATCAGTTTTGCTTCGAGGTTCGTCGTGCGTTACCGTCCCACGTGTCAGTGTCACAAAATGATCGCCAAGGCCAAATGCGAAATCAAAGTATTGCTCCACTAAAAGTATTGCAATATCGCCTTGATCACGAAGATAAGAAATAACGCGCCCAATTTGTTGAATGATATTCGGCTGAATACCTTCTGTTGGCTCATCTAACAATAATAGCTTTGGCTTGGCAATCAACGCCCGTCCAATGGCCAATTGCTGTTGTTGACCACCAGACAGATCCCCTCCACGACGCCCCTGCATTTCCTTTAACACTGGAAAGAGTTCAAAGATTTCGTCACGAATGTAGTGCTCGGCTTTGGTTAGGCAAGAGAAGCCAGTTTCTAGATTTTCCTGCACTGTCAAAAGTGGGAACACATCGCGTCCTTGCGGCACATAACCAACGCCAAGCTGGGCCAAAGTGTGCGGCTTGGCATTCAGGGGAACGTCTGATCCATTCAATCGCAGGGTGCCGCCCGACCGTGGATGAGTGCCAGAGACCGCCTTTAGCAAACTGGTTTTACCAACCCCATTCGTACCCATCAGACAAGTGACTGCACCCGTTTGAGCGCTAAATGACACATTGTGCAGAATCTTAGAATGGCCGTAGTGCAGCGTCAGATTTTCCACGTCCAGCATTTGTCAGCGCCCCAGGTATACATCAATAACTTCAGGTATTTGCGTAACATGATCCAATGTACCTTCTGCCAAAACTGACCCCTCGTTCAAGACGGTCACTTTGCAATCCAAGCGCCGTACAAACTCCATGTCGTGCTCGACGACCACCACAGATCGGGTTTTAGCTGCTTCAACCAAAATGTCGGTTGTCTTTTCGCGTTCGGCGGGTGTCATTCCGGCGGCAGGTTCATCGACCAGTAAAAGTCTAGGGTCTTGTGCTAGCAACATCCCGATCTCAAGCCATTGTTTTTGACCATGGCTCAACTCACCCGAGGTCCGAGAGAGTTGTTCTGTCAAACCGACCTGTGAAGCAATTTCTTCGATCCGCAAAGTATTGTCTGCGCTTCCACGAAAGAACAAAACATCAAATGGACTTCGGGGATTTCGCAACGCCATTCCAAGGTTATCGCGAACAAATTGCGCTTCGAATACCGTCGGTTTTTGAAACTTACGGCCAATACCAGCACAAGAAATATCACTTTCTGACATACCAATAAGTGAAATGTTTTTTTCACCAAAGATAATTTGCCCGGTGTCTGGCCGTGTCTTACCCGTTACAATATCCATAAATGTTGTTTTTCCTGCGCCATTCGGACCAATGACAGCGCGCAATTCAGGTTCTGATATCTGAAATGATAGGTTATTGATCGCCTTGAACCCGTCGAATGAGACTGAGACGCCAGACATTTCCAACAATGTGCTCATTGCTGTCTCCGCACCAGCTTGTCAAAAAGGCTTCCGATGCCACAGGGAAAGAACAGGGTCACTATGACAAATGACAAACCCAAAAGAACAAGCCACCAATCCGTCCACTGGATGATGTAAAAACCGAGATTGATGTCAGGCGCGCCGCCCCCGGTAAACCAGCTTGAAAGAAGTGAGACGAAAGCAGCGCCTAACACCGCGCCATACAACCGCCCACGTCCGCCGATGGCCACCCAGACAGCTAGGTAAATCGAGGCAATAGGTGCGATCTCGGCTGGGTTGATGATGCCTGCTTGTGGATAATAAAGTGCACCCGCGATGCCCGCGACCATAGCTGTTAGGGTAAAGACGAACAGCTTGTAGCTTTCCACGTGATAACCCAAAAATCTTACACGGGATTCATCGTCTCGGATGGCTTTGATGACGCTGCCCATCTTGCCATCCAAAACCCAGGCGAACAAAAAATATCCCGCGCCGAGCGTAAAAGCAGATGCCCAAAAGAACCCGATCGAGATTTGCGCCTGATTGAAGTCACCAATACCGGGGATGTTCTGCAGACCCGACAGTCCGTTATTCCCGCGCAAGCCGCTATCGTTTTGGAAAAGATATAGCGAAAGCGCCAATGTCATCGCTTGGGTCAGGATCGAAAGGTAAACGCCTGTGACCCGGCTTCGAAAGGCCAGCCATCCGAAAACCAGCGCCAAAAGGCCCGGCACCAAAACGACAGCCAAAAGTTGCAGGAACAGGCTATCGGCGAAAGCCCAAATCCATGGGAATTCAGATGAACCCACCACACCAAAAATCTGCACGCCGATGGCACCGTTGATTTCAGCCTCGGTCGCGGGGATCACTGCATTCGAAAGGTTTTCAACGACAATTTCCTTAGTCCGGGCATACATCAGCCACATGCCGACCGCGTAGCCTCCAATCCCGAAAAATGCGAAATGACCCAGCGAAAGAATACCGCAATAGCCCCAGACAACGTCCATTGCGATGGCGACAAGGCATAACATCAGCGTCTTACCCAGCGTTTTGACGAAGGATGTGGAAATCGCTCCATTGCCCGTGGCTTCCGATAAAATCGTCACGACGAGTGTGAACAGCCCCAACCCCAACAGAAACCATAGGATCGACGGGTTACGTGCGATGAAGGTGCGTTCCATGATCTTAATCCCCGGCCGCACGGCCTTTGAGGGCGACAATGCCCTTTGGCCGGAATTGGATAAAGAGGATGATAAACAAAATCATATAGGTTTGCGCCGCCAGTGTATTCGAAGGGTTCAACCATTCGATAACCTTTTGCAGACCGCCAATCATGCCAGCACCCGCCAAGGTACCCCAGACATTGCCGACACCGCCAACCACGACCGTCATAAAACTTTGCACAATGTAATCTGCGCCCATTTCCGAAGTGACTTTGGCGTAAAGACCGATTGCGACTCCCGCGATACCGGCGATGCCCGAGCCCAACCCAAAGGTCAGCATATTGATCCGGTTGGGGTTGATTCCCATCGAAGCCGCCATGCGCGAATTCTGCGTGACAGCGCGAACTTCAAGACCAAGCCGCGTGCGCTTCAGGATAAACAGGATCAGACAAAGAAAGATCAAGGCCAATACAAAAATGGCAATCCGAATATATGAGATCGCGACGATATCGTTGAAAACCAGCGCACCATCTAGCCAAGCCGGCGACGTCAAAGGGCGGGCTTGGGTTCCAAAGATGTTCTTCGCCAGTTGCTGCAAAACGATAGAAATGCCGAAGGTCGCCAACAAGGTTTCAAGCGGTCGATGATACAGACGACGGATCACCGTGCGCTCCATCAAGACACCGGCCCCGAAAGTAATCGCGAAGGCAACCGGCAGAGCAACAATAATCGACACGGTGTAATTCGGGATGAATTGTTGGACGACGAAGCCAGTGTAAGCGCCCATCATGATGAATTCGCCATGGGCCATGTTGATCACGCCCATGACGCCAAAAGTGATAGCCAGACCAATCGCAGCAAGAAAATAGATGGACGCAAGTGACAAACCATCCAGAAATAAATCTGCTGTCTGGTGTACGGCAATTCTGGTTTGCAAGGCGTCTAGGCTGGCCGCTGCAGCTTCCGTAATCTCGGTGTCTTGTTCGGTGTAAACATCATAGATCACGTGGACGGCGATTGCATCCTGCACCTCGTCATCGCCCACAAGGGGCTCGACAAGCCCTGCAGCTGCTAACATTTCGTAAGCCATTGCGCGGGCCTCAAAGGTATCAAGCGAAGCGATCGCCATGCCGCCAACCCGGCCCTCAACAATGTTGCCTGTCAACGCCGCCTTGATCTGGTTTTGCGTGGTTCGCGGCTTTGCCAAATCGGCAGCAACCAGAATGTCGTAGGCGTCTTCCATCGGCAGATCGGTGCCGGGTTCTAAGACGGTTGCGATATTCTGATCATCAGGCAGTTCGGTGGCAACAACGCGCTTGGTTGCCAAAATCTGGTTAAGGACGGCACGCACATCAACCGAAAGATCGCCCGCCATACCTTCGATGGCAGCGATACGAATTTCATTTGTTTCGCCAAACGAGGCGCGCATCAGACCCGCAAGCCGTTCTTTAACGACCTTTAGACCGGGATCAGCTTCGCCTTCGATTGAGGCAACCAACGGTTCCAATTGGCTGGCCTGCATATCCCTTGCAATCGCCTCGATTGCACCCCGGCGCCGATTTATATCTGGGTCGGAAAGCTGGAACTGTACGAGGGCGGTGCCAATCGCCCGACGCACGCCACCATTTGGTCTGACCTGCGTCAGCCCGACGTCTGCCAATCCTGAAGGCGCACCCGACGTGATATCTATCAACTGAGTTTCGTCGTCGTTCAGGTAAAAGAACAATCCATCTTCATCACGGACATAAACTTCTCTTGCCTGCCAATTTTCCAGAAACGACGCCGCTTCTGTCAGGCCCGATGCCACAAGATCGTCAAGTACAACACCGACGCTGCGACGGCCGGGTTTAGCCACTTCTTCTTGGTGTGTCTGCAAAAGGCTTTGCAAATCCTGCGCCATGACGACGGAAGGGGCAATCATGCCCAGAAGGACAGCGAAAATCAGACGGATCATATGTGAAGAAGCCTGTCTAGCAGCAGCTGTGACGCGAAGGTGATCCCCGCGCCACGCGTTGTTTTAGTAGTTCGACGTCAACTGAACGCAAGACTCAGTTTCGACATTGTACATGCCGCACTCAAGGTCCAACCAGTCGGACTTCAAGACTGAAGATTCAGGCAGGTAGTCTGTCCAGGCGTCACCGGGGACGGGATCGGTTTGGCTGATGATATCGAACTGACCGTCTGCGCGGATCTCGCCGATCAGCACTGGCTTCGTAAGGTGATGGTTCGGCAACATCTCGGCCACACCACCCGTCAGGTTCGGAAAGGTCTGACCGTACATGGCACCGCGCACGGCGTCGACGTCGGTTGTGCCGGCTTCTTTGACCGCATTCACCCACATGTTGAAGCCGATATAGTGCGCCTCCATCGGATCGTTGGTCACCCGGTTTTCGTCGCCAATAAATGCGTGCCATTCTTCGATGAACGATGCGTTCTCGGGCGTGTCGGCGGACATGAAGTAGTTCCAGGCCGCAAGGTGCCCGACAAGGTTTGACGTATCAAGGCCAGAGAGCTCTTCCTCCCCAACCGAGAACGCTACGACGGGAATGTCGTCAGCGGAAACGTCGGCGGCGGCCAGTTCCTTGTAGAAACCGATGTTTGCGTCGCCGTTAATGGTAGAAATCACACCAACCTGCTTGCCGTCTTCGCTAAGTGCAACGACATCACCCACAATAGTTGCCCAGTCAGAGTGGCCGAAAGGCGTGTAGTTCACAAAGATGTCCTCGGCTGCGATGCCTTTTTCCTTAAGATAGCTTTCGAGAATGTTGTTCGTCGTCCGCGGATAAACATAGTCTGTGCCCAAAAGTGCGAACTTTTCCACACCCAGTTCTTCCAGAAAGTAATCAACCGCTGGAATCGCCTGCTGGTTGGGTGCAGCGCCCGTGTAGAACACGTTCTTCGAGCTTTCTTCGCCTTCGTATTGAACAGGATAGAACAGAAGGCCGTTCAATTCTTCGATGACGGGCAAGACGGATTTCCGCGAAACCGACGTCCAGTTGCCGAAGATGACGTCAACATCGTGTACCGTCAAAAGTTCGCGCGCTTTTTCCGCAAACAATGGCCAATCCGACGCTGGATCAACGACGACAGTTTCGATCTGGCAATCCAGTACACCACCGGCAGCATTCTGTTGCTCAACCAGCATCAGCATCGTGTCTTTAAGCGTGGTTTCGGAAATCGCCATCGTACCTGACAGCGAGTGCAGCACACCAACTTTGATCGGTTCGGCACATTCGGCCGAAGCCATGCCCGCCGTAAATGTCAAAGCGGCAGCGCCTTTGAGGGTTTTTCTTAGAATCGTCATCCATATCTCCCAGCGAAGCACCCTGCCCGCGATTGCACCGATGGGTGCAAGGGCGTAACAAGGCTTCGCAACTGTTGTTGCAAACCGTGTGGCGACCGGATCGAGGTCCAATTCGTTTGGTCGTCACACATCCCAACTGCTCTTGAGCCTCCCCAGGGAAGCGGCGGCAGCTTCAGACAGCGTCAGTCACGCCAAAGCTCTGTCCCAAGTTCAAGCGACAGCGCATCGACAAAAACGCATTCCATGCATTCGCCTAAAAGTTACGCAGGTATGGGGATGATTGCCTTGAATGCGGGCATTGTCTCGCAGAGGTGATGCAGAATCTGCATGGAAACTTGGCGGCTGGCGAACAACTGGTCAGAAACGAGTCGTTCTGCCACGGGAAGATGCCTTTAAATTGTTGCACACCAACGAACCTTGGGTCACGGCACCCCGCCCTATTGCGACCGAGGTTCCTCGGGCCATTGGGGCGTTGGATGTGCAATCCAAACAGCGGGGCAACCTAAGTTGTCTGGAAGATTTCAGATGCAGCGGGGCCTTACGAGCGTTGTTTCCCCGGTCACAGAGCCGTTTGGAAGCGATCATGATCAACACCTCGGGCGGGTTGACGTCTGGTGATCGCCTTTCGTTAAAGTCACGCGCCGGCGCAGGTTCACACTTGACACTGACGACGCAGGCCGCCGAACGGGCCTACCGCGCCGAAGGCTCCGTCGCTAAAATCGTGGCATCTCTTCAGGTGGATGCTGACGCCTGCCTGCACTGGTTGCCACAAGAGATGATCTTGTTCGATCACTGCGCATTAGAGCGATCCATGGATATCGACCTTGCGCCCTCGGCACAGCTTTTGTTCGTGGAACCGGTGATCTTTGGCCGCAGCGCCATGGGCGAAACGGTTGAGACCGGACATTTCTCGGACCGGGTCAGAATTTCCCGAGATGGCCAACCGCTTTACATGGATGCAATCCGGCTAACCGGCCAAATCCGCGCTCAGTTGGCAGCAACGGCGGTCGCCCGTGGTGCATGCGCTATGGCAAGCCTTGTCTACGTGGCCCCCGATGCCGAAGCGCAACTTAAGCCCGTCCGCGGGCTGTTGCCAAAGACGGCCGGAGCCAGCCTTTTGCAACC
Organism: Paracoccaceae bacterium; assembly: GCA_028097405.1. Lineage (GTDB taxonomy): Bacteria > Pseudomonadota > Alphaproteobacteria > Rhodobacterales > Rhodobacteraceae > CALKXV01. The sequence goes on along the minus strand of JAOHEK010000010.1, from coordinate 29,982 downwards.
CGACGTGCTGGTCCTGCGATGCCTTGCTGTCGATGGATTCGAGCTTCGTCAAAGCCTTTTGCCGGTTCTCGACCGGTTAAGCCAAAACACACTTCCCAAATCCTGGAGACTTTGAGCCATGCAACTCACCCCAAGGGAAAAAGACAAACTGTTGGTCGCAATGGCCGCTGATATCGCGCGCAAGCGTCTGGCGCGGGGTGTCTTGTTAAACCACCCCGAAGCGATTGCACTTATCGCGGATGCCGTTGTGGAAGGCGCTCGCGATGGCCGTTCGGTTGCCGACATGATGCAAGCGGGCGCTCAGGTCATCACACGCGAACAATGTATGGAAGGCGTGCCCGAGATGATCCACGACGTTCAGATTGAAGCCACATTCCCCGATGGCACCAAACTGGTCACCGTTCACAATCCCATCCGTTAGGAGGCCCGACATGATCCCCGGAGAACTTTTCGTCGCCGAAGGCGCGATCGAACTGAATGCAGGCGCAGTCGCGATCACGCTCATGGTCGCAAACACCGGCGACCGGCCTGTTCAGATCGGATCGCACTATCACTTTGCCGAAGCGAACCCCGCGCTGGATTTCGACCGCACCGCCGCCCATGGCCAACGTTTGGACATTGCGGCGGGCACCGCCGTCCGGTTCGAACCCGGCCAGCGCCGCGAGGTGCAGCTCATTCCGATGAGTGGCGGCCGACGCATTTTTGGGTTCAATCAAGCGGTGATGGGAGACCTCTAATGCCAACTAAAATCTCCCGCTCCGACTATGCATCGATGTTTGGCCCGACCACGGGCGACAAGATGCGTCTGGCCGACACCGATCTGATCATCGAAGTCGAACGCGACCTGACCGGCCCTTACGGGGAAGAGGTAAAGTTCGGCGGCGGTAAGGTGATCCGTGACGGCATGGGTCAATCACAAGTCACACGGGCTGATGGGGCAGTTGACACCGTTATCACCAACGCTTTGATCGTCGACCACACAGGAATCTACAAAGCTGACGTCGGTTTGAAAGGTGGCCGGATTCACAAGATCGGCAAGGCTGGGAACCCCGATACGCAACCCGGTGTCGACATCATTATCGGCCCCAGCACCGAGGCATTGGCGGGCGAAGGCAAGATCCTGACTGCTGGTGGGTTTGACAGCCATATCCATTTCATCTGCCCTCAGCAAATCGAAGACGCGCTGCATTCCGGCCTGACCACCATGCTTGGCGGCGGAACCGGACCTGCACATGGAACGCTTGCCACCACCTGTACGCCGGGGCCTTGGCATATCGGACGGATGCTGCAAGCTGCCGATGCCTTTCCAATGAACCTTGCCTTCGCTGGCAAAGGCAACGCGTCGCTACCTGCTGCTTTGGAAGAACAGATCAAAGGTGGCGCGGCCGCCCTGAAGCTTCACGAAGACTGGGGCACCACACCCGGCGCTATCGACTGTTGTCTGAGCGTGGCAGATGCCATGGACGTCCAAGTCATGATCCACACCGACACGCTGAACGAAAGCGGTTTTGTGGAACACACCGTTGCCGCCATGAAAGGCCGCACGATCCACGCTTTTCATACCGAAGGTGCAGGTGGCGGTCATGCGCCCGACATTATCAAGATCTGCGGCGAAGATCATGTGCTACCAAGCTCGACCAACCCAACACGGCCCTTCACCGTGAACACGATCGAAGAACATCTTGATATGCTGATGGTGTGCCACCACCTCGACAAATCAATTCCCGAGGATGTGGCCTTCGCTGAAAGTCGTATTCGCCGCGAGACCATCGCAGCCGAAGATATCTTGCACGACATGGGCGCGTTTTCGATCATTGCATCGGACAGTCAAGCCATGGGCCGCGTAGGTGAGGTGTTGATCCGCACATGGCAAACGGCCGACAAGATGAGGAAACAGCGCGGTCGCTTGCCCGACGAAACCGGCGACAACGACAACTTGCGCGTCCGCCGCTATATCGCAAAGTACACAATCAACCCGGCCATCGCGCACGGTATGAGCCATGAGATCGGCAGCCTTGAAGAAGGCAAACGCGCAGATCTGGTGCTTTGGTCCCCAGCGTTCTTTGGTGTGAAACCCGAAATGGTGCTGATAGGCGGCTCGATCGTCTGCGCACAAATGGGCGACCCCAATGCGTCGATCCCAACGCCGCAACCCGTCCACACCCGCCCGATGTTCGGCGCTTACGGGCGCGCCGTCGAACAAGCCGCGGTGGTTTTCGTGTCCGAGGCCGCGCAGGCTGACAACATTGGCGGCACGCTTGGCCTTGCCAAATCAACCTTGCCGGTCACGAACACCCGCAAAATCGGCAAGAAGGATCTGAAGCTGAACGATGCGACGCCCAAGATCGAGGTGCACCCCGAAACTTATGAAGTCCGCGCGGATGGCGAATTGCTTACGTGTCAGCCCGCAGAAGTTCTTCCCATGGCCCAAAGGTACTTTTTATTCTGATGCCCGATTTTCTTTGCCAAACCGTCAAAACCGCCGGGGACTGGACTGTCGCCCTTGGCCGCTGCGAACTGAACTACGACGACAGGTTCTTTCGTCGCAAGATCGTCACGACCACTGACAACCAATCGATCTTGGTCGATTTCCCGCAAGTCATCTCGCTGAACAACGGTGATGCCTTGGTCACCAGCGACGGACAGTGCATCGCCGTGCACGCCGCGCCCGAAGACCTCTTTGCGGTGACCGGCCCAAACTTGGCGCAACTGGCTTGGCACATAGGCAACCGCCACACGCCCTGCCAGATTGATGGGGACCGGCTTTTGATCTTATGCGACGATGTCATCGGTCACATGTTGGGCCATTTGGGCGCAACAGTCACCAAAGTGGTCGAACCGTTCACGCCAGAAGGCGGGGCTTATGGCCACGGACGTACCCATTCGCACGAGCATGGGCATTCGGCGCATCATGACCATTGACGCGAAACTTTTGACGTTGATCCAGTGGCTGTCGCCCGCCTATCCAATCGGGGCCTTTTCTTGGTCCCATGGATTGGAAGCCGCTGTGGCGGATCGATGGATCACCGACGCCGATGAGCTTGGCGATTGGCTGACCGCATTGTTGACCGATGGCTCAATTCGTACCGATGCCATTCTGATCGCAAGCGCCTATGACGCGCAGATGATTGACGAGATCACAAATTTAAACCAGATCGCCCGAGCCTATGCCGCCTCAAACGAACGGTTACGCGAGGCCGAACGACAAGGTGCAGCCTTCGCTAAAATCACCCGCGAAGTTTGGGGGTTGGACCTGCCCGAATTGCAATTGCCGATAGCGCTTGGACGCGCCGGTCGTCTTGTTCAGATCGAACGGCAAGCACTAATCGCGACTTACGCCCACGGCTTTTGCAGCAATCTTGTCGCGGCAGCACAACGGTTGATGAAGCTTGGACAATCTGACGGTCAAGCCATCATCGCACGCCTGAATGCTGATTGTCTGATCTTGGCCAAAGACATTGAAAACGCTACGCCACACGACATTCATTCGCAGACATTTCTGTCCGACATCGCGTCGATGCGCCACGAAACGACACCACAAAGGCTATTCCAATCATGACAACACTTAACGGACCAATCAGAATCGGCATCGGCGGACCTGTTGGGGCAGGCAAAACGACACTTACCGCGCGATTGTCCGAACGGCTGAAAGATGCCTTTTCAGTTGGGGTGATTACCAATGATATCTACACTCAAGAGGACGCCGAGGCTTTAACGCGGATGCAAATCCTACCGTCGGATCGCATTATCGGCGTTGAAACCGGCGGATGCCCCCACACGGCGATCCGCGAAGACGCGTCGATTAATCTTGCTGCCATCGCCGACTTATACGAACGGCATCCCGACCTTGAAGTCGTGTTAATTGAATCCGGCGGCGACAATCTGTCGGCAACCTTTAGCCCCGAATTAGCCGACCTGACGATCTACGTCATCGACGTGGCAGCAGGCGAAGAAATCCCACGCAAAGGTGGGCCAGCCCTGACGCGATCAGACATCTTGGTGATCAACAAAACCGACCTGGCACCCCACGTCGGTGCGTCGCTTCAGGTGATGGAACGTGACGCAAAGCGCATGCGGGAAGGACGCCCGTTCGTTTTCTCGTCGCTAAAATCTGGCATTGGCGTCGACGGCATTATCGAATTGATCGTCGCACAGGCGGGCTTAGAAAAAGCCGCGTAGGTTTTTCAATCTTCCGCGCCGGACAAGGGTGCGATTGCCAACGCATGGCGGGCTTCTCGAAGCCATTGCAGAAAGCGTTCTGAGGCTGTTATGCGCGCTTCGATTTGTACAATCTTGGCAGCAAGAAACGCGTCACCGTCAAAGCCATCGGAATTTCCTGCAGCAACCTGTGACAAAAAGATGGACAAGTCCCCGATGCTTACGCCCGCAGCTTGCGCATCACGTACAACCTCCAACGTCATAACCGCGTTTTCAGGATAAGATTTGTAGTTACTGTTCTGCTCACGCACCGGTTCAGCAGTTATAAGGCCTTCGCGTTCGTACAAACGAATGGCGTCGCGCGTAAATCCGGTACGTCTTGAAAGCTCACCAATGCGCATTTAGCAAAACCATTGTGTTAAAACCATGGTTTTTAGACTACATGACTTATCTCACGCCACCAATAGAGCGACAACACGCGAAGTAACGATGCCAAAGTTGTTGAATGCCCTAGGACAAAACCCTTTAAGCGACGGCTGGACTACCCCCTATTCCGCCGCCTCTTGGTAATCCTCCAACGGCGGGCACGTACAAACCAGATGCCGGTCACCCCAAGCATTATCGACGCGATTGACGGGAGGCCAATATTTATCGACCCGGAAAGCACCCGCAGGATAGCAACCCTCTTCCCGCGAATACGGGCGGTCCCATTCACCGATCAGATCTTCGACAGTATGTGGCGCGTGTTTAAGTGGGTTGTTTTCTGCATCAGATGTGCCGTCTTCGATGGCTCGGATTTCATCGCGGATTGAGATCATCGCATTGCAAAAACGGTCCAGCTCGGCTTTGTTTTCTGATTCAGTTGGTTCGACCATCAAAGTTCCTGCAACGGGCCAGCTCATGGTTGGTGCGTGAAACCCATTGTCGATCAACCGCTTGGCGATATCGTCAACGGTGACTTGAGCGCTGTCTTCGAAGGGGCGGGTATCAAGAATACATTCGTGCGCCACACGCCCCTGACGGCCTTTAAACAAAACATCGAACGATCCTTCCAATCGTTTTGCGATGTAATTCGCGTTCAGGATCGCAACACGCGTGGCTTGCGTCAGCCCCTCGCCGCCCATCATCAAGAGATACGCGTAAGGGATCACAAGGATGCCAGGTGAACCATAGGGCGCGGCCGAAACCGGCCCTTCGCCCCCGCCGATTTGCGGATGACCGGGCAGGAACGGCGCAAGGTGCGCGCCGACGCCAATAGGGCCCATGCCCGGACCACCACCGCCATGGGGGATGCAGAACGTTTTGTGGAGATTAAGGTGACTGACATCACCGCCGATCTCGCCGGGTTTGGACAGGCCGACCATCGCGTTCAGGTTCGCGCCGTCGATATAAACCTGGCCCCCGTACTCATGCGTAATTTCGGAAACCTCGCGAACGGTTTCCTCGAAAACGCCGTGGGTCGATGGATAGGTGATCATGCAAGCGGCAAGCCTATCGCCAGCAGCAGCGGCTTTCTCGCGAAAGTCATCAAGATCGATGTCACCGTTATCGGTGCATTTCGTGACAACGACGTCCATCCCACACATCTGAGCGCTCGCCGGGTTGGTGCCATGGGCATTGATCGGGATCAGGCAAATGCGCCTGTCATCATCGCCGCGAGACCGGTGATAGGCCATGATCGTCAAAAGACCAGCGTACTCGCCCTGCGCGCCGGAATTGGGTTGCATAGACATGGCGTCATAGCCGGTGATCTGGCAAAGGCGTCGATTCAGATCATCGATCATTTGCGTGTACCCCTGTACCTGTTCGGCGGGGGCAAAAGGATGAATATGCGCAAACTCGGGCCATGTGACGGGCATCATTTCAGCTGCCGCGTTTAACTTCATCGTACAGGACCCAAGCGGGATCATGGCGCGATCAAGTGCCAAATCTCGGTCCGCCAAACGACGCATGTAGCGCATCATCTCGGTTTCTGCGCGGTTCATGTGAAAGACGGGATGGGTCAGAAAATCTGACGTTCGGTGATATTCTTGTGGAAGCCTTGTGTAACCCGCCTCGAACTCGTCGCGATTGAGCGTTAAACCAAAAGCCCGCCAAACGGCTTCCAAGGTGTCCGGGCGAACGGTTTCATCAACCGCGATGCCAATTTTTGTATCGCCGACCTTGCGAAAATTAATCTGCTCAGTCTTGCCAGCCTCAAGAATAACGCCTTGAAGCGCTCCGACCTCGATCGTGATCGTGTCAAAAAAGTTCTTCGGTTCGACAGAAAAGCCACCTGCCTCCAACCCCATAACCAAACGCTCGGTTTTGCGATGGATCCGTTGTGCGATGGCTTTCAATCCCTCGGGGCCGTGGAACACTGCATAGAAACTGGCCATAACAGCAAGCAAGGCTTGCGCCGTACAGACGTTCGACGTCGCCTTTTCGCGGCGGATGTGTTGTTCGCGGGTTTGCAGGGATAAACGATAGGCCTTGTTACCTCGGGCATCGATCGAAACGCCAACAAGACGCCCGGGCATCGCGCGCTTATAGGCGTCGCGACAAGCCATGTAAGCAGCGTGAGGTCCTCCGAACCCAAGTGGAACACCAAAGCGCTGCGTCGAGCCAACTGCGATATCGGCCCCCATGGCACCGGGTTCTTTCAGAAGTGTCAGTGCCAGCGGATCGGCAATCACGATGCCCAGCGCCTTGGCCTCATGAAGCGCCGTGATGTGATCGGTGAAATCACGGACATGGCCGTATGTGCCCGGATACTGGAAGATCGCGGCAAAGACCTGCGACGCGTCCAGTTCATCAGGTGCACCAATAATGATCTCAATCCCAAGTGGCGCTGCGCGGGTTTGCATAACGGCAATATTCTGCGGATGGCAGTTTTCGTCGACAAAGAATGCCTTGGCTTTCGACTTGGCGACACGCTGCGCCATGGTCATGGCTTCAGCTGCTGCCGTGGCTTCATCCAAAAGCGATGCATTCGCGATCTCAAGCCCGGTCAAATCGCTTACCATGGTTTGGTAGTTCAGTAGCGCTTCCAAACGACCTTGGCTGATTTCCGGCTGATAGGGCGTATAGGCGGTGTACCACGCCGGGTTCTCTAGAATGTTGCGTTGGATAGCAGGGGGCGTGACCGTTCCGTGATACCCTTGGCCGATCATCGTCGTGAAAACCTGATTCTGATCCGCAATCTTCCGCATCTGAAACAGAAGTTCACGTTCAGACCGCGGCTTTTCAAAATCCAATGGTTCGGTTTGACGGATGGCTTCCGGCACGGTTTGGTCGATCAACTCGTCCAATGACCCCACCCCCAAAACTGCAAGCATTTCGGCCATTTCAGATGGTGACGGGCCGATATGGCGCCTATTGGCGAAATCATAGGGCAGATAATCGGTTGGGGTGAAGGTCATCGCGAGACTCCTGAGTGGAAAACTCTCGAAAAGAAATTCGAAAATTTCTTCTCAAGATTTTTGACGCGGGCGGATCAGCCAATCATGTCGTTATAGGCGTCTTCGTCCATGTGATCGTTAAGCTGCCCCATGTCGTCGATCTTCATCTTAAAGAACCATGCAGCCCCAAGTGGATCGTCGTTCACCATCCCAGGATTGTCAGCCAGCGCGTCGTTAACTTCGACAATCTCGCCATCAAGGGGCGCGGTAATATCTGACGCGGCTTTGACACTTTCGATAACCACGATGTCATCACCTTTGGCCACTTTGGTCTCAGGCTCAGGCAATTCGACGAAGACAACGTCGCCAAGCTGTTCCGCCGCATGCGCGGTGATACCCACAACGATAACATCACCGTCAGTCCGCAGCCATTCGTGCTCTTCTGTGAATTTCATTTTTGGTCTCCTTCAACGTTTGTAAGTGGATGGCCGGAACGGCATGTCAGCAACCGTAACCGGCAAGCGCTTGCCGCGCACGTCGGCTTCAAGGGCCGTGCCGGTTTCAGCATAGTTAATTGAGACGTAGCCCATTGAGATGGGCCGTTCCAGTGACGGACCAAAACCGCCCGAAGTCACTTCGCCAACCGCCGTATCACCAGCGAACAATTGAGTGCCCGCTCGCATGGGCGCGCGCCCCTCCGGCAAAAGGCCAACGCGGTGACGCGAAGCACCTTCCTCCAATTCTCGCAAAATTCGGTCCGCTCCGGGGAAGCCGCCCGCGCGATCGCCGCCCGAACGGCGGGGTTTCTGGATAGCCCATGCAAGACCCGCTTCGATGGGCGATGTCGTCGTGTCGATATCCGATCCATAAAGGCAAAGTCCGGCCTCAAGGCGTAGCGAGTCTCGCGCGCCCAAACCAATTGCCTCAACTGCCTCGATACCCAACAACGCTTCCGTAAAGGCCCGCGCAATCCCTTCGGGCACCGATATTTCATACCCGTCCTCGCCTGAATAGCCCGAGCGTGAAATCCAAAGCTCGCCCCCCTGCCAGTCCAAAGTGCGCACATCCATAAACCGCATGTCAACCACGCCGGGCGAAATCGTTTCTAAGGCCGCTTCTGATGACGGACCTTGCAAAGCCAACAGTGCCCGATCTGTGATCGGTGTCACCTGACAGTCGATCAAATGCGCCTGCAAATGTGCGATATCCTGATCTTTCATCGCAGCATTCACGACCAAAAACAGGTGATCCCCGCGATTTGCAATCATCAGATCATCAAGAATGCCGCCAGTTTCATCGGTGAAAAGACCGTAACGCTGCCGTCCTTCATCCAGCCCCAAAACTGATACCGGCACAAGGCGCTCAAGCGCTGTGGCCGCAACGTCCAGCGAGCTGGCGTCAACGCGCACCTGCCCCATGTGGCTTACGTCAAAAAGTCCGGCAGCCGCGCGTGTGTGCAAATGTTCTTTCATCACACCGGGCGCATATTGCACCGGCATCTCGTAACCCGCGAAAGGCACCATCTTCGCCCCAAGCGACAGATGCAGATCATAGAGCGGTGTGCGTTTCAATTCGGACATCGCGGTTCCTTCACATCGGCCCGCGTTATAAACGGGCACCCCCGGACATCCTGCCCGGCAAGCACCCCCTCTGTCCCTTCGCCTGAGAGCATTATCCCGTCGGCGCCCCATCCGGGGTCTCTCCAGAGTTTATCAAACACGTCGGTCCTTTTGCCTGAGAGTTTACCGGGGTGGTTGCTCCTTCGGCACCGGGGCTGGCCCGGATTCTCCCGACGCGATGTCGTCACATATGCATAATCGGGTTTTTCCCACTCTGGCAAGCATTTCTATTCCGTCGTAAACGAACTGTTATGACGACACCGTTTTTCTTTGGCTATGGCTCGCTGGTGAACCGGCGCACCCATGTCTACACAGATGCGCACCCCGCAGTTTTGACCGGCTGGCGTCGGTGCTGGCGGCATATCGCGGCGTTAGAGACCGCCTTTCTGACCGCGATCCCCTCGGAGAGGGATCACATCGAAGGGCTAATCGCCGCCGTCCCGGGTGCCGATTGGGCAGCCTTGGATGAACGCGAGGTGTTCTATCAGCGTATTGATACAGGAGGTGTGACGCATTCCCTGACCCCTGCTCCAGACATCCAACACTATCACGCCCCTTTGGAATTGAACCCAGCCGCGCCAGACTTGCGCCCGATCCTGTTGTCCTACCTCGATGTGGTCGTGCAGGGGTATCTGGCGGAACACGGAACGACCGGCGTCGCAAAGTTCTTTGATACGACCGATGGTTGGGACGCGCCAGTTTTGGATGACAGACATGCGCCGCGCTATCCACGGCATCAGGTTTTGAGCATGACTGAAACGCTGCTTGTGGATGCACATCTAGCCAAGGTGAATGCGCAGATCATCCGACCCTAACGGCGATGATGAAACAATTGGAACAGCCGCGCTTGCCGCGCGAAGGGTTCGGCTTCCACTGTGTCAGGTTTTGCGACGACCACAACACGATAGACCAGCACAACAGCGATCACCGCAAAGACCACGCCTCCAATGGCCTGCCCGATCAAGACGCCCGGTGCGCCAAACCATGCAGACCCTAACAATACCAGCGGGACCGTCCCCAACGTATGACGTCCCCAGTTGATCCATGTGGAGTAAAATGGATGGCCAAGGTTATTGAACGCTGCATTGGTCACAAAGATCACGCCGTTGAAAAAGAACGCCAATGCAAGTGGCCCGCAGAACAATAATACAAGGTCTTTGGTGATGCCGTCGGCTTCGAACAGGGCCACCACCGGTCCGCGCAAAGCATATAGGGCAAGGGTGACCAAAACGACGACAAGTGCCGTGAAGATAAACGCATCGCGCAGGCTTTCGCGCACCCGGTCTTCATTGCCCGCCCCGTGGTTCTGCCCGATGATCGGACCGATAGCGCCCGAAAGTGCGAATAGAACGCCAAATGCAATCGGGGTCATCCGCCCGACAATCGCCATCCCAGCGACAGCGGCCTCGCCAAACTCGGCCATGGACCGGGTGACAAAGGCTTGGCCCAGAGGCGTGGCAAGCTGTGTCAGGATAGCAGGGGCGGCGATGGCAACGACGGGTTTCAAGTCGTATCGCAGCGCCGTCACATTGGGCTTTGCCAGCGCTTGATGCGCGCGGATCAGGGGCATGATGCCGAACCATGCGATCGTTGCGCGGGCCACGACACTGGCGATCGCTGCTCCGGTCAATTCAAGATCCAACCCGAAGATCAGGATGGGATCAAGGACCGCATTCACCAGACCACCCCAAACCGTCGCCATCATAGCGCGCCGCGCATCACCGTAGGCACGCAGCACGGCGCTGCCGACCATACCGAAGATCAACAAGGGAAGACTTGGGATGATAATGGACAGGTAACTGACGGCCAGATCAAGCGTTTCGCCCGACGCACCCAGTAACGCCGCCAAGGGTCTAAGGTTTAGCCAAACAACAAAGGCGAAAATCGCCCCAAAAATCACACCAAAGATCAACGTGTTGGTCGCGCGCCGTTTGGCTAGTTCTTCGTCCCCTGCTCCAAGGGCCATCGCAACCAAAGCCCCCGCCGCGATGGCCATGCCAATCCCGAAAGACGAGGTGAAGAACAACAACGCACCCGCATAACCAATTGCGGCCGCCAATTCGGCTTTTCCTAACATCGAGATGAAAACCATATCCACGAAATCGACAAGAAAAACAGCCATCAACCCAACCGATGCCGTCAAAGACATCACCGTGATGTGCCTGAACAAATTGCCTTTAAGGAATTTGGCCGGTGTTTCCATTTCAAAAGCATGTCAGTTTGAGTTGAGTGGCTCAATTAGAAAGCGGCTGGCCTTTTCTCAATTTGGATACTTGGCTTTGGGGGATTTGTGATCATCTGATTGTAATGCAATCACTAGATCAAGAGACGCGGAAGCTATTTAAATGACTGACACACCTGAAAGCAAACCGCTCGAAGTAAGAATGTCCGGGCGTCTAATCTGCGCTTCTTCGCAAGACGTAGAAACTGTGTACATTCACCTTCCAGAACACATTCGTCGAACCCGAGAAGAACCCGGCTGCATTACATTCGACGTTGTTCCAACGGATGACCCGATGATCTGGCGCGTAGCGGAGTGTTTTCGTGACGCAGATGCCTTCAAGTTTCATCAGCATCGTACGCGTGGTTCGACGTGGTGGTCAGCTACCGCTAACATCCAGAGGGACTTCAAGGTTACTGGCTTGGAATAACTGCTGACGGCTCAACTCGACCATTCACCCGCAGGATTTGACCGGGAACCAAAAGCCCCCGGCCAAAGCAAATTACAGCATCAACTGATAGGTTGCTGGCACGTAGTGATAGCTGCCGGGGCCAGCTTCGGTGACATAGCCAATGCCCGGGAACGGCATATGGTAGCCGATCAGTGGGATCCGGTCGGCGGCAACCATGCCAAGTAGCTTTTTGCGGGTCGCAGCCGCTGCGGCTTTGTCCTGATCGAAACGCACTTCCCACTCGGGGTAGGCCAGCGACCAGACATAGTGGTTGGCCGCGTCTGCCATCAACAGAACTTGCTCGTTGCCCGATTCAACCATGTACGCCATGTGGCCCGGTGTGTGACCGAAGGCTTCAACCGCAGTAACGCCCGAAACGACATCATCACCGCCGCCGATAAAGCTGAACTTGTCGGCCAAGGGCTTCACTTTTGCGGCAAAGGTTTCATTGTCGGTGGCAGCCCACGTGTCGTATTCAACCTGACCGGTGACATAGCGCGCGTTCGGATAGGTTGGCGCTCCGCTGTCGTCGGTCAATCCGCCGATGTGGTCGCCGTGCATATGGGTGATGACCACAATCGTCACATCGCCTGCAGATACACCAGCTTGGGTAAGAGCAGGCACAGTTCCTGCCGCGCTTAGGCCGGTGTCAAACAGAACCACATCGGATCCAGTGCGCACGACGGTGGGTGTAAAGAAGAACTGAGCCTTGTCGGCCGGAATGAAGTTTTCCTGGCTGACCTTAGCGAACTCTTCGGGTGTGACGTTCATACCGAAGATGCTTTGGATATCTTCGACAGCCCGCGTCCCTGCCAAAAGTGTCGAAACTTGGAATTCTCCAAGTTCGAAGCTGTTTTGCAACGCGTTAACAGGTGCAGCAGCATGGCCGTCAGCCAGCGCCGTGGTCGCACCCGCGGCGACCGGCAACGCAGCCGCACCAGCCAAAATGTTTCGACGTGAAAGCTTAATATCTGTCATGGGTTTCTCCCTCGCAGGTTTCAATATTCAATACCTAACCAAGTAACGTTCGCGCGACCAAAGTCTAGCCACGCCTTCGTGAGATATGTGACGAACAGCTCCTGTCTGCATCTGAAGCGTCAAGACAACCCACTGTCATGCCCTGCATATGGACAAATCGGGCGTCATATGAAAAAGCCTGCTCGATCAGGAGAACCCCATGACCGTCACCCGTTTTGCCCCCTCGCCGACCGGCTATATTCACATCGGCAACCTGCGAACCGCCTTGTTCAATTGGATGATCGCGCGCAAGACTGGCGGGCAGTTTATCTTGCGTATCGACGACACGGACCCCGAACGGTCTAAGGAAGAATACGTCGATGCGATCAAGGAAGACCTCGAATGGCTGGGCCTGACATGGGACCGGGTCGAACGTCAGTCGAAACGCCTCGACCTTTATGACGAAGCTGCCGACCGCCTGCGTAACATTGGGCGGTTTTACGAAGCATGGGAAACGCCGGTTGAACTGGACCTGAAGCGTAAGAAGCAGCTGAACATGGGAATGCCGCCTGTCTATGATCGCTCGGCCCTTGCCTTGTCAGATGACGAGAAATCGGCACTGAAAGCCGCCCGCGGGGCTGGAGTTTGGCGGTTCAAACTGGATCACGCGCGGATCAATTGGACCGACGGCATTTTAGGCGATCTGTCGATTGATGCGGCCAGTGTGTCGGACCCGGTGTTGATCCGACAGGATGGGCAGGTGTTGTATACGTTGGCAAGCGTTGTGGACGACACCGATATGGGCGTCACCCATGTGGTGCGCGGTTCGGACCATGTGACAAACACCGCCACCCAAATCCAGATCATCGAAGCACTTGGAAAGGTGCCGCCAACGTTTGCACATCACTCGCTTCTGACAGGACCTCAGGGTGAGGCGTTATCGAAACGGCTTGGAACATTGGCCCTTCGGGACCTGCGCGAAAGCGGTGTCGAACCCATGGCGCTTTTGTCGTTGATGGCACGGCTTGGATCCTCGGACCCGGTCGAGTTGCGCCGCACGCACGACGAACTGGTTGAAGGTTTTGACATCAGCCATTTCGGTGCCGCGCCAACAAAATTCGATTCAGATGATCTGATCCCCCTATCAGCGCGCGTGATCCAGTCGCTCAGCGCATCGGATATGGCCGAACATCTGCAATCAGTGCCCGAGGATATCCGCGAGGCCTATTGGATGACGATTCGGGGCAACACGCCAATACGCGCTGATGCCGATAAATGGTGGCCTGTGTTCGCAGGTGAAGCGACGCCCGAAATTGCCGAAGAAGACGAGAGTTTCGTGAAAGAGGCATTCGCATTGCTGCCCGAGCCACCCTATTCAATCGAGACATGGAAAGCTTGGACGACAGCGGTGAAAGGCGCAACTGGACGCAAAGGTAAGGGGCTGTTCATGCCACTTCGCCTTGCAGTGACAGGCCAGCCGCGCGGACCCGAGATGGCCGATGTGATGGCGCTTTTGCAGAAAAAACCAACGCTCTGACCCCCTAAACTGGGGCGAAATCTCTTGCCGTGATTGCGCTAACAGGACATGCTTTCGCGGACACGAAGAAGGCTGGTTCGATGAAGTCACATATCCTAACGATCACGCTAAACCCCACGGTTGATTTTTCGACCACTGCGCCCGAGATCATACCCGGTCTTAAACTGCGCTGTTCAGAACCTCAGATCGACCCCGGTGGCGGCGGCATCAACGTGGCGCGTGCGGTAAAGCTATTGGGTGGTCAGGCGACAGCCCTTGTTGCAATCGGCGGCGCCACGGGCGCGCATTTGCTGCAATTGCTGGCGTTAGAAGGCGTTCCAACCGTGGCCTTTCAGGGCCCCGGCGAAACTCGGCAATCCACGTCTGTCATTGATCGCGCGTCAGGGGAACAGTTTCGCTTCGTGATGCCCGGCCCGGTTTGGCAAGAACCAGATGTTCCGCGCGCCTTGGCATCAGTTGACCAAGCCACCAGCGAAGACACATTGGTCGTTCTATCAGGCAGCCAACCGCCGGGTGTCGCAAAAGAATTTCCGTCAATCCTGTCCAATCACGTTGCAGGTCGCGGCGCGAAACTGATCGTCGACACCTCGGGACCAGCGCTATTTCACTTGGCAAGCAAGCAGCATGAAGCGCTTTACGTCCTACGGATGGATGGCGAAGAAGGCGAAGAGCTTGCAGGTCGCCGCCTTCCCACGCGGGAAGATACCGCCGCCTTTGCGCGGGAACTGGTGGACAAGGGGGTTGCGCGAATTGTTATCGTCGCGCGTGGTGCGGATGGCTCGGTTCTGGCGGACAAGGACAGCGCCTGGCACGCCGTGAACCCGCCCGGACCAGTTGTGTCAAAGGTGGGCGCAGGCGACAGTTTCGTGGGCGCATTCACCTTGGCGCTAGCTGGGAACGAGCCTGTTCAACAGTGCCTAAGCTGGGGCGTTGCTGCAGCCAGTGCTGCTGTCAGCACCGAAGCCACGCGTCTCTGCGAACCAGACATCACCGAACGCAATCTGAAGGCCTGTACTATCACCCAACTTTAGGGTCAGGCCTTCAAACGATAACCGGTTCGGAAGATCCACCAAATGATCCCAAGGCAAACGCTGGCAAACACTGTCACCGCGACAAGGCTGAACACAATCGGCACATCAGACGTGCCGAAGAACGACCACCGGAACCCAGAGACCAGATAAAGCACCGGGTTGAAGAACGACACATTCTGCCAAAAGGGCGGCAACATGCTGACCGAATAAAATGAGCCACCAAGAAAAACCAACGGTGTAACGACCAACAGTGGAACAAGGTTCAATTGCTCGAAGTTTTGCGCCCAGATGCCCAGCACAAAACCCAAAAGCGAAAACGTCACGGCTGTCAGAACCAGAAAAGCGACCATAAAGAACGGGTGAGCGATCTGGATGTCGACGAAAAAGAACGACGTCACAAGGATAACCAGACCGATCATGATCGCCTTGGCCGCCGCCGCTCCGACGTAACCGATCACGATTTCTAGCGAACTGATGGGCGCGGTCAGGACCTCGTAGATTGTACCGATAAACTTGGGGAAGAAGATGCCGAAACCAGCATTCTGAATCGATTGCTGTAACACCGTAAGCATGATCAGACCGGGCACGATAAACGCGCCGTAAGAGACGCCTTCGATCTCTTCGATCCGGCTTCCGATGGCCGTGCCAAAGACGACGAAGTACAGCGACGTCGACAGCACTGGTGAAATCAATGACTGCGCGATCGAGCGAAAAAACCGCGTCATTTCAAAGATCCAGATCGCCGAAATACCTGACCAGTTCATGGCGTGTCCTTCACAATACCGACAAAGATATCTTCGAGCGAGCTTTGGTGTGTTGAAATGTCGGCCAGTTGCGCACCGGCGGTTTGCAGAGCCGAAAGCAGGCCAGTGATGCCGGTTCGTTCGCCTTTGGTGTCATAGGAATAGACCAACGCGCGGCCCTCATCAGAGAGAACCAGATTATAGGCTTCTAAACCTAGCGGAATAGCTGAGATTGGATCGCGAAGATCAATTTTCAGTTCTTTCTTGCCAAGCCGTGCTAACAACGCGGCCTTGTCTTCGACCAAAAGCAACTCGCCATTGTTAATCACGCCAATCCGGTCGGCGATTGCTTCGGCTTCGTCGATGTAGTGGGTCGTTAGAATGATGGTGACGCCAGAAGCGCGCAGTTTTTCGACCAGCCCCCACATCTCGCGACGAAGTTCCACATCGACGCCCGCTGTGGGTTCGTCCAGAAATAGCACACGTGGTTCGTGGGCGATCGCCTTTGCGATCAATACCCGTCGCTTCATCCCACCGGACAGGGCGAATATGCGGCTGTCTTTTTTATCCCAAAGTGACAGGTCACGCAGAACCTGTTCGATCATGCTGTCATCGCGTCGCAACCCGAACAGCCCACGGGTGAAAGCCACCGCAGCGCCGACTCGCGAAAACGGTTCAAGGTGAATTTCCTGCGGCACCAAACCGATCATGCGCCGCGCCTCGCGGTAATCCCCAACAACGTCGTGGCCACCAATCGAGACAGAGCCTGATGTGGGCGACACCAGCCCACAGATCGTTGAAATCAAAGTGGTTTTACCGGCACCGTTGGGGCCCAGAAGCGCAAGGATTTCACCTTCTTTAATATCCAAAGACACGTGCTTCAGGGCTTCAAAGCCACCATCATAGGTTTTGTTGAGGTCGCGGATCTGAACGATGGCTGACATTGGTCTTCTCCCTGACGTTGCTTCTAGCCCTTGTCAGCCGCAGACGTAACTGTCGAAAATTGCATAGGGTAACCTGCGCGGTTAAACTTAGAACGACGGCTTAAACAGCATCAGCCAGACAATCGCCAAAACAGCTGCAAATGCGGGAAAGCCGCAGGCAAACCACAGCCGGTAAAGTCTGTGATACTCGGGCGGTAACGGTGCATCCGTGTCTCGCGCCGTTCGCGCGAGGTTGCGCATTCGGGTTTGCATCGCAACCACCGGCAACCAGAATGCACCCACGACGACGTAAAGCAACAAAGACAAACCGACCCAGCCTTCGAACACCGGCCAGCCTGCGCTTCGCGCCAGAAAATACCCAGTGATCGGTTGAAAAAACGCCGCCGTTGCCGTAAAGACCATATCAGCCAAAACAACGATCCCCGCAACGTGGGCGATCAGTGTAGGATCTCGGCTTTGGTTGGACATCACCATGAAGAAGGCAATACCGGCCCCTGTTCCAAGAAGGACGATCGCACCGATCACATGGGCATAAAGCAGCAGATCATGGCTCATCGTTCGTCCAGAAATCCCATTGTGATCCACGCCAAAGCGATACCCGGCAGAACTTTTACGAAAGGCCCCAAGGGATCAACCCAGATGTCGGGAGTCAAAAGCGTGCCCGCTGTCAGATATCCAAGCGACACAAGGATCATGCCAAAACATGCGTGCTTTGCCCAAGGCCGGTAAAGCACCGCTGCCCCCAAAACGACATCCGCTATCCCGCCGCCGATGACGGCCAGTAAGGCAATGGATTCACCAACCCCACGGAAAGTTAACACGGCCGTTGCAGCCGGGACTTGTGCCAAACCGATCAAACCGGAAGCCAGCCAAAAGACCGCGAGGATCACGATCGCAAGCGGCAAGGCAACATAGGCTTGTGCAAACCAGCGGTCTTGCAAAGTTGCTGGCATCGCGCGAAAGATGCCAGCAAGCCCGCGACAAGGCTTACCACCAGCCACAGTTAAGGCATTGGGATCACCGCTGACACCGTCACGCAGAACTTGGACAGCTGTTGTGCGCAGTGGTGATCGCCATCCCAAAAATCCTGCCACGTCGGCTGCACGTGTCAGAAAACCAAGAAGCAGGTTTGGAACCGGTATTTCAACGCGCGCCTTGCGCAACCCTAACCAAGCACGAGTCAGGAGCAAAAGCTCAGGCAAATTCGGCGCATCTGGCCCTGTGACATCCACCTCGACCCCCGCAGAAATACGCCCCTCGACGGCATCCAAGACAGCTTCGGCTAGGTCATCGACCAGTACGCAATGGATTCTGCTTTCCGACAGCACCTTTGGAAGAATGCCGGGCAGAGCGGCGCCTGCGCGCAACAGCGCTGTCCCTCCGTATGCCGCAGGTGCTAAAACCAAAGTGGGTTTCAGGATCACCAGTGGCAGGCCTGCATGACGAAGTGCGGCATCCCCGCGCGCTTTGGAACGAAAGAACTCGGTCGAGGCATCAAAACTGACACCTGCTGCCGAAATTTGGACGATCCGCGTGTCTGTCCCAACAACCGCGTCGGCAATCCGTTTGGGCGCGGTTTCATGGATTGCTGTCAGGTTATCCCGCGCGCTGTCTTGCAAAGCGCCCGCCGCATTTACGACAACGTCCGCGTCCTTGAGAGCACGTCGCCAATCCTCGGTCGTCGCCGTGCCGATATCGAAAATCTGCCAAGTAATTGGCAAATTCACCTGCTCGGCGGCTTTAACAGATCTACCGACCCCGGTGACCTGATGCCCTGCATCCAGCAACCGCCGCGTGACGGCGGCACCAATCAACCCGTAAGCACCAAGGACCACCAAACGCAAAGGGACCGGCGCTTGACCGGTCCCTTTTTCAACATTCATCGCCAGAAACTTAGTTCTGTGCGTAATATTCGATGACGAGGTTTGGCTCCATCAGAACCGGATAGGGCACATCAGACAGACCCGGTGTGCGCACAAATGTGCAGGTCAATTTCGAGTGATCCACATCCATGTAGTCTGGAACGTCACGCTCGGGCAGGCCAATTGCTTCAAGAACCAAAGCCATCTGCTTGGACTTGTCACGCACTTCGATCACATCACCTTCTTTCACACGGTAGGAAGGTATGTTGACCTTTTGGCCGTTCACACGGACGTGGCCATGGTTCACAAACTGGCGGGCAGCGAAAACAGTCGGCACGAACTTGGCGCGATAAACGACAGCGTCCAAGCGACGTTCTAGCAGACCAACCAAGTTCTCGCCCGTATCACCGCGCACTCGCTCGGCCTCGGTAAAGATGCGGCGGAACTGCTTTTCCGTTAGATCGCCGTAGTAGCCTTTCAGCTTCTGCTTGGCGCGCAGCTGCAGACCAAAGTCAGAAATTTTGCCTTTACGGCGCTGACCATGCTGACCGGGGCCATATTCACGACGATTGACAGGTGATTTTGGACGACCCCAGATGTTTTCACCCATCCGGCGGTCAATTTTGTACTTGGCAGACGTGCGTTTGGTCACGGCTGATCTCCTTCTTAGTGCCCATGAGGGGCGTGAAGGGCGTTGTCCTCCTTCCCGGATTTGGCCGGGACGACAGGTTTCCCCTTGCGGGGGCCACCAACACCAATGAAGACGCGCTTATATCCCTGCCTGAGCACGTGTCAAGGCAGGTTTCCGGGGCCTCAGGCCCGCAGAATCAATCCCACCAGACCCAAAGACGATCCGCATTGATCAGGCTTTTGCCATCGGCTCCGATAAGATCGCCATTGATTTCCGTTGCGCCAAGGATTTCGAAGCGACGCATCACCTCCACAGCTTCGATCAACGACCCAATCGGGCGTTCCATCTGGAACCCCAAGTGATCGGTTGAAGCCGTGATCAGCCGCGCGTCATTTTCGTTCCAAAGCCAGCGGCAGTGGGCCACGTAAACGGACTTGGGCGCACAGATTGCATAGGCACCGTGCTGCAACCATGCAGCACTTTCCCAAGGTTCCGACGCTTTCACTAAGCCAGCGGCCATGTCTCCACCGCGCCTTGGGGTCACATAGTCAACGGGATCCGGAAACACGCCTTCGTCGACGCCCGCCTCAATTTCGGCGATAACTTCACGGATTTCGGCCAGCTCGACATCTGTGCCTTCGCCGGCCGCTTCCAGTTCAGCAAGTTGGGTATTCAGCGCCTGCACTAAACGGGTTTCGGCTATAGGCGTTTCAACTGCTAAATCGGGGGTGCGGATCAAACCTTTGACCATGCGCAGCGGCAAATTCAGAGCGGTCACCGGTAGCAGGGTCATCCGGGTCAGCCAAGACTGAGCTTGATGCGGCACGCCAAGGTCGACGGTCCGTATTTTCCGTGGCGTCTTGCGGTTTGCAAACCAGCGATCCGTGTCAATCGAACGGGCTTCGGCCAGAATGGTCTCGGGGTTTTCGAAGACATCGACGTATTCCGCCCATTCTGTCGAAAATACGTCTCGATCCCCCAGTAAAACAGGCGCTACGCCATCACGCTCGTCGATCAGCTCTTTCAAGGCTTTTTCAGCCTGAGCCGCCGGCACGGATTCTACGGGAAATGGGATATCTAGCATTCTGCGCCCTTGTTCTTTACTTAAAAACAAGGATTTTCAGTAAAATCAGGCAATTTCACGGCAGCGTAACCAATACGGCGAAGAACTGCCGTATTGTCGCCAATTCGCGGCAGCTAACCCGCTTACGCAGCAGCAGGCATAAGTGCTGCTTCAGCTCGGCTAAGCACGCGCCGGGACATCGGTCCGTAGGTTTCAGGGTCGTAGGCCAGATCGGGCATCACATCGAATAGACGTTGGCGCTGTTCTTCCTCGATCGCATCCAACCGAGCGGCCGCAGGATGAAAGCTTTCAGTTTCGACGCCATTCGCAACAAGGACATGGTGGCTGGCCAGCATCATGTGGAAGTAGGTAACAGATTTCGCGCCCGAGTCGCGGGTTACGCTGCGCCCGTTTATCAGATCACGTGCCGCGACCAGAACCTCGTCTTCGCCCCAAAGGGCGCGAGCGGCTTGTCCCTGAACCAACATGCGATGATCAGGCGATACAAAAAGATCACCCCCCGGACGGCCCAAACCCAAAGCACCTTGGCGGATGCAAACGGGTCGAAGGTCTGGCATCGCATAAAGGCGTGCCCCTGAAACATTACGGTGGCCCACCCAGAGGATCGGTTCAGCCCCGCTGTCCTTGGTGACAACTTCATCACCCGCAACAAGGTGTTCGACCAGACGCGGGCCTTTCGGCGTTTCAAGCCATGTACCCGGAGTGAAGCAAACCACCCCTTCAGCACCTTCGGCGAAACGTGTCGGCAAGGCAGGACAAATCACACCATCGACAACGATAAGCGGCAAACCTTCAGGCGGCATGGAGCCAGCAAACATCAAGAGTGGCCGGGCAATTTCGGGCATGTCGATCAACGTCGCCGTCCATGTCCGATGTCCATCTGTCACGGTGAACGCACGATCAAATTCAGCGACGTCATCGATAAAGGGTATCCGCGCGCCTTCTTTCACCAAAGCGCGGGCCACGATACGACGGGCACTGGCGGCCGCACGTTTCCGGTAAAGCTCGTGTTCGTTATGGGTCAGTGCATGGGTGCGACCGCCCAAAGCCGCATCGATCTGTACAGGGGTACCGCGCCACGTCCACATCGCACCTTCATCAAGCGCGGTCACCGGCGCACCGGACAACCCCTCGACTTCGGTCTGCGACCAGGAAATGACAAACGTGCCCTCTGGGCTCGCCATCATATTCATCTACCTGCCTCGGTATTATTATTCGTTCTTTCCCGAATCCTTAGCGCGACAACGAAGCGAGGCAAACCAAAACGTTAACGAATAAGGACCGCTCATGAATGTGAGTCCACTCCGCAACAGTCCCACAACTTTAGGTAGTAGCGCTAGCTTTTAGGTTGATCATTAACTTCGCATCCGGTGGCGAAGCCTACGTACTACCACGCCTTAACTGGACGGTGCTGGGATAGTCGCCGTTCGCTCACCTAACAGGTAACGCCCGACATCAATATAATCCAACACCAACGAAATCAGCATCGTGACCATGACCACAGCCATAATCCGACGGGGCCAAACGGGCATATCCTCTCGACGCATCTGCACCACAATCAACACAATCAAAGGCGTCCAGAAAACCATATGCCCCAAACCCAAAAGCTTGACGTACCCAAGCTGCGAGTAAAGCCATCCCGTACTGAGAACAGCCCCAACGTTTGCGACAAAGGTGACAACGGCAGTCAGGCGACTGGCCCGCCAGATCAAAAGGCTAAACGGCAAAAGCATGGCCCCAACCATCATAACATTCAGCCAGATACCAACCCAGGCGGGTTGTTGGGCGATTGCTTCCGACAATGTCATTTATTCGATCCTTTTCAGCCACACCGGGTGGAGAGATTACATCATCCGCACTTCGAATGCCCGCAATGCGGACAGGTCATACAGCCTTCAACCATATGCATTCCGTACTGCCCACAGCTAGAGCATGCAGGGCCGGACGTATGCCCAAGGTTCACAACCTCGGCCTGTGGATCGCTTTTCAACCCCATGCCTTCGCCCGCAATAAACCCGGTGGAAACCATGTGTCGTTCGATAACGCCGCCAATCGCCGCAAGGATCGAAGGTACGTATTTACCTTGCACCCAAGCACCGCCGCGCGGATCAAAGACGGCTTTCAGCTCTTCGACCACAAACGACACATCGCCGCCCCGCCGGAACACTGCCGAGATCATTCGGGTCAAGGCCACGGTCCAAGCGAAATGCTCCATGTTCTTTGAGTTGATGAACACCTCAAACGGCTGACGACGACCGCCGTGGATCGCGTCATTGATGGTGATGTAAATGGCATGCTCGGACATCGGCCACTTGAGCTTATAGGTCTGGCCTTCAAGCGCTGCGGGCCGGTCCAAAGGCTTGGCGATGTAAACGACCTCACCACCAGTGTCTTGCACCGGTACGGGGACTTCCTGAACCACGTCACTTACCGTCAAAACCGATCCAGTCACCGCATTGGGCCGATACGTTGTGCAGCCCTTACAGCCAGTCTCATAGGCTTGTGTGTAGACGTCTTTGAAGGCCTCGAACGATATATCCTCAGGTACGTTGATGGTCTTCGAAATGCTCGAATCCACCCATTCCTGCGCGACAGCCTGCATACGGACGTGGTCAGATGGCGCCAAAGTCTGCGCGTTCACAAAATGCTCGGGCAGTTCCTTGTCACCAAACATCTCACGCCATTTGGCAACGGCATAATCAACGACTTCTTCCTCGGTCCGCGAGCCATCCTTCTGCAGCACTTTTCGCGTGTAAGCATAGGCAAAGACCGGTTCGATCCCCGAAGACACATTGCCTGCGAAAAGACTGATCGTGCCGGTCGGGGCGATCGAGGTCAAAAGCGCGTTTCGAATACCGTTTTCCCGGATCGCGTTGCGCACATCTTCGTCCATCTTCTGCATCGCACCGCTTGCCAGAAACGCGTCCGCATCGAACAGCGGAAAGGCCCCTTTTTCAGCTGCCAAACGCGCCGACGTTAGGTAGGCGGCGCGGGCAATCGCTTTCAACCATTGACCGGTCAGATGCGCTGCTTCCTTTGACCCATAGCGCACGCCGACCATCATAAGTGCATCGGCCAATCCGGTGACGCCCAAGCCAATACGCCGTTTTGCCTTGGCTTCCTGCGCCTGCGCCTCAAGCGGAAATCTTGAGACATCAACCACGTTGTCCATCATCCGAACAGCGGTGCCGACCAGCTCGGTCAAAGCGGTTTCGTCTAGTCCCGCGTCAACCCCAAAGGGAGATTCAACCAGACGCGCCAAATTGATCGATCCCAAAAGACAGGCCCCATAGGGTGGAAGTGGCTGCTCGCCGCACGGGTTGGTCGCGGCGATGGTCTCGCAATAGGCAAGGTTGTTCATCGCGTTGATCCGGTCGATGAAAATCACGCCGGGTTCGGCATATTCATAAGTTGCTGCCATGATCTGGTTCCACAGATCGCGCGCATCGACGCTGGCATAGACCTTACCGTCAAAGATCAAGTCCCACGACGTTTCGGCCTTCACGGCCTCCATGAAGGCATCCGTCACCAGAACCGAGACGTTAAAGTTGCGCAACCGCGCCGGATCCGATTTCGCCGCGATGAAATCCTGAATGTCGGGGTGATCGCAGCGCATGGTTGCCATCATGGCCCCGCGCCGCGCACCTGCCGACATGATCGTCCGGCACATCGCGTCCCAGACATCCATAAATGACAAAGGCCCCGACGCATCCGCCGCCACGCCTTTGACGTCCGCGCCCTTGGGGCGAATGGTTGAGAAATCATAGCCGATCCCCCCGCCCTGCTGCATGGTTAAAGCGGCTTCCTTCAGCATCTCGAAAATGCCGTCCATGCTGTCGGGGATCGTGCCCATGACGAAACAATTGAACAAGGTCACCGAACGATCCGTGCCCGCGCCCGCCACGATCCGACCCGCAGGCAGGAATTTGAAATCCTCAAGGGCTTCGTAAAACGGCTGTTCCCAATCACCCGGCACCGCTTCGCCTTCCGCCAAAGCACGCGCAATCCGCCGCCAAGTCTCCTCGACGGTTTGATCCATCGCCGCGCCATCTTGGGCCTTCAGACGATATTTCATATCCCAGATCTGTTCAGCGATCGGTGCTGCAAAGCGGGTCATAGCGATTCCTTGAAGTTGTCCTACATTTTACTACAGGTTGCCCCTGCGCGGCAATGGGCTACCATATCTTCTAAGCTTGGGGACGAATCTGTGGATAACTCATCACTGAACCTGATCAAACTGAGCGTCGGCACCGAAAGCGTCGACACTCTGCAGGCGTGGCAGTCGTCGCCGCAGGCTCAAGGATCAGACGGTCTGCCCCGCCATGTCACACGGATGTGGCCAAGGCGGGAAGAGGAATTGCTGAAAGGCGGCTCGATTTACTGGGTGATTAAGGGGTTTGTCCAAGCCCGTCAAACCATCCTGCGCCTCGACGAAGTGGTCCGAAGCGATGGCATCCGGCGTTGTGGTATCGTCCTTGATCCCGAGCTGATCCATACCGCCAGCGCAAAACGCCGCCCATTCCAAGGCTGGCGCTATCTGGAAAGCGGTAGCGCACCTGTCGATCTGCCAAAGGGTCAGGCCAATGATGATCTGCCACCCAGTTTGATGGCTGCTTTGGCCGATATCGGCGTCCGCTAGAACCCTCAGTCGAGACTAAGCTGCGCCTTTAATCCATCCCACGCAGTGCGTGCTTCGGCATCCCAAACTTCGGCACGGGTCTTGTAAAGCACCGCTTGCGACGACAAAACCAACCCGTCCGTCAGAATGCGCAAGTGATTGGCCGACAAGGTCGCACCAGTCGAGGTGATGTCGGCAATAGCCTCTGCCGTCAGGTTCTTCACGGTGCCTTCGGTCGCGCCTTGGCTATCAACCAATTGATAGTCCGACACACCGGTCTCACGTAGAAAGTCGCGGATCAAACGGTGGTACTTAGTGGCAATCCGAAGCCGGTGACCATGGGTCGCGCGAAACGCGGTCGCCACCTGATCCAAATCATCCAGCGTTTCCACGTCAACCCAGAAATCCGGCACTGCGATCACCAGATCGGCTTCTCCAAACCCCAATGGTTCGACCTCGGCCACACGGTTTTGCCAGAACGCAAGCTTTTCGCGCACCATGTCGATCCCCGTGACACCCAGATGAATGCGACCAGCTGCCAGTTCGCGCGGTATTTCTGCCGCAGCCAAAAGCACAAGTTCAACGCCCTCAGCCCCTTCGACCTGACCCGCATATTCACGGTCATTCCCGATCCGGCTCAGGGTGACACCCCGCTCCTTGAACCAAGCAAACGTCTTGTCCATCAACCGACCTTTGGACGGCACGCCAAGTTTCAGTGTCATGGCGCCCCCCCAAGCTCGATCACCAGACCGGGTCGAATAACACCACCCACAGCAGGCACCCCAACGGAACCACCAACAGCCCTCGTCAAAGCGTCATAGCGCCCGCCCGTGGCAACAGGCGGCAGATCGGGACGGCTTTCGGCAAAGAACCCAAAGACAAAACCGTCGTAGTATTCAAGAGTTGTGCGCCCATAGCTCGCTTCGAAATCCAGCGCGTCAACATCGATACCGCGCGCGGCCATGGCATCGAAACGTGCGGCCAAGGCATCAACGGCAGGCGCGATGGCGGGCAAATCGACCGAGAGGTAACGCAGTTGCGACAGTGCATCCGGTGCCTTTTCTCGAACCGCAAGAAGCGTATCAATCATAGCCACTGCGCCGGACTCCAACGGAGGTTCCTGCTGATTCAGTCGAAGCGCGGTTAGTCGTGCCTCGACCTCGTCGTGGCTCCGCAACCCTATTTTGACGCCGGAAATCTCAGCGAAATCACGAACCTGCGCATTATTGAACCGGTTCAGCACGGCGCGAAACCTGCGCGGTCTCCAAAGATGATGTAAAAGAGCTGCCTGTCGCGCCGGGTTCCGCACAACACCTTCAACGGCCGCGCGCAAAAGCCCGATATCTCCCATGGCGGCCCTTAGCCCCAGTGGGGCAAGAGCGTCGTAAATGGCGGAAAAAACGTCGGCATCAGCTTCGGGTGGCGTGGCGCCATTGAACAGCTCAAAGCCAACCTGCATGTATTCCGACGCCCGGTCCGGATCGTCTTCCTGACGGCGAAACACCTCGCCAGAATAGGCATAGCGCCCTTCGCCACCACCCGCGCTCATATGGCGCTGGACCAAAGGCAGCGTGAAATCCGGGCGCAGCATCATTTCGCCTTGAAGGGGATCGTGGGTCACGAAGGCCCGCGCGCGAATGTCTTCGCCGTAAAGGTCAAGAAGCGCACCGGCGGGCTGAAGAATGTCGGTTTCAAACACCTCGGCACCGCGCGCCTCAAACAGGCTGCGCAGGCGTTCGGCTTCCGTGCGAATGTCAGCTTTGTCGGTCACCGGTCCAGTATCTCGCGCACCCGCGCCACCATATCCGCAACCGTGCATTCAAATTGCGCGGGCTGGTCTTTCCATTCTTCCAACGTCGCGGTTTCGGCGATTTTCGCGCCTAAAACCAGATCTTTGATCTGCACAACACCACGGTCCGCTTCGTCCGAGCCTTGGATAATCGCCACCGGAGACCCGCGCTTGTCGGCATACTTCAACTGGTTGCCAAAATTCTTCGGATTGCCAAGGTAGACTTCGGCCCGGATACCCGCATTGCGAAGCGTCGTCGCCATCGCCTGATAGTCGCCCATGCGGTCGCGATCCATCACCGTGATCACAACGGGACCAGTGGTGTCCGCTTTGATCCGACCTTTCATGCGAAGCGCGGCCAACAGGCGATCCACCCCAATAGAAACGCCCGTCGCTGGCACTTCCTGCCCGGTGAAGCGCTTGACCAAATCATCATAACGCCCTCCCCCCGCAACCGAGCCGAACTGACGCGGACGGCCCTTTTCATCTTCGATCTCGAAGGTGAGTTCGGCCTCATAGACGGGGCCGGTGTAATAGCCGAGGCCGCGGACGACAGAGGGGTCGATGACGATACGGTCTGGGCCGTAGCCTTGGGCGGCGCAGAGGTCGGCGATATCGCTAAGCTCCCCTAAGCCGTCAGCAAATTCAATATTTTTCGGGACGACCTGTCCATCATCAAATTCAATTGGCTCACCTACGAAGTTACGCAGGTTTCTCAAAGTCTCGTCATTGTTAATTCCTCTTGCTTCAAGGAATCTGACAACAGCTTGCGCGTCGGAAATCCCGAGACCAACGCCCTCGATTTCCGCTCCTGAAGAGTCTTTGCGGCCAGTTGTCAATAGTTCTAGGACTCCCTCTCGACCAACCTTGTCGAACTTGTCAATTGTTCGCAAAATCGCGTCGGGCGATACAAATTCTAGTTCGCTCATTTTGACTTGCATCATTTCATCAACGTTGCGCACTTTCGGAAAGGTCGTTTTCCCATCACTATAAACTGGAAGTCCGTCAATTACCCCATTCAGCACCTTCCGGTTGTTCACGCGGATCACATAATCGCCCCGCTCGATCCCAACCGCCTCAAGCGCATCCGCCAACATCATGCAAATCTCGGCATCTGCCGCCACAGAACCCGACCCGACCGTATCCGCATCACACTGATAAAACTGCCGAAACCGCCCCGGACCGGGCTTTTCGTTGCGCCAGACAGGCCCCATGGCAAAGCGGCGATAGGGCGTCGGTAAATCGTTCCGATACTGAGCGAAAACCCGCGCCAAGGGAGCGGTCAGATCATAGCGCAGCGCCAGCCAGTCGTCGTCTTCTTGCCACGCGAACACACCTTCGTTCGGGCGATCCACATCAGGCAGGAACTTTCCCAAGGCCTCAACCGTTTCCACGGCGGAAGACTCCAGCGCTTCAAAGCCGTACAAATGATACACCCCGGCAATTGCATCCAGCATCGCCTTGCGCTCGGCGACATCCGCGCCGAAATAATCACGAAAGCCCTTTGGCGTATCCGCCTTGGGGCGTGGGGTCTTTTTCTGTTTGGCCATGGGCCGGTCCTCGGGTGGTTTCGCGCGGGGTTTAGCCTTTGGGGCATGCTGGGGCAAGGAGTTGACGCGTGAGCACCGAAATAGAAGAACGATTGGCGCATTTGGAACGATTGGCCGAGGAGCTGAACGAGATCGTCAGCGCTCAGGCCAACGAGATCGACCGGCTAACGGGTCGCGTGCAAATGTTGATGCAGCGCGAAGCGTCACGGGAAGCCCAAGGGGGCGGTGGCATCGTTCTGGGGGATGAGGCCCCGCCGCACTATTAGGAGAGTCCAATGACCTACCGCGCAGCCCCCGGAATGAGCATCGGGCACGTTCATTTGAAAGTGTCGGATTTGCAGCGTTCGATCGCCTTTTACACGGACGTCATTGGGTTAGAGGTTATGCAAACCTACGGCGATCAGGCGGCCTTTTTGTCGGCGGGCGGCTATCACCATCATGTCGGCCTCAACACTTGGGAAAGCCTTGGTGGCACGCGTCCGCCCGGCAAAGCGACGGGGCTTTACCACGCAGCTTTCCTGTTCCCCGACCGGCCAAGCCTTGGGCGCGCTGTTGCCAATGTTGTCGCCCATGACGTGGCGCTTGCGGGTGCCGCCGACCACGGTGTGAGCGAAGCGGTCTATTTTGACGATCCCGATGGAAACGGCATCGAATTGTACCACGACCGCCCGCGGGAAGACTGGCCGCGTGACACAGATGGTCTTTTAGCAATGGTGAACGCGCCCCTCGATATCGCGGCACTTATAGCCGACGGCGCGCTTTAAACCTGCTCTGGACGCCGTAAACACCCACGCCTAGTGTTCACAGAGAACGGAGGACGTCATGGCATTCGGCACCAACATCCGCACCTATTTCCAAGGGCGCTGGCACGACGGCGACGTCCAAATCATAAGCGGTGCCGATCACGGGGCTTGGCTGGGATCAAACGTCTTTGACGGCGCGCGGTATTTTGACGGTGTCGCACCCGATTTGCTGGCCCATTGCCAACGCGTCAATCGGTCTGCCGAGGCTTTGATGTTGACGCCGACGCACACGCCCGAAGACATGGCTCAGATCATTTGGGAGGGATTGCGCGCGTTTTCATGGGGTGCCGCCGTCTATATCCGTCCTATGTATTGGGCCGTTGACGGCGATGCCACGGCTATCATTCCCTTAGCCGATACAACGGCCTTCGCAATTTGCCTTGAAGAAGCGGCGCTTGCCCCAGAAGACGCAGCGATCCGGCTGACCACAACGCGCTTTCGCCGCCCCGTTCTGGAAAGCGCCGTTTTGAACGCCAAGGCGGGCTGCCTTTACCCAAACAACGCACGGATGCTCGCCGAAGCGCGCTCCAAGGGCTATCCGAATGCGCTGGTCGCCGATGCTATGGGAAATGTCGCTGAAACCGCGACGGCCAACATCTTTATG
>JAOHEK010000001.1 GCA_028097405.1 Paracoccaceae bacterium | reverse complement strand
CAAGCGGTGTCATCCGGGCCACACGCAACAAACCACTGGCCGAGGCGGCTGCGGTTCCGATGCAGGCGATGCCCAGCCCGCTAAGCCACCATGCAGGCGACAACGTCAGCGTACCTTCAACGCTTGCGCCGTATAGGCCGCGCAAGGTCGCGGCGACATCAGGCAAAAGTGTTGCGGCTATGACGTACCCCAAAAGGATGCCGATGGCCCCTGCGATCAGCGCAAAAAACAAAAGTTCCAGCGTTAGGAAAACCACCAAACGCCGCGCGGGCACGCCAAGGGCTCGAAGCGTGCGAAACACAGGACGGCGCTGTTCAAAGGCCAGTCCGACGGCTCCGTTCACAATGAAAAGCCCGACGGCAAAGGACAGTAAGCCAAAGGCGGTCAGGTTCAGATGGAAACTATCGGTCAGACGGCCCAAGTCTTCGGCGGTGTCGGGTGTGGACTGGATCAGGTTCGGGGCAATTTCGTCCAAGGGCGCCTGAACCAGCGGCTGATCCTGCTCGACCAGAAGGCGGCTAAAGCCGTCGGCTTTAAGCAGTCCCATCGCACTGTTGACGTCGGCAATGGCAAGACCGGGGGACAATTCCTCGCTTGCGCGGACACGGTCCCCGAACCCCATCAACCGTTCGGCTGTCGCAGGATGCGCGAGGATCAAGCCTTCGCTGCCCATCATATCGGGGAGGGTGGCAGGGCCCATCGCAGCGCCTGCGACGGTTTGGCTTGGCATCGTAAAGGGATCGACGCCCAAAAGTCGCACCCGCCCGCGATCACCGGCAATCCAACCGTCGACGATAGGGCTGACAAGCCAGCCTGCGCGTCTGAGATCGGTGAATGTCTCCAACGCAATCTCCCCACCATCGGCGCGCACCAATTCAGACAATCCGCCGCCGCCTAGGATATCTGCCGCTTCATCGTAGGATTTGCGCGCTTCGGCATTGATCGCCTGCACGCCAGACCACAGCGCTGTTGCCAGCGAAAGGCCAAGGATCAGCGTCAATAGTTGGAAGGGTTTGCGCCGCCAATGCGAGAGAAGGGCCAGCAGAACCGGGGTGGTCATACTGCAAGCTTTCCTTGGCTTAGGTGCAATCGCCGGTCTGCGGCGGAAGCCAAGCGTTCAGAATGGGTTGCGATCAAAAGCCCGGCACCTGTTTCGCGCGCAAGCTTGGTCAACAATTCGAAAACGGCGCTGCCTGTCGTCTCATCCAGATTGCCGGTCGGTTCGTCCGCCAAAACAAGGCGCGGTTTGGCGGCGATGGCCCTGCCAATCGCGACCCTTTGCTGTTGCCCGCCGGAAAGATCCTCGGGAAATTTATTAAGCTGTGTGTCTAGCCCAAGCGATGCCGCCAAACCATCAAGGTCCACATCATCACCCCGTTCGGCCAGTCGCGCCTGAAAGGTCAGATTTTGCCGCACGGTCAGTGAGGGGATCAGGTTAAATTGTTGAAATACCACGCCTATGGACGTGCGTCTTAGGTTAGCGCGTTGGCTGTCGTTCATCGCAACAATGTCTTGCCCGTCGAAATGAACCGATCCGCTGTCCGCGGGTTCCAAGCCTCCGACGATGTGCAGCAGGGTCGATTTCCCGGACCCACTTTCACCGGTCAGGGCGATCACTTCGCCCGGTTGTAACTCCAGCGACACACCGTCCAAAACGGTGACGGGATCGCCCCCGGTCGGGAAAGTTTTTTTCAAGTCATGTACGGTCAATAACATAAGCTAAATCTATGCCGAAATTCCGCCGAAAGTACGAGGCCAAACGACGCGGGCCTTTCCCTTGCCGCCCAGCTTTCCTAAAGTCGCCTAATGAGCAGAAAAGCAAGTTTCGTCCATCTTCGTCTTCACACTGAATACTCGCTTTTAGAAGGTGCGGTTCGGCTGAAGAAACTTCCCGGTCTTTGCGAAAAGGCGGGCATGCCTGCAGTCGCGGTCACCGATACAAACAACATGTTCGCCGCTTTGGAGTTTTCCGTCGCGGCCAGTGACGCGGGCATCCAACCCATCGTCGGTTGTCAGGTTGATCTAGCCTAC
Organism: Paracoccaceae bacterium; assembly: GCA_028097405.1. Taxonomy (GTDB): domain Bacteria; phylum Pseudomonadota; class Alphaproteobacteria; order Rhodobacterales; family Rhodobacteraceae; genus CALKXV01. The sequence continues at coordinate 150,024 of JAOHEK010000001.1, read as the reverse complement.
GAAGTGGCTGGGCCCGGTGAAAAACCCATCCCGCCTGCGCCCATCGTGTTGTTGGCACAAAGCGAGGCTGGCTACTTTAGCCTGATGAAGCTGAATTCGCGCTTGTATTTGCGCGAAGCAGACGAACCCCATGTGACCTTGGCCGAGTTGGCTGAACATGCGGGCGGTTTGATCTGCCTGACAGGTGGGCCCGACGGCCCGATTGGGCGACTTTGCCGGGTTGGGCATCGCGACAAAGCCGATGCGCTTTTGAACCGACTTGCCGAGATGTTCCCCAATCGGCTTTATGTCGAACTGCAACGCCATCCGACCGAAACCGGCACGCTTCCTGATCCTGAACGGTTGTCTGAACGCCCGACCATTGAAATGGCCTATTCCAAGAACCTGCCCTTGGTTGCGACGAACGATGTCTATTTTCCTGATACGGGCATGTACGAAGCGCACGACGCTTTGATTTGCATCGCCGATGGGGCTTACGTTGACCAACAGGCTGATCGTCGCCGATTGACGCAACAGCATTTCTTCAAAACGCCTGCCGAGATGGCGACCCTGTTTGCCGACTTACCTGAGGCGATTGAAAATACGATAGAAATAGCGCGGCGTTGCGCCTTTGCAGTTCAGCGCTGTGATCCGATCCTGCCCAAATTCGCCGATGACGAGATCGAAGAACTTCGTCGTCAATCCAAGGCTGGGCTTGACGCGCGCCTTGCCGCTATCGAGCCGGCAGCGTCGCGAGAAGACTATGACAAACGATTGGACTTCGAACTTGGCATTATCGAAGGAATGGGTTTTCCCGGCTACTTTCTTATCGTCGCTGATTTCATCAAATGGGCCAAAGATCAGGACATTCCGGTAGGGCCGGGGCGTGGATCGGGTGCCGGATCGCTGGTCGCCTATGCTTTGACAATTACCGATCTCGATCCCTTGCGTTATTCGCTTCTATTCGAACGGTTCTTGAATCCAGAGCGTGTGTCGATGCCGGATTTCGATATCGATTTTTGCATGGATCGTCGCGAAGAGGTCATCCGTTATGTGCAAGACAAATATGGTGCCGATAAAGTTGGGCAGATTATCACGTTCGGTGCGCTACTTTCCAAAGCTGCTGTCCGCGATGTGGGGCGTGTTTTGCAGATGCCGTATGGCCAAGTCGACCGGCTTTCAAAGCTTATTCCTGTCGAAGGCGTAAAGCCCGTTTCCATCGAAAAAGCACTGACTGACGAGCCACGATTGCGCGAGGAAGCCCGCGCAGAAGAGGTCGTTGCGCGTCTGTTGGATTATGGACAGCAGGTGGAAGGGTTGTTGCGAAATGCTTCGACCCACGCGGCTGGTGTTGTGATCGGTGATCGACCGTTGGATGAACTGGTTCCGCTTTACCGCGATCCGCGTTCCGACATGCCCGCCACGCAATTTAACATGAAATGGGTTGAACAGGCCGGGCTGGTCAAGTTTGATTTTCTCGGGCTAAAGACACTGACTGTCATTCAGAACGCTTTGGAATTGCTCAAGAAACGCGACATCAATATTGATATCGGGGTAATCCCGCTGGACGATGAAGCGACCTATGACCTTTACGCCAAAGCAAAGACTGTCGCGGTTTTTCAGGTGGAAAGCTCCGGGATGATGGACGCGCTTCGGCGCATGAAACCGACTTGTATCGAAGACATCGTGGCCCTTGTGGCGCTTTACCGACCGGGCCCGATGGAGAACATTCCGCAGTACTGCGACGTTAAGAACAAGCGCGCCGAGCGAGAACGGCTGCATCCTTCAATTGATCACATTTTGGACGAAACCCAAGGCATTATCGTCTATCAGGAACAGGTGATGCAGATTGCGCAGGAAATGGCGGGCTATACGCTAGGCGGCGCCGATCTTTTGCGCCGTGCCATGGGTAAGAAGATTCAAGAGGCAATGGATGCCGAACGCCCTAAATTTATTGCAGGATCAAAAGAAAACGGGGTCGACGACAAAAAGGCATTAGAAGTCTGGAACCTTCTCGATAAATTCGCCAATTACGGTTTCAATAAATCGCACGCGGCCGCCTATGCTGTTGTCAGTTACCAAACCGCTTGGCTGAAAGCGAACCACCCGGTTGAGTTTATGGCCGGTGTCATGAATTGCGATCTGCACCAAACGGACAAGCTTTCGATCTATGCCGAAGAAGTGCGACGTGGCTTGGAAATTGAAATCATACCACCTTGTGTCAACCGGTCGGACGCCCAGTTTTCGGTGTTGGACGGTAAACTGGTCTTTGCTTTGGGTGCGCTTAAAAACGTTGGTCTTGAGGCCATGCGTCTGATCACCGAAGCGCGCGATGGAAATCCGTTCGTCAACCTCTTCGACCTTGCACGCCGCGTGGACTTGAAGCGGATTGGCAAGCGGCCTTTGGAAATGCTCGCGCGCTCGGGCGCTTTCGATCTGCTGGACGCAAATCGTCGCCGTGTCTTTAGCTCGCTTGATGCGCTGACGGCCTATTCTGCGGCGATTTTCGAACAGAAGTCGTCAAATCAAGTCTCGCTTTTTGGAGAAGCGGGCGAAGACTTGCCCGAACCGCGCCTGTCGCCGGTGGATGACTGGTTGCCGAACGAACGATTGGCCGAAGAGCAGACCGCAATTGGCTTTTATCTATCGGGGCATCCATTGGACGATTACGCAATTGCCTTGAAGCGAAAGGGCATGTTGACGCTAGCCGAATTGAAGGAAAAGGCCGAGCGTGATGGCGGAGCCGTGGCTCGGGTCGGCGTGATTGTAAGCGGTTTGCAAGAACGGAAGTCGGGCCGTGGTACGCGGTTCTTCCGGATGAATGTCTCTGACCCAACGGCGCAAGTCAGCGGTATGGCGTTGTTCCCGGACGACTTCGAAACGGTACGCCGGGTTTTTGAAACGACGGTGCAAGTCGTCATGACCCTTGAGGCGCGTTTCAACGAAGGCCAGTTTGATCCGGTCGCGCGATCAGTTGGCCCCATTGATAGCGTTGTGACAGCAGGAGCGACGGCTGGTTTGCATGTGATGATCGATGCCGCAGATGCGGCGACGACAATCGAGTCCGTGTTGTCCAGGTTCAAGGGCGACGGTTCGATCAAGACGACCGGCCCGGTTCGTATCACAGCATTGGCGGTGCCGTTGCCGGGGGACGCATCGCAAGATGTACCGGTCGAAATTGGCGACGGCTGGCCAGTGTCACCGCAAATCAAGGGCGCGCTTAAATCTTTGCCGGGCGTGGTCGAGGTTCAAGACCTGATCGCGTAGATATCGTTCTATAACATCAGGGCGACGCAACATAGTTTTCGTGGGGTTTGTTCGATTTCTACAAGTCATGCCCCGCTTTGAGGATGAAATAAGAGAGTAATGTCGGAAAATGTAAACTACGGCATCATCGGTTGTGGGATGATGGGCCAAGAACACCTGCGAAATATCGCGCTTTTGCCTGATGCACGGGTCGCCGCGATTTTTGAGCCAAACCAGCTCATGGCCGACGCGGCTAAAGCAATCGCTCCGAACGCGATTATGTGCGGTTCGATCGCAGAGCTGTTGGCGGTCAAAGTGTTGGACTGTCTTATGATCGTCTCGCCTAACAACATGCACGTCGCGCAATTCGCCGAGATTGCGGCCACACGGCCCTTGCCCATTTTGATCGAAAAGCCGCTTTATACGCGTCCCGAAGACGCCGCGACGCTTGTCGGGCTGGAAGACAGCTATGACGCGCCGGTTTGGGTTGGTATGGAATACCGCTACATGCCGCCGGTTCAAACCTTCATCGAACAGGCCCGCGCCGCGACGGGCGGCATCACGATGCTGACTGTCCGTGAACACCGGTTCCCTTTCCTTGAGAAAGTTGGCGACTGGAACCGGTTCAACCGCAATACCGGTGGTACTCTGGTAGAGAAATGCTGTCATTTTTTCGATCTGATGCGCTGTATCATTCAAGCTGAACCTGTACGTGTCATGGCGTCAGCCGGTCAGGACGTGAACCACATGAACGAAACCTACGAAGGCGAAACACCTGATATTTGGGACGCAGGATTTGTCATTGTTGATTTCGACAATGGCGCGCGAGCGATGCTGGAACTTTGCATGTACGCCGAAGGTTCGGCCTTTCAGGAAGAAATTACTGGCGTCGGACCTTTGGGAAAGATCGAAGCCAAAGTGCCTGGTCCGCGCCGGTTCTGGCCGACGCATTTGGGCGAACCGCCGGTTAGTCAGGTCATCGTATCGCCGCGCGACCCGAAGGGGCCACAAATGATCGAGGTTCCCGTTGATCCAACACTTCAAACGGCTGGCGATCATAATGGATCGACGTTCTATCAACATGCGCGGTTTTTAGACGTGGTGCGCGGCAATGGTCTCCCAGAGGTCAGTTTGCGGGACGGTATGCGTGCGGTTGAAATGGGTTTGGCCGCGCAAAAGTCGGCGGCAACGGGTCAAGCGGTTTCACTGGTATCCGATATTGCAACCGGCGACCGGCGCGTCGCAGAGTGACCTGTCCAATGCAATGGGAAGGCTGACATGAAATTACACGCGCGCGTGGTCGTCATTGGGGGCGGGGTTGTTGGCTGTTCGGTTCTTTATCACCTAACGAAACTTGGGTGGTCGGATGTGATGCTCATCGAGAGGGCCGAACTCACCGCGGGTTCGACGTGGCACGCGGCAGGCGGCTTTCACACTTTGAATGGCGATACCAACATGGCCGCTTTGCAAGGCTATACCATCGGTCTTTACGCCGAGTTGGAAAAGCTGACGGGCCTGTCCTGTGGCTTGCATCATGTCGGTGGTCTGACATTGGCTGACACACCCGAACGCCTTGATATGCTAAAGGCGGAACGTGCCAAGCATCGATACATGGGGCTTGAGACCCGAATTTTGACACCGTCTGAAATTCTTGAAATGGCGGACTTTATCAACGTAGACGGGGTGTTAGGCGCGCTTTACGATCCGCTTGATGGGCATCTTGATCCTTCAGGCACAACCTATGCCTATGCCAAAGCCGCGCGCATGGGCGGGGCCGAGATCGTTACGCAAACCCGTGTTTTGGAAACAAATCCGACGGCGAACGGATGGGAGGTGGTGACCGACAGTGGAACGGTTCAAGCCGAACACGTGGTCAACGCCGGTGGTCTATGGGCGCGAGAAGTGGCTGCGATGGCGGGCGTCTATCTGCCGCTTGTTCCGATGGCGCATCAGTACCTTGTCACAGAAGACGTGCCCGAAATTGCCACGCGATCTACCGAAATTCCGCATGTCATGGATCCGGGCGGCGAAAGCTATCTGCGCCAAGAAGGGAAGGGGTTTGTGATCGGGTTTTACGAACAGCCTTGCGAACCTTGGGCCGTCGACGGAACGCCGTGGGATTTCGGACAAGAGCTTTTGAACGACAACCTCGAGAAAATCGAAGCCTCGGTCGATTTTGCCTATCGCCGTTTTCCGGTTCTTGAAAGCGCCGGGATCAAGACAGTCATCCATGGGCCATTCACCTTTGCGCCCGATGGCAATCCATTGGTGGGGCCGGTGCCGGGGCTTCGGAACTATTGGTCCGCCGCCGCCGTTATGGCAGGGTTCAGTCAAGGCGGTGGCGTGGGACTGACGCTTGCCCAATGGATGATCAACGGCGAACCGGATGTTGATCCCCGTGCAATGGATGTTGCGCGGTTTGGTCGCTGGACGACGCCGGGGTACACTGTGCCGAAAGTCGTGGAAAACTATCAACGCCGTTTTTCGGTGTCTTACCCGAACGAAGAACTGCCTGCCGCCCGGCCATTTCGAACGACGCCGATGTACGACATCTGGACCGACAGGGGCGCGGTCTTTGGACAATCCTACGGGTTAGAAGTTGTGAATTACTTTGCCCTGCCGGATGAACCTCGGTTTGAAGCCCCCAGTTTTCGGCGGTCCAATGCCTGGGAGGCGACACGCCAAGAGGTGCATCATGTCCGTCAGCATGTCGGTATCAACGAAGTGCACAACTTCAGCAAATTCCGCATCACGGGAACCGGCGCGCGTGCTTGGTTGGATGGCATTATGGCCGGACGCATTCCAAAGCCGGGCAGGCTGGCATTGTCACCGATGTTGTCGCCGTCCGGTCGTGTGATTGGCGATTTTACGATTGCATGCCTTGGCCCAGACGCATTCCAATTGACTGCCAGTTATGCCAGTCAGGATTATCATTTGCGATGGTTTGAATCCCATCTGGATGGCATCCCGAATGTCGAAATCCGCAATGTCTCAGACGCATTGACGGGATTTCAGATTGCCGGGCCTAATGCCCGTAATGTTTTGGAGCGGGCCACCGGAATAGACTGCTCCGATAAAGCATTCCCGTTCTTTGATGTGCGCCGAATGACCGTCGGGATGGTCGATTGCTTGGTGCAACGGGTCAGTTATACGGGCGATCTTGGTTACGAAATCTATTGCGATCTGACGTCCCAACGGCAGCTGTGGCAAACCCTTTCTGTCGCGGGCGAAGACTTCGACATTCGTCCCTTTGGCATGCGGGCTATGATGTCGCTTCGATTGGATCGGTTTTTTGGGTCATGGCAACGCGAATATTCGCCGGACTATACCGTCGCCGAAACAGGGCTGGACCGTTTTGTTTCGTTCACTAAGGACACCAAATTTATCGGACGAACGGCAGCTGAGCTTGAAAAAGCGACCGGGCCCAAAAGATTGCTTTGCGTTTTTGAGGTTGATGCCAAGGATGCCGACGTCGTGGCTTGGGAGCCGATCTGGCTTGCTGGCGATGTCGTCGGGTTTTGTACCTCGGGTGGATTCTCGCATTGGATGGACAAATCCATTGCCTTTGGAATGGTCAACGCTGACGTTGTTGATCAAGCATCAAAAGTCAAAATCGAAATCTTGGGCGAGATGCGCGATGCAACCCGACTATTGAAAAGCCCTTTTGATCCAAACGCCAGCCGCTTGCGTCCCTGACATATACCCCTTGTCGGACGTCTATCGTGAAAACTTCGGCTCACGCCATTTTTTCAAATCGTCCGAAGGCCCCGCGGGAAAACACCAAGGGATTGCCATCCTGCACCGCCGCCGCGATGACACGGCCAACGATGATCACATGATCCCCGCCGTCATGGATCGCGTGTTGAACGCATTGAAATCGCGCCAAACATCCTTCAATCAAGGGCACGCCGTCATCGCTTAAGCTCCAATCAAGGCTTTGAAAGTTATGACCTTCCTTGGCGAAAATCTGGCAATCGCTTTTCTGTGTGTCGTTCAGGACGTGGACGGCAAAGCGCTTGGCAGCTTCAAACGCGGCACATCTTTTCGAGGCTCGCGCAGGCGACCAAAGCACCAAAGGCGGATCAAGCGAGACCGACGCAAAGCTGTTCGCCGTCATGCCCAATGGCCCGACATCGCTGTTACAGGTCACAATGGTGACGCCGGTTGCAAACTTTCCCAAAGCATCGCGATAGGCGCGCCCATTCGCATCGTCCGGGCTGAAGTCGTCTTCGGTGTTGGGCACTTTAGGCGACCTCGCGCCCAAGGGTTGCAGTGTAAAGTTCGAACCAAGTCTGGCGATCCATGGGGGCTTTTAGCGCGTCTGCTAATGTTTCAATCCGCGCGATGGTGTTCGTTCCCATGACCGGTATGATTTTAGCCGGATGGGCCAAAAGCCAAGCCACCGCGACTGCGGCGTCGTCGATCCCATTCTTCTCGGCTTCGCGCGACATCAGCTTACGGACCTCGGAATTGGCTTCAGGCGACATCAGGTTGCCGCCACCCAAAGGCGACCACGCCATCGGTGAAATACCGTGCTGTTGAAGAAACGCAAGATCGCCGTTTGTTATGGCGTCATGCGCGGTCAGCGAAATTTCGATTTGATTGGTGGCTAAGGGCGTATTCATCGCCGATTGCAAAAGCGACCAATCCCAGGGGCGGAAATTCGAAACCCCAACGCTGCGCACCTTGCCGGACTTTACGGCAGCGTCCAATGCGCCTCCAGTCGCCACGTGATCCATCAAAGGATCTGGACGGTGCAGCAACAGAAGATCGATATGATCGATCCCCATATCGCGCAGCGAATTGTCGATCGAGGCCGTGATGTGAGCGGGGGATGTGTCATAATGTTTAACCCGCGCATCCGCATACCGTCCCGCAGGCGCAACGATATCGCACTTGGTTACGATCTCAAGTTTGTCCCGCAGCCCTTTGTTTTCTTTCAGACAATCGCCCAATATTGCTTCAGCAACATAACCGCCGTAGATGTCAGCTTGATCGATCGACGTGATCCCTTGGGCAAGGCACGCTTCGATTTTAGCGCGTACGTGGCCGGTCGATATGTCGGAATCGTCACCGACGCGCCACATGCCATAAACAATTCGGCTTAAGCTGACGCCGCCGGGCAAATTTACACGTTCCATTATTTGCGTTCTCCTCCGCCCAAGGGCGTGTCAGGTGTCTCAGTTGGAATCCGGCCGTAGAGCTTTGGCAGCGAACAGGTTTCCAATTGTGGTAAAACCCGCTGACCAAATGATTTGCATTCGTCCAGATGAGGATAGCCCGAGAAGATGAACGAGCGGATGCCCATTTTCTTGTAGTCTTCAATCTGCGACAACACCTGATCAGTCGAGCCAACCAGCGCAGCACCGCAACCAGAGCGCGCACGTCCGATGCCCGTCCAAAGATGTGGTTCGACATATCCAAACTGATCCGCCAGTTCCCGCGCCCGCGCTTGATGGCTGACGCCGAGTGAACCGGAATCATGGGCTCGTTCACGGATAAGCTGACCGTATTCATCATCTAGTTTCGAGACAATGTAGTCGGCGTATTCTCGGGCTTCGGCTTCGGTGTCGCGAACGATCATGTGAACGCGAAGGCCATAGTCCAACGTCCGCCCGTACCTTTCAGCGACCGTGTTCACGTCTTTCATCCGGCCTGCCAGATCATCCTTTGGTTCGGGCCACATCAGATAGACATCGCAAAACTGACCACAAAGTTCCAAAGCCGGGGGCGAATAGCCGCCGAAATACATCAAGGGTCCACCGTTTTGCTGGTACGGTTTTGCGGGACCTGTGGGCACATTCTGGAAGTTATAAACTTGGCCTTCGTAGTTTATTTCGTCTTGGGTCCATGCTTGACGCAAAATTTCAACCACCTCGCGGGACCGTTGATAGCGAAAGTTCGACTCTGCTTTTTCGCCCGGAAAGTCCGAGGAAATGATGTTGATCGTGAGCCGTCCTTCCAACATGTGATCCAAAGTAGCGATCGTGCGGGCCAGCATGATCGGTTGCATTTCGCCACACCGCACAGCGGCCAGCATATTTATCCTGGACGTCAGTGGCGCACAGCCCGCAACAAAGGATAACGTGTCTTGCCCGACTTGGTATGAGGAGGGGCAAAGAATGTTTCGAAACCCCTGCTTTTCGGCTTCCTTTACGATGCCGCTACAATGGCCCCAGCTGGATCTAAGTGTGCCATCTGGTACACCTAGAAACTGGTAGTCATCGGAACACAAAGCAGAAAACCAACTGACTTCGGCGGCGCTGCTGTCTGCTGAGGTGACGGGTACAACGGTCATTCGAATCTTTCCTGAAACGCCTAATTAGATCTTGCGTAGCATCGGCCTTAATGTACATCAATAGTATATCATTTTTTATTGGTGTCACGATGCCTACCAAGACTTCTTCACTGCCCATCTATATGCAGACTGCGGAAATGTTGATCCGCGAAGTCTCGTCCGGGCGCTTGATCGACGGTGAAAAACTGCCGCCCGAACGAGACATGGCGACAGACTTGGGCATTGCTGTAGGCACGCTGCGAAAAGCGCTGGATGATTTAGAAGACAAGGGATTTCTTCAACGCATTCAGGGATCGGGAAATTACGTTCGCCACAATCCAGTTGCGGCTGGCATATATGCGTTTTTCAGGTTGGAACGGTTGGACGGAGGTGGTCTGCCGACTGCGAATATACTCAGTACGAAACGTCTGAAAAAACCACGCGACCTGCCGAAATTCGGACAATCCGAGGATGGTCATCGGGTTCGCCGGCTGCGTCTTCTGTCTGATTTACCCTCGGCGATCGAAGAAATTTGGTTGGATGGAAAGTGGGCGCAAACGATCCGCCCGGCCGATCTATCAGAGTCGCTTTATTATTTCTACCAACGATCCTTGGGGCTGTTGATCTCGCGGGTGGAAGATCGGATTGGCGTTGGCACATTGCCGGATTGGAGCCCAGATGACATCGGCTGTGAGCCGGGCGATACAGTCGGGTTTATCGAGCGATGGGGGCGGGCCGCAGATGGCGAGGTCGTTGAATATTCGCGTACCTGGTTCAACCCGGATCGGGTGCGCTATGTGGCCCGGATCAAATAAGGGTATTTGATCGGTTCAATAGGCGCCTTCGCTATTCAAAATGCTGAACGGCGTGCGCATCAGGATTTTCAAGTCTAGCCAAAACGACCAATTTTCGATGTAAAACAAGTCGTGTTCAAAGCGGGCTTCTAGCTTTGATGCATTGTCAATTTCACCACGCCAGCCGTTGATTTGAGCCCAGCCCGTGATGCCGGGCGGTAAGCGATGACGCGCTGAATAGCCGTCAACGATCTGTGTGAACCTTTCTTGCTGGCTAGACAACGCTTCGACCGCATGTGGGCGTGGTCCGACCAGCGACAAGTCTCCGCGTAAGACATTGAAAAGCTGTGGCAGTTCGTCAATCGAACTGCGGCGTAGGAACCGGCCAACGCGTGTCACGCGGGGATCGTCACGGGTCACGACTTTCTTGGCCGTAGGATCGGCCATGTCCGTGTACATCGATCGAAATTTCAGAACTTCGATGATCCGGTTGTTGTACCCATGTCGGTTTTGGCGAAACAGAACCGGACCGGAACTTTCAAGCCGGACGGCCAAGGCGGCTAATAGTAAGATTGGCCAAAGCAAGGCCAACGCACAAACGGCAAAGAACACGTCAAAAAGTCGCTTCGTCAAACGACATTCGGGCGCAAAGCTGCGGCTGATCTTTTCGACGGATGGCGGTCGCTCGGATTGGTCAAAAGCGTAGTTTTGACTGTAGTTTGACAGGCCAACTTCCACGGGAAGAACGCGAAATTCGTCAAACAGCCACTTGATGCGCTTTTCTGCCGCAAAGGGCAGGGCAATGATCACCAAATCGATTTCAGCGGCGCGAACAAAAGTAACCAAGTCATCGTAACCGCCGATCTTGGGAATCCCGAGAACTTGTGTCGGCGAGCGCTTGTCGTCACGGTCATCGAAAATGCCGTATAGGCGGATGTCGTTGCCCTGACGTTTGCTAAGCCCCCGGATCAGCCGTTCGGCTTCCGCTCCACCGCCGGCAATAACGGCGCGGCGGGCGATCAGCCCGGTATCGATCACCCAATTTACAGCTTTCTGTGCACCAAGTCGCGTGGCGGCAATGGCAGTGCCCAAACTTAACAAGGTGGCGGTTAGAGCCGTACCCATAACATCAATGGGCGCGATCATGACCAAGCCAAGGATTGGAAAAAGCGCGGACAAAAAGGTGCGGGTGACGAATGATTTCCATTGGGACAGCACGGTGCTGCGATATCCGCCAATGACAATCATCGTCGCAACAAAGACGAGGCTGCCGAGGCAGGCCCAAAGTGCCGCAGGAACTGGCGCAAAGGCGTCCGCTGGAACCGCACCATAAAGCACGAACCAAAACGCCAGAGCAAAGACTGGAAGGTCGATGCAGATCGCAACGCACATCAACCAAAAAGGTTCCAGCGCCCCGCGCTGCAACCCTTGCGCCACGTTTTGGGCGACTTCGTTAAGCCCTGTCGGATGTACTTCTACATGCGCCACGTTCACCACGACCCGTTCGGTCACCGGCAACAACAGGCGATCCGTAACAGGGGTCTAGCGTCCTATCGGTTAAAACTAGGTAATCAGCAGCGAATATTATCAGACCATACTCCCAAACCGCGATCTGCCTTCGCGACGGCTCAAACCAATCCCAATTTCTCTTTGCGTGAACAAGTTGTTAGACTACACTTTCAGCCAAAGGGGCGAAACCATTCGGCTGAAATCGGACCAAGCGCATCTTCCCCTATTTAACGGTGCCACGGGCGCGCGTCTTGGATTGCGACATCAAAAGGGGACCGAGATGCTGAAAGGCATTAATCCAAATCTGAACGCCGACGTCCTATATGCCTTGCGCGCTATGGGACACGGCGACGATCTGATTATCGCAGATACCAATTTCCCCTCCGATAGCATCGCTCGTGAAACCGTGCTGGGGCAGGTTCTTCGGATCGATCTGCCTGCAGCAGAGGTCGCCAAAGCGGTCTTGTCGGTCTACCCGATAGACACTTTCGTGGATGATGCTATCGCGCGGATGGAAGTCGTCGGCGAACCCGATACCTTGATGCCGGTCATGAAAGATGTGCAGGCCGAGGTAAGCGCTGCTGGCGGTGGCACGATGATCAGCGTCGAACGGTTCGCCTTTTATGAACGCGCCAAGAATGCCTATGCGGTTATCCAAACTGGCGAGCGTCGATTCTACGGCTGTTTTGCAATCCGCAAAGGCGTCGTACCACCGGACGAGGCATAGCCCATGGGCAAGGTCGTCATTCTTGGCGTTTTTGTCGCTGACACGGCGTACCGCGCGGATCGGATGCCCAAAATGGGCGAGACGATATTGGGCAATTCATTTGCCCTTGGCCCCGGTGGGAAAGGGTCGAACCAAGCTGTTGCGTCCGCTCGCATGGGGGCGGAAACCCATATGATCACAAGGCTGGGCCAAGATGATTTCGCAAAACTCGCGATGCAAACTTGGGCCGATGCGGGCGTCATCCCCCATGTTGAACAATCGCCCGAATCCTACACCGGTGCTGCCTACATCTTCATCGAAGAAAGCAGTGGCAACAACGCGATCATCATTGCTCCGGGGGCTGCGGCGCTGATCTCACGCAACGATATTGATGCGCAATCCGATCTGATTGCAGGCGCAGACGTCTTCGTAACCCAATTGGAACAACCCCTGGAGGCCGCCGTTCGCGGTTTAGAAATCGCCAAGGCCGCAGGCGTGGCCACGGTTTTGAACCCAGCCCCTGCCGCCGAACTGCCGGATGGAATGTTGGCATTGTGCGACTACGTCACGCCGAATGAAACCGAATGCGAAGCGCTGACCGGCGTGTCGGTTCAAAACGCACTCGACGCCGAAAAGGCCTGTTTGGCGCTAATAGACTTAGGCGTGACAACTCCGATCATCACCATGGGTGAGCAGGGGGCTTACCTTTACGGTCATGGCCTTGTGCCAGCCGTCAATGCGGGGTCTGTGGTCGAAACAACCGGCGCGGGCGATGCCTTCAATGGCGGATTTTCCGCCGCTCTGGCCGAAGGAATGTCACCGATCGAATCTGCGCGATATGGATGCGCAACAGCTGGGCTGTCGGTGACCAAAGCGGGCGCCGCACCCTCGATGCCCGACCGCGCATCCGTGGATGCGTTGATCATGACGCTTCGTTAAAACTCAACAGCGCTGTTCGAACTCAGGCGGCGCGAACGTCCGCAACGATGGCCGTGAACTCTTCGTCGGTCAAAGTATCGCGCTTTTCGATGCCGCGTTGCTTAACCCGGTTCAGAATTTGGCCGGACTGATCGTCGCTGACCTCTCCTAGACCCAATTGACCAAGCTTATAAACCACCGAGGCCTTGCCGCTTTTCTTGCCCAGAACAACTTCGCCTTCGCGTCCCGTTAGGGCAGGGTGTGTGCCGAACATCACCAAAGGGTCGTTCATGACATACTGAATGCCGATACCGGATTCGCGGATGAAATTGCCCGATCCTAAGATCGGTTTGTTGCGCGCAATCGGCACGTTTGACAGGCGCGACAGCAGCTCGCCCAACTCGGGCAACTTGTCCAACTTATAGCCAGTTTCGTAGCCATAAAGCAGATCCAAACCCAACATCAGTTCTTCAAGGGCTGCATTGCCCGTGCGTTCGCCCAGACCATTGCCACAGCTGTGAACCACTTCAGCGCCCGCCGTCACGGCTGCCAATTCCGTGGCAACGCCCATGCCGAAATCGTTGTGCGTGTGGATTTCAATCGGCAGACCCGTCATGTCCTTGACCCAACGAACCATATATTTGATCGCCTCGGGCGTCGCGCAGCCCATGGTATCAACGATGCCTATGCTATCGGGTGGGCTTTCGTTCATCACAGCCTTGCAAAGATTTTCAAGGTCCTGTGGACGGGCGCGGGTTGTGTCGTATGGGAAATAGACCGCGTAAAGGCCCTGTTCGCGCGCATAGTTGATCACGTCGCGGCTTTTCTCGAACACGTCTTTCCAAGTCCAGCCAAACTGCGTGGTCAGCTTTGGATACCCAATTGGAACTTCGATGATTACGCCGTCCGCACCGCATTCCAAAGCCATATCGATGTCGGCTTTCATGGCGCGTGCGAAGGTGAAAATCTTCGACTTTAGCCCAAGCTTTGAGATTTCCTTGATCGCTTCGGCGTCCTGAGGCGACACTGCAGGCATACCTGCTTCGATACGCTCAACACCGATTTCGTCCATCTTCTGGGCGATGGCAATTTTATCGGCGACAGAAAACACGACGCCCGGAGTTTGTTCACCATCGCGCAACGTTGCGTCGTGGATCTGAACTTTTGGCGGAAGCATCAAGTCTTGGCGAACTTCAGGTATGAAATTATAGGGACTTACCCACCATTTGCCTTCTTCATGATACGTTTCGCGCATGTCGATCCTCCAAAACCTGAACTTGGTTGGTTGTCCATAAATCCGCTGGGCAAGTCAATAAAAAACGATATTTTGCAACTTATCCAGATAATAACAATAAAATCGACGTGGCAGATGACCCGCCGGCGCTAGTGGCTCGCACGGGATTTTGGTCTGGTCTTAGCCGCCGCCCGCTTGGGACGAGATTTCTGTTGAGCGGCCTGAAAGGCCGGGCTTATGCAAACTTCGCCCGATTGTACGAATTTCTCGTGGTTCTGCTCGATGACATCCAGGTCATACTGATAGTTGACCATTGCGCCGCCCGACTGACGCAAGCCGTTCTCACTTAGGTCCGCAGCCCCGTGGACGGCAAATATCTGGGCGCCATTGCCAAGATGAAAGCGGGCGACTGGATCAAACGGTGCCCCATGAGTATTTTTCGCACTTAGAAGATAGTGTGTCGCCGCTGCTTTCACGGTGATCTGGTCAGCCGTTCCTTGGATCAACGGTTCGACACCTTTGATGTCCGATTGATCCGCGAGCCAAGTGTTTAGCTTTGGGATCGGCGACAGTGTCACGAACGTTTCAAGTCCGGGCAGTTCCTGCTGCAGCTCTGCGACGACCTGTTTGATCAACAGGTTCCCAAATGAGATACCCCTCAAGCCCTTCTGACAGTTCGAGATCGAATAGAAGACCGCGACCTTAGTGTCCTGTGCATCACGGTGTTTGCGTTCTTCGGACAAAAGGCGCTGGATCGAACTGGGGACCGATTTGGTCAGCGCCACCTCGACAAATATAAGTGGCTCATCTGGCATACTTGGGTGAAAATAGGCAAAGCACCGGCGGTCCTGAGGATACAGGCGCCGCCGCAAATCGTCCCAATCGCTGATGGCATGTACGGCTTCATATTCAACGATCTTTTCAAGGATACTGGCGGGCGATTCCCAGTTGATCGGCTGAAGCACCAAAAAACCCCGGTTGAACCAGCTGCGCAAAAGGTGTTGAAAATCAAGATCGCTCCGGGCTAATTCCGGCGTGCCTTCAAGCGCTTCTAAAAGATCCCGGCGCATGTTGACCAGCGCCTGTGTGGCACCGGGCGGTTGGTTCAGGCGGCGCAAAAGCTCTTGTCGTGGGGATTCTGAAAGCGCGCTGATCTTGGCGTAACCAGCCATGGATTGCGTCAGCCCATATTCCACGATGGCATCGTTCAAAGCCGCCATATCGACTTCAAGCGCGTTGTTCAGAAAAAGGAAAAACTCCAGTGTCTCGTCCGGGGTGAGCCTTGCGTATCGATCCAGAATGGCCTGTGCCAGCTTCAGCCCCGAGATTTCGCCCTCGGCGTCCAACAAGGATCGGCACATGTCGGACAAGGACCGGTTATCACCAAAGTTTGTGGCTGTCTGACGCCGTTCAAATAGGGTCGTCAACATGTCACCAAGAAAACTACGTGCAGCCATGGTGGCCCCCTATTTGAAGGCCGCGGATTGTGCGGCCAGATTAACGGACAGTGTCAAAGCCCCCTCGTTCACAAGCCAGCGGCGTAAGGTAAATGTACGCGCTCCGCTTTTGTGCATCGGGTCGTTTTCCGCAATCTCGCGCGCGTCCTCAAGTGAGGCGGCCCGGTAAATGATCAACCCCATGCCTTCCATCTGTTCGCCGGTTTCATCCGACATCGGCCCCGCCAGAAACAGTGCGCCAGCGCGCTCCTGTTCGCCCTGATAAGCAAGATGGTCTGGTAAATTAGCTCTGACCGCTGCCGGGTCTTTTGCTGGAACCGAGCGCACGGCATATAGTTCGAATGCAAGCGCGCCACGCGATTTTGCTTCGGTTTTATAGTCGTTCCATGCAGGCATAGGCGGTTTCCTCGTCTCGTTGGGTCAGTTATATCGATTTTATTTGACTAAATCCAGTTTTATCGTCAAAAACTGTCTGTTGACGAATGATGGACGAGGGAAGCAATCCGATGGAAGACATACGGTTAGCGGCACAAGACGCGGTTCGAAGCTTACGCGAACGTAAGCCGCAATTGGATGATGCCTCGATTGATGTGATCTTGCGGGACGCCCGTTCCCATTATGACTGGACGGACAAACCTGTTAGCGACGACATGCTGCGAACCTTGTACGATATTACCATTGCTGGTCCAACAAGCATGAACACCTGTCCTGCGCGGTTCGTCTTTGTACGTTCTGACGCCGCAAAGGACCGGCTGGCGAAATCCCTGAAGGCCAAGAACATCGATAAGATGCGTGCAGCGCCAGTGACTGCCATCATCGCTTGGGACCCGCTTTACTGGCAGCGGCTCGATTTCCTGTTCCCCCACGAAGATCGCAAGCCACTATTTGCGGATAACGAAGCCTATGCCCATGATACGGCCTACCGGAATTCGACGCTGCAAGGCGCTTACTTCATGATTGGTGCGCGCGCGATGGGGCTTGATGTGGGGGCGATGTCGGGGTTCTCGAATGAGATCGTAGATCAGGAATTTTTCGCCCAATCCGGATGGAAATCCAATTTCCTGTGCAATCTGGGATATGCAGACGAGACAGCACTGTTTCAAAGGCTGCCGCGTTTTGAATTCGACGACATCTGCTCAGTTATCTGAATTCATGATCTGAATGCTGTCACGCAATCAGCTTCGGGAAATCCAGTTCTTGCAAAGGCGGCAAATCCGGTTGGTTGATTGCCTGTATTGCGGCTTCAGCCAGAAACTCAGCGGCACGCGATACGTTCTCACGAAACGATAAAATGTCGGGGCGGAACAGGCTCAGAAACTCTTCAGCCTCTTTCGCAACGATGTCGACGTCTCGTCCAACCTTAAAATCGAAATCTTCGACCGCAGCCACAGCCGCCATAGCGGCGGTTGTCGAACCGCAGACAATCCCGTCAACCGATGTTTCGTCCGTCATATGCGCTTCGACCGCGGCGCGAACAACATCCGAAGGGTCGTCACTTGTCGCAGATTCAAGAAGCTTCATCTTGATGCCAAGCGTGTCGGCCATTTCCAAGCTGCCTTCGATCATATAGCGCGCATAGGTCTGTCCCGGCGGCGGCGCGATCAGCAGCAGGTTTTTGCGCCCGCGTTGGTGCAACCGTTCAACGCTATAACTTCCATATTTGCTGTTGTCGAAGTCGAAGTACGGATGCAAATGGCTCCATTTGGTGCGGCCATGGGTGGCAAAGGGAAAGTTCTGATCCATTAGATACCGAACGCGTACATCTTCAGGTTGGGTTTGGTTTAGGATCACAGCGTCCGCCGACCCAGTTTCCACGACGTAGGTCACAGGGATCATTGGATCTTCGTCTGGGAAATATGGCGTGACAATCACATGGTAATTGGTCTCGCGCAGCTTACCGGCAAAGGCCGAGATCAGACGCCCGGTATGGTTTAACATGTCGTGTTCGGTCGATAAAACCAAGGCAATCACATTGGTCTTTCCGGTCTTCAGTCGTACGCCTGCGCGATTCGGCACATAGCCGATATCGCGGGCGATTCGCTGAACCGTTTCCTGAGTTGATTTGCCAATATCCGGCGCACCTTTCAGCGCGCGCGATACCGTCGGAACGGCGAATCCGCTAAGTTCGGAAATCGTTCTAAGCGTTGGTCTATTGGATTTTTGCACAGGCATCGAACCGGCCTTTCATTACCTCTGTTTGCAGAAAAAAAGAATGTCTTGCAAGGGATTTCTAAATCGTTATAGATTTTTCTACAACGATTACGAAATTGGGAGGAAGAACAATGAAGACACTAGCATCACTTCTGACGGCGACAGCTCTGACGGCAACGTCAGCGCAGGCTGTTGACCTTGAGGTCACGCATTGGTGGACATCCGGTGGCGAAGCTGCCGCTGTTGCCGAATTTGCAAAAGCTTTCACTGAAGGCACTGATAACACTTGGGTTGATGGCGCGATTGCCGGCGGCGGTGGCACCGCGCGTCCGGTTATGATCAGCCGGATCACTGGAGGCGATCCAATGGGCGCGACCCAGTTTAACCACGGCCAGCAGGCGCTTGAGCTTGTCGAAGCAGGTCTCATGCTTGATCTGACCGATGTCGCTGAAGCCGAAGGTTGGAAAGATCTTGTGAACCCTTCGTCGCTTTTGGATAGCTGCACTGTCGACGGACGTATCTATTGTGTGCCTGTGAACATTCACTCGCCACAGTGGATTTGGCTGAGCAATGGCGCTTACGAAAAAGTAGGTCTTCCTGTTCCAACAAACTGGGATGAATTCGTTGCGTCTGGCCCCGCATTGCGCGAAGCTGGGATCGTTCCGCTCGCCATGGGTAACCAAGCTTGGCAGTCGAATCTGGCGTTTGACGCGATGGCCGTCGCAATCGCTGGCCCCGATGCATGGGTAGACGTTGTTTCCAACAAGAACGTCGAACTGGCTCGCGGCGATGTCTACGCGAAAGTCTTCCAAGCTGCAGCTGATGCGCGTTCTTTGCGCGAAGGCTCGAACGTTCAAGACTGGAACCAAGCGACTAACATGGTCATCACCGGTGAAGCTGGTGGTCAGATCATGGGTGACTGGGCGCAGGGCGAATTCGCCGTGGCCGAAAAAGTTGCCGGTGAAGATTACACCTGCCTTCCGGGTCTTGGTGTGAACGAAGTCATCTCAACCGGTGGCGACGCGTTCTACTTCCCTAAGAACGACGATCCAGCGATTGAAGCGGCTCAAAAAGAGCTGGCCTCGGTCATGATGTCGAAAGCCGTTCAGGTTGCCTTCAACCTTAAGAAAGGCTCGTTGCCAGTACGCGGCGATGTTGATCTTTCAGCGGCCAATGACTGCATGAAGAAGGGCCTGGCCATTCTGGCGGCAGGCAACATTCTTCCTGGATTGGATCAATCGCTTTCCCCAGACGCTGTCGGTCAGATCGAAGACCTGATGACAGAGTTTTGGGCGAGCGAATCGATCACTGCCGAAGACGCACAATCGCGCTACGCAGATATCATCGAAAGCGCAGGCTAATTCACTTGTAGCGTAAATCTAGGGTCGGGGCCTTTTGGCCCCGACTTTTTTAGGGGAGGGATACCGGTGGCCACAGGCGCAACCAAACCGTTCGGCTTATTCAGAAACATGTCAGCAAAGATCGCGGCCATCCCGATGATCTTTGCAGCTATGGTTGTGTTCTTTGGTGGTACGATCTGGACCGTGGTGTATTCGTTCACCGACTCCAAGCTTTTGCCCCGAACGAACTGGGTCGGCTTTGAGCAATACGAGCGCTTATGGGGAACAAACCGCTGGCTCATATCCATCGAAAATCTAATGATTTATGGGGTTTGCTCGCTGTTCTTCAGCCTTGTGATCGGCTTTCTATTGGCCGCCCTGTTGGATCAGAAAATCCGGTTCGAGAATACCTTCCGCACGATATTTCTGTACCCTTTTGCGCTGTCTTTCATCGTGACGGGCCTTATCTGGCAGTGGCTATTAAACCCCGAATTCGGCATTCAAAGCATCATACGTGACTTGGGCTGGACGAGTTTTGCGTTCGATCCGCTTTATAACCAAGACATTGTCATCTACGGCGTTTTGGTCGCAGGTCTTTGGCAGGGCACAGGCTTGATCATGGTCTTGATGCTTGCTGGCTTGCGTGGGATCGATCAAGACATCTGGAAAGCCTCGCGCGTCGACGGCATCCCGTCTTGGAAAACCTATCTGTTTATTGTCATTCCAATGATGCGGCCTGTGTTCATCACAACGCTGGTCATCATTGCCAGTGGCATTGTGAAAGTCTTCGATCTGGTCGTCGCACAAACCAGTGGTGGTCCGGGGATCGCTTCGGAAGTGCCGGCGAAATTCGTCTATGACACGATGTTCTTGCGCCAGAATTTGGGGCAGGGCTTTGCGGCCTCGACCATGATGTTGCTGGCTGTTCTGATTGTCATCATCCCTTGGGCCTATCTTGAGTTTGGAGGGAAAAAACGTGGTTGATGCAACTCACTTCGACGGCGCTCACGGGCCGAAACCGACCCGCGCCTTTTCGCGACGCAACATTTTCCTTTACGGAACACTGATTGTCGTCGCTTTTTATTATCTTATTCCGCTTTACGTGATGGTCGTGACCTCGCTAAAGGGAATGCCCGAAATCCGCATGGGCAACATCTTTGCGCCGCCCGTCGAGATTACCTTCGAGCCTTGGGTGAAAGCTTGGTCCGAGGCTTGTACGGGGTTGAACTGCGACGGCCTATCACGTGGGTTCTGGAACTCGGTGCGGATCACGGTGCCGTCGGTTTTGGTGTCGATCCTGATCGCCAGCGTGAACGGTTATGCTTTGGCGAACTGGCGCTTCAAGGGCGCGGACGTCTTCTTCACCATCCTGATTTTTGGAGCCTTCATTCCTTATCAGGTCATGTTGTATCCGATGGTGATCCTGCTTCGTGAAATGGGCATCTACGGAACGCTTACGGGCTTGGTTGTCGTGCATACAATCTTCGGAATGCCGATCCTGACGCTTTTGTTCCGCAACTATTTCACATCCTTGCCGGAAGAGCTGTTCAAGGCCGCCCGCGTCGATGGGGCCGGGTTCTGGGGGATATACTTCCAGATCATGTTGCCCATGTCTCTGCCGATCTTCGTGGTTGCAATGATCTTGCAAGTCACTGGAATCTGGAATGATTTCTTGTTCGGCGTGGTCTATACTAAGCCCGATATCTATCCGATGACGGTTCAGCTGAATAACATCGTCAACTCGGTTCAGGGTGTCAAAGAATATAACGTCAACATGGCTGCGACGATCCTGACGGGATTGGTGCCGCTTACCATTTACTTTGTGTCAGGCCGTTTATTTGTCCGCGGCATTGCAGCGGGAGCCGTCAAAGGATGAGCAATACACACTCGGTCGAAATCAAAAACCTTACCCTTAGTTTCGGCGCGGTTGACGTGCTGAAAAAGCTGGACCTGACCATCGGTCAAGGCGAGTTTCTTGTCTTGCTTGGGTCTTCGGGCTGCGGCAAGTCCACCCTATTGAACTGCATCGCGGGGCTTCTCGATGTGACGGCTGGTCAAGTCTGGATCAACGGCAAGAACGTCACCTGGGCCGAACCTTCGGAACGGGGCATCGGAATGGTGTTCCAGTCCTATGCGCTTTACCCCCAGATGACGGTTGAGGGGAACATGTCCTTTGGTCTGAAAAACGCCAAGGTTCCAAAGCCCGAGATCAAGAAACGTGTGGCCCATGCGGCGGACGTCTTGCAAATCGAACCTCTGTTGAACCGCAAGCCCTCGGCGCTTTCGGGTGGCCAGCGCCAGCGTGTTGCGATTGGGCGCGCTCTTGTGCGCGATGTGGACGTATTCTTGTTTGACGAACCGTTGTCGAACCTTGATGCCAAACTGCGCGCCGATTTGCGGATCGAGCTAAAACAGCTTCACGCACGTCTGAAGAACACGATGATCTACGTCACCCACGACCAGATCGAAGCGATGACGCTGGCTGACCGGATCGCCGTGATGAAAGATGGGCTGATCCAGCAACTTGGCAGCCCGGATGAAGTTTATAACAAACCGGAAAATCTTTACGTGGCCGATTTCATTGGCTCGCCATCGATGAACCTTTTGGAAGGTGTCATCGAGGACCAGTTTTTCAAGGCGGGCGATCTTTCTGTCCCCCTTGCCGGCTATGATTTCTCACGGCAGGCGAATGGTGCTGCTTGGTTCGGCATCCGTCCCGAACATGTCAGTCTTGGGTCTGAAGCGGAAAGCACCGATGTAAAACTGAACGTCAAGGTCGAAGTCGTAGAAGCGCTTGGCTCTGACACGCTGGCGCTGACCGAAGTCAACGGAACGCGGTTCTGGCTTAGAACCAGCGGACAATCCAAGATTTCGGCAGGCGACGCCGTAACAATTGGGTTCAACGCCGCTGAGGCATCCCTGTTTGATAAAAAAGACGAAAAACGGCTCTGAGGGCCAAGAAGGAAACGACCATGAAGACATCCTATCAACTCTATTCGTCGCGCAACTTCGGACCTTTACCCGAAACGCTTCAGATGCTGGCTAAGGCTGGCTATGCGCAGGTTGAACCGTTTGGCGCGCTTTTCGCAAATCTGGAAGATGCAAAGAACTTGGCAGCCTCGGTGGAGGCCGCTGACTTGGAAATGCCAAGTGCGCACTTCGGACTAGACCTTGTCGAATCCGACGCCGATGCAGCCATTGCGATTGCAAAAGCATTGGGTGTGCAAAACGTCTTCGTCCCCTATCTGGAAGAACCAGATCGCCCCACGGATGCAGCCGGATGGCGCGCTTTCGGCGCGCGTCTTGAGGCAGCTGGCGCACCTCTTGTCGCTGCTGGTCTGACCTTTGGTTGGCACAATCACGACTTTGAGTTCACGGCCCTTGCCGATGGTTCGATGCCAATCGACTGCTTGTTCGAAGGTGGCCCAAGCCTTGCGCTTGAATTTGACGTTGCATGGTGCGCGCGCGCGGGTCAGGACCCGATGCCTTGGATCGAAAAGCTGGGCGCGCGAACAGTATGCGCACATGTGAAAGACATCGCACCGACAGGCGAAAACTTGAACGAAGACGGTTGGGCAGACGTGGGCCAAGGCACCATGGATTGGGCCGGCCTGATGACTGCGCTGCGCGCGACTGGTTGTGCATTGTTTATCATGGAACACGACAATCCAAGCGACGATGTGCGATTTGCAACCGCGTCGCTTAACTATCTGAATACGGTTTGAAGGACGCTGTTATGACGACTCTTGGTGTTGGTATAATTGGCTGCGGGAACATCTCGGCGGCCTATTTGCGCCTTGCGCCCATGTTTCGCGGGATCGAGGTGCGTGCGGTCGCAGACATGAACATGGATGCCGCCCGTGCGCGGGCAGATGAATTTGGCGTGCGTGCTCATACTGTCGACGACCTGCTTGGCTCGGATGACATCGACATTGTGGTTAACCTGACCATTCCATCAGCGCACGTCGAGGTGTCGTCGAAAGTGCTGGCGGCTGGCAAACATGTCTATTCGGAAAAGCCCTTCGTTTTAACGTTGGAAGAAGGTGCCGAGATCAAAAAGCTGGCCGATGACCGCAACCTGCGCGTCGGGTCAGCGCCGGACACCTTTCTAGGTGCTGCCCATCAGCAAGCCCGCAAGTTGGTGGACGATGGCACTGTCGGTCAGGTGACCAGTGGCACGGCCTTCGTGATGAACCATGGCCTAGAAGACTGGCATCCGAACCCCGATTTCTTTTTCCTACCCGGAGCAGGTCCGGTTCTGGACATTGGTCCGTACTATGTCACCAACCTTGTCCAATTAATCGGACCGGTCCGCAGGGTCGCGGCCCTAAGCTCGACGCCGCAAAAGACACGCACCATTCTGTCCGAACCTCGCAAGGGCGAGAAAATCCCGGTCGAAACACCGACCACGATCCACGCTCTTTTAGAATTCGAAAATGGTGCCGTGATCACGATGTGCACAAGCTGGGACGTTTGGGGGCATGGCCACAAACCGATGGAACTTTATGGCTCCAATGCTTCGCTCGACGTGCCCGATCCCAACTTCTTTGGCGGCGATCTGGTGTTGACGCCAGCCAATGGCGAAGCCGAAGTGGTCACACCTTGGGATCATCCTTTTGGCATCGTGAACGACGAAGAACACGCCAACTATCGCACTGCAGGTTTGGCCGACATGGCGCTGGCCATTTTGGAAGATCGCCCGCACCGCTGTTCACTTGAACTGGCGCTGCATGCTGTTGAGGTGATGAATGGCATTTTGGCTTCGGGCGAAAGCGGCGAATTTGTCGCAATGACAACCTCTTGCGAGCGACCCGATCCGCTGACCCCAGAGACGGCAACGGCGATGCTGCAAAGCTAATACGAACTCCTCCCGCGAGGGGCCGTCGGTGCTGACCTAGCGCCGGCGGCCTTTTCGTGCCGAGTGGTATGTCTATACTGATGCCCAGATCGCGCGAATGCTATGGCGTTGGCCGGCTTCATGATTAAAGGGCTGTCATGACGTACTTGGGTATAGATCTTGGCACATCGGGGCTTCGCGCCTTGCTGGTCGATGACGCGGGCAATGTCCTTGGGGCTGCGGAACGGCACTATGATGTCACGCACCCTGCGTCGGGCTGGTCCGAACAGGATCCCAGCGACTGGATCAAAGCGCTGCATAACGCAATGGCCGAGCTGCGCGACACCCACCCAGCCTTCGCTGATCTGAAAGGCATCGGCGTCGCAGGTCACATGCATGGCGCAACCCTGCTGGATGCTGCAGGGGACGTGCTGCGCCCCTGTATCCTTTGGAACGACACAAGGTCCCATGTTGAGGCGGCAATTCTGGATGGCACCGAAGGCGTGCGCGAGCTGTCGGGCAATATCGTCTTTCCGGGCTTTACGGCACCCAAGCTGGAATGGGTCCGCGCCCATGAGCCGGACATCTACGATAAGGTCGCCAAAGTGCTGTTACCAGCGGCCTATTTAAATTTATATCTCACCGGTGATTACGTCGCCGACATGTCCGATAGTGCCGGAACGTCGTGGTTGGACGTCGGACAGCGGGATTGGTCCAAGCCCCTACTAGACGCAAGTCACATGCACGGCCACCAGATGCCTCGGCTTGTCGAAGGGTCCGACAAGGCCGGAGAACTACGAACGGATCTTTCAAAAGCTTGGGGGCTGAAGTCGACCGTCGTTGTTGCCGGTGGCGCAGGCGATAACGCAGCGGCGGCTTGCGGCATCGGGGCCCTCAACGAAGGGCAGGGGTTTGTCTCGCTTGGAACCTCGGGCGTGCTTTTGGCGGCGCGGGATGGCTATCGACCAGCCCCAGAAACGGCAGTGCACACCTTTTGCCACGCGGTTCCGGGGCGCTGGTACCAGATGGGCGTGATGCTTTCGGCGACCGACAGTTTGAATTGGCTGGCGGGGATCACCGGAAAATCGCCTCAAACCCTAAGCGAAGCTTTGGGGCGTAAGCTTCGCCCGCCTAGCACAGTCCGTTTCCTGCCCTATCTCTCGGGCGAACGAACCCCACACAACGATGCCGAAATCCGGGGCAGCCTGACGGGCCTCGGCACCAGCACCACCACCCAAGACCTGACCCAAGCCGTGTTGGAAGGCGTCGCCTTCGGCCTGCGTGACAGTTTCGAAGCGTTGAAAGCCACCGACGTCAAGCTTGAACGGCTGACCGCCATTGGTGGAGGTGCGGCCTCGGATTATTGGCTGGAACTGATCGCGACTGTGCTTAATGTCCCGCTCGATTTACCAAGCGGCAGCGAATTTGGAGCCGCCCTTGGTGCGGCCCGTCTTGGGCAGTTGGCCGCGACAGATGCTGCGCCCGAAGACGTGATCACCGCCCCCCAAATTGACCGGACGATATCACCCAACACGGCAATGACATCCGACTTTGCTGCGGCCTATCAGGCGTTCCGCGCGTCCTACGGTCCAATCAAGAAAGTCCAGTGATTGGGTGCCCGGAACCTGAAATGTTAGCCAGTCGAAAGACTTTGCCGACTGTCGCACCTATGTGGTGCCTCGCCTGCAAGTGCTGAAAATTTAATCTGTCAACACGGTATCAACTTCTAAGAACTAATGACGGGTCAACCTGACCTGAGGAATACGTATGCTATTTTCACGCCAAAAAGCTGCCGACGCGAAAAAAATCAGTGAAATGCAGGCACTAATTGACGCCTTGCACAAAGTTCAGGCGGTTATTTCGTTTGATCCCAAAGGAAATATCCTTGACGCCAATGAGAATTTTCTAGGCGCGATGGGATATGCCTTGGAAGATATTGTCGGCAAGCACCACAGGATTTTCGTCGAAAGTGACTATGTGAAATCACCGGAATACACTGCGTTTTGGGACGAACTCGGTAAGGGAAAGTATCTTGCGGGCGAATTTACCCGCATCTCCAAGACGGGTGAGGCGGTCTATATCGAAGCCTCGTACAACCCAATCTTCAACGAAGATGGCGAGGTCGTAAAGGTCGTTAAGTTTGCCATCGATGTTACCAAAAATAAGCTAAAAACAACCGATGCAAGTGGGCAATTAGATGCGATATCCAGATCGCAAGCTGTGATCGAGTTTGATCTAGCTGGAAACATCTTAAGTGCGAACGACA
The DNA here is from genome assembly GCA_028097405.1 of Paracoccaceae bacterium. GTDB lineage: Bacteria > Pseudomonadota > Alphaproteobacteria > Rhodobacterales > Rhodobacteraceae > CALKXV01. Next base: position 123,310 of record JAOHEK010000001.1, on the reverse strand, counting down.
ATTTTTTGAACGTAATGGGATATACGCTTCAAGAAGCCCGCGGTCAGCATCATCGGATCTTTGTGGATCCAGTTTATGCCAAAAGCGACGAATATGCAGCGTTCTGGCGCGATCTGGCGGACGGAAAATTTGTCTCGGCTGAATTTCAACGGGTCTCGAAGAACGGTGACTTAATTTGGATCCAAGCCACATATAACCCGATTCTTGACCCAAAGGGTCGCCCATATAAAGTCGTCAAGTTCGCAACCGACGTCACCGCCGAGAAAATGCAGTCAGCCGATAACACAGGTAAGCTAACCGCCATATCTCGGGCACAGGCCGTGATCGAGTTTGAACTCGATGGTACGGTGATTAACGCCAATCAGAACTTCTTAGATGTCACCGGATATCGCCTTGATGATGTGAAGGGAAAGCATGACCAAATGTTTGTCGAGCCCGACGAAGGCAAAAGCCCGGAATACACTCAATTTTGGAAAGACTTGGCCGCCGGTGAATTTAGGGCCGGAGAATTCAAACGTATCGCGAAAGACGGCAGTGTGCGTTGGTTACAAGCCACCTACAATCCAATTTTGGACCAAGATGGCAAACCGCTGAAGGTCATTAAATACGCGACTGACGCCACCGCTTGGAAAGCCGAGCTTCAGAACATCATCAACAGCCTGATCGCCTTGTCTAAGGGCGACCTGACACAGCGATTGGCAGACAAAGGCTCGCCTGATTTTGCTGAAATGCGAGCGGCGTTCAATGGAACCCTCGATAAACTGAGCGAAATGGTCGGTGACATTAACTTTGAATCCACGTCCATTCAGGAGGAATCAGAAGCGATCGCTGACAGCGCCACGGATCTTTCTACAAGGTGTGAGCGACAGGCGGCAACGGTCGAAGAAACCTCGGCTGCGATGGAAGAAATGTCGAGTACCGTCAAAAGCAACGCTCAAAACGCGAAAGATGCGACCGCCGCTGCAAAGAACGCGACGCAACACGCAGAACAGGGCGGAACGGTCGTAAATGACGCGATAGCGGCAATGGGCAAGATAGAAGCGGGCTCGGCCAAAGTCCGTAAGATCATCGAAGTCATCGATGCGATTGCTTTCCAAACGAATTTGCTGGCTCTGAACGCAGGCGTTGAAGCCGCACGTGCGGGTGAGGCGGGCAGTGGTTTCGCGGTGGTGGCCTCGGAAGTGCGCGCATTGGCGCAACGGGCATCCGAATCTGCGCGCGATATTTCGGAACTGATCGAGACGTCCGAAAAACAAGTCGCTGAAGGCGCCGCTTTGGTGAAGGCAACGGGGACCGCGCTAAGCGAGATTGTGTCGTCGGTCACTCAGGTATCTGCCGGTATCGATGGGATTTTTACGGCCAGCAGTGAACAAGCAACCGGCGTTAATGAAATCAATCAAGCCATGTCGGAAATCGATTCAACAACACAGAAAACTGCAGCAATATCCGAAGAAAGTACGGCGGCCGCGGCAAGCCTTGCGCAACGTGCCACTGCTCTGCGAGAACTTGTCAGTTTCTTTCAGATGAACGGGCGCGGGCAGTCCGGATCTGGGCAAGGTCCAAGAAAAGACAAGCTAGCTGCCTCTCAAGCACCTAAGCCAGTGAAGTCCACGCAGACCGCGATGATCAGCACTGCTCAGCTTGCTCACGACACCACGTCAGGCGACGATGACTGGAAGGAATTCTAGCCTGACCCGCGTGCATTCGACGCGTCGTGATGTCTGATGCCGTGATCAGCTTCTACGGCGACTGCCGAATATAAGCGTCAAAGATCTCCTGATAGCGTCCAGAGGCGCGCAGTTGCGACAGGCCTCCATTAAAGTCGTCGCGAATGGTCTCACTTGCGAACGCAGGTAGCGAGGTGATCCTTCCTATCAGTTTCGACTGTGAAACTTCAATACGAGCGTCTCCGGACTCCTCAAGATATTGATTTGTCAGGAACGCAAAAATGCTGGCATCAGCCAAAACAGCATCAGCGCGCCCGCGATACAGCATTTTGACCTGCGAAATTTGATCCGCAACCTCAATGTACCCCCCTTCATTGACGACAGGTTCCAACCAGATTGGATAAATATTTTTGGCCGTGGGAAAAGTGACGACATTCAGACCGCGAAGATCCTCGGGCTCATTGATTGAAAGCCCTTGCTCTGACCTTGTGTAGAAATAGTCGGAATAATCGAACATCCCGTCGCCCAGAAAAATCTGACTATCGTCATAATCCAACCCTTGAACCGAGGACGTTCCATCGACATTGCCCAGTTGCATTTCCAAAAGCATCCGCTTTGTCGGAACAATCACAACCTCTAACACGTGCCCGTTGACAGCCAATGCCGCTCGGATCAGATCAACCGAAATCCCGCTGGTGCCTTCCGCAATCACGAAGGGCGGGGGGCCTGCAAAGGTCATGCGCACCGGATCACTCGAAGATGCAGTCGCAGAGCCAAGCAAGAATAGCGCAGTCACAATCCGAAAAAGGTGTTTCATCAGGTTCTCACCCCAGAGTTTTAGCGTTTTGCCTACGACACTAGGGGCCATCTGCCGGTCTGATCAATGACATTCGGATAGAAACCACGCTGATCGGTCTGCGAACTGGGTCACAGAGCAAAAATTTCTTTTCCCGTTACAGTAAGTGACACGAAGCTGGTGGCCTTTTAGGGTCACCTTGATTGGTCGTAAAACGTATCGGGGCAGGAAGATGAGCAACAAAAACAAGAATGCAGCCAGTGATCAGGTCAGCTTTCATCTAAACGGTAAAAAAATCACGCTCGCGGCCCCTTCACCGAAATTGATGCTGATCGATTTTTTGCGTCAACCCGACCACGCGCTCAGCGGTCCGAAAAAACCCTGCGGTCAAGGCGGTTGTGGTGGCTGCACGGTCGTTTTGTCGGCCAAGGAAAACAACAAAGTCGTTCACCGCTCGGTTAATTCCTGCCTTCGTCCGGTGACTGCCCTGAACGGTTTAAGCGTGACAACGATCGAAGGCACGGGAAGTGTCGATGGCAAGATGAATAAGGTCGCTTACGAACTGGCGAAGAACAACGGAACACAATGTGGCTATTGCACGAATGGTTGGGTGATGTGCATGACGGGCTACCTGGCCAACAAGCCGAAAAAGCCCAGCGACCGGGATGTCGAAAACCTGTTCGATGGCAACATCTGCCGGTGCACCGGGTATCGAACGATCCTGACAGGAATGAAGCAATTCTCAAAAACTCCGCCCAAAGCGCCCATGGAAACGGTGGTCGACATGGCCTTTGCTCCAAAAGAGGGCGTGCAGAAGACGGTGATGATCCCGGTTCCCAAAGGTGCATTCGCGCCAAGTGGCCAGATAAAGATCGATCAGAATGGCGAGGTTTGGGCCGAAGCTCGAACGGTGAATGATGTCTTTGATCTGGCGCGAAAAATGCGGAAAACCGGCCCAGTCCGCTTGGTCAATGGAAACACCTCTTTCGGCATCTACAAGACCGAGATCGAAAGCAGTCACCAATTCATCGACGTGCGCGACGTGCCTGAATTGCGCCGGATCGATCTTAAAGCCGGGCAGCTGCGGCTCGGAGCAGGCGTCACCTATACCGAACTTTTGGACCGGTTCGCCGGGATGAAACCCGAATCTTCTTCCGCGTTCGGCGTTTTGCAATTCATGGCGCAACGCACCGCAGGCCACATCGTGCGAAATGCCGCAAGCCTTGGCGGCAATACGATGTTGGTCTTGAACCATCTTAGCAAAGGCGCGCCCTTCCCATCTGATTTGTTCACCGCACTTTGCGGCGTCGACGCGTCCGTGACCTATTTGGATTTGTCCAAAGGCAAGACGCTTAAGTCGGTAACGCTGACCGATCTGATGAACAAATGTCTGAAGCAGCCTAAGCTGGCAGACGATCTTTTACTGGTCGACTACACCATCAATGGCAAAAAGCCCGGTGTCCATTGGGCGCAAAAGGTGGCGTTGCGCGAAGTAAATTCGCATTCCATCACCAACATGTATTCGAACTTTTCGTTCAAAACCAAAGGCGGGCAATTGGTGTTTGACACCTGCCGCCTTGTGATTGGTGGATTAATGACGGGGCCGGTTTTGGGCACAACCGCGACCAACGCGATCTTCGGAAAACCGGTTAACGACAAGACCATAGAATCCGGAATAGAAGCCCTTCGTCGTGATCTGACGAAACAGCTAGCGCAGCAGGCGCGGCAAAAGCCCTACTTGAAAAGCCTGCCGGATGAAGGATTTGATGACGCATACCGGCTTGATTTGGCCACCCGGTTGTTTTTCAAGGCCTACCTCAATGCGCGCGAAGTGAACGCCCCCGGAAGCTTGCCAAAAGACGAAAAATCAGCGGCCAAAAGGCATTGGGGCGCTTGGCCGACCAGCGGCGGTACGCAGGACTGGCACCACGACAACAGCATGGCGCCGATTTCGGAACCTTACATCAAGCTGATGGCAATGTACCAAGCTCAAGGCGAAGTCCGTTATACCCATGAAACCAAAATGCCGGCCACGGCAAGTTATGGGGCCGTCGTCGCTACGACGCGCGCAGCAGGTAAGTTTGTATTTTGTCTGCCGGGAACGTCGAAGCCCGTGCCATTCAAGCGATTGGTCGAGTACCTTGCCGAAAATGAGGAAAGTTTCGTTGATCTTTTGTCACTCGATGACATCCCCGCCGTTGTCGGTGGAAGCAATCAAAAACCAGATTTTGGCGCCGGGAGCGATCAACCGCTCTTTGTTGAGCCGGGTCAGGCCATCATGTATGGCGGCCAAGCGATCACGCTTGTCCTTGCGCGCACCCAACAAGATGCCGAACGCATCGCTGGTTACATTCAAGCCGAATGCGTTGCTTATCCCAAGAAAGACAGGAAAGCTCCGATCTTGTCGCTTGAGACAGCCGTAAGCGAGGGTCAGATTTTCCCCGATAGCCCCATGTCGGCCTCCTATATGAACCACATTTGGAAAGTGCGGCGCCCGAAAAGCGATATGAAATGGGCGGCATCAAAAAAGCCAAAGCCGATAACACTGAAAGACAGTCACGGAAAAGAACGTGCCTGCAAAGTTGTCGCGGCAAGTCAAACCTGCGGCGGTCAATTGCACTTTTATATGGAAACCCAAGCGGCCATCGCCGAACCACGCGACGGTGATGCAATGGTCGTTTATTCCTCGACACAAAGTCCTAAAACAGTCCACACGGCGGTCGTCAAAGCGCTTGGGTGTGATTTCAACCAAGTGCGTGTTGAGGTGCCACAGGTCGGCGGTGCGTATGGCGGCAAAACTGAAATGTCTCAATGGACGGCAGTGATGGCGGCAGTCGCTGCGCGAAAAATTGGACAGCCGGTTTATCTGGCTTTGACCCGCGACACCGACAGCGCCATGATCGGCGGGCGGCACCCTTATTCGGGCGACTATCAGCTGGCCATCGGTGATGATCCGAAAGACCCGAAAAACCGAGGCCGCATCTTGGGCCTCAGCGGCGCAATGATCGGCGATGGCGGTGCCTATTACGACTGTTCGTTTGTTGTGTCGGATTGCATCCAGCTGCGCGTCGACAGTGCCTATAACGTACCGAACTACGAAACCACGATCGATGTCGCGCGCACCAACAAAGCGCCCAGCACAGCCTACCGCGCGTTTGGCGACATCCAAGGCACCTTGATCCTTGAGAACGCAATCGAAGAAGCAGCAGCTGCATTAGACATGGATCCCGCAGTTATCCGCGAGAAAAGCCTATACGAACAGGGTGATACGGTTCCATCGGGTCAGAAGTTGGATCATTGCTACCAAGATAAGGTCTGGACCTACACCAAAAGGCTTGCGGATTATGACGCCCGCAAGAAACAAGTCGCCGACTTTAATGCCAAGAACAAATGGCGTAAACGGGGGTTATGTTTGATGCCATTGAAGTACGGTTCGGGCTTCAACTTGGTTATGCTTGAACAGACGACGGCGCTTGTCAGCATCTACAGCAGCGACGCCAGCATCCTTATCCAGCAAGGCGGAGCCGACATGGGGCAGGGGATGGTAACCCAGCTGGCTCAGATTGCCGCCTATGAATTGGGGGTGCCGCTGGACATTATCCGCGTTGCCCAAGCCGACACGTCGGTGATCGCCAACCCGTCCAGCACCGGGGCATCAACCGGAACGCAATACAACGGTCTTGCGGTGAAGAACGCCTGCGATATGTTGAAAGTGCGGCTTAAAGACTATTGTGCGAAGATGCGGAAATCCAAAGGTACGGCCTGGTGTAAGGCGAACAACATCAACTACTGGGACAGTCCAAAGAAAAGCTGGAAGGCACCCGTTCCCGGCAAAGGTGGAAAGACCTATTGGGATTTCATTGTCGGTTCGGCCTTCAACGATCGCGTGAATTTGCAAGCCCAAGCAAAAGCGGTGATCAAAGGTGGCACAAAGCCGATCTCGACCGACAACATCGTATTCAAACCAAAATCCAAGCAACCAAAAGGCACCGGTATCGCAATTGATCCCAAAGGTGGGTTCAGTGAACCGGTAAATGAATATGTCGGCTTTACATATAATGCGGCTTGCTCCGAAGTTGAAATTGACGTGCTGACTGGTGAAACGAAAATTATCCGCGCCGATATTGTCCACGATATGGGACGAAGTCTAAATCCCGCAATTGATGTCGGACAGATCGAAGGTGCTTTCGTGCAAGGTATCGGATACCTATTGACCGAACAGATGGTTCATCAGCCGGATGGTGACAATGCAGGACAATTGAATACTGTGAATACTTGGCGTTATAAACCTCCGGCGGTTCCCACAATCCCACTGGAAATGAATGTTCGAATATTTCCCGGGAAAGGCGTCCCCAAAAAAATTTGGAAGGATAAAAACGCACTTTATTCGTCGAAAGAAGTCGGGGAGCCCCCCATGGTATTGGCGAATAGTGTTTTCTTTGCATTGAAATCCGCCATACGGGCCGCGCGTATTGAAAACGGCCATTCGAAACAGTTCGATCTACCCGCACCTGCAACCGTTCAAACCGTCTACAAAGCCTGCTGGCCCAAGCAGGCGGATCGTGAAGTCAAAACCTAGATGAGTAAAGAACCACCCCTTATGGACGTCTGGCAGCGGGCATCGCTGCAAACAAAGTTTCTGTTGCTCATCGTCCCCCTTCTTCTGGGGGTTACGTTCGCATTTTTTATTGTTTTCAACATGTTTGCGCAACGCGATGCCGCTATTGGGTTGCAGTCCCGGATGGAAAATGTCGGCGTCGTACAGTCACAGGCAATTGCGGGTCCCGTTTGGGTGCTTGACGACCAACAGATTTCTCTGGTGATCACGGCGATGTCTATCGATCCTGACATCAGGGGCGTCATCGTTTTTGACGAGCGTGACGAACCAATCGGGACTATCGGACAGATGGTCAGCGATACTGAAACGCTTTTGACAACGGAACACCCAATCCTATTTTCGCCGCGCACCGGTGAAGAAGGCAAAAATATCGGATCAATTCGAATTTCCTATTCCGCATCACGGATTGAGGAATTGCAACGCGAGCGATTTTTCCTTGCGCTTGGTATGGCAGCAATCATGTCTTTGATTGCTGTAGGTGGTGCGGTATTGGCGCTTCGGATGGCAGTCAATCGACCATTGGGGTTATTTCTTGAACGTATTCGACAGGCACGTGAAGGCGACGAAGGCCAAGATTTCGTCTGGAATCATCAAGATGAAATTGGCGTTCTGGTGGCAACCTATAACGAGCTACAAAGTTCACAAATTAGGTTTCGAAATGAGTTAGCAGATATTCGCGACCAATTGGAAATTCGTGTTTTGGATCGTACCAAGGATTTGCGCGAACGGGAAGATCAATTGGTCAAAGCACGCGATCAAGCCGAAAGCGCGTTGGACAGTCTTAAGCTGACCCAAGAACAATTGGTCGAATCCAAAAAGCTTGCGTCACTAGGTCAACTGACGGCTGGGATAGCCCACGAAATCAAAAATCCATTGAACTTTATGAACAACTTCTCCCAGATTTCTCAGGATCTTCTAAACGAACTCATGGAAGACCTTGAAGATGCTCGCAGCTCTTTGCCCGCCGAGGACTCGGCGGCTGTGGACGACGTCGTAACGATGTTGTTGGGCAATCTATCAAAGATCAACGAACACGGCGCACGTGCAGATTCCATAGTCAAGAACATGCTCGCCCATTCCCGCGAAGCGCCGGACGCTAAAACCCTGATCGATATCAATGCTCTAGCTAAGGAAGCGATGGCATTGGTCTATCATGGTCTGCGGGCTGAACAATTGGGGTTCAACATCACCATGGATCAAGACCTTGGCGCGGACCTTCCTCATTGCATTTGTTTTCCACAGGAATTGCAGCGTGCGATCATGAATGTTGTGATGAACGGAATGCAGGCTGCTTCCAAACATCACGAGGCTTTGGGCGATCCAAGTCGGGCTGTGATCAAGATCGCCACGCGGCTCGTGAACAAACAAATCGAGATCGAGATCTGGGACAATGGCCCGGGAATGTCAGAGGAATTGCAATCGCGCATATTCAACCCGTTCTTTACGACAAAGTCGCCCGGGGAAGGCACTGGTTTGGGTCTTTCAATGGCCCATGACATTGTCGTCATTAGGCATGGCGGCGAGATGCACGTGGAAAGTTCACTCGGTGAGCACTCGGCGTTTCTGATGCGCATTCCAATGGGCGCTTAAACCAGCTTAAGATCGCTGACAGAATCTGGAAATCCCTTTACATTTCGCTGGGCCAAGGTTTGACTGTAGGGCGAGGTCACAGACTAGAATGTCATATATCCAATTCCGCTTGCGAAGATTGGCAATAAGAACGAAAGCGCTATTGAATGATGGACGTTTTGGACGACAATGCTTTGATAAAAATTCTGGTCGTGGATGATGAACCGGATGTTGAACACCTTGTAAGACAGACCTTTCGCAAAGAAATCCGAGACGGCACACATACATTCGCCTTTGCTTTGGACGGGGTTGATGCGCTCGACGTGCTTGCGCATTGCAGCGATATTTCCATTGTTTTGACCGATATAAACATGCCGCGTATGGACGGTTTAACTCTGTTGGAACGCATGTTTGATCTCAAGGATCCACCTTTGGCCGTGGTCGTGTCAGCCTATAGCGATTTAAAAAATATTCGAACGGCAATGAACCGGGGCGCCTTTGATTTCATCACCAAGCCGATTGATCTTGCCGATTTAAAAGCCACCGTTGACAAGGTCAGCCGCCACCAAGCCGCCATTCGTAAACTGCAGATTGAGCGTGAAGATGCGCTGCGCAGTCAAGCGCACCTCAGTCGGTATTTTTCGCCTTCGGTCATCAAAGCGATCACCAGCAAAGATCGCGATTTAACCGCGACAACGAATTGGTCCGAAGCCACGTTTCTGTTCACCGACCTCACAAATTTCCTACCATTCGTCGAGGCGACCAAACCCGAAGACACGGTTGCGACCTTGGTGGCCTATCTTGACGAGGTGATTGAGATCGTCTTTCGCCACAATGGCACCGTCATGAAGATCGTGGGCGACGCGGTTCACGTGGCGTTCGGAACGCCCGAGTTTTTCGACGACCACGCCGCAAAGGCCGTTGAATGTGCGCTTGAAATTGACGCTTTTGCCCATGAATTCAGCCAGACGCAGCAGGCTAAGGGTTTGGCTTTCGGGGCTACGCGGATCGGTGTTCACAGTGGTGATGCCATCATTGGTAATTTCGGCGGCAGTCGCTTTTTTGATTTCACGGCCTATGGTTTGACTGTCAACATTGCTGCAAGACTTGAGGACGCCAACAAAATATTGGGCACCACAATCTGCATCAGCCAGAAAACCGTTGATGCCACAAAGGGCTTCCGCGGGCGTCCCGTTGGCGCATTAGAACTGAAAGGCAGTGCGGATCCAGTGACCGTGTACGAGCCTTGTGTGCCGGAAAAAATCTCTGATGACACGCTGGAAGCCTATGGTCAGGCCTACGCTGCACTTGAAAAAGGCGACGCTAGCGCGCGGAGTTCCTTTACAGCCCTTTTGGCGCAATACCCAGAAGACCAGCTGTGTTCTTTCCACGTTGGGCGCATCCTGTCGGGCACGCTTAGCACAAAAATAAGGGCATATTAACAAGGGGGTGACTAGGGTGTAAGATCGCCTCGGGGTAGGGACCCCAAGACGATCTGCACGAACGCAATTGGTATTGGCGGGGGACAGAGTGCGGTCCCAATCAATCGCCCGTGTATTTACTTTGCCATCTCAAATTTCGGAAACCCGCCGTGGAGAAACGTGTTTCCGCAGTTGAAGTGACGAAACTCGATACCTTCACTACGAAACGCCGCAGGGTCTAATGGCACAGCGTAATAACTGGCCGACCTGCGACGTTTTAAAGGATTACGTTATGAAAGAGCTGTTCGCTCAGCACGTCCCGCTTTCCTGATTTCTGAGGTCACACGCAATCTGGCGCGCTCACCCATCCCTGTTAAGCAAGATTACCTGTATCAGTGGCCGGGTATGTGAAGCGGTTCACACAACTTAGAAAAACGAGACGCCCGCCATTATTCGAATTGCAGCGCGGTCGCGAATTTCCATCCGGCCACGGCTCAGCTCGATCACACCGCTTTGCTTCCAGACTGTCAGCGTTTTCGATACCGCCTCGCGGGTCACAGCCAGAAACTCGGCCAATTCGGCTTGTGACATGACAAGCGAGTCAGTGGTTTGCGCGCCAGTCGTCGTCAGATGCAAGATTTTCCGGGCCAGACGTTCCTGCAAGGTTAACAACGCCTGTTCTTGTACTTGTTGCGTCAACCATCGCATTCTGCTGCCTGCAAGCGCCAAAAGATCCAGCGCCAACTCGGGCGTGTCCATCACCATTGTTTCCATGTCACGCCGGGATAACCGCCGCAGCTTCACATCGGTCTTGGCAGTGATCGTTGCCGTCCGCGCCCCGTCATCGAACAACGCAATTTCGCCGACGACGTCACCGGCTTGCAGAATGTCCAGCGATAGTTTTCGTCCATCAGAGGTTAAAATGCTGACATCCAGCTGCCCGTCTTCAATAAAGTAGACGGCATCGGCCGGATCCCCATGGCAAAAAAGTTCGGCTCCCGCGTCAAGATGACGGGGGGATGCGATATCGCTCAATCGTTCCACCAACCGCGGCGAGGCATGTGCAAACAAACCAGATTTTGGCAACCCGATGCGTGTCGTGCTGGGTGTCATAGCCATTCCCCTACATCATCAGCACGAATATCCGCACAGGCTGGCTATGGTTGCAACTCAAAACCCGCCCCCATCGATGATTGGAGGGTATGAATGGGGGCAGGCGAACTCGTTACTATGGATCGCTTGTGAACGACGATAGGCACACGACGCCAATCACCGTTGCTCACGTGTTCTTATACGGGATTGATCGAATAGACTGGGGGTCCGGGTTCGTCGCAGATGCGATGGTCGCAAAATGGCGTTGAACCAACGGCGACCTCACACAACTCTGTGATCAAAACCTACCGGTTCCCCGCTGGCGTCCGTTTGGCAAACTGCTAGATTTCTGACAATTGGATCATCCAGTTCCAAAGGAGTTAGCCGGTGCCATTTCCCAAACAGGTCATCGTTCGCATGTCGCAAGGCACTGCCGTCATGGCCGCCTTGTTCTTTGCTGCACCTCTCGCGGCCCAATCCCAACTTTGCGGTGCTGCTGACGCGCCCTGCGCGGTCGAAGACGGAACATATCACCTTCTGTCGCCCGATACGGGTGCGCCCAAGGGCATCGTTCTGCACCTTCATGGCGGGGGCGGAACCGGTAAGGGAATGCTTGGCTCGGGGCTGGCGCAAGCGGCAATAGAACGCGGATATATCTTCGTCGCACCAACGGGATGGCATCCGGGTGCCCGCTTTGAAAGGAACTGGGCCGTCAAAGCACGGGGCACTGATTATGAACGCGACGACACCGCATTCCTTAAGAATGTTCTTTCGGACGTTCAAACTCGGTTAGACGCAGCAGACCTGCCCGTGATGCTGGCCGGGTTCTCACGCGGGGCCTCGATGGTATGGGATGTCGCTTGCGCCGAACCTGACTTCGCTATGGCCTATGCGCCGGTGGCCGGTGCGTTTTGGGATGATCTGCCCGGCGAATGTGCAGGTCCAGTCAATCTCTATCTGACCTACGGCTGGAACGACCGGACCGTCCCATTGGAAGGCAGATCCTTGCGCGGTGGCACCGTGATCCAAGGCGATGTCTGGGCCTCGCTTTTTATCCTGCGCGCCACCAATGGATGCACGGCCCGTCAGCCGGAAAGCTCAAGCTATGAGGGCGATCTTTGGTTGCGCCACTGGACCGATTGCGACGCGGGCGAAATTCAACTGATGCTGCACAAAGGTGGCCACGGCGCACCCAAAGGATGGGCTGGCGCGATGATGGATTGGTTCGAAGGTCTATCGCCCAGTTGACCGATCCCGAAATCTTAGCGCGGCGGTAACCTTTCTTACCGTACGCTGCGCTGATCCGGTCAAGACACCTAAGATGCCTGACCAGCACCGACGCAATACCGATAGAATACCGACGTAATACCGACGTGAAACTGATCTTGAAAAAACCGCTTATGCCTTGAAGAAAAGGGCATTAACGCGTGATCCCGCTTTCAGCAACGCCCCAGGCGGGTACGGGCCATTAACCAAACTTGGTGTAGCGCTGAAGGTGCGGTTTTTTGACGTGCGGTATTGCGGTTTCCGTGAAATCCGCGATCCTACGTGACATCAGAACAGGAGCGACCCAATGCCAGTCCGTAACCGATTTGCCGAGCTTCAAGACGAAATCACCGAATGGCGCAGGGATTTTCACCGCCATCCTGAATTACTATTCGATGTGCATCGCACGGCCGGCGTTGTGACTGAAAAGCTTAAAGAATTTGGCTGCGACGACATCGTAACGGGCTTGGGTAAAACCGGCGTTGTCGGGTTGATCCACGGCAAATCGAACACGTCCGGGAAGGTCGTCGGCTTGCGCGCGGATATGGACGCGCTGCCGATCTTGGAAGAAACTGGGCTCGATTATGCGTCGACCGTGCCGGGCAAGATGCACGCTTGTGGTCACGACGGACATACGGCGATGCTTTTGGGCGCTGCGAAGTATCTGGCCGAAACCCGGAATTTCGACGGAACAATCGCCGTAATCTTTCAACCCGCCGAAGAAGGTGGCGGCGGCGGTCGTGAAATGGTCAATGACGGAATGATTGAAAAATTCGGCATTTCAGAGGTTTACGGCATGCACAACTGGCCCGGCCAAGATGCGGGAACTTTCGCTATCCGTCCCGGTCAGTTCTTTGCTGCGACAGATATTTTCGATGTGGTCATCACCGGCGTCGGCGCTCACGCAGCTAAACCGGAAGAAGGCGTGGATACAACCGTGGTGGCGGCCCATACGGTTTTGGCGCTGCAAACGATCGTCAGCCGCAACCTTGATCCAACCAAGGAATTGGTGTTGTCGGTCACCTCGTTTGAAACCTCGTCCAAGGCTTACAACGTCATCCCGGAACGTGTTGAAATTAAAGGCACAGTTCGCTCTATGGACGAGAACGTGCACGACATGGTCGAAAAGCGTTTCCACGAGGTCGTGAACGGCGTCGCCGCCACTTTCGGTGCGAAAGCCGAGATCAATTACAAGCGCAATTACCCCGCCATGGTGAACAGTGTCGTCGAAACCGGTCACGCCATTGAGGCCGCCAAACGCGTCGCCGGAGATTGCGCCGAAGCTGAAATTACGATGGGCGGCGAAGATTTCTCTTTCATGCTAAACGCTTGCCCTGGCGCCTATATTTTGGTCGGCAATGGCGACACAGCGATGGTCCATCAGCCCAACTACAACTTTAACGACGACGTGATCCCTGCGGGATGTTCGTGGTGGGTCGAAATGGCAGAAAGCCGATTGCCGCTAAGCCGCTAAGTGCTTGGCTTTTTGCCCGATGCGCCTTCTTCCAAGGCCTCGGCCAAACGAAAACCGATGCGGTTCGGTTCGACCGCATCGACGGCCTTTGGCATGGACCTCAGAAGAACGTTCAACTGGGTGACGTGCTGGACGAGCTGTATGCGCGTGCCAGTCTGATCCTTGCCGTAAAAGGTGACAATATCAGGATCGAAATAGCCGATGCCTTCAATCTTTAGCAATCCGCCGCCGGTATCAGTGAACCCCATGGCGACTTCTTCTTCGTTGTTCAGGGTTTTCTCAAAGTTCTGAATATAAAGGATCAACCGCTGATAGGCCCATTCGGCGGGTGATTTCTGATCGACCGGCTTTTTGTTCAGCGCCTCGGGCATGGGCTCTTGTTCGACGGTGTGTACGTCGGGGTCCGAATGGACGACCCTTGCGGTTGGCATCATGACGCTGGCTTCCATCGCTTCGGCAGAGGTTGCGATCTTGTTGTCCATTAAAGTCTCCATGGGGATTTAGGCCCGAGTATGATCGTGGATTTGTGCGCGGGGCAAGGGCTTGGCTTACAGGGTCGTGTAAACCCACGCTCCGTCGTCGCGGCGGGACCGACTCACGCGGCCTTGATGCCAAAGGTGCTGGCAGTGCGCGACGGCCTCGACCATGGCCAGCCCGAACTGAGGGCCTCGGATCTCGCGTTTGAACACAGGCACGAAACTTTCCACCGCGGTTGCGGGCGTGATCAGTGCTTTTTCCAGCCGATCAAGGGCCGATAGGTGGTTTTCGATCAACTGGTTAATACGCGTCGGCAGGCCGACAAAAGGCAGTTTATGCCCTGGCAAAACAAAGTGATCCTCAAGGGCCAACTGTTTGAACCGCGCGCAGCTGTCCAACCAATCACCGACCGGGTCTGCATCGGGTTCGGTCGGATAGACACCAAGATTGGGCGAGATCGATGGCAGCAGTTGGTCTCCGCCAAGGATTAGATTATCGTTTTCAGACCAAAGCGTTGCATGTTCGGGCGCATGGCCGTTGCCCATGTAGACGGCCCAAGTGCGCCCGCCGATTTCCAGGCGGTCGCCTTCCTTGATCCTGCGGAATCCCACGGGCATCGGCGCGACCATATCGGCGAAGTTGAAGGGGCGTTCTTGTTGACGTTCTTCCAGAATGTCGGCTGGCATTCCTGCACTTTTCCAATGGCCAATGGCGATATCACTGGGGCGGTCTTCCACATCCAGCGTCAGCATCCGCGCCATCAACCAAGCGGTGCGCGTGGTCCAAAGTTCGGACCCAAATTCTGTTTGAAACCACCCAGCCAGCCCGATGTGATCGGGGTGATGATGGGTGACCAGAACACGGGCGACAGGTTTGCCTTTCAAAGGTCCGCTTAAAAGCGTCTCCCAAATGGCGCGACTTTTCTTCGACGCCATGCCGGTGTCGATCACCGTCCAACCATCGCCGTCGTCCAGCGCGAAGACGTTCACATGATCCAACGCCATGGGCAAAGGCAGGCGCATCCACAGCACACCTGTCGCCACCTCGATGGCTGTGCCCGGTTCGGGCGGCGTGTCATGCGGATAGCGGATGATCCGCGCGGCGTCTTCCATCAGGCGGCAAGATCGTCGGGCGACAGATCGTAAAGCCCTGTGTTGCCAATGCGCACTTGGGCGAGAAGCGAGGCATGTTCAGGCAGCAGACGTTGGATATAGAACGTCGCCAAAGCGGTGCGCGGGCTATCTGATTCGGCCAAGGCGGCCTTCAGGTGATAGTGGCCGCCCAGAACGCGGGCAGTGGCGCGCAGGTAAGGCACCGCGCCGGCGAACCGTCCGTCGAGTTCTTGGCCGACGAGCCATTCGGTTGCCTCGCGCAAGGTCTCGGCCGAGCCCCAAACCGCCTCAGCCAATTCGGGCATTGTCGGGCGGGCGGCTTCGCAGGTGCTGGCGACCTCGTCCAGCAGGCGGTACAACGCATCGCCACCATCCATCATTTTGCGCGCAACAAGGTCCATGGCTTGGATGCCGTTGGTGCCTTCGTAGATTGGCGTGATCCGCACATCGCGCAGGTGTTGAGCGATGCCGGTTTCCTCAATAAAGCCCATGCCGCCAAAGACTTGGATGGCCTCGTTGCAGATATCAACACCTGTGTCGGTGCCGAAGGCTTTGGCGATCGGGGTTAAAAGTGCTGCGCGAGTCTTCCATTCGGCTTCGCCGGTGGCGCGGGTCATGTCGATGGCAACGGCGCAGGCCAAAGCGATGGATCGGGCCGCGAAAATATCGGCTTTCATGGCCGTGAGCATCCGGCGAACATCGGCGTGTTCAACGATTGTGCCGGTGCCGCCAGCTTTGCCCTGCTTGCGGTCAATCGCGTAAGCCAGTGCTTTTTGAAACGCGGCTTCGGCAACACCTATGCCTTGGGCTGCAACGCCGAGACGGGCGTTGTTCATCATGGTGAACATGGCTGCCATTCCACCTTGTTCTTCGCCAACCATCCAGCCTTTTGCGCCGTCGAACTCCATCACGGCTGTCGGCGAGCCGTGAATGCCAAGCTTGTGCTCAAGGCTGACCACCTTAAGCGAATTTCGTTCGCCCGGGGTGCCGTCGTCCTTTGGCAAAAGTTTTGGGACAATGAACAGGCTTATGCCTTTGGTGCCTTCGGGCGCACCCGGCAGGCGCGCCAGAACCAAGTGGCAGACGTTGTCCATGAAATCGGCGTCGCCCCAAGTGATGTATATCTTTTGGCCTGAAACGGCGAAGGTTCCGTCGCCATTGTCAGTTGCGGTAGAGCGCAACGCACCGACATCGCTGCCTGCCTGAGGTTCGGTTAGGTTCATTGTACCCGACCATTCGCCGGATATCAGCTTGGGCAGATAGAGCGATTTCAGCGCATCACTTGCGTGAGCCTCAAGCGCTTCGATCTGACCTTGCGTTAACAGCGGGTTCAGCTGAAGTGCGAGGTTCGCGCCAGACATCATATCAGTGATCGCGGTTCCAATAGCTTGTGGCAATCCCATGCCACCGTGATCAGGGGTCGCGGTCACTCCGACCCAGCCACCTTCGGCAATCGCGCGAAAGCCCTCGGCAAAGCCCGGTGACGTGCGCACCACGCCGTTTTCCAGCCGGGCGGGGTCGGCGTCGCCAGCTTGGTTCAGGGGGGCCATAACCTCGTCTGAGAGTTTGCCAGCCTCGTTCAGGATCGCCTCGACCAGATCGGGCGTGGCTTCGGAATACCGTTCGGTGGCCGCAACGTCCGAAAATCCGACGATTTGGTTCAGAATGAATTGGCTTTCTGTGACGGGGGATCTGAAAGTCATGGGCATTCCTCTATTAAATTCAGTTGGCAAGCGGACAGGTGATCGCTAACGAGTATCCCCTAACCTTGCAAGCAAGGGGTAAACCACGCAACTGGAACGCAACGTCATAAAATGGCTGTGATTACGGAAACACTAGAAGCGGATGCCGCTGGCATCGCACGTGCAGCGAAGTTGTTGTATGACGGCAGGCTTGTCGCGTTCCCGACCGAGACGGTCTACGGGCTGGGCGCGGATGCACGAAACGGCGAAGCGGTGGCCGCAATTTACGAAGCAAAGGGACGTCCAAGCTTTAATCCCCTGATCGTTCATGTGGCGTCTTTGAAGGCAGCAGAAGCGCTTGGAGACATTCCCGAAGCTGCAGCCATATTTCTAAGCGACGGCTGGCCGGATGGTCTATCGTTGGTGGTGCCTTTAAAGCCAAACACAGGACTTTCGGCCTTGGTAACGGCAGGTCAGTCAACGGTTGCCCTACGTGTGCCTGTCGCGCCTATCGCGCGTGCCTTGCTTTTGGCCTTTGACGGACCCATTGCAGCACCTTCGGCCAATCTTTCAGGCCGGATCAGCCCCACCACGGCGACCCATGTTTTGAACGGACTGGATGGCAAGATTTCGGCCATTCTGGACGGTGGTGGAACCTCGGATGGGCTAGAATCAACGATAATCGGCTTTTCCGACGGCGTGCCCTTAGTCTACCGCGAAGGCGTATATCAGGTGCCCGATGGGATGGCGCGTTTGACGTCGGCAAAAGGCACAAAGGTGCAGTCACCGGGGCAATTGGCGTCGCATTATGCACCACTTGGCCACGTGAGGCTGAATGCTTTGACGGCTGAAGCTGGCGAATGGCACTTGGGCTTTGGGGATGTGATCGGGGATCGGTCGCTTTCGGCCAAAGGCGATCTGCGCGAAGCAGCTGCCGGGCTGTTCGCGGCGCTGCACGAAGCCGATGACTTGGGAAAAACCGCCATTGCCGTCGCACCGATCCCAGAGCAGGGATTGGGGCGCGCGATCAACGACAGATTGCGCCGCGCTGCCGCCCCGCGCTAGGGTTTTTCGCGGGTATAGACGCCTTCGGGTAAGTTCAACGCCGCTGTCAGATCGGCAACTTGCGACAGTGAAAGCGTGATCTTTTGCACTGATCCCGTACGTTGGTTTTCTTGCTCGATGACGACACAGTCTTCGAAAGCAGTGATTGTCACGTCCTGCTGGCGATGCGTGGCGGGATCGTCCAAAAGCGTGACAACGGTAGCGTCAAATTCGTGCTCGATGGTGAACATGAGGCTAAGACTGCGACCCTTACGCGACGGGGGCAAGCGAAATCCTGACCAAAATGCAAAGGACCGTTGTGGGGCAGGGTGAGACATTGCAAAGTGAGTATAAAGAACACCTTGTGAGGTAAATTTGATGAAAAATGCAGCCCTTGCCCTTAGTCTTTTGATGGCCCTTTCTGCCTGTGACGTTCCAACAAGCACCGCGCCACAGACCGCGCCTCAGCCCGTTGCGGCGCCCGTTGAACAGGTCACGCGAACCGGCTCTCCACAAAGCGTTGCTGATTTCCGCGCGGTTGTTCGACGCGTGGAACCCGTGGCCGAAAGTGCGTGTCGCCAAATTCGACCGGGCGCGAATTGCGACTTTGCGATCGTCATCGATGATCGGCCAAATCAGCCGCCGAATGCTTATCAAACCTATAACGACGCAGGCCGACCTTTGCTGGCGTTCACACCCGCTTTGCTGCGGCAGATGCGCAACCGTGACGAAATCGCCTTTGCGCTAGCGCATGAAGCGGCACATCACATCGAATCTCATATCAACCAGACCCAAAATTTGGCACGGACCGGCGCGGTAATTGGGGCGGTGTTCGGGGCAATGGCGGGTTTGGACACAAGTGGCATTGATACAGCGACGAACATCGGCGGCACCATCGGTGCGCGGCGGTACTCAAAGAATTTTGAATTGGAAGCGGATACGGTTGGCGCTCAGATTGCACAACGTGCGGGATATAACCCTTTGCGCGGAGTGCTCTATTTCCAAGATGCTAGGGATCCTGGAGACCGTTTTCTGGGTAGCCATCCCCCCAATGCGGATCGCATCCAGAACGTCCGAAACAGCATTCGTTAGGTAAAATCCGATGGCTTAAAAAAGTAGCCCGGCTTGCGCCGGGTCTGATTTTTGCGTTGCTCGAAGGATGCCTGGTCCGGGCGTCAGAGGGAAAATAGCCCGGAACAAGTTTCACCGTCATCTATGGCCCCTCGTTTGACGCGACAATGGCGGAACTGTGTCGGAACTTGGGCGTTTCCCAAAGAAGTGGCCGATGTTCTTGTTCTGGATCTGCGCGTGGACTAGGCTTTAATCATTATTGAAAGGCCTTTTTAATGAAACGGATCGCAATTTTCTGCGATGGCACATGGAACGCGGCGGATTCGCCCTTTCCGACAAATGTACATCTTTTACATGGCGCAGTGCGCACCACTGGCGACGACGGCGTGGCGCAGTTTAGCAAATATGTCCCGGGCGTCGGCACCGGATTTGGTATGACTGGCTTACGAGCCAAATGGGACAAGATCAGCGGCGGGGTATTCGGAGTTGGCGTGACACGAAATATCACCGCCGCTTATCGATTTCTGGCCGAAACCTACGAGTCGGGTGACGAGATCCACATTTTCGGGTTTTCGCGTGGTGCTTTCACAGCGCGATCATTAGCCGGGCTCTTGCGGGCCTCGGGGTTGCCGGACGCAGATCAAATGGATCGTATCCCTGTGGCCATCAAGCGCTATCGCGATATGAATCGTAATACGGCCCCAAACACATTGGAAAGCCATAAGTTCCGCGCTGGATTTTCAAGCAGTCTGGCAACCAGCAAGACCGAACAGGCTTGGCGGATACGATCGGGCTATCCAGAGCCTGCGATTTTGTCAGTAAGCTATCTTGGCGTCTGGGACACGGTCGGTGCACTGGGCGTCCCGGGGCACTACCGTTTGTTGGCTCGTATTTTCAACGGCAACCATGGGTTTCATGATCTGGTTCTGTCACGCAGTGTTAAGGCTGCGCGGCACGGGGTTTCCATTGATGAAAAACGCCGAACTTTTCCGCCCACGCTGTGGCAAAACATGGGGTTGTTAAATCAAATGGATGATGACAACCGCCGACTTTACCAACAGCACTGGTTCGCAGGAGATCACGGTTCGGTCGGCGGTGGCGGCGATATCTTGGGGTTGTCGAGCATTGCGCTTGGCTGGATTGCGGCGGGGGCCACAGATCAGGGTTTGGCGTTCGATACTGATATGCTGGCCGGATTCGCGCGTGAACAAGAGGCCGTGACGACGCCTTTGATGAACCACACCAAACCACCGGGCTTTGTAGGGCGGCTTTTGCGCAAGCGTGT
This sequence comes from Paracoccaceae bacterium, assembly GCA_028097405.1. Lineage (GTDB taxonomy): Bacteria > Pseudomonadota > Alphaproteobacteria > Rhodobacterales > Rhodobacteraceae > CALKXV01. Next base: position 102,736 of record JAOHEK010000001.1, on the reverse strand, counting down.
TTTGCACCGCGAGGGCAAATACGCGCCGTCCTTTGTCTGGGATGTCTCGGAACCAGCAAAGAGGCGCTGGCGGGCGACGACGGAGTACCGACCGCGCCCGCTTTTGCATTTAAGCGACGATTTAGACGAGACGTAACGTCACGAGTGTAACGCTCTTAACGTGAGGTTTCAGTCAGACGGCGCCCAACGTAGCTCGTCACATTGCCGATCATGTTTTCCATATGGGGGTCCTCAAAGAAGTGTCCGGCCCCTTCGATTTCCGTATGCGTGACCGTGATGCCCTTTTGTTCATGGAGTTTTTCCACAAGCGTATGGGTATCGCGCGGTGGTGCGACGCGATCAGATGTCCCGTTGATGACCAACCCGGACGACGGGCAGGGTGCAAGGAAGGAAAAGTCGTACATATTCGCAGGCGGCGAGACGCTGATAAAACCCGTGATTTCTGGTCGACGCATCAAAAGCTGCATACCGATCCATGCGCCGAAGGAAAATCCGGCAACCCAGCAATGCTTGGCATTCTGGTTCATGGACTGAAGATAATCCAGTGCTGAGGCCGCATCCGACAGCTCGCCAATGCCTTGATCGTATTCGCCTTGGCTGCGACCGACGCCGCGGAAGTTGAATCTAAGTACATTGAAGCCCATGTTATGAAAGGCATAATGCAGGTTATAGACCACGCGATTGTTCATCGTGCCGCCAAATTGCGGGTGCGGATGCAAGACGATTGCAATCGGCGCATCTTTGGATTTCTGTGGATGGTATCGACCTTCCAGCCGTCCCTCGGGGCCGGGAAAAATTACCTCGGGCATGTTTACAAATGTACCTTCTCATTTTTTTGCCGAACCCTCGTCAATAGTTGACGATTTCTGTCGGGGTCTTTAGAAGCGTTCTAAATCGGCGCCACCCTCCCGATGGACTTGTGCGGAGGTAAGCCCCGCGCGGGAAAAGGTCAATGATTTAAGGCAGGATGGTTGCGCATGAAACTGAGCACTAAGGGACGCTATGCCATGGTTGCTTTGGCGGATCTAGGGATGACAAAGGGCGAGACCCTGTTGTCCTTGGGCGAAATCTCGCGGCGTCAGGACATTTCGCTACCTTATCTTGAGCAATTGTTCGTGAAGTTGCGTCGGGCCGGTTTGGTGGAAAGTGTGCGTGGGCCGGGCGGTGGATATCGTTTGGCACGGGTGCCCTCCGAGATACGGGTCAGCGAGATTCTGGGCGCGGTCGATGAAACGGTGGATGCCATGCACACCGGTGCCGGTGCCAGCGGGGCGATTTCGGGGTCTAAAGCACAAAGTCTGACCAATCGTTTGTGGGAAGGGCTTTCGGCGCATGTCTATGTGTTTTTGCACCAGACTAGGCTGTCTGATGTGATTTCTAACGAATTGGCACCTTGTCCTGCCGTACCGGCATTGTTCGAAGTGGTGGACGAGAGATGAGGGTGTCTTGGGATAATTTGATTGCGCTGGGCTTGGCGCCCATCGCGGTATGTGGGGGGCTTTGCCCCCCCACGCCCCCCAAAGTATTTAGACAGAAGAAGCTATTATGTCTGAGCGGGTTTATCTGGACTGGAACGCGACGGCTCCTTTGCGGAGTGAGGCGCGCGATGCGATGATTGCAGCGATGGACGTGGTTGGGAATCCGTCGTCGGTTCATGCTGAGGGTCGCGCGGCGAAGGGGTTGATTGAACGGGCGCGGGGGCAGGTGGCAACGGCCGTCGGCTGTAAGCCGCAAGATGTGATTTTCACCAGCGGTGCGAGCGAGAGCGCATCGTGTTTGGCAAATTGGGTCGGGTGGATCATTAGTGCTGGCGTTGAACACGACGCAGTGCTGGCACATCAGAGCACGAAGCTGCCACTCACCGTGGATGGCAATGGACGGCTTGTAGTTGAAGGTCGTTTTGATACTGAGATTCTGGGCGCTTTGAGCGCCCATGAGTTGGTTGCGGTTCAGGCGGCCAATTCCGAAACGGGTGTTTTGCAGAATGTTGCCGGAGTGTCGGCTTATATGAAAGAACGTTTTCCGAAACTGAGGGTTCTTTCAGATGCGGTTCAGGCCATTGGTAAAATGCCTGTAGCCCTAGAATGGTGGGGTATAGATTATGCCCTGATTTCGGCCCACAAGCTTGGTGGTCCCAAGGGTGTTGGTGCCTTGATTGCTATGAAGGGTACGGATGGTCTGGAATTGACCCCTCATATTCGCGGTGGAGGCCAGGAAATGGGTCGGCGCGGGGGCACCGAAAACGTCATTGGGATTGCTGGATTTGGGGCTGCGGCTGAGGCTGCAGCGAAGGATTTGGCCGATGGCGCGTGGGATCGGGTTGCAGAACTTAGAAAGATTCTAGAAAACGCTCTTGAGGCTGAGGCTCCGAACACTATTTTGATAGGCAAGGATGCGCCGCGATTGCCGAACACGTCATGTTTCGCCACGCCCGGTTGGAAGGGCGAAACGCAAGTGATGGCGATGGACTTGGCGGGGTTTGCGATCAGCGCGGGCTCGGCGTGTTCCAGTGGCAAAGTGCGCGCCAGTCGGGTGTTGCAGGCCATGGGCTTTGACGACGTGACGGCGGCGAGCGCGATACGGGTCTCGATGGGGCCTACGACGACTGAGGATGAGGTTTTGCGTTTTATCGACGCATGGACCCGCCAAGAAAAGAAATTCCGCCAGCGCGCGGCTTGAGAGGGTAAAAGATGGCAGCTTTGGATAGCACAACAGAGGTCAAAGACGGTGTTGATCAGGACACCGTTGATGCTGTGCGCTCGCTCTCGGGCACCTACAAATATGGCTGGGCGACGGATATCGAGATGGAATACGCTCCGAAAGGGCTGACCGAAGATATCGTGCGGCTGATTTCCGAGAAAAACGGCGAACCTGCGTGGATGTTGGAATGGCGTCTTGAGGCTTATGCCCGGTGGTTGAAGATGACCGAACCCGAATGGGCGATGGTCGATTATCCGAAGATCGACTTTCAGGATCAGTATTATTACGCCAAGCCGAAAAGCATGGAGGAAAAGCCGAAGTCGTTGGATGAGGTGGACCCGAAGCTGCTGGAAACCTACGCGAAACTTGGCATTCCGTTGAAGGAACAGATGATCCTGGCCGGTGTCGAAGGGGCCGAAGATATGCCCGCTGAAGGGCGCAAAGTGGCCGTGGATGCGGTGTTTGACAGCGTTTCCGTTGGCACGACGTTTCAGGCGGAGCTGGCGAAGGCTGGTGTGATTTTCTGTTCGATTTCGGAAGCGGTGCAAGAGCATCCCGAGCTGGTTAAGAAATACATTGGTTCGGTCGTGCCGCAGTCCGATAATTTCTATGCGACGCTGAATTCTGCTGTCTTTTCCGATGGCTCTTTCGTCTATGTGCCGCCCGGTGTGCGCTGCCCGATGGAGCTTTCGACGTATTTCCGGATCAATGCTGAGAATACAGGCCAGTTCGAACGCACGCTGATCATTGCCGACAAGGGTTCGTATGTATCCTACCTTGAGGGCTGCACGGCGCCACAACGTGATATTTCGCAGCTTCATGCGGCGGTTGTGGAGCTGGTTTTGCTGGACGATGCCGAGATCAAGTATTCGACGGTACAAAACTGGTATCCGGGCGACGAGAACGGCAAAGGCGGCATTTATAACTTTGTGACCAAGCGTGCCGATTGTCGGGGCGATCGCTCGAAGGTGATGTGGACCCAAGTGGAAACCGGATCGGCTGTGACGTGGAAATATCCGTCGTGCATTTTGCGCGGTGATGACAGCCAAGGTGAGTTCTATTCCATCGCGATTGCCAACAACATGCAGCAAGCAGACACCGGCACAAAGATGGTGCATCTGGGCAAAAATACCAAGTCGCGGATCGTGTCCAAGGGGATTTCTGCGGGCAAGGCGCAGAATACCTATCGTGGGTTAGTGTCGATGCATCCCAAGGCGAAGGACAGCCGGAATTACACCCAGTGCGACAGTCTTTTGATTGGCGACAAATGCGGGGCGCATACGGTGCCCTATATCGAGGTCAAGAATAACTCGAGCCGGGTCGAACACGAAGCGACGACCTCTAAGGTGGATGACGATCAGCTGTTCTATTGCCGCCAAAGGGGCATGGACGAGGAAGAGGCTGTGGCCTTGGTTGTCAACGGGTTCTGTAAGGAAGTGCTGCAGGCGCTGCCGATGGAATTTGCTATGGAAGCTCAACAGCTTGTGGCGATTTCGCTTGAGGGTTCGGTGGGTTAGGCAATGGCGACGACAGGGCCTTCGAATGACCAGCTGATGATCCAGCGGATGCAGAGGCGTCGGCTGTATCATATGGCTTACAGAATTCGGGGACTAGTTTGTCGATGGAGCTTTTCGCCGGAAGCATCTTATTCTTTTTGCCACGAAAATTCGGAGGGCCAGAGAAATGACTGCAACCTGTTTGCGCCCTAATGATATGAAAATCTCCGCTCCGTTGTCATTTTTTGGACAATATCCACAGGCATCACTGTCGCGCGAAGCAAATTCGGGTGACAGGTATGGCCTTCTCAAAAAGATCGATCTCCAAAGAACAACGCCACGGATTCGAAGGCAGGCTTGCCCGGATCCACAAAGGTGGATCGAACACGATGGGCGAGATCCAAATCGGACCGCGCGAAGAAATTCGAGCTGGCAACAAAGCCAAAGCCACCAACACCGTACGCATGAAGAGAAAAAAGACCAAGAAGAAGGAAATCGGTCGGGCTTCGGGCCTGTCGCTTGTCATTCTGTCCTTCGTCTTCGGTTGTTTGTCAATGTTCGTCGGACAAGTCGCAGACTTCCACATGTTTCAACCGGGCGGGTTTGTTCCCGTCGATCTGACCGCGACACCGGTTGCACCCTATCTGCCCTACGCCGCATTGGTGTTTGGCAGCTTTCTGGCCATTTTGTTCTGCTGGACGTTCCATCTGACGACCATGGTGCGGCTGCTCGCAACGGCGGTGGGTCTATTTGTGGTCTACGAATATCAAACGGAAATGATGCAAAAAGCGCCCGGCGTCTACGTCAGTTTCTTTTCGAAAGCCTATGTGAAAGAGACGCTTCAATCGGCTCGTGCGCAAACTCCGACGCCGTCCGCCTAACCAACAACCAAACATTCGAAAATCGATTGGGTGCTGCTTTATTGGCAGCGCCCTTTGCCGTGCTTTGTGAGGATAAAAAATGCTGAATATCAAAGACCTCCACGTTAAACTTGAGGAAGAAGATAAGGTCATCCTGAAGGGTGTTGATCTGGATGTGCCTGCAGGCGCGGTACATGCGATCATGGGGCCAAATGGATCGGGAAAATCCACCCTGTCTTACGTTCTCTCAGGCCGTGACGGATACGAAGTAACAAGTGGGTCAGCCACCTTGGACGGTGCGGATTTGTTGGAACTGGACCCGGAAGAGCGTGCATCGGCAGGCCTTTTCCTGGCGTTCCAATACCCCGTCGAAATCCCTGGTGTCGGCAACATGACCTTCTTGCGCACGGCCCTAAACGCACAACGCAAAGCGCGGGGCGAAGACGAAATTAGCGCCGGCGATTTCCTTAAGCTGATCCGCGAGAAAGCCAAATCCTTGAAGATCGATGCCGATATGCTGAAGCGCCCGGTGAACGTCGGTTTTTCGGGCGGTGAGAAAAAGCGCAACGAAATCCTGCAGATGGCGATGTTGGAACCGAAGATGTGCATTCTGGACGAAACGGATTCCGGTCTGGACGTGGACGCGATGCGGTTGGTGTCGGAGGGCGTGAATGCGCTGCGCGACGCGGGACGGTCGTTCTTGGTCATCACGCATTATCAGCGTCTGCTGGATCATATCAAACCCGACGTCGTGCACATCATGGCCAACGGTCGGATGATTAAATCGGGCGGCCCCGAGCTGGCGCTTGAAGTCGAAAAGAACGGCTATGCCGATATCCTTGAGGAGATGGCTTGATGGCAATGGCTGCTGAAAACAGCGATGCGACAGCCGATCGACTGGCCAGTTTGACGATGCCCGAAGGCTCGGGCTGGGCCAGTGCGGCGCGCGGCGCGGCTTTGGAACGGCTGCAGATGATGGGGTTGCCCCGACGGCGCGACGAATACTGGCGCTTTACACGCCCCGACGATCTGAATGCGACCCAAGCTCCAAGTGCTGCGGTACTTCACTCTGACGAAGGGTCTTTGTTCAGCGATGTGGATCGCTTGAATATTGTGTTTCGCGATGGAGTTTTCGATGCCGCCGCATCCGACGATCTAAGCGGCGAAGGGCTTGAGATCGAACGCCTGGAAACTGCCACGGCGCGGGATATCCACTGGTCAAAAGACGTTTACGGTGTTCTTGAAGCACGCGGCCAAGTGCCGGTTCAGCGGCCTTTTGCGGCACTTAATACGGCTTTTGCCACGGACGGGATTGTGATCCGCGCAACTGCCAGAGTGTCGAAGCCGGTCAACTTGACCTATTTGCACGAAGACCCTGACAGCGATTCAATCCTGCATTTTGTAGTTCGCGTGGAAGCTGGTGCTGAGCTGACGGTTCTGGAAAATGGCCCTGCCGCCGCACGATTCAACAAATGCATGGAAATCGACGTGGCCGATGGCGGGACGTTCCACCACGTCCGTGCGCAAGGTCGCGATCACGAGCGGCGAGCGGTGACGCATTTGTTTGCACGGCTTGGAATTGGCTCGACGTTCAAATCGTTCACGTTGACTGTAAACGGCGTGCTGACCCGGAATGAGGCCGTGATCGAGATCACCGGCGACAATGCCGTGGCACATATTGCCGGCGCGGCTGTTGGCGACGGAAATTTTCACCACGACGACACGGTTTTTGTCACTCATGACGCAGTGAATTGCGAAAGCCGGCAGGTGTTCAAGAAGGTTCTTCGGAACGGTGCTGTTGGCGTGTTTCAGGGCAAAATTCTGGTGAAGAATGGGGCTCAGAAAACTGACGGATACCAGATCTCGCAAGCCTTGCTGCTGGATGAGGATGCGCAGTTTCTGGCCAAGCCCGAACTGGAAATCTATGCCGATGATGTGGCCTGTTCCCATGGCTCGACCACCGGTGCGATTGACGAAGAGGCATTATTTTACTTGCGCTCGCGCGGTGTGCCGACGGATGAAGCGCAAGATCTTTTGGTTCTTGCTTTCTTGGCGGAAGCCATCGACGAAATCGACAGTGAAGTCATCGCCGATAACATACTGGCACGGCTTGAAGGCTGGCTTGTGCGCCGCCGGGGATGAGTGTTGTCCGTGACATTCTGCGAACCTACCGCGCTCCCCGCGAGGTTCAGGCACACCGTATGAGCGGGCCTCTTCGCGAGGATCGGGCTTTGGTGATCCTGATTTCAGCCTGTGCCTTGATCTTCGTGGCGCAATGGCCGCGGCTTGCCCGCGAAAGCCATCTGGACCCATCGATAGAGTTGGATGCGCTGCTGGCAGGAGCCTTGTTTGCTTGGCTTATGGTAATGCCTTTGGTGTTTTATGCGCTGTCGATTGTGCTGACCGTCGTCTTGCGGATCTCTGGGCAAAGGATCACTGGTTTTTCCTGCAGGATGGGGTTGTTTTGGGCTGTGCTAGCCTCGACCCCATTGTGGCTGTTCGCCGGATTACTCGCCGGGTTTGCACCGGGTCCGGGGTTTGCGATTGTCAGCACTTTAGCCTTAGCAACTGTGCTTGTATTCGCAGGCGCAGGGCTTATCACAGCGCGGAACTTAGGCGAGGGTGCGCTTTGACACTTTGGGAACATCTGCTGACGATCACGCGCCGCATGTTGCGCGAACCTCGCGAAGCGGCCGCGGAATTGATCGGTTTGGAATTCCGTCTCGACGTCCTGTTGTCGGCCTTTATCGCGATGATAGCCGTTTCAATTATCGCCACGGAACCCTTGTTGAAGGCCACGGCTCAGCTCTTTCCGGCTGAGCCTTTGCCGCCATTGCTGCGCGCGATTGGGTCGGCCTTCGGCGGGCTTGCGATCGTTTGGGTGCTTTGGAAAGCAGGTGGTCGGATCGGTGGGCGGGCAACTTTTGACCAGATCCTTTTAGGTTTTGTCCTGCTTGAGGTGGTCTTCATCGTAGGCATCGTTGGGTTGTTGCTTTTGATCGTCGCCGTTCCAACCCTTGCTGGTATCATTGCTCTGGCCTTTGTCTTTTATTGGGTCTGGATGATGTGCAACGTCATTGCCGAATTGCACGGCTTCCCGTCGGCATGGAAAGCCCTTGGGCTGATCGTCGTATCATGGGTCGTGGTGAACTATGCCAGCATCCTTGTGTTGGACCTTCTTTCTAATCTGGTCGGAGGACCGTCCAATGTATGATGTTGAAGCCGTTCGGCAGGAATTTCCGATCCTGTCGCGCGAAGTGAATGGCAAGCCCTTGGTCTATCTCGACAACGGGGCATCTGCGCAGAAACCTCAGGTTGTGATTGATGCGATCAGCCAAGCCTATTCGCAGGAATATTCGAACGTTCACAGAGGTTTACACTATCTTTCTAACCTAGCGACCGACAAGTATGAAGGTGTGCGCGGCACGATTGCCCGCTTTTTGAACGCCGCGTCCGAGGATGAGATCGTGATGAACTCGGGCACCACCGAGGGCATCAATACCGTGGCTTACGGCTGGGCAATGCCCCGGTTTGAGCCCGGCGACGAGATCGTTTTGTCCGTTATGGAACACCACGCCAATATCGTGCCATGGCACTTCTTGCGCGAACGTTTCGGCGCGGTTTTGAAGTGGGTCGATGTGGATGACACGGGTGCCCTGCCGCCGGAAAAAGTGCTGGAAGCGATCGGACCTAAGACCAAACTGGTGGCGATCACGCATCTGTCAAACGTGCTGGGCACGAAGGTTGATGTGAAAGCTATCTGTTCGGGCGCGCATGAAAAAGGCGTGCCGGTTTTGGTCGATGGCAGTCAGTCGGCAGTTCACATGGCTGTCGACGTGCAGGACATTGGTTGTGATTTCTATGCGATTACTGGGCACAAACTTTATGGCCCCTCAGGCTCGGGTGCGATTTATATCAGTAAGGAACGTCAGGCCGAAATGCAGCCCTTTATGGGCGGCGGGGATATGATCCGTGACGTGCGCAAAGACAGTGTCACGTGGAACACGCCGCCGATGAAATTTGAAGCGGGAACCCCCGGCATTGTTCAGCAGATCGGGCTAGGCGTGGCGCTGGATTACATGATGGCGCTTGGGATGGACAACATCGCGGCCCACGAAGATCGTTTGCGGGACTATGCCCGATCAAAGCTTGACGGCTTGAACTGGTTGAACGTGCAAGGCAACACAGCCGACAAAGCCGCAATCTTTTCTTTCACGCTAGACGGCGCGGCCCATGCCCACGACATCTCGACCGTGCTGGACAAAAAGGGTGTTGCGGTACGGGCCGGGCATCACTGCGCGGCGCCGCTGATGGAGCATTTAGGCGTTTCGGCCACGGCTCGCGCCAGTTGCGGGCTTTACAACACCGAAGCCGAAATCGACGTTTTGGTCGAAGCCCTAGAGCTTTGCCACGAACTGTTCAGCTAAAAGTCTATGGGTCGCCGAGGATGATTTTGACCTTGTCAAAGGTTTCTTTGTATTCGGTGTTGTGAGCGAAATGCGAAAGCGCTTCGGCAATGCGTTGCCAATCATCCCGCGTTAACTGATTTGCCATGAAGATGTATCCAGTTAGCGCCCCCGAGATCGCATTAGCTGGAACAAGTAAAAATGCCGTAAGCGCGAAATACACAATAAAAAGACTGCTCGTGTTGCGCGCGCGTTGATAAAAGTTGAGACTGCCGCGAAGGGTGCTTTCGACAGAGCCATGCGCACCAAATCCGACCAATGAAGGACACCTAAAATGATCAATGGAAAATCGCTTGTCGCTGGGGAATGGCTCGGCAGTGCCGATAGCTTTCAGAATGCACCCGCGATCGGGTCGCCCGATACATTTTCCAAGGGCACGCCTCAGATGATCGATCAGGCCTGCCAAGCGGCTGAAGAGGCGTTTTTGACCTTTGGTTATAGCAAGGCATCTGAACGGGCTGCCTTTCTGCGCGCTGTTGCTGATGAGATCGACGCTTTGGGCGACGCGATCACCGAGGTTGGTGTCAAGGAAACGGGCCTGCCCGAACCGCGGCTTCAGGGTGAACGTGGTCGTACGGTGGGTCAGCTTCGACTGTTCGCGGATCATATCGAAGGTGGGGATTATCTGGATCGCCGTCATGATGTGGCGCTTCCCAACCGCGCGCCTTTACCGCGCCCGGACATTCGGATGATGCAAAGGCCAGTTGGCCCGGTCGGTATTTTTGGCGCTTCGAACTTTCCGCTGGCATTTTCCTCGGCAGGTGGGGACACGGCAGCGGCATTGGCAGCGGGGTGCCCTGTTGTTGTCAAAGGCCATCCGGCGCATCCCGGTGTGTCCGATTTGATCAGCCAGGCCTTTGACGCGGCGATCAAGAAAACCGGTGTGCATCCCGGCGTATTCAGCCAAATCCAAGACGGCGGCATTCCGGTTGGCGAGGCATTGGTGAAACACCCTTTGATACGCGCGATTGGGTTCACCGGATCGCTTAAGGCCGGTCGCGCTCTCTATGACATGTGTGCGGCGCGCCCTGATCCAATCCCGTTTTTCGGCGAGTTGGGCTCGACCAACCCGATGTTCGTCATGCCTGCGGCGTTGGCGAACAGGGGTGAGGCGATTGCCCAAGGCTGGGCCGGGTCGCTGACAATGGGGGCGGGACAGTTCTGCACGAATCCCGGCATTGCAGTCGTGGTCGATGGTCCGAACGTCGCGCCTTTTGTCGCAGCCGCATCCGCTGCTTTGAAAGACGTGGCCGCGCAAACCATGCTGACTGACGGGATCGCCGCGGCCTATCGTTCGGGCTGTGAAGCGGTTCAAAACGCCGGGTCGATCGAAACTTTGGTCGCGACAGAGGCGGACGGGCGCAATGCGATGCCACATCTGCACGCGACAACCGCCGATGCGTGGATGGCAGACAGTAAGTTGCAGGACGAGGTCTTTGGGCCCTTGGGCATCGTGGTGAAAGCCAAAGATTTGGCACAAGCGCGAGAATTGGCGACATCCCTGCATGGGCAGTTGACCTGCACGCTGCATCTGGATGATGCGGATGCGGATGATGCTCAGACGCTGATGCCGGTCTTGGAACGCAAAGCCGGGCGCGTTTTGGCCAATGGGTTTCCGACCGGTGTCGAAGTGTCCGAGGCCATGGTTCATGGTGGGCCATACCCTGCTTCGACGAACTTTGGAGCCACGTCTGTGGGCACGCTTTCGATCCGCCGATTTTTGCGCCCGGTCTGTTATCAGAACATGCCCGACGCACTTTTGCCAAGCGAACTAAAGGGCTAAGCCGACAAAGGCATCCGCCGTTCCACGATCCGCGCCATGATCGACGCGCCAATGGGCAACATGTCCATATCGATCACAAAGCCGGGGTTGTGGAGCGGTACCGTCCCGCCGTGCCCGATCCCGCAATAAGCGCCGGGGACAACTTTCAGCATGTCCGCGAAATCTTCTGACCCCGTGGTGGGTTCACCTTGGTCTGAGGTATTTTCGGCTCCCACGATATCGGCGGCGGCTTCCAGATAGGCATCGGACAGGGCATCGTCATTGATCAGCACATCGAATACGTTTTGCAGAGCCAGATCAATCTCAACGCCATACGCTTTGGCCATGCCCACGCAAAGCTCGGACATGCGGCTGGCGGCGGTGTCGTAAACGTCGTCTTTGAAATACCGGATCGTGCCCGCCAATTCGGCGGTATCTGGCACGATGTTGTAAGCGGTACCTGAGTGGATTTGTGTGACGGACAGAACGCAGGTTTCCAAAGGCGGGACGTTTCGCGAGACGATACTTTGCAACTGCCCGACCAAAGCAGCGGCGATCAGAACCGGATCGCGCGAGGTTTCGGGCATGGCCGCGTGACTGCCCCGCCCTTGAATCTTGATGTCGAAAAAAGCGGCTCCGGCTAAAGCAGTGCCTTTACAGATTTCGACCTTGCCGGGTGTGCCGTTTGGATAGTTGTGCATTCCGTAAAGCTCGTCACAAGGAAACCGATCCAACAACCTGTCTTTTAACATGTCGCGGGCACCTCCCAAACCTTCCTCGGCAGGCTGGAAAATCAGCACGGCGGTGCCGTTGAAATTTCGCGTCTGAACCAGATGGGCTGCGGCTCCCAACAGCATGGTGGTATGGGCGTCGTGACCACAGGCGTGCATGACGCCAGGGGTTTTTGATGCATAGGCCAGATTGGTTTCCTCAAAGATCGGTAAAGCGTCCATGTCCGCGCGCACGCCGATCCGGCGGGGGCCATCACCTTTGCCTTTGATGATCGCGACCACGCCGGTTTTCGCAATGCCGGTGTGTACTTCGTCAACACCCAACGTGCGCAGTTTATCGGCGACGATGCGAGCGGTACGCACTTCGGTGAACCCAATCTCGGGGTGCGCGTGCAGGTCTTTGAAGATGTCGTTCAACTCGGACGTTGCGGCGTCGATGATCGGCAGAATTCCCATAGCGCTTCCTTTCGAATGGTCGGGTTCAGGTTCGGGCAGATTTTGTTGGGCGTCAATTGGCGCTGGTCATCAAACCGGCTGCGGGTGTTAGCCGCGCATTCTTTCGCGGAATAGACGGAAGGCGGAATAGGGGCTTATGAATGTGCCTCAACGCTAAGGGCAAAACGCTCGAATTCCTTGATTGCACGGGCGTCGGGTTCTTGACCGGTAAAGCCTTCAATATAGCTCTGAACGCGGCTCATCCGTAAGTCCATGTCCTCCTGCACTTCCAAGGCGTGATAGCCAAGCTGCATGTAATAAAGGATGCGCGCGCGGGTGTCGGCTTGCGCCAGCGCATAGCCGTGGCGAAGGTACATTGCAGTAATAGCGTCTAGGCGCAGGGCGTCCGCACCATCGACGCGGCCGCGTAAAGCTGGGTCCCGGCGCGACCATTCCCGTACGGCGAAATCAAGCCCCCGATCAAATTGGGCCGTATCCACGAAGCAGCGGAAAAAGTTGCAAAGCGCTTCGGTGATATTTGCTGAAGGTGCTTCGCATTGTGCGACGATGCGGGCTGTGTTGCGGTTTTCCCATTCGTCCAGAAGGGCGGTCAGCAGGTCCGAGCGGTTTTTGAAATACCAGTAGAAACTTGACCGCGACACTCCAAGTCGCGTGCCCAAAGGTAGGATTTTCACATGGGCGACGCCTTCGGTCACAAGCACATCGCGGGCCGCGTTCAGCCAATCTTCGCGGGTGACTTTGACGTGACCGACCAGTGGTTCTTTGTTTGGATCATCCCGGTGCAGTATGGGTTTTGTGCGGCTCGTCATCGGTCAGCTTTCGGGCGGCGCGCCGCCAGCGGCACTGCGTTTTTCGGTATAGGCGCGCAAAGCATCTACGCGGGCCTCAAGCATTTTTGGGCGATTGTCTGCGGCAAGGATGCCTTTCCATACGCCTGTCGCGCGCGTGTTGGCATCCCGTGCGCCGCGTTCCGTCCATGTGCCGAAATTGGCATAGTCATGAACGATGGGCTCGTAGAATTCGGTGCTGTAACGCTCCATCGTTTGCGGAGCCGCAAAGAAGTGACCGCTTGGATCGACGTGCGACAAGGCGTTCTCGAAGCCTATTTCGTCGGCCCCTGCATTAGCCCCCGCGCAGAGTTCTGCGATCATATTCAAAACTTCCACATCCGTGATCAGCTTTTCATATGAAACACTTAAACCGCCTTCAAGCCAACCTGCTGCGTGAATAATCACCGTGGCCCCGGCCATCAGACATCCCCACAGGCCCATTTGGTTTTCATTGGCAGCTTGGACGTCGTTCAAGTTCGAGGCCGAACCCGCAGCCGACCGCCACGGCAAACCGATGAAACGCGCCAATTGCCCCGCCGCCAGTGAGGCTTGAAAGTGCGTTGGCGTCCCAAAGGCCGGTGCGCCGGACTTCATGTCGACGTTTGAGGTGAACGTGCCATAGCAGATAGGCGCGCCGGGTTTGGCGAGTTGTGTCAGTGTGATCGCAGCCATTGCCTCGGCATGAGACAGCGTGATCGCGCCCGCCACCGTGATCGGGGCCATTGCGCCCATCAGTGTGAAGGGCGTAACAATCGACATCTGCCCGAAGCGCGCGAAATCAATCAGGCCTTGGGCCATGGGAATATCCAGAGTGCGCGGGCTGTTCGTGTTGATGATCGTGTAGCAGTGCGGTTGGTCGGTGAACTCTGCGTCAGTCAGTCCGCGAAAATCGCGCAGCATCTTGAAGCTTTCCATGACTTGCGAGGTCCCGCGCGAAAAGATGAAGGGGAACTTGTCGGACAGCGTCAGTTGAGCGTCCATCGTGAAGTAATGCCGCAGATGCGGCGGCACATCTTGCGGTTCGACCAGAGGCGGCAACATCTGTAAGACGTCATAGTGTTGCGTGATTTGGATCAGTTCCTTGAAGTCGCGCGCCGAACCCGGACGACGCCCGCGTTCCAGATCGGTGGCATGTGGCGCTCCGGCACCCGGTTGGAACACCAGCGTGCCAAGTTCAAAGAGAACATCGCGGTCGGGCGTTGCGGCACGACCAGTGAATGATTTGGGGGCGGTGGCAAGGGCGGCTTCAACCATGTCGCGTCCGATGTAAACCATATCGCCATCGACACGCGCGCCACCTGCTTTGAAGATTTGTATCGCTTCGGGTAGCAGCACTTTCATGCCCAAGTCTTCAAGAGTTCTAAGCGCAGTGACGTGCATGCTTTCGATCTGATCGCTGGAAAAGACATCCATGGGCGGGAAAGGGTTTCGCAAATTGCGATAATTCACAATCCGTTTGGACGCGGCCGTGCCCTTGGCATCCCGTCCGCGACGGCGCCGCTTTGGCTCGGGGCCTACATCGTCCATGCAGAAATGTCCTTCTTGCAGAAAACGGAATATCGGGCCGTCCTAGGTAAGCCTCTGGTCACCTGTGTCCAATGTCAATAGGCGTCATTTTGATGCTGATTTTTTGGTCAGTCTCCGTCGAAACCGCGCAAACCAGGTATGCGTCTCGCGGAAGGGTTGGCCAATTCGGAAAAACGCGCCTAAGCTTAGGTCAAATGACATAAGCTTGGGGAACCGAAATGCTTAGACTTACTGCCTGCACAGCCGCTTTATTGATTCTATCCGGTGCCGCTTTTGCCGAAAAGTTCAGTTGGGCGGGCACGACCGATCCGCAAACCATGGATCCGCACGCAGTGAATTCGGCGCCGGTTCTTGGGTTCTTGAACAACGTCTATGAAGGGCTGGTCCGGCGCGGCAAGGATATGGCCGTTGAGCCAGCGCTTGCCGCATCATGGGAGGCCATCGACGGCGGGGCAGGCTGGCGCTTTACGCTTCGTGAGGGTGTCAAGTTCCACGATGGTTCCGATTTCACCGCCGAAGACGTGTTGTTCAGCTATGAGCGCGGATCGTCAGAAGAAGCCGATGTTCGCAGCTGGTTCGCGCCGGTATCCGAGGTTAAAGTGGTGGATGATTACACCATCGATTTTCTGACATCCGCCCCGAACCCGCTGTTTCCTGACAGCATCGCGAACTTCATGATTATGGACAGTGGCTGGGCCGAGGCAAACAATACGACGCGGCCCGACAAGGAAGCGGGCAACTATGCGACGCTGAATGCAAACGGTACAGGTGCGTTCATGTTGGCAAACCGCCAGCCCGGACTGACCACAACACTGACGCCTTTCGGCGGCTGGTGGGATACGGCAGAACACAACATCACTGAAGCCACTTTCACGCCGATTGAGAACCCGGCTACTTCAGTCGCGGCTTTGCTGTCGGGCGATGTCGATATGATCAACCCGGTTCCAATTCAGGACGCCGACCGCGTTGATCAGCGTGACGGCACCAAAGTGATCCGGGGCATTGAAGCACGGGTGATTATGTTGGGCTTTGGTCACGATCACGACACGCTGAAATACACGAGCGATGCGGGCGATCCGAACCCGTTCCTTGATGTGCGTGTGCGCGAAGCGGTGGCCAAGGCCGTAAATGTAGACGCCATTTTGCAAACGATCATGCGCGGATCGGCCGAATCCGTCAGCCAATTGGTCAGCCCGGCAATGCGCGGCTATTCGACTGCGAAAGCGGATCGCCCAGCTTATGACGTCGAAGGCGCGAAGGCTTTGCTGGCAGAGGCTGGCTATGCCGATGGGTTCTCGTTCGGATTGAAATGCCCGAATGATCGCTATCTGAATGACGAAGCTGTATGTCAGGCTGTTACATCCATGCTGGCACAGATTGGCATCACCGCTGAACTTGACGCGATGCCTGTCCAGAATTACTGGCCCGAACTGCGGGAAGACAACTTCGACATGTACCTGCTTGGCTGGTCGCCTGGTACATTCGATCACGAACACCCGATTCGTTTTCTGGTATCGACACCGAATGAGGAAAAGAAGCTAGGCTCATGGAACTTCGGCGGTTTTTCCAATGCGCGTGTCGACGAACTTTTGCCCGCGATCCAGTCCGAGATCGACGAAACCAAGCGACAGGCGATGATCGATGAAGTGACCGAGATCTATCAGTCCGAACATGCTTACGTGACGATGTATGTTCAGCCGCTGGTTTGGGGTACGCGCGACAACATTGAACTTACACAGCGTCCGGATAACTTCTTCCTCCTTCGTTGGGTCACGGTGAACTAAGCAGAACACCCCGCGCTCTGAAAGGCGCGGGGCACTGTTGCCCGGTATGGTCACATATATTTTCCGCCGCATCTTGCAATCGATCCTCGTGCTTTTGGTAGTGGGGTTGGTGGCCTTTGCCATGTTCACCTTTATCGGTGATCCGATCGACAACATGCTGGGTCAAGAGCGGACGCAGGAAGACATCGACCGGTTGCGAGGCGTCCTTGGTCTCGATCAGCCGTTTGTTGTGCAATACGTCAAGTTCGTGATTTCTGCGATGCAGGGGAACTTTGGTGTCTCTTACGAACAGGGACGGCCCGTTGCACAGATCCTTGCCGAACGCGCACCCGCCACGCTAGAGCTTGCCGCCGTTTCGGCGCTGTTTGCGCTAAGCCTCGGGGTTGTCCTTGGGGTTTACACTGCCATCCACCGTAAAGGCTTTGTCGCCAATTTGGTGCTGACGCTTAGCCTGATCGGTGTGTCGCTGCCGACCTTTCTGATCGGTATTCTGCTGATCTATTTGTTTTCGGTGCAACTGGATTGGCTACCCAGTTTTGGGCGCGGTGAAACCGTTGATCTAGGCGGTTGGACAACAGGGTTCCTGACGTCGTCGGGCATGCGCGCATTGATCCTGCCGTCGATCACCCTTGGACTCTATCAGATGACCCTGATCATGCGGTTGGTGCGTTCGGAAATGATGGAGGTCATGCGCCAGGACTACATCCGGTTCGCGCGCGCGCGCGGCCTTAGTGAACGTGCGATCACATTTCGTCATGCGCTGAAAAACACCATGGTGCCGGTGATAACAGTGACGGGTTTGCAACTTGGATCGCTGATCGCTTTCGCCATCATCACCGAGACGGTGTTCCAATGGCCGGGCATGGGGTTGTTGTTCATCAACGCGATCAAGTTCGTCGATATCCCTGTGATGGCGGCCTATTTGATGCTGATCTCGGTGATGTTCGTGGGCATCAACCTGATCGTCGATCTTTTATATGTGAGCATCGATCCAAGGCTAAGAACATGAGCGCGTTAAGTCGGTTCTGGGACAGCGACTTTGCTTGGGATTTTCGGCATTCGCCGGTTGCAGTGGTGTCATTTCTTGTCGCGCTGCTGTTGGTTCTATCGGCGGTATTCGCGCCGCTGATTGCCACGATGAACCCGTTTGTTCCGGCGAACCTGAACCTGATGAATGGGTTCACAGCGCCCGGTGTGCCGAACCAATTCACCAACGAAACCTTCCTTCTTGGCACGGACGATCAGGGGCGCGACGTCTATTCCACCATTCTATATGGCATGCGGATTTCACTGTTTGTCGGCTTTGCCGCTGTCGCGCTTGGGATGATTATTGGCGTCACGCTTGGTTTGATCGCTGGCTATTTCGGAGGTTGGACCGACGCCGTTATCATGCGGATCGCCGACGTGCAGCTGACCTTTCCGTCGATCCTTGTCGCCATGCTGATCTTTGGTGTCGCCAAAGGCATTACGCCCGTCGAATATCGCGACCAATTGGCAATCTGGGTCTTAATCCTGTCGATCGGCCTGTCGGATTGGGTGCAATTCGCCCGTGTTGTGCGCGGCGCAACCATGGTCGAAAAGCAAAAGGAATACGTCCAAGCCGCCCGTCTTATCGGGCGCGGAGCATTGCCGATCCTAACCCGCCACATCCTGCCGAACGTCCTGTCGCCCGTGCTGGTAATCGCAACGATCAGTCTTGCGCTTGCCATCATCGCCGAGGCCACTTTGTCGTTTCTTGGTGTGGGTGCCCCATCGACGCAGCCATCGTTAGGAACGCTAATCCGCATCGGGCAGGGGTTCTTGTTCTCGGGGGAATGGTGGATTTTGTTCTTTCCATCGGTCACTCTGCTGGCGCTTGCATTGTCGGTCAACCTTTTGGGCGACTGGTTGCGCGACGCCCTGAACCCAAAGTTGAAGTAGCGCGCATGGGCCTCTTGGACATCACAGATCTGACCGTCGAATTCCCGACCCGCCGACGGCTGTTCACCGCCGTCGATGCGCTGAACCTAAAGGTAAATCCGGGCGAAATTCACGGCCTAGTCGGTGAAAGCGGTGCCGGAAAATCGACGGTTGGTGCGGCCGTTATGGGTTTGCTTGACCCGCCCGGTCGTATTGCAAAGGGCAACATCGTCTTCAAAAATCAGCTCGTCGATACATCGGACGGCGCGGTCATGCATGCGCTGCGTGGGCGCAGAATTTCGATGATTTTTCAGGATCCGCTGACTTCGTTGAACCCGCTGCTGACCATTGGCGACCAACTGACCGAAACGATCCGCGCTAATCTACAGGTGTCGGCCAGCGATGCCGATGGGCGCGCGCGCGAGCTATTAGACCGTGTCGGCATCCCCGACCCCGACAGCCGTTTGAATCAATACCCGCACCAGTTTTCGGGCGGCATGAGGCAACGCGTGGTGATCGCTTTGGCGCTGTGTTCCGAACCCGATGTGATCATCGCCGACGAGCCGACGACCGCGCTTGATGTCGCGATCCAAGCACAGATCCTGGATTTGATCCGCGACGTTGTAGACGAACGCAAAGTTGGCGTCATTCTGATCACCCACGACATGGGCGTGATCGCGAATACCACTGACCGCGTGACGGTGATGTATCGCGGCAAGGTGGTTGAAACTGGACCAACGGCAAAAATCCTATCGGCGCCAGAACACGCTTACACCCAATCTCTGATTGCGGCTGTTCCGCGTCCGCACAAAAAGGTCCATCGTTTTCCCCGCATCAATTATGACGGTGACGATCCGGATTTCGCGATTGAGGATTTGGCCCGCGATTGGCCGCGCTATGACAATGCACCGGGAAAACCGCTTTTAAGTGTGCGTGATTTGACCAAGCGTTTTATAGAAAAGCGCAGCCTTTTGCCGTGGGGAAATCGCTATTTCACAGCCGTTGATCAGTTGAGTTTCGACATTATGCCGGGCGAAGTTCTGGGTCTTGTCGGCGAAAGTGGATCGGGAAAATCCACAGTCGCGCGCATGATTGCCGGCCTTTATAAGGTGGACGGCGGTAGGGTCACATTTGACGGTGATCTTGTCAGCGACCTGTCCAATCGCAAGGTTCAACGCGCTTACCGCCAAGAAATTCAGATGATTTTTCAGGACCCGTTCAGTTCGCTGAACCCACGTATGCGGGTCGATCAGATCGTGGCCGAGCCGCTCCGCCATCACCGGTTGTTGTCAGGTCAAGACATTCCCGACCGTGTTGGCGAGTTGCTGGAACAGGTCGGCTTGGGCGCTGATGCGCGCTTGAAGTATCCGCATGAATTTTCTGGCGGCCAAAGGCAACGCATAGCGATTGCCCGCGCCTTGGCCACGCAACCTCGGTTTTTGATTTGCGATGAACCGACCAGTGCTTTGGACGTTTCCATTCAGGCGCAGATATTGAATATTCTCAAAGACCTTCAAGATCACCTTGGCCTGACGATCCTGTTTATCAGCCATGCGCTGCCGGTTGTCCGGCAGATGTGCGACCGTGTGGCCGTCATGCGGCGGGGTCAGATCGTGGAACTGGCAGACAGCGAGCAGCTGTTTACAGCGCCAAAGCATGACTACACGAAAGAGCTTTTGCGGCTAACCCCGCGAACCGAGAACATGTTCGAGAAACCGGAAGCCTAAGCCCCTTAGGCCGATTGGCGCATCACCAACTTTCCTTCGAAAAGGGTAATTTCATCGACGACCTCTTCGTGCTCCATAGCTTTAAACAAGGTCTCAACGGCAAACTGAGAGACGGCTTCGTAGGGTTGCGCAACAGTTGTCAAAGGCGGGCAGGTAAAACGCGAGAAGGGGTGGTCATCTTGACCCGCAACGCGAATGTCACAGCCCTTGTTTCCCCCAATGCGCAGTTTTTTTTCATAGCAGGCGGTCAAAAAACCGATCGCTAGACGGTCGTTGCTGCACAGAACGGTGTCGGATTGAAAGCTCTTGGCGTCCAGTGCTTTCAGGCCTCCTTCGTAACCTATCTTTTCAATGTCCCAACCATCGCCCTTGATAGACACAACTTTGGGTTCGTGCCCAAAGGCTTCCATTGTGCAAATGTAACTTTCACGCCGCTTGTTCGCGTTTGGGTTTGAAGGGTTTTGCATCTCGAAAAAGCAAGGAGGCTCGCCGGTGCGGCAAAGATAATCGACGATCAGACGTGTAAATTGCGGGTTATCCGATCCGACAAAAGCCGTGCCCAAATCTGGTATATTGCTGTCGAACAAAACCGTCGGCACGTCGCGGCAAAAGGCTTCGACGATTCTGCGGTCTGAAACCCGACCAAGCGGAGCTAAAAGAACGCCTGCCGGCTTCAAGGATCGTAAGCTGTCAAGAATGTCGTTCTCGAAAGACTTTTCACCATGCGACGAGAACAAAGTCGGTCGATAACCCGCATCGCGACAGTGTTGTTCGATATTTCGAGCGATTTCCCCAAAGAACGGATCGGTTAGATAGGGGACAACGATGCCGATGTTCTTGGTCAATTTGCGATTTTGATTGATGGCATATATGTTCGGTCGATAATCGTAGATCTCTAATGCAATTTCGATTTTACGTCGCGTTGTGGCGCGCACACTATCGGGATTGTTGAAATACTTGGAAACCGTGGGACGAGAAATGCCGCTGACTGCGGCAAACTCCTCCATATTCCTAATTTTGACGTCGCTCAACGTGCATTCCAATATCGCAAAATCTACTTTCAATTCTCTATTGGACGATGTTTTCTCGGCTTATGAATAAATGCAACGTCCGTTTACAGGGAGTGCTCACTTTTTACGTGAGTGATGCAACTTAAGGGCGAACTTTGCAGATGCGACGTGTCTGTCCAAGTGGAGAAATAGAAGGTTGAAGCATGTCGGATCAGCGAGAAAAACCCTGCATAATTTGTGTGGCCATCACGGGCTCTGTCCCCCGAAAGGAAGATAATCCGGCCGTACCGATCTCTGTGGCCGAGCAAGTCGAAAGCACACAAGCTTCCTTTGAAGCCGGCGCCTCGATAGCGCATTGCCACGTGCGCAACGACGATCAAACAACCACGTCTGATCCCGAGCGTTTCGCTGCGCTGAAGGAAGGGTTGGAAAAATACTGCCCGGGCATGATTGTCCAGTTTTCGACCGGCGGACGGTCTGGTGCAGGCGCAGCGCGAGGTGGGATGCTGCCATTGCGCCCCGATATGGCAAGCCTTTCGGTCGGTTCGAACAACTTCCCGACGCGGGTCTACGAAAATCCGCCTGATTTGGTGGATTGGTTGGCCGGTGAAATGCGGACCCACGACATTAAGCCCGAGATAGAAGCCTTTGATCTTAGTCATATCCATCAGGCCGTCGCTTTGAATGTAGACGGTCGGATTCCAGGTTCGCTTTATGTGCAATTCGTGATGGGCGTGAAAAATGCCATGCCGGTCGACCGCGACGTTTTCGATTATTACGTCAAGACGGTGAAACGGCTAGCGCCCGATGCCGAATGGTGTGCCGCCGGAATTGGGCGTGGGCAGTTGGTGGTCAACGAATGGGCTATTGCTGCGGGCGGTCACACGCGGACCGGTCTTGAAGACAACATTCGCTGGGACGAGAATTCATTGGCACCGTCCAACGCAGCTTTGGTCATGCGGGCGGTCGCCTTGTGCGATAAACACGAACGCCCCGTGGCGAATATTCATCAGGCCCGCGAGATACTGGGGTTGCGGCCCGCAACTTAGATCGGTCGCACCGATTGTATCACAAGACGGTGGCTGAGCCGTACTCAAGCTAAACTTGATGTTATGGCGCCCCTTTATGCCGGCCATCCGGCAGTTGCATTTGCATCCTAAGTCTCTGGTATTGCCCGTATATCTTCTAGTTTCAGGCCTTAAGTTGTCAAGATCACTTCAATAATATCGATTTTATTTGACTATCGGTGAATTTATCGTCGATTATCAAGGGGAGCTAAGCAGAGGGTTTGATGCGATTCTTGGTTGGTCAATTGGCGGAGGGTGATCGTGCTTCGAAGGTTCGATCACCGACTTGGGCAAAGAGCCTAGGCATCGTTGCCAATCGATCAGGCTTAGGCGGGCAGGGCTTGTTGTGGGTGCAATATCGGGTTTCAATGGTGACACTGTGGAGGAGAAGCGCTTTGCCAAAACCAGCTCGATGCCGATCCTCTTTTGCGATCACGATGATGCGGATGGCAACAGCACGATTTCGAAGTTCGCGCTGCAATGCATCAGACGTCAAATATGAAACTTTGTGAGGCCCCATGGCAATCAAACAAAAAACCACGCTAACTTTGAGATACAGCGGCAAGGGCACCAGCCATTCCCGGTCCGAGGTCGCCATGGGCAACCATGTGCCCGTGATCGACGAACCTGTCGCACGCGGTGGCACGGATGAGGGCGTTTCGCCAACCGAAATGGCCTACGCCGCTCTGATCGGCTGCACCAATGTGATCGGAAGCAAATGCGCCGAGAAGCTAGGGATCGATATTGGGCATCTCGATTTCAACATGGAGGTCGACTTTGATCGTCGTGGTGTCTTGCTGATGGAAGAAGTCGATGTACCGTTCGTCGCCATTCGGTTGAATGTAACGGTGAACGGTTCGGCCAGTCAGGCCGAGATCGATGAGGTTGCGACCGAGACGGATAAGTACTGCCCGATCTCGAAACTATATGAACAGGCGGGCACCGATATGACCGTCACATGGCAAAAGGCCTGAGGAGGACCTTTTACCGAACGACTATTAAGGGAGGACACTATGAAACAAGCACTGAAAAACGCAGGTCTTGGCGTGGCATTGGCCGCACTAACAGCAATTCCGGCTTTTGCGACGGAAACAATTAAAGCAACGGTTATCGACGGTTATCCGGCGCGTGCGCTTTGGGTAAAGGAATTCACGGATTTCTTTATTCCCGCGGTTGATAAAAAGCTTGCTGAAACCGGCAATTACAAAATGGAATGGCAAGAAAGCTATGGCGGTTCCATCGTCAAGCCGAAGGGTGTTCTGGAAGGCGTCAAGTTGGGTCTGGGCGACATCGGTATCGTCACCACGATTTTCCATTCGTCGAAACTGCCAAGCCAAGCGATTTCTGCGGTCACGCCTTTTGTAGCGCCCGATGCGCGCGCAGTTGCCAAGGCCGTTGACGAGATCGCAAAAGAATATCCAACCATGCAGGCCGAGTTCGCAAAGCAGAACCAAGTCTATCTGGCCACGGGCGTTGTGCTGGACACCTATCAGGTGTTTTCAAAAGAACCGATCAATTCCCTGTCCGATCTGGAAGGTCAAAAAGTTGCCGGTGCTGGCATGAACTTGCGCTATCTTGAAGGCATCGACGGTGCCGCCGGTGTGCGTGGCGGTTTGACCGACTTTTACAACATGCTTCAGACCGGCCTTGTGGATCACGCGATGCTGTGGCCCGAAGCTGCCAAGACGTTCAAGATCGCCGAAGTGGCACCTTACATGTTGAAAGCGGACTTGGGCGCTGTGAACTCGAAGACGATCACAGTGAACAAAGATTACTGGGATGGTCTGCCCGAAGAAGTGCAGGGCGTTTTGCAGGTCGTCGCTGTGGAATATCGTGATCACGTGGCAGGCATCGCTATGGATCGTGCAGCAGAAAGCCGCGACGCTTATGTCGCCGCCGGTGGCACAATCGTTGATATGTCTCCTGCCGATCGTGAAGCTTGGGCCGCAGCAATCCCGAATATCGCATCCGAATGGGCCGCCGGTCTGGACGGAACAGGTGGGCAGGGCAGCGAAATGCTGGGAGCCTATCTTGGTAAGCTGAAAGCTGCTGGCTATGATGGCGTTCGTGACTGGTCGGGTTCGGCCACGAACTAAGCGCCGGAAAAGCAAATGATCCGCAAAGGGTTTGATACGTTGGCAGTCGCGACGAAATACATCGCGACTGCCGCTAACATCGCGGGCACGCTTGTCGTGCTTGGCCTTGTTGTCATCGTAAATTTCGACGTGGTGGCGCGGGGCGTTTTCAATCAACCCTTTCGCGGCGCGGTTGAGGTGGTTCAATTTTCAATGGTGTTGATTGTGTTTCTGCAACTGCCGGACGTGGTGCGGATCAACCGGTTGACGGCCTCGGACGGATTTCTAAACCTTGTCGGCCATCGTTTCCCAAGGTTCAGCCGTGGCTTGCGGATCTTCATAAATACTATTGCAATGCTGTTCATGGGTGCGATTGCCGTGACGATGTATCCTGAATTCGTCGATATGTGGGACACGCAGGACTTCTTTGGCGTGCCCGGGATTTTTACCGCCCCTTGGTGGCCGATCAAACTGGTCATCACGCTTAGTGCGGGGCTTTGCGCTATTCTGTTCGCCATGAAACTGTTCCGCCCCTCGGACGATGTTCAACTGGTGCGATTGCTTCCTGAGTCTGACGAGGCAGCCAAATGAGCCCATTAGAGATTGGCATGCTTTCGGTCGGGGCGATTGTGATCCTGATCTATCTTGGCGTTTACATTCCGATTGCCTTGGGTGCGGTGTCTTTCGTGTCAATCTGGTTGATGCGGGACAACTTCACGCTGGCGATGAACTTGCTAAAAGTGGCTGTCGGCGATGGGGCCATGGAGTACACTTTCGCCACCATTCCGCTTTTCACCTTTATGGGGCTGATCGTCTCAAAGGCGGGGCTTGGAAGCGATGTCTACGAGGTAATGAGCACTGGGTTCCGTAAAGTCAAAGGCGGGATCGGAATGGCGACGGTTGGCGCAAACGCGGTCTTTGCAGCGGTGACCGGCTCATCGATTGCGTCGGCCTCGGTCTTTTCCAAAGTCTCGGTCCCGCAAATGTTGAAGCACGGGTACAACCCCCGTTTTGCAGTCGGCGTGGTGGCTGGTTCTTCGGTTTTGGGCATGATCATTCCACCCTCGGCCATGCTGATTATCTATTCCTTTGTGGCTGAACAATCGGTTGGCGACATGTTTTTGGCCGGTGTCATTCCGGGCATCATGCTGGCTGTTGCTTACATCGCGGCGATTTGGCTGATGGGCAAGTTCACACCGGGGTTCATCGCAGGGCGTCCCGCTGAAGACTACGAGCGGATGACACCGCGCGAGATTGCCTCAAAGACGCTGCCCATCATCGGATTGATCCTTGTCGTTCTGGGCGGGATATACACCGGCTGGCTGACCCCCGTGGAAGCCGGTGCAGCAGGCGCTTTGGTGGCTTTACTCATCGCCATTGTGCGCAGGTCAATGTCGCCGCGTGCCTTCTGGGATGCCTTACTACAAACCGGCCATATCACCGCGTTTCTTTTGTTCTTGATCACGGCGGCCTCGATGTATAGCCGCATGTTGGGCTTGGCTGGTGTTCCGAATGAACTGGCCAGTTTTCTTGAGGGTTCGCAAGCCAGTTTCTGGACGGTGATGATTTTCTATATTCTTCTGATGCTGTTCCTTGGCACCTTGTTGGACACCGCGTCGATCATCTTGATCGTGGTCCCATTATTTCTGCCCTTGGTCGAACCGATGGGGATGAGCCTGATCTGGTTCGGCATCGTCACTGTCGTCGGAGCCGAGATCGGTCTTTTGACACCGCCCTTGGGCATCTCGTGTTTTGTCATCAAAGCCACGCTGGACGACCCGCGCATTTCGCTGAAAGACGTCTTTATGGGCGCTTTCCCATTTGCCTTCGTGATGCTGCTGGTCTTGTTGATCCTGATTGAATTCCCAATCCTAAGCCTTGCTCTTATCTAGGACGATCCACATGCGAACCGTAACCAAAGACAACATTACCGAAGCCTTTTTGGGGTACATGGGAGACGACGTGAACCCACGTCTGCGCGAAGTTCTGGGCAGCCTTGTCACGCATCTGCACGCCTTCGCTAAAGAGGTAAACCTGACCCACGCGGAATGGGAAAAGGGAATTGAATTCGTCGAAAAAGCGGGAGAGATCTCGGATGAGGAACGCCACGAATTTGTGCTTTTGTCCGACGTCATGGGG
The DNA here is from genome assembly GCA_028097405.1 of Paracoccaceae bacterium. Classification (GTDB taxonomy): domain Bacteria; phylum Pseudomonadota; class Alphaproteobacteria; order Rhodobacterales; family Rhodobacteraceae; genus CALKXV01. Next base: position 76,207 of record JAOHEK010000001.1, on the reverse strand, counting down.
CTGTCCTCGCTGGTCGATATGATCAACTCGAAACCCGAAGGTACCTCGTCCAGCGTCTTGGGTCCGTTCCATATCTCGGGTGCGCCACCGTTGGAAGTCGGTGGCGATATGAAAGACCGCTTCGAAGGCCCCGTTTGTCTGGCCGAAGGGATCGTCAAAGACACCAACGGCAATCCCATCGAAGGGGCCACTGTCGACATCTGGCAGACCGCTCCCAACGGGCTGTATTCTAGCCAAGACCCGGATCAGGACACCTATTCGTTTCACGGGCTACAAACCACGGGCGCGGACGGGCGCTATGCCTTCACCACTGTGAAACCTGTCGAATACACCGTTCCCTCTGACGGGCCGGTCGGGGACATTTTACGCGCCTGCGGACGGCATCCATGGCGGCCATCGCATCTGCACTTCGTTGTCAAGGCAGATGGGTTTCGCTCACTGGTGACCGAAGTGTTCCCCGAGGACGATCCTTATCTGGATCAGGATACGGTCTTTGGCGTGCGCGAAGATTTGGTGATGCAGTATCAGCATATGCCGGCGGGATCGTTCCCCGAGGGCTTTGCTCTGTCGGGCAAAGTAGACGAAGCCTTCATCAAGGTTGATTTTGATCTGGTGTTGGTGCGCGAATAAGACCCTAGGCCAGATCGATGCCGTCCAGAATGCCGCTCAGAAACGCTCCGGTCTTTTTATAGTGACTTAGCAAATGGTCAGAAGCGAGGTCCGCGTCGCGGGCCACAATTGCATCCAAGATTGCCATGTGCTCGGCTGAAACATCTCGGCTTTGATAGTTCATCGCTTTGCCCGCAATATAGCGATAGCGGATGTTCAGATCATAAAGTTGCGAGCAGAATTTCACCAGGATAGGCCAGCCGCAATTGGCCAAAAGCGCCATGTGAAAGGCCTTGTGAAGGTCTTCGAAATCCCCAGCCCCGTTGGACTGTGCGCGGATCATGCGATGATGGCTAAGAACGGCGTTTTCTTCCCAAGCCTCGGTTCGGTTGGCGAGGCTTTTGCGCAGTGCCATGTCTTCCAGTTCACAGCGCAGGGCAAGGATTTCCTCGAAATTGGTTCTGTTGATTGGAGCCGCACGAAACCCGCGTTGATCCAGCCGTTCGACTAGGTTGTCCGACGTCAAAAGGCTTAAGGCTTCGCGGATCGGTGAAGCTCCGGTTTGCAGCCGGTCGCGCAAAGTCTCGATTTTGAGCTTTTCGCCCGGATTTAGTTCGCCCGTCACGATTAATTTTCGCAGCGTCAGATAAGCGTTCTGCGTCGCCGACGACACTGGCGCCTTGTCACGTGGGACGGATGGGGTGGGTAATATCGTCATTTGTCGTTAATATCGATTTTTTGCGCGTTGAACAACAATTCTATCGCAAAACCGTAAGGCCAAATTCGGCAAAGCACTTAATGGCGGGAGCTTCTAACGGACTGACGCCTCGGGTGATGCTGGTTCCAATAGAAACTGCGCATTGTTGTCAGATATGGTCATTTACGGGCGTTGTCGGTGATTTCGATCGCGTCAGACAAAGTCATCAGGCTGGCTATATCGACCGGAGACAGCATGATGCCATAAGTGGATTCTAACTCTTCGATGAATTCCAGATGTGCTAAAGAATCCCAGCCGCCTGTGTTGAAAGGCGACGAGGCGGACGAAAGGCTTTCAAGAGGCTGTTTAAAGCACCGGGCCGCAATCTCAAAAACGTTTAGGTGCGCATCATCGTTGCCGGCATCTTCAACTTTTTGAATAATAGCATCACGTTGAACTTTTCCAGTCGCGTTACGGGGAAGGCGGTCAAAAAACACGATCTCGGCGGGGTATTGTTCAGGGGCCAGACGGGCACGGGCCTCGGCCCAGATCGCACTTTCGTCCAGCGTAAGCCCGGGTTCTGGCGACATGGCTGCGACAAGGCGTTCCCCTCTGACATCATCGCTAAGACCAAAGGCATAGGCCTCGCCGACGCCGGTCATGGTCAGCAATACCTCACCGATGGCTTCAGGATAAATCGTAGCGCCTCCAACAACGACCACGTTTTTGACCCGGCCCACGAACTCGAACAAGTCATCTTCGGTGCACCGGACAAGATCCCCAGTGTGGAAGCGTCCGTCGCGAATTGCCTTTCTGAAGGCCTCAGCGTCACCAACATAACCACGCATCACGGTTGGTCCTGCCAGTACCAATTCGCCGACCTCACCCTTGGCGGCGGGGGTGCCGTCACTGTTGACAACATGTGCTTCGACGCCATATGCGCGCCCTATGGTGCCAACTTTGCGCGTTGCGTCGTCGGGGCCCGCAATGAGGGCATCGCAGACCACCTCGCTTAGCCCATAAGCGTTTGCGACGGGCACGCGAAAGCGGTCTTCGATCCGTTGCCAAAGCCGTCCATCCAAATGATCTGCGCTGGATAGAATGAAACGAAACTGCGTCGATTGGAATGCATCGCCGTGGCTTTCGGAAAATCGATCAATCGCGCGTAAGACGGCGGGCACCGTGATGAAGTGCGTCGCACGGGTGCGGGCCACGTCGGACAAAATATCGCCGAGCGTATTGAGCGAATATGTTCTGGGGCGAAGCAATGCACTGCCAAACCAAAGCGCCGAGATTGGTCCGCGAACAAGCCCATCGACGTGATGAAGCGGTAGAAGATTAAGCAGCCGCGTTTCGCCGTCGAACCCATACACATCCGCGAAAATCTGAAACTGGGCCGCAAGATTGTCATAGGTCAATTCGACCGCTTTCGGCCGGGATGTGGTAGCCGAGGTAAACACGATGAGCGCTACGTCATTGTTTGCGCGTTCGGGGAAGACTGTGTCTGAGGTTGCGAGCGTCAGACTGTCGGCCAGAATGACAGGCAAGGTCTCGGTACCGGCGAAAAGATTTACGTCACTAACAACGATGTCTGGCTGGCTATGAGCGATCAACGCCGCTGTGGCGTCGGGCGTTGCCTGAGCGTCGCCGACAATCAACGTGTGTCCCATCCGTAAGGTCGTCGTGATCGCAATGATCGTCGCTTGTTCCGACTTCGTCGCAACGAACACGCGGACACCGCGTGCAAACCCCATGCTTGCGATTTTATGAGCCAAGGCAATCGCAGATTTCCTAAGATCATCGCGGGTCAGCTCACAATCGACTAGGGTCGCAAATGGGCCGGCTTGCTTAAGTGCTTGATCAATCCTGTTGGCACATTCTGCTCCGTTCTTATGGTCGCCCATGGCGCTTATCCTTGGCTTGTTCTCGTGTGCGATTGTAGATCTTCGCGACTGCAAGTTCACAACACATCGGGTCTTTTAAAATCGTCATATGGGTTCCCGGAAGCGAAGCGAATTTGGCATTTCCTACGGTCAGTTGTGTCCACCCCAAATCAAAGGGCGGCAATGTATCGTCGTCTTTATCGGCACGAAAAAGTGTGACCGGCGCAGAGCGCCAAGGTTTTGGCTTGTAAGTTTTAATTGCCGTGTAAAGCCGTCGCATTATCTGATGATACGATACATGATGCGTCATAAGATCGATGGTCGTAAGGCGCGGATGCCTTAACATCATATCGTCTTTTTGCAGTCCGATCACTGATTGCCAATTCTGCCAGAAATAACGGAATAATCTGGACGTCTCTCTAAGGGGGGCATGACGAAACATCGACGTCCAATGCAATCGGTGCGCACGCGTGTCAAATAACCAAACGGCCTCTGCTGCTGCTGGACCAGTTGACAGCGCGCGCGCCGTCTCAAAGGCCAAAAGGCCAGCGAAGGAAAATCCAGCAAGGTGCAGGCGACATTCACCAGCAGCAGCTTCAAGATCCCGCGCCAGTTCAGCGCAGATCTGCTGAAAGGTCAAAGGTTCATCGGACGTCAACAGAAGGGAAGGAATGCGCATGCCGTAGCATCCGATGTCGTCTGGCAATGTCTGGACCAATTCGCGCGCGTACAGAAAGTTGCCGCCACGGTCGGGCATAAAGACGAGCATGCAGTCGGATTCCGAGGGGCGGATGGGAACCAACGTCTGAGACGCAAATGAGCGAAGACTACTGACGTTCATCGATTTCGCCTTTTGTTAGGGACGTCTGAAAGGGCAATCGCTTTTCAAGCTCGGCGCGATCGTTGCGTGCCACGTCGTTGCGTTTGGCAAGAACCGTGTCGGCCAAGGCGTGAAAGTCAGCGTTCAAAAAGTGCATTGCGTGAGGTACGGCCTCAGGGGCGACGCCGCGATACACTTTGTGTGGGCTTAAAGGGCCGAAATCTATCGTTTTTATGCCGCGTGATGTTGCGTCAGCAATAGTACTGTAGATCGCTCCAAACGTCAGATTTCGCCGCGCTTCTTCGGCAAGCCAATGTACTGCACACAGCCTGTCGCCAAACGTCCAGCAGTAGAATCCGCCAAGCCAGGCTTCGCCTTCATAAGCTTCGTGCAATTCAATCTGGTCGCCCATTGTCTGGGACACCTCGTTGAAATAGCGCTTGTTCAACCAGATGTCCGTTCCATGTGTTTGATAGGTCGCGCAGTAGCGTCGAAACGTAACGTCACCGCCTGTGTCCGACAGCGCCTCGCCTTTTGTGACGCGAAATTCAATCCCCGCATCCAGATGCGCATAGTATTCGTCCCGAACCCGTTTTCTTGCCTTTTTATGCATTCCGGCGACCCAAGACTCAAAATCATCATCCCTTGCGTTGCGCCATAAGAAGTTGGTTGTCTCTGCTATAAGGTAGCCTGCGGCTTCTGCGGCGTGCCGGTCTGCGTCTTGCATATAGCTGATATGGATGGACTGCGCGCCTTCGGTTTCAGCCAGTACTTGAAGACCCGACAAGAGAGCGGTTCGTGCCACCTGTGGATCTTTCGCCCCGGCGACCAGAAGGCGCGGGCCGGGGATCAGGCTAAAGGGCACTTCGACCTGTAGTTTCGGATAGTATGGTCCCGACATTCTTTCGTGCGCCATGGGCAATCCCAGATCGACGCCCAACTCACCGGAAGAATTGGATTTCAAGAAGGCCGGTACGCCTGCACGAGGTTCTCCATCAGCCGAGTGCGCTAAGATGTAGCGCGCCTGAATTCCATGGTCGGGCAAAGTCAGACCGCTGCGCTCAAGCGCACTTAGGTGCGCGTGCGACACCAAAGGCTGGTCATCTCCGATTAAATCGTCCCAAACCAAAGGCGGTATTGCAGTGATCGAACGGTGGACCTCAAGGGTCAGGCCTTCAAATGTTCCCAAACGGTGCATCGTCATGTCCCAACCCGCGCGCCACCGGCCCGGCGTGGATCAACATGCGCAAAAGTTTGACCTGTGGTCGCGATGGCTTCGATCATGCAAAGCGACGGCTTGCCGACATTGTTCGGGTCGTCCCACACAGCACCAAATCCCAGTTCACCAAGTGCTGTGAAGGTGGCCTTAGGCATCGTGCCTTCGACAGCGACTTTGCCCGAAAATGACAGGTGCGGTTCGCTTGAACCCGGCGGCGCTAAATTGAAAACGCGGGGCGCTTCAATCGCTTGTGCCAGTGGGACATCACTAAACAAGTGATGCGCCAGCACTTGGGTTGCCGCCTGAATAAGCAGATCAGCACCGGGGCCGCCACCGGCGACAAGCCGGTCGTCATGGTCCTTGAACACGAAAGGGCTGGCACTGGCGCGCGGACGCTTGCCCGGTCTGATGCAAGCCGGATGTTTTTGATCGACAAAGCTTTGCCCGCCGCGTGTGGACATCACAAATCCCAACCCCGGAACCGCAGGCGCATCGTGGGACTGATCGCTTGGTGTCGCGACAAACAGACCTCCGTCCTTGTCCAGCACCGCGATCACCGATGTATCAAGCGACGGTACGGTATTTTCGACATTGGAGTGCGCAAAGTTGGCCCCGCTCGACGCGGTCAGCTCTTTTGCATGGGCGGGGTTCAGCAACCGATCGAACGGGACATCTGTGAAATCTCGGTCACCATAGAACCGATCACGATCCGCCATCGCCAGCTCAACGGATCGAAGAATGGCGCCTAAATATTCGGTCTGATCCATCTTCGGCTTTGCCTTGCAAAGCTGCTCCATGATCTGAAGCGCTTGGATCAGGCTCGGACCTTGGCTTGCCGACCCGGGCGTATACAACCGGCCTTCACCGACAGGCCCCGAAACAGGTGCTTCGACCTCCACCCAATGGCTCTTCAAATCATCAGCACTAAGAACGCCGCCGTGGTTTTCCACGTGGCGGATCATTGTCGTCGCAATATCACCTTCGTAAAATTCACGCCGAACCGCTTCTAAACCAGCCGCCCGCCCTTGCTTTGCGGCAGCTTGCCGGTCGGCATCGACCAATCGCTGCAAAGTCGCGGCAAGGGCCGGTTGCAGAAAGGTATCGCCAACCTCAATCGGTGCGCCATTCGGCAACCAAATATCGGCGTTCTCTGGCTGCGCGCTGTAGTGGCGCTGAAACCGTTTCGAGATCAGCGAAAGATCCTGATGTGCTGGAAATCCGTTCTGGGCCAGCGACATGGCGGGCGTGGCAAGATCACTAAAGCCGAATGTTCCAAAACGCCGAAGCGCTTCGATGCAGGCCGCCGGAAGTGCAGGTGTTACCGTACGCAGAATGCCACGCGGGATTCTTGAGGCATGATCGCGGACAAAAGCTTCGGGGTCGATCGCCATGGGCCAGCGCCCAACACCATCAATGGCAAATACCTCGCCTGCGGGGGGGCGCACCAGCATTGGCGCGATGCCGCCAAATTGGACCTGTTCGGAATGCAGCACCGAAAGCGCCATAACTCCAGCGACACCCGCATCTACAGCATTGCCGCCCGACTGAAGGACGTCCCAAGCAATCTGCGCAGCAAGCTCGTGGCCAGCGGCAACGGCGGGCTTATTCGGTTGTTTGGTCTTCATATCGAAACAACCTAAGCGAGAATTTCTATTCAGTTCCACCTGCTAGAACTTTTTATCAACAAGTGCGTCTTTTGGGCTATCGAAACGGGGCAGGTGTTCTTGGCATGCGAACGGCCTTGGCCTGTTCATCGGCGGCGTCATTTGTAGCAATCCTTTCCAAGGGAAAAGGGCTTTTTACCGGCCGAACTTTAAGAAATTCCTGACATGGGACAGACGTGGTGCGATACAGTCCTGAATGGCTAGATTGAGTGAGCAACCAACCCCTTGACGACAGACGATCCGCACCGTGACTGCAAGCTGCAGTATGCCTCAGCGCCCTTGGAAAGCGCGAAGCTGGTCGTTCTGGCGGCACATGGGCGTTATGGCTCGGCGGGCGATATCCTGCGGGTTGCTGATCAGGTGGACGCCCAAGACGTGGCATGGATTGCGCCCGACGCCGTTCGCGGTTCATGGTTGGCGGCATCGTTTCTGGCGCCCTTGGCACGGAACGAACCTGGATTGAGCTCGGCTTTGGCTCGGTTTTTGGCGGTTCTTGATGATCTCTCTGGTATGGGAATTGGACCAGAACGCATTGTTTTAACAGGATTTAGTCAAGGTGCATGTCTGATTTTAGAGCTGGCCGCGCGCCGCCCATGCCCTTGGCACGGCATTGTTGCTATGTCGGGTGGTTTGATCGGCAGTGCCGATACCGACGAAGCACCACGTGATACGCTTAATGGCCATGTCCCAAAGCGGTTCGACTATGACGGCAACCTTAGTTCTGTGCCTATTCACATGGGCGCACATGCGGAAGACCCTTTGATCCCGATTGCGCGGGTTCGCCACAGCGCGGACGTCTTGCGCAAGATGGGTGCAAAGGTGACGGTCGATGTCAGTCCGGGAAAAATGCACGGCATTTTACAAAACGATGTTTCTACGCTTCAAAAGCTGTTGCTGACATAGCCTGTCCAAAAGACGTGCCCGATTGGCGGGCATTACTTAGATCCATCACAATAAACTGAATGGTCAGCGGCTCCAGACGGGATAAGTAGATGACAAATCGAAAGGACGCTCGATGCCCGATCTGAAACGCCGCACATTTGTCGGCAGCGCCTGTGCTTTCGCCGCACTTCCCTCGTCGGCGCAAACTGCCGGGTGGCAGGGCGTTGCCGCAAAGGCGCGCGCGTTGGATCAATGCCATGCACTGGTGATCCAAAGGGACGGCCACCCAGTACTGTCCGAGGCCTTTCGTGGGCCGGGCTTGAATCGTGCGGTTCCGATCAAATCAGTGTCCAAAACCATCGTGGCGGCGTTGACCGGTGCGGCAATTGATCGTGGTGAAATCCCGTCGATCCAAGCGACCCTTGGCGATCTGGCACCAAAGCTGATCCCGGCGCAAGCCGATCCGAAGGTCGCGTCGATCACAATGGAAAACCTGATCACCATGCAGGCCGGTCTTGAGCGCACCTCGGGCGCTAATTACGGGGGCTGGGTCAGCAGCAGCAACTGGGTTGCCAATGCCCTGTCGCGCCCCTTCGTCACCGAACCCGGCACACGTATGCTGTATTCGACGGGCTCGTTCCATGTTCTGGGCGCGGTCTTGGCGGAGGTTTCGGGCGACAGCTTATTGTCGCTTGCTCGCAAACGCTTGGGCGCGCCCTTGGGCATCGACATCCCTGCATGGACCCGCGATCCACAAGGGCGATACCTTGGCGGCAACGAAATGGCCCTTAACCTGCCCGCGATGGTGCGTTTCGGCGAGATGTACCGGAACGGTGGGCGATGGAACGAAACCCAAGTGCTCAGCGAGGATTGGGTCAACCGTTCGCTTGTGTCGGTGACGCGCTCGCTATTTTCGGGCCTTGGTTACGGCTATGGCTGGTTTCTGGGGCGCGAAGGCGCAACCAATTATGCGTTGGGGCGCGGCTATGGCGGGCAGATCATCTGTATTGTGCCAGACCTTGGGCTGACCATCGCGATCACGTCGGATCCAACACGTCCTGCACGAAGCGGTGGCTATTTCGGCGACCTGATGCAGTTGATCGAAGGCGTGATCATCCCAACCGCCCGCGCAACGGCGACCTAAGACCAAGACGGCTCTAGATCGACGTCACGACAAGGATAATCGTGGCAAGTAAGCCAAACGCGCGGTCCACCGGCAGACGAAAGTCCTTAGAAACCTTACCCAAGCTCTCCCTTGGTGGCATTGCGAAAGCGGATTACACCACCCCCAAGCTTTACGTGATCGAAGCCGCGTAAATGCTGTCAATCGTCGCGCCGATCATGGCATTGAACTCGGCATCCGATTGCGCGTCACTTAAGCCTTCGGTCAAAGCGCGGCTGAAGCTTGCGATCATACCATGGTTCTGGGCCAACTTCTGGTTCGCGTCGTTACGAGAATACCCGCCCGACAGCGCCACAACACGCATGCAGTTCTTATGCGCAATGCAATCGGCGTAGAAATTAGCCTCGGACGGCAGCGACAACTTCAGCATCACCTCTTGGTCCATCGCATCAAGGTTCTTCATCAATTCGTCGCGCAGGATCGCTTCGGCCTCGGCTTTGTCCGAGATTGTGATGTTCACCTCGGGCTCAAGCATCGGCATCAGACCATGGCCTAGGATTTGGTTCCCGATCTTGAACTGCTGCGCCACGTTGGCTGCGATACCGGTTGCATTGGCGCCATTGATCGTCGAGCGCATTTTGGTCCCGAACACACCAAGCGACTTGGCCCGGGCCAGCAACCCATCCAGATCGCCCATATCTTTCATCAACTGAACGCCATTCGCTTCGTCTTCCAAGCCCTTGTCGCACTTCAAGAAAGGCACGACGCCACGGTCTTCCCAAAGATAGGCCGCGGTCGGTTTGCCTTCAAAGACGCGATCCATGGTCATTTCGAACAGGATGGCTCCGACGACCTTCTCGCCGGTAAAGTCTGGCGCGCGCGCGATCCTCGCACGCATGGCATGGATCATATCGAACATCTCGGCGTCCGAACTATAACGGCTTTCGTCGATCCCATAGAGCTTCAGCGCCTTTGGCGTTGACCCACCCGACTGGTCCAGTGCTGCAACGAAACCTTTGCCCGACCGCATCTGGTCGGCTTGCTTGCCATTGGTCATGATAACCCTCTTTAAAAAATGCTGAGGTTGATCTGAGGCAAGTGCGGTGCATCTGTCAATTATGGTGCCGCTAACGGAAAGAATTTACGACGGCTATGATCCCCAGCGGCCACATGATTAGGTCAGGGGGCATCGAAGCCAGACGTATTTGGACAGGCGTATTTGATTGAGGGAATTCGTGCAGGATTTTCGGGGCAGGTGTCGAATGCGACCGAAGGTCCTATAACTGTCTTAACGAAGGGTGCGAGCGCGGCCCGAAGGCTGCACCCGCGATTTTTGGTCAATCAGGCGTGGCCTTAAACCAGTGCGAGATTGCTTGCAGACTCACGTCCGTCACGGCCAGCTTCGATATCGAAGGTTACGGCCTGACCGTCGTCAAGTTGCTGAATACCAGCCTGCTCAAGAGCAGAGATATGAACGAAAATGTCCTTAGATCCTTGCTCAGGTGCGATAAAGCCGAAGCCTTTTTGAGTGTTGAACCATTTCACGGTGCCATTAGCCATCGTGATGTCTCCTATTTGAATGTCATCCACAAAACGTGATGACTCGGCTCAGTGTCGTCGTATGATCAACTGAGGCCGTTAGGAAACAGAGGGTCGTAGGATGATGCTTTGCCAGCCCTAGATAGACGTTTTGCCGTCTGATTACTAGGGCATGTCGTCAGCAATCCCTTGAATAGGCCAAAATTAGCGTCGTCGAGACGCGCTATAGGTCGTCGCCACGCCATTTCGCCACGCCCGGGTTCCTTTACAACGTCGGCAAATGCGATCTCCAAAGCCAGTGCTTTCAAAGGCAAGGGTGCAGCGCAGACAGGGGCGCGTTTTTGGCAAAGTCGGCCGTGGCTGGCGCAAGAAGATCCTGCGCGACCTCAGCAATTGGAAATTTAGGCATCTTAGGTCACACCGCTGCCAGCGAAGGCTTGTTCTGGGTAACCGATCCGTGGGCGCAGCGTGTCTTGTCACTGACCAGCACTTTTTCGATGTCGGGTGCAATCATCGCCCGCATCAGCGCCGCGTAGTTCACACCAAAATGTATCTCGCGTCCCACCTTTAAGTCGGAGCGCGTGGTCGAGATGATCGTGTGATCGCTTGTTCCACCAACCAATGTGACACCGGATGGCATGCTTAGTCCCGTTACATCCGTGTCCTGATAACCAACCCCCAGAAGGGAGCGAATGTTCGGATTGTGTGTAGGTACGACCCGCAATTCCGCCAAGCCAGGCGTAACGAATGGCGTGGCTTCTGGTTTAGACTGTGTTTCGATAATCTCGGCAGTTAGCTTGAATGCGTCTGTATAAAGTCCATCAATTTGATGCCCCGAAACCGGATCAACACCCAATAGGATCGCTTCACCAATTCGCAAGTTATTGATGCGGCCGATGGGTTCTTTTCCAAGAACGCTGGGAAGGTTCGCCGAATTTCCGCCAGACAAGGTTTCGATGATTGCCCCACAATGGACTTCGACTTCGTTCGCCAATGCCGTCAATTTGGCAACCGCGGTTGCATCGGCCGCCTCGCCATTCAGACATGCGAAATTCGCCCCGATCCCAACCAGCGCAACACCCGGCATATTCAGGACTTGCAGCGCTACTGCGACCAGTTCTTCGGGCAATATGCCTTCGCGCATGTCGCCCATTTCAACCATTAAGATGATATTGTGGATGACATTGGCCCGAATTGCAGCCTCGGCGAGGCCGTTTATCACCGAAATCTCAGTGTTGTAGCTTGTTTCGCAGTTCCGAACGACCTGGTCCGTTTGGCTTAGCATCGGGGTGCGGATCATCGAGATTGGGCAGGTGAAACCTGCCTCGCGCAATCGTTCCACGTTACCGATACGTGCCTCTGCAAGACCAATCGCGCCACCATCAAGCATAGCGTTAGCAACGCCCGGATCGCCTGCAACCGCTTTGGTCACGCCAACCACGCTGATGCCGCGCGATTTAAGGCGTTTTACCAGACAATCGGTATTATGCTGGATCTTTTTTAGGTCAATTTCGATCCGTGGCGCTGTCATTCAGCGGCCTCGCATGATGATGAAACAAGCTTCGGAAAAGCCGTAAGAACCGGCGCCACCACATCATCAGAGGCGCTTATCAAAGCATCAGCGACGGGCAAGCCTAACCGAATGGAATAGTCCTTTATGGCCGCCATGGTTCCTGCTTCGGACATGCCTTCGTGGTTTAGTGTCACGCCAATCACTTTGGTATCTGCAAAGCTTTCGATCAATCTAATCTCGGTCGCAGGATCGGGCATTGGCATATTAGGAAAATCACATCTGTGCGCGCGTTTAGGCGCATGCTGAAGGATCACCCCATCGGGTTGGCTGCCGCGCAGAATAAATGCGGATGTGCAGAACGCCGGATGGCTTAAAGCACCCTGACCTTCGATCAAAATGACATCGGGGTTTTCCGTTTTGGAGGCGGCGACAATCGCGCGCTCAAGCTCGCCACAGCAGAATTGAGGCGGTACAGCATCCATGGCGACACCGTATTTCGCGCCTTGCATCAAGCCCGTTTGGCCGGTTCCGATCAGAACGGTTTTAATGCCCAGTGCGTTTAATGCGCCTTCTAAAACTGTCGCCGTCGTCCGTTTTCCAATCGCGCAATCCGTGCCCAAAACGGCGATACGAACCGCTTTCACGTCTGCGACGCTTCCATCGAATAGGCGCATGTCTTTGCTAGGACGGGGTTTGCGAATGTCGCGGATCGTGACGTTTCGTAAAAGGGCGGCGCCAGAGATTTCGGCATCATCGCTTAGGTATTCATGCAATCCGCTGACGATATTCATGCCGTGTGCGATCGCGCTTAATACGACGCTTCGATCCGTGGGGGATAGTCTGCCGGTTGATGGCGCCATTCCGAAAATGAATGTTTTTGGAACCGTTGGTTGGTTTGAGACTGCTGCATCTAAGGTGGCAAAGATCGGAATTTGATTTTCGATCCCATCGAGAACCTGACCGCTATCAGATCCATCATGCGCGGCGTCAATTACAGAAACGATGCGATATGCCTGTGAATACCGAACAAGACCGTTTGCTGTTTTTCCATCGATTTTGGCGAAATTACCTTCGCAATACACAATTGCTGTTGGCGCGGTCGCAATTGTCTTGTGTTGAGTATTTTGATTTGATGGTGGTGCTTGGGCACCTTTGATACTTCGCCGAATGGTGTCTGAGGCCAATAGTTCGTTTTCCATTTTTTCCTTTAAGTGAATTGAGAAATTTTCACTGCTTACAGCGCAGACTTTGAAGCGCGCCAAGAATTGAAGCTTACCTATTTAGAATGCAGGCATCCTTCACTTTCTGAAAATTCCGGTGACATTCCCAACGATTACCGGACCGTGCAAGATGAGCATTGGCAGGAATGGCGACGGGCAGGCAACGGCTACCGGCTACAAAGAAACCGCGTTCACATTTCCAACGGTTGCCATGGGTCGCGTCGGTAAAATACCCATTATCGGGGATTTCAATTGCTTCACAAGCGCCTGATTTTTCAATAAAGCCACGATCGCAGATCCAAGGGTGCCCACGGCGTGTTGAATTCAGGTATGCGTTTTCTGGAATTTCAATTTCTGAACAGACATCGCCATTGGCAAAAAAACCGCGACGACAGTGCCATTTTGGCCCATAGGAATCATCCGTTAGATAAGCGTTTTCAGGTAGGGCAATTTTTTCACAAGAGTCTCCGACACGTTCATATCCTCTTTCGCACTCCCACCGTCGACCGGTCGAATCCAGATAGCCGCCGATGGGAACCGTCACTTCAGTGCAAGTTTCATCGCCAGTTTCCTGAAACCCATGCAAGCATTCCCATCCCGCGCCATAGGAACGGTCGGTCACATAAGCATTATCTGGCACCTCAATCTCAACGCATCCACGGTCAGCTTCTCGGTACCCAAGGATGCATTCCCACCCGTCACCATAGCTTTTCGCTTGTGCATTTTTCGGTAAAGAAGGCGATGTGCTTTGACCATGAACAGGGAATGAAAGTAGCAAAAACGCCCCAGTCATAAACGCGACTAAACCCCTTATTAGCCGGACGGTTTCGTAGGAATGCGCTGGCGCAATGGTTAAAGCTAAGGGTGTGGGGTGCATATTATGATTGCTCAAGCTGACGCCCCTTCCTTGAAGGCTAAGCAGGCGCAAGCTTGTGTTATGCTTGCGTTGCCCGGCCATATTGGAATGGTCATATTTGGTCCTTTGACAGAGTAGACTCTGCCTTCATTATGTTGCGTCGAGGTTTCAGGTCTGATCGTGCTTGAAGCCAGTCTTCATTCCATTGTGGCAAAGCCATTTCAAAACGAATTCCGAAAACACCAAATGATCAAGCGCGACAACTGGCAGTGTCACGCTACAACATTGGCATTTTTTCATGCGTCGAGCCTCAAAAGAGGTAAAACATCGAATTTTCAGAAATATCGAATTTTCAGAAATAGAGGAGCACAATTCGCATCGCTGGACTTTGCATCCAAGCAGCTGAAAACGGCAATCCGCATACGAGCTATCTAGTTGCATTGTCCGTCAAATGCAACCGTGGCTCGCTTGGAGTCCGAATAAATGACTGCCATTCCTGCTCTTCAAATCGGTCCCGATCGCGGGTTTACTGGGAATTCAGCAGTGGCTGACGATGGAAATCAATCGAAAGCCCGGCGCAATTCCGCAAAAGACCTAGGCTTGGTCCAATGCGGCCACTCCGGGAAGCGTTTTGCCTTCCATCCACTCAAGGAAGGCGCCGCCTGCCGACGAGATATAGGTGAAATCGCCCGACACACCCGCTTGGTTCAAGGCGGCCACGGTGTCGCCACCACCGGCGACGGAAACCAATACGCCGGCCTTGGTCAATTCACCGGCCTTCTGGGCCGCAGCTACGGTTGCTTTGTCGAATGGCTCGATCTCAAAGGCGCCCATGGGACCGTTCCAGATCAGTGTTTTGGCGTCCTCGAAGGCCTTGGCGATTAGTTCGACCGTTTTAGGCCCGGCGTCCAAAATCATGTGATCCGCAGGGCAGGCGTCGGCGGCAACTGTGATGTTCGCCGCACCTGCTGCAAATTCCTTCGCGCAGACCACATCCACGGGTAAAAGAATGTCGCATGCGGCTTCCTCGGCCTTGGCCATTATGTCTAGCGCGGTGTCAGTCATGTCGTGTTCTGCCAGCGACTTGCCGACGTCGATGCCTTTGGCGGCCAGAAACGTATTCGCCATGCCGCCTCCAATCACCAAAGTGTTCACCTTGCGGACCAGATTGCCCAGCAAATCCAGCTTGGTCGAAACTTTCGCCCCCCCCACAACGGCCACCAAAGGCCGCTCGGGCTCGGTCAATGCGGCTTCCAGCGCCTTCAATTCGGTTTCCATCAAGCGCCCAGCAGCGCAGGGGCGCAGGCGGGCCAAGGCCTCGGTCGACGCATGGGCGCGGTGTGCTGCGGAAAATGCGTCATTCACATAGACGTCGCCCAAGGCTGCTAGCGAAGCGGCAAACATTGCGTCATTGCTTTCTTCGCCTGCGTGAAAGCGCGTGTTTTCCAACAATAGCACACGCCCGGCTTCCAACCCAGCTACGGCGGTTTTCGCGGGAAGGCCGATGCAGTCTTCCGAAAAATCCACGGGTACGCCAAGGACGTCTTCAACGGCGCCGCGGATCAAGCCCAACGACATTTTGGGCACGCGTTCGCCCTTGGGGCGGCCGAAATGCGCCAGAAGCACGGGCTTTCCGCCGGCGTCAAGAATGGCTTGGACCGTTGGCACAATGCGCTCTATCCGGGTGGTGTCGCTGACCGTGCCGTTTTCCATAGGCACGTTCAGATCCACACGTGTCAGCACGACTTTGCCGTTAAGGTCCATGTCGTCGAGTGTTTTTCTGGCCATGCTAATTCTCCGTTGGCTGCCTGCTTTGACTAAGCCAGATCACGAAAAGGTCAACCCGTTTTGGCCTTTCGCAGGAATTTGAACCCAATCCCAGCACTTGGGGTTTCCCTTATCCGGGTCTAACATTAGGGTCCGCGCGACACGCGAATAAACGGAGGGCCAGATGGCCGACTATGATAAACCCGAAGACACGATCCTGATCGAACTGAAGGATGGCACGGTCGCCATCGAGCTTTTAAGCGACATCGCCCCAAAGCACGCCGAACGGATGAAAGAACTGACCCGCTCTGGTGCCTATGACGGCGTGGTGTTTCACCGGGTCATTGATGGCTTTATGGCGCAGACCGGTGACGTCGAACATGGCGTGTTCGGCGATGACATGAACATTGGCCGCGCAGGCACTGGTGGCTCTAAGCTGCCGGACGTTCCCGCCGAGTTCTCAAGTTTGCCCCATGATCGCGGCACGTTGGGTGCTGCCCGCAGTTCAAGCCCGGATTCGGCCAACAGCCAGTTCTTCATCAACTTCGGCGACAATCACTTCCTGAACAACCAGTACACTGTTTATGGACGTGTTCTTTCGGGCATGGACTATGTCGATGCGATTGCACGCGGCGAACCGCCCATGAACCCAGACCGGATGATCAGCGTAAAGGTTGCTTCTGATGCGTAATGTCCTTCTTGCACTCTTGTTTAGCGTCACGCCTGCTTTTGCGCAGGAAGACGGCGCAGGACCGAACCTTGTGATCGATGTGGCCGGCGAATCCAATGGCCGTGTCGTGATCGACCTGTTCGAAGACGCGGCCCCTCAGCATGTGGCGCGGATCACCGAACTGGCCGAAAGTGGTGCCTATGACGGCGTCGTCTTTCACCGGGTGATTGAAGGCTTCATGGCGCAGACTGGCGACGTTCAGTTCGGCAAAAGCGATGGCGATCTAGGACGGGCCGGCCAAGGTGGTTCTGATCAACCTGATCTACCTGCTGAGTTCTCGGATGTGCCGTATGATCGTGGCATTGTGGGTATGGCGCGCGCGCAAGACCCGAACTCGGCCAACAGCCAGTTTTTCATCATGTTTGACGAGGGTCATTTCCTAAATGGTCAATACACCGTCGTCGGTCGTGTCATCGAAGGCATGGATGTGGTCGATGGGATAAAACGCGGCGCCGGGCAAAGCGGGGCCGTTGCGGGCACGCCTGATGTCATGCAAGACGTCTCGGTCGCACGTTGAGATCTGCGGGCGCGGAACTTAGTTCCAATCAAGCGCCCATACAAAGCAATGGCCGCGCCATCCTGTTGTTGGTCGCGGCCATGGCATTTTTTGCAGCCGTTGATGCCTTTGTAAAAATCCTAAGCACATCACAATCTGCGGGCCAGATCATCATGGTCAGCTCGTTTTTGTCGTTCCTTGTCTATTGGATGCTTCTGCGTCGGGAAAATCGTGTGGTGTGGTCGCGCGATGCCTTGAACCCCATGTTGTTGCTCAGGTCATTTGGCGAGGCCGTGGGGTCTACGGGCATCGTATTCGCCCTAGGGTTGGCTCCGCTGTCTACGGTCATCGCATTGTCGCAGGCACAGCCTTTGGTCGTCGTGATGGGGGCCGCGCTTTTTTTGGGCGAGACCGTGGGATGGCGCAGATGGGCGGCTGTTGGTATCGGTATGATCGGTGTCTTGATCATTCTGCGCCCCGGTATGGGGGCCTTTGATCCAAACTTGCTTTGGGTGTTTGTTTACATCTTCGGGTTGGCGATCCGCGATCTGACCAGCCGCCGCTTGCCTTCGCATATCTCAACCGCATTCGCTGTTGCATGGTCATTGCTGCCGTTGGTGGTGGTCGGCGGCATCATCATGATGCTGCAAGGCGGTTGGCAGCCCATCGATGTGGGAGCTGCACTTTATTACATCATTCTGGTTGGGGCCGTTTCGGCGGCACTTTGGGCCATGACCACAGCAATGCGGGTGGGCGAGGTTTCGGTGGTCGCCCCGTTCCGGTACACGCGAATCGTTTTTGCACTGATCATCGCCTATTTCATCTTTGACGAGGTGCCAGACCTGCTGACATGGATCGGCGTCGGACTGATCGTCGGCTCTGGCGTATATACGTTCCTGCGGGAAAGACGTTTGGCGGAAGGCAAGGGCACTTGATGATGGGAAATTCAGAAGCTGTCAGGTGTGTGCGACTGACAGCTTCTGAGTTTCATCCCATCCTCGGTTAATTCCGAGAACCGTATGTGAGCTAATGAGCTCGTCGAGTGAGTAGCTCGGCATCGTGGTTAACGATTTGGTCATAAGTACAGCTAATTTGGACATCAATTGGGCAAGACTGGTTCAGACTTCGGGCATTCGCGTAAAAACTAATCGCAAATTCGAATTTGGGGGCGGTGGACCAGACGACGACAATGCAGTCACGCGTTTTACTTGCGCTGATGGGCTGATATAGACCGCATAACACAAAAAAAGGACCTCTATGATGAGCACCATCCTCGACATTCATGCCCGCGAAATTCTGGATAGCCGTGGTAATCCGACCGTTGAAGTCGATGTGACCATAGAAGATGGCACCATGGGACGTGCGGCGGTTCCATCGGGTGCTTCGACAGGGGCCTATGAAGCGGTCGAAAAGCGCGACGGTGACAAGGCCCGCTATCTTGGCAAAGGCGTGCTAGAGGCGGTCGAGGCGGTCAACGGCGAAATAGCAGAAGCTTTGATCGGGTTTGATGCCACCGAACAGGAAGCGATCGACGCGGCTATGATCGAGCTGGACGGAACCGACAATAAGGGACGTTTAGGGGCGAACGCCATCCTTGGCGTGTCTTTGGCGACGGCAAAAGCGGCGGCAGATTTCACAGCGCAACCGTTGTATCGCTATGTGGGCGGCACGTCAGCGCGGGTGTTACCCGTGCCAATGATGAACATCATCAACGGCGGCGAACACGCTGATAACCCTATCGACATTCAGGAATTTATGATCATGCCTGTGGCTGCGGAAAATATCCGCGAGGCTGTTCGCATGGGCTCGGAAATCTTTCATACGCTGAAAAAAGAACTCTCGGACGCAGGCCTGTCCACGGGCATTGGCGACGAGGGTGGCTTTGCACCCAATCTGTCGTCTACGCGGGACGCTTTGGACTTTATTCTGAAGGCCGTCGAAAAGGCAGGATATACACCGGGCGATGACATCATGCTGGCGCTCGATTGTGCGGCATCGGAATATTTCAAGGACGGAAAATACGAGATGGCGGGCGAAGGCAAATCTTTGTCGTCCGACGAAAACGTGGCCTATCTGGCGGCCCTATGCGCCGACTACCCCATCCTGTCCGTGGAAGACGGCTGTCACGAAGATGATTGGGACGGCTGGAAAGCCCTGACCGCAGAACTAGGCGAAAAGGTTCAGCTGGTGGGCGACGATCTGTTTGTGACCAACCCTGAACGTCTTGCACGCGGTATCTCAGAAAAGGCGGCAAACTCGCTTTTGGTCAAAGTGAACCAGATCGGAACCTTGTCCGAAACACTGGCTGCCGTGAACATGGCGCACCGCGCTGGGTTCACATCCGTCATGTCGCACCGCTCGGGCGAGACCGAGGATGCGACGATCGCCGATTTGGCCGTGGCCACGAACTGTGGGCAAATCAAAACAGGCTCGCTTGCGCGCTCGGACCGGTTGGCCAAGTACAACCAGTTGATCCGCATCGAAGAAGCGCTGGACGAAACCGCGACCTATGCCGGACGCTCGATCCTTTTGGCCCGTTAAGGGCTGGGTTCTTCTAACACCATGGATCGTGCCTTTAACTTCGATGTCTTCGGAACTTGTGTCGATTGGCGCACATCTGTCGCCCGCGACGTGGCCACGGCCTTGCCAGAGGTGGATGCGCTTGCCTTCGCCACGGCATGGCGGGCGGAGTACGACCCCGCGATGGCGCGGATTCGGTCCGGCGCGCGCGGCTATGTGCCCTTGGATATTCTGCACCGCGAGAACCTGTTGCGCGTGGCCGAAAGCTTTGGCGTCGAAGTACCGGATATTGATGCTCTGACGGCGGTCTGGGAGCGGCTAGACCCGTGGCCGGACGTCCAAACCGGGGTGCAAGCGCTGCGTACCACTGGGTTGGTCGCGCCCTGTTCCAACGGATCAATCGCTTTGATGGCGCGCCTTGGTCGTTACGCTGGATTGAACTGGGATTGCATTGTGGGGGCGGAATTGGCGCAAGACTACAAGCCAGAACCGGCGGTCTATCTTGCGTCGGCCAAAGCGCTTGGTCTTCGCCCTGAACAGGTCTGCATGGTCGCTGCACACAACTATGATCTAAAGGCGGCGCGGGCCGTCGGTATGCAAACAGCCTTTGTGCCGCGACCCACCGAACACGGGCCGGGACAAACCAGTGATCTGGAACCCTCCGAAGCTTGGGAGTTTATCGCCACTGACTTTGTAGAACTGGCAAAGTTGGTCGCATGACCGCAGACGATGTGATTGCCCTGTTGAACCTTGATCCCCATCCCGAAGGGGGGTGGTACAGGCAAACATGGATTGGCGAAGGCACAGACCGCGCGACCGGAACCTGCATCTATTTTCTGTTGAAAGCAGGCGAGACCAGCCACTGGCACCGCGTGGATGCGACCGAGATCTGGCACCACTATGCAGGTGCGCCCTTGGTGCTGCGCCTGTCGGAAACCGAAGATGGGCCCGCTACAGAACAAGCGCTTGGCCCCGACCTTGCCAGTGGTGCGCGCCCTCAGCTCATTGTGCCCGAACATTTCTGGCAATCGGCCGAAGTTAGGGCAGATGATCCGAAGAATATGGGCTGGGCACTTGTTGGCTGTACCGTCAGTCCGGGCTTTCAGTTCGACGGCTTTGAATTGGCCCCGCCGGGTTTCGATATTCCGATCTGACAATCAGGCTTGCACCTCTAGAAAACCGGCGCTAAACGAGCGCCTCGGCGGGTGATTAGCTCAGTTGGTAGAGCGCTTCGTTTACACCGAAGATGTCGGGAGTTCGAGCCTCTCATCACCCACCAGACCTTTTCCGTCTATAACATGCGATGGCATCAGCGCGTGCAATACTGTCGACCTCGTCATTGATCTTTTGGCAGAGCGGGCCACACCGCGTTTGCGGTGCAAAGATGCGGCGTACAAAGTCTGTTACCATCTGTCGATTTTCACGTCGTGTTGACGACGATAGGGCAGGCCCACATCGCGCGCGAGATGTGGATCGTTCTGGACGTCTTTCAACCGTCTAAAGCTGCGCCGTTTTGCGGCCCGGGCTTCCAGTGCTTGCGCCAGATGGAACAGGGGATTGGCCATTGGGTTTCTCCTTGATTCGAGTGTTGATATGGATAACCCTACGACCTCAAGTTCACTTGAGGTAAAGCTCTTTTTTACAAGGAGGCGACGGAATGACTCCCAATGACCTGTCGGTCGGCGACATGGCCAAGCGCGCAGGTGTGCCGGTTTCGACGATCCACTTCTATGAAGCTGAAGGATTGATCGAAAGCTGGCGCACGCCTGCCAATCACCGCAGATATGACCGCCGCGAGTTGCGCCGTGTGGCAATTGCGCGGGTTGCCCTAACGGTGGGGGTCTCGCTGAAAGAAGTGAAAGATGTGCTGGACAAAGTGCCGCGCGTGACAGCAATCAAGAAAAGCGACTGGGAAGATGCCGCCAAGCCTTGGGTGGCCATTCTGGATGAAAGGATCGAAACGCTGCAACGTCTAAGGGACCAGATGGGCTATTGTATCGGATGCGGCTGTCTGTCGTTGGAAAGTTGCCCGCTTTATAATCCGGCCGACAGGCTTGGTCAAAATGGCCCAGGCCCGCGTCGTTGGATAGGAACGTCCCAGGAACAGGCCTGAGACGCCCGATCGCATGTATGTTGTAAAATTAGCTTGAAGGTTACCCGTTAGATTTACGGGACCCTGCGGGTAAGTTCGCAGCGGTGTGTTCGTCCAATGGATCAAGCCAGTCGGATTTCTCGCGTTTTGAAATCACTTTCCACCGGATCGGCTTTTGCTGTTCGGACGCTGATTCTTCTTCAGCAAGGCTTTCGGGCGCGCCAGAAAGGCCCAGCTGATCGGATACGCGGAACGCTTCGTCAGAGCCTTTGTCCGTCGACAGCTGGTCTTTTTTGTCTTGCGACAGCACCGCAGTATCCTGTTGGTCAGGCGACATCCGGTAATTCGAAATTTTTCTTAGTATTTCAGTCAACAGCTTAGACATAATCAACCTCATTACTTGGCGGACCACCTTTAAGCCCCAGTAAGCCCCCCCCCCAACAAGGGGGAAAATTACTGATGCCAGCGCAGGGAAGTAATAAGCGGTCTCAATGTGAATTTTCAGAAAAATGTAATTTCGCGCAGGGGCGGTTTTTCCCTGTGTTTGTTCGATTTTTGACGCTTTTTGAGCGAGGAAACCGTTGGTAAGCGAGGCAAAGCGAAAACTCGCTTAGTCGTGGCTTTGACACATGCTTTTTCGGAAAAAACATTGCCTGAACTGGGTTTACGCGACGTAATGAAAGTTAATGGTGGGCGATGAGAGGCTCGAACTCCCGACATCTTCGGTGTAAACGAAGCGCTCTACCAACTGAGCTAATCGCCCGACCGCGTTCCGTTTAGCCAACTCGCGCCAGCGCTGCAAGCCTCTCGTGACATCACGTTGCAAGGTCGTCACGGTCGGATCGCACCGGGCATTAGGATCGAAGCAGGTTTGGCCCGATCAGCGGTCGAAAACAGGCCATTGTCAGACGTGATCAGCCTGCTTCTATTATAGGTCCAGCATGATGACCGTTGGGGAGCTTAAACGTAGATCGCATAGCCCGTGTCGCGATCAAATCCGGCGTGCGACCACAAACCGGCTTGGGGTGGAAGGCGGGTACAATCCGGTTTCGATCAGCTCGAATCCGGCCTCTTCGATCTTCGCGTCGATCTCGGGCACTTTCATCAACCGCGCAAAAGGGGCCTTCCCGATAAATTGCATCGCCGCCAGCAAGGGGCGGAAGTACCATTTCTCGCCAATGGCCGCCGTCTTTGAAATAAAGAGGCCGCCCGGCGGCAACATCGCGTGGATATCATGCAGTGCGCCGTCAAGGTCGGGCAAAAGATGCAGCAGGTTGAACGCCAACACAGTATCCGGTTTCAGATCGTGATAGGACGTGCGATCGGTCCCTGCCACGCGCAGATCAAGGGCCTCGGCACCTGGTTTGGCGCGCGCAATATCGATCATCGCGGGTGAGATGTCGCTGGCGGTATAGGCCTTCACGGTTCCGGCAAGCCGTAGTGCGGTCGACCCGGTGCCGCAGCCCAGTTCCAGAACGTGGTCGCTGGCGTTCAGATGCTGCATGGTGCGCGTCAGGGTCTCTTCATAGGCATCTGGATTGGAAATCTTGCTCTTTGCATAGCGCGGGGCGATTTTGTCCCAAAAGGCGGTATCGGTCATCGGGTTTCTCCTTGTCATGGGCGAGGTATCACACATACAATGATGTAGAGAAATTCCCAAAATCTGCATTAAAGATATACGTATTTGCATGAATTGGCAGGCCATTACTTTTGATTGGAACCAGGTACGCGCCTTTCTGGCGACGCTGGAAGAAGGCTCACTGTCCGCAGCGGCACGCGCCTTGAACTTGACCCAACCGACGCTTGGGCGGCAAGTCGCAGCCCTTGAGACTGAACTTGGTGTGACGCTGTTCGAACGGGCAGGGCGCAAGGTTGTGCCAACCCCCGCCGCCTTGGAAATCGCCGAACACGTCCGCGACATGGGGGAAGCTGCAGCCCGGTTCTCGCTGGCCGCCAATGGCCAGTCGCAATCCATCGAAGGCGAGGTCAAAATCTCGGCGTCCGAAATATATTCCATGGTGATCCTGCCCGATTTGATCGAACACCTAAGAGCCGAACACCCCGGGATCGTTATCGACATCGTCGCCACCAATGCGCTGTCGGATCTGCGCAGTCGAGAAGCCGATATCGCCATCCGAAACGCCGAGCCTAGCGACCCAGACTTGATAGCACGCAAAATGGGGAACCAAGCGGGCGGATTGTTTGCAAGTCCTGCATTCGTCGCAAAATACGGCCCCTTTCGCAGTGTCGATGATCTAGCAGGTGTGCCCTTCATCGGTGTCGGTGACGAAGGTCAGTTCCTTACCGCGCTTAACGCCCGCGGCGTGCCCGTGACCGAGGCGAGCATTGTTGCCAAATCGACCAACCATCTGGTGCATTGGGAGCTGACCAAACGCGGCCTTGGAATTGGCGCGAACGGCAGCGGCATGGCGGCGATGTCCGATGAGGTGGTTCCTATCCTCTCAGATGTCCTGACATTCGAATTTCCGGTCTGGCTGGTAGCCCCTCGCGAATTGAAAACCAACCGACGGGTCCGCTTGGTTTTCGACGCACTGGCCCGGCATTTGACCAAGCTTCAGGCGGCGGACAGAAAGTTGCACAAATCCGCTTGACGAGGGCATGTGCCTTCCTTATGCCCGCTCTCACGCGCGGTTGTAGCTCAGCTGGTTAGAGTACCGGCCTGTCACGCCGGGGGTCGCGGGTTCGAGCCCCGTCAACCGCGCCACTTCACATGTTCATTGGATGATTTCGGATTGAAACGCCGATCGGTGCTTGCCGCCTGACATGGGTCAGTTGGGTTGGCTGTTCATCAATTCCAAAATCGGTTTTTGGTTTTTAAGGTGCCGGGCGATCAGCTTTTTCTGATCCTTTCCCGGCGGAATTATCGCCGCGGCTTCTGGAAAGAAGTCTTGAGAGGCAATGTCAGGAAAAATCTCGAACAACTCGTCGCGAGCTGCGGGCGACACGGCTTTCAGCGCTTCGGGCCCAGTGAACAAGCTTTCCGAGGGCGCGCCCTCGGCAAATATCACTTCGTGCTTGTCGAACAGGATATGGAAGTATTCGACCTCGCTGATGTTCTCATCGATGTAAATGCCTGGGAGTTCGGTTAGCTTGATGGCGGGGACAAGTACGTCGATTGCACCGAACATTCGCTTGGCGATCTTTGATGACACCAGCATCCGATGCTGGCGCGACACCCGCAGATCGCGGTGCGGCAAACCGTTGCCGAGCGCCCCGGCTGAAATGCATATGGGGCGCAGTTTAGGGTTTCTGGATAAGGTTTCGTGATCAATAACGGTGCTGAAGACGGCGCGAATTTTTGGCGCGCGTCCGCCGAATTCTTTGATGCTCGCACCCTTCGCCAATGATTCCACAGGGATAGAAGACGTCGCAGTTTGGATCATCGTTCCTTTACAGAAACAGATGATATCCTCATAGGGGCTGCTGCCTGCGACCGTATCCGTGGCAACCGTGTAGCGTGTGCCCGGTACAAGCGTTGCCGAAGTCGACAAACCCCAGATGTTGGAAAATTGTCCATTCTGCGAAAAAATCGAAACGGGAATAAGAGGGCCAACTGTGTTGCCCGATGCGTCCAATTCTAGAAGCTGGAATTCGGATTCCGATTCGACACCGTTGCCGTTGGCGACCAATCCGCCGCCGTCGATGATGACGTGTTGATTGGGAAGATCATCCTCAAAAACATCCGGACTGCCGCCTGTGTCATCGATTGTGACCGTCACCCGGTCAAAACCGGCTTGAAATACGAAAATCGTACCAAGTGGTGTGTCCGAAGCATTTACGATCGAACTGCCCGGCGTAAGGAAGGGCGACGAAGCGTCGACGACCAAGGCTTCGTTATCAAAGGGGAATATCGTTCTGGTGACCATCCTAAGTGATTCCACTCAAGATGGGATGCATCGAACGCGATGCGAGGTTGTCGCCACAATCTGGATGTCTGCCAAATTGGGACGCGCCATTGTTTAGGGTCGCCATCATTTTTGCCTCAAGCGGCTCGCCTCTCGGGGCAAGTCCATAAGGCCTTATGGCACAAGGTAATTCTTGAAGAAAGAGGGGGGATGATTGGCGATGGCAGCCGTGCATGGATGCAACAATCGCAAGAATGGGGTATTGGCCCGCCTGACGAGTGTCAGATGGGCCATTTTTGTCGCCTGAACGCTCAGGTCTTAACCGGCCGCGCGTTGGGACAGAATTGCCGAGATCTGATCGTCTGTGTCGCCCCGCGGTGTGGAAGGCTTCCGCGCCGAAACTGACGTGTCGGCGGCATTCTTGTCCTTCGGTTCGCTGATCGCATTCGGTGTCGAAGCCGAAGCGTCGGCTGGTGCCGTGTTGGTCAAAAGAGCGTCGCCGAATTCTAGGAAACTGTCCAAGTCAGCAACCAATTCTTTCAGTTCCGCGATCTCTTTTTCCATATTCACGATGTCATTTTTATAGCTGATGCGGCGTTGCTTCGCCACTTTCATTGCGTCTGTCATACCTTAAAACCTTTGCTACCCGGCCCATAAATTGGGCTGCCTTGTTCACTGATCTTTTATGTTTGCGTAATTTCCGGGGCGAAAATGAGGCGGTTGTTTGAGAGGTGCATTTTTTCAAACCTGAACGAAATATAGGTGCTGCGTTCGGTGGGTGTTGGGGGTTGAAGGGCGATCAGGGCGTAAGGTGCTGATATCGCGCAAAAACCACTATCGGTATCGCGTCGGTATGACGTCGGTATGACGTCGGTGGATGGGGTAGGGTAGTTGCTCGACGATCGGTAAATCGGTAGAAATTCACTTACAGATAGAAACACGGAGTTGAGCGGTATGCTGCGATATGTTGTTCTTGGGGTGCTTTTAGCATGGCCGGCTGGTGCGGATAATGATCGGTTTGATCCGACACGCTCGGCGGTTGATCAGTTGGTCGCGCTGGCAGAGGCGTTGGGTGTCGCCGAAGCCGACATCACCATGGCGGTTTGGAATGGACGCATCGTACCACACCTCAAGGATCAAATGGACGTTTTGCAGGAGTTGGACGGCCAAGATTGTATAGACCGAGTTCGCGCCGTTCTCGCTGATAAGTGGACCACTGCGACGAGGTTATTTCAATTTGATTGTAGTGCTGATGCGACTGCGCTTGGGAGTCCTGGACACATAGCGTGGAACGCGCGCTTTGGGGCCGTAAGCGAGGAAATGGCTTTTCAGTTTGCTAGACGCAATTACGTGGCAATTACGGGAGACTTTAACGAGCCTTCGTGGGTTGAAAACGACGTTTCTTATGCTGAAGTGGCGGACAATTTCATAGTTGAAGAAATGGTGCGGGATATTCGCCAGACCGTTTCTGTGCCGAATTTCTTCACTTGGACCAATACTGCGGATTGGGATTTGAACTTCAGAGGGCGCTACGACGAAATGCGGGCCGACTATGTTGAAAACCTTGATCCGACAATATCCGTAGAACTTGGCTTCCTGTCGTCCATTGAAACCACTGATGTCTTCAATGCTATTTGGATACCGTCGGTGTTCCGGCTACTTCACGATGGGGAATTTGACGTGCTCGATTGGGTCTGGCGGGCCAGAAAAGCGGACGAAAGGGGCAAGAGGTCAACTGGTTGGCAATCTGCCGTGCGGAAAATCCCCAAAGGGGCAGGCTTTACAAACTCAATCGCTTTGTGGGGTTTGGCCCGTCAAGATGCCATTGGCACCTGCGGTGATCCAACTCGTTCCTTGATATATACCGAGACAGAGACGACGAGAAACTACTCGACCGGCGAAGCGGATTCCCGCACCACGGATCAGGAAACGGTCGACGTCTTGAGCCGTTTCGTTCCCATGATCGTGGTATCGGCCGAGGTTTTCAGAGACAACCGGAAGCCCGCATTGGATCTTGCGAAGACGATTGGGTGTGACAGTGCGCTGCGTGCGAGGCTGGAAGCCAATATGGCTGCGTACTTTGCAGGCGAGCCGCCTGTGTATCCTCCAACCCGCTAAGCTGTGTCAGTTTGGGTCAGCGCATCCAGCACCCGGGCCCAGCTTCGGATGCCTTTGTGAAAGCTCCTAAGGTCGTATTTCTCGTTTGGGGAGTGCAATTGATCGTCGTCCAGCCCGAAGCCGATCAGCATTGACGGCAGGCCGAGGTATTCTTGAAAGTAACCGGCGATGGGGATTGATCCGCCCGAGCCGATGCAGGCCGCGGCGTTGGGCCATTCGTCAGTAAGGGCGAGGCGTGCGGCCTCAAAGGCCGGGTCTTCTGTCGACATGACGCTGGCGGGGCCGGCTCCGTGGTCTGCGAATTCGACCGTGCAATCTTGTGGAAGCATGGATTCGACCATAGCGCGGAAGTTTTTGCGGATTTCCATTGGGTCTTGGGTGCCGACAAGGCGGAACGAGATTTTCGCAGAGGCCTCGGCTGGAAGGACTGTTTTGAAGCCGTCGCCGGTATAGCCGCCCCAGATGCCGTTCACTTCGCAGGTGGGCCGCGACCAGATCATTTCCAGAACGCTGCGCCCCTGTTCGCCTGCTGGGACCGAAAGATCGACGTCGGCCAAGAAGCCTTTGGCGTCGAAGCCAAGGTTTTCCCACTGGGCCTTTTGGGAGTTCGAAAGCTCGGGCACACCGTCGTAGAAATTGGGCACAGTGATGCGCCCGGTTTCGTCGTGGAGGGAGGCGATGATGCGGGTGAGGACACGGATGGGGTTGATGGCGGCACCACCGAACATGCCCGAGTGCAGGTCTTTGTCGGCGCCCTTGATCGTCAGTTCTTCGCCCAAAAGCCCGCGCAGCATGGTGGTGATGGCGGGGGTGTCGCGGTCAAAAAGGCCGGTGTCGCAGATCATAGCGATGTCGGGCTGGCTGAGTTCTGGCGCGTTTTCCTTCAGGAACGGCACAAGGGACGGCGAGCCGGATTCCTCTTCGCCTTCAAGGATGAAGGTGATTTTGCAGGGCCATTTGCCGTGGACGGTTTTCCATGCGCGGAAGGCTTCCACGAAGGTCATCAACTGGCCTTTGTCGTCGCAGGCGCCGCGCGCACGAATGACTTTGCCTTTGGGCGTGTCTTCGATGGCGGGATCAAAGGGGTCGCGGTTCCACAGGTTTAGGGGATCGACGGGTTGGACGTCGTAGTGGCCGTAGAACATGAGGTGCGGCGCACCTTCACCGACGTGGCCGATGATCATAGGATGGCCGGGGGTGGGCCTAGCTTCGGCGTCGACGCCCAACGAGACCAGATCGGCGACCAGCCAGTCGGCGGCTTTCTGGCAGTCGTCCTTAAAGGCGGGGTCGGTCGAAATTGAGGGGATACGGAGGAGGTCTTTCAGGCGATCGATGGAAGCGTCAAGATCCGAGTCGATTTGGGCAAGAACGGCGTCGAGTGTCATGGGGTTGGCTCCTGTCTGTTTGCGGGTAGCGTAGCGGAGTTTGAGGCGGCGTCCAGAGCGCTGGTGGTTTGTCGCGGGGCCGGGTATCAGTTGGCAATGATGAGGTGAAACATGCGGTTGTCTTTTGATTTTTTATCTTTCGATTTTCGGGCTTTCGGCTTTCTGGCACTTTTGCTTTTGGCGTCGCCTGCGGTGGGCGATGTGCTGACCGAGCGCGATGCACAACGGGCGCTGTTTTCCGAAAAAGGTCACAGCATTCGGATGGCGGCAGAACTTACCGAACTGGAACAGAAGATTGTGACCGGCATCATCCCTTTGATGGCCCAACAGTTGCGCCAGCCGGTTCGGTATTACGCCGCGATCGCCTATTCGCCCGATGACGGAATGGTGCATGACAGCATTCAGGCCGCGATGAATTACCACACACCCGAAGCTGCAAGCCGTGCGGCGGTTGCCGCGTGCAATGCGATGAAGTCGAACGGCACGCAAAACTGTAAGGTCGCGGCTCAGGTCGTGCCGAAGCGCTACAAGTCGCGTGATTTGACACTGTCGATTGATGCGACCGTCGCCTTTGACAGAACTTACCGCAAAGCGAAATCGCCGAAAGCCTTTGCGATATCAGGGAAATCGGGAAGTTGGGGTATAGGACAGACGGACGACGCCGCGCGAGCGGGCTGTGAAAGCAGCGGAGGGCCGGGAGATTGCGAAATTGTGATCAGGGACTAAACGTTCCGCGTCAATTTGTTCTCTATTTTCAGTCAACTTAGTGACATAATACGTGATCATCACTCAATCTCCGGCTTAGGAGCACGACCTTGGACTATACTGCCCACTTGGACACAGCGATCCAGAAGCTTCATGATGAAGGCCGTTATCGCACATTTATCGACATTGTGCGGGCTCAAGGGCAGTTTCCGAACGCGACCTGGCAGAAGCCTGACGGCACCGAACGCCCGGTCACAGTTTGGTGTGGCAACGACTATCTGGGCATGGGCCAGCATCCAGAGGTTTTGGCGGCCATGCATGATGCGTTGGACAAGACCGGTGCCGGGTCAGGTGGTACGCGAAATATAAGCGGAACAACGGCTTACCATAACGAATTGGAAGTAGAACTGGCGGATTTGCATGGCAAAGAAGCCGCGTTGTTGTTCACCAGCGCTTACATTGCGAATGATGCGACACTTTCGACACTGCCAAAGCTGTTTCCCGGTTTGATTATCTATTCGGATGCGTTGAACCACGCATCAATGATCGAAGGCGTACGGCGTAACGGTGGGGCAAAGCGGATTTTCCGGCACAACGACGTAGCGCATCTGCGCCAGTTGTTGGAAGCCGACGATGCAGATGCACCGAAGCTGATTGTCTTTGAATCGATCTATTCCATGGACGGCGATTTCGGACCCATCGAAGAGATTTGCGATCTGGCCGACGAGTTTGGCGCTTTGACCTATATCGACGAGGTGCACGCGGTGGGCATGTATGGTCCGCGCGGTGGCGGCGTGGCCGAACGGGACCGTCTGGCGCATCGGATTGACATCATCAACGGCACTTTGGCAAAAGCCTATGGTGTGATGGGCGGATATATTGCGGCGACTGCGAAAATGTGTGACGCCATAAGATCTTACGCGCCGGGCTTCATCTTTACGACATCGCTGGCGCCGACCATTGCAGCGGGTGCTGCGACCTCGGTTCGATTGCTGAAATCCGATCAGGCACGCCGGGATATGCATCAAACGCAAGCGCGCATCTTGAAAACGCGCTTTCGTGCGCTTGGTTTGCCACTGATCGATCACGGCAGCCATATCGTTCCGGTGATTGTCGGCGATCCGGTTCATACGAAAACATTGTCGGACATGTTGCTGAACGATAATGGAATCTATGTTCAGCCGATCAACTATCCGACGGTGCCGCGCGGGACCGAACGGTTGCGTTTCACGCCATCGCCGGTGCATGGATCCAAGGAAATTGATGCTTTGGTAAGGGCGATGGACGCACTTTGGTCCCATTGTGCGCTTAATCGGGCCGAGCTTTCCGCGTAAACTGATCCCGTGACCGCATTTTATCTATGTGTTATGACGTAATACATAAAGCTTCGGGCGATTCTGCCGCCCGATCCTGGGGAAAGATGATGAGAATATTGGGGCAGACAAGATGAGTGGGCGCCGCAAGCCGCCAGACCAAGAGGTCGAAGCGTCGAAGCTGAAGGGTTTCGACGATTTTGAGCTGTCTATGGGCGATGTCATGCGCGGTGAACGCGCGACCAAGGGCAAGTCCTTGTTGGACGTTCAGCGCGAGCTTAAGATCAAAGCCACTTATATTTCCGCCATCGAAAATACTGACCCCTCGGCTTTTGATACGCCGGGGTTTGTCGCGGGTTATGTGCGATCTTATGCGCGGTATCTGGGACTTGACCCCGAATGGGCGTTCGAAACCTTTTGCCGCGAGGGCGGTTTTGAGGTTGCCCACGGCATGTCCCCCGATGCCAGCATCCGCTCTGACAAAGCGCCGGGCGTAAAGAAATCCCGCATGTCGTCCGATAAAACGGACCATTTGCGCGATCCCTTTACAAACCCATCCGTCAGCTATTTGCCCAAGGGCGAAGCTCTGATGTCGGGGCTTGAGCCGCGCGCGCTTGGCTCGATTGCAGTCCTTTTAGTCTTGCTAGGCGGGTTGGGCTATGGCGGTTGGTTTGTTCTGCAAGAAGTGCAAAAGGTGCGTTTGACGCCGGTTGACCAGACGCCGCAGGTTTTGGCTGATCTTGATCCGCTTAGCTCGGCGGTTCTGGCGCGCGAAGACGGAAGCACCGACAACGACGCACTAGTGGCCCCGGTCACCGAACGGTTTGACCGGTTATCGCGCCCCGAAGCCTTGGATTTGCCAGTGCTGGCGTCGCGGGATGGGCCGATTTCATCGATTGATCCTGATTCCGTGGGTACGCTGGCCCCAACCCGTGACGAGCGGCTAATCACCGCACGGCAAGTGCCGCGGCCCGACAACCTTCCGTTTGCCGTTCCGGGCGCTACGTCAGGTTTGCCGTCAGGCACCGAAGACGTGGCGCGGTTCGACATCGACAACCTTTTGCCCGAAGTACAGGTGGTGGCGGCGTCAGCGCCATCGGTCTCGCTTTTGGCGGTACGCCCGTCTTGGGTGCGGGTTCGAGGGGCCGATGGCACCGTAATCTTTGAGAAAATCTTGGATGCTGGCGAAGAATTCGACGTGCCGCTGACCGAAGAGGCCGCAACCTTGCGAGCTGGTAATGCGGGATCGTTGTACTTTGCCGTCAATGGCAAAACCTATGGGCCTGCGGGCGATGGCCCCTCGGTGATCCGGGATGTGGTTCTGGCGCCTGACGCGCTGCTTGAGAACTATGTCGAGGCGGATGCTTCGGCTGACTCTGATCTGGCACGGTTTATTTCGGTGGCCGAAGCGGAAACCGGTAGCGAGTGATTGCCTAACCGGCCTTCGCATCTTATGTCATCAGCGAGCAATTCAGGTGGTGTCCCATGTCGCTGAACTCGATCCGTCCTTGGCGCAATATCTATCGGCGCAAATCGCGTCAAATCCATGTGGGCAATGTTCCTGTAGGGGGCGATGCGCCGATCACGGTTCAGACCATGACCAACACCGACACGTCGGACGTCGCAGCCACAGTTGCGCAGGTTCAGGCGGCGGCGGATGCGGGCGCTGATATCGTTCGGATTTCGACCCCCGATCAGGCCAGTACAGCTGCGTTGAAACAGATTGTCGCCGAAAGCCCGGTGCCCATCGTGGCCGACATTCACTTTCACTATAAACGCGCGATTGAAGCAGCCGAGGCGGGTGCGGCCTGCCTTCGGATCAACCCCGGTAACATCGGGTCTGAAGACCGTGTGCGCGAGGTGATCAAGGCCGCCAAGGACCATGGCTGTTCGATCCGTATCGGTGTGAACGCAGGATCGCTGGAAAAGCACCTGTTGGACAAATACGCCGAGCCTTGCCCCGATGCGATGGTCGAAAGCGGGCTGGATCACATCAAAATCCTGCAAGACAATGATTTCCACGAATTCAAGATTTCCTGCAAAGCCTCAGACGTGTTCATGGCTGCCGCTGCCTATCAGCAATTGGCCGAGGCAACGGACGCGCCGATCCATCTTGGGATTACCGAAGCGGGCGGGCTGACCAGCGGCACCATCAAGTCCGCCATAGGGCTTGGTAACCTGTTGTGGATGGGGATTGGCGACACGATCCGTGTGTCCCTGTCAGCGGACCCGGTGGAAGAAGTGAAAGTGGGCTATGAGATTTTGAAATCCTTGGGGCTTCGGCACCGCGGCGTGAACATCATTTCCTGCCCGTCCTGCGCGCGCCAAGGGTTCGACGTGATCAAAACCGTCGAGACGTTGGAGAAGCGGCTGGAACACATCAAAACACCCATGAGCCTGTCGATCATTGGCTGCGTGGTGAATGGCCCGGGCGAGGCGTTGATGACTGATGTCGGTTTTACCGGCGGCGGTGCGGGATCGGGTATGGTCTATCTGGCGGGGGCGCAAAGCCACAAGTTGTCGAACGACCAGATGGTCGAACACATCGTGGAACAGGTTGAGAAGAAGGCGGCTGAGATTGAGGCGGCCGAACAGGCGGCGGAGTAGGGTGGTTGGGTGTGTTTAGTTTGGCGGATTGAACGTCGGCTTTGAGCCCACTTTACCGATGCTACAATCAAACGGAATGACGGCTTTCAAGTGCTGGCGATCGTTGAATCGCAGTTTTCGGGAGTATGTCATTTCCCCGGAAAAATCGCCGCCGCGTCAAACATTCCTTCGATAAGCGCAAGCATCACAGCGACTTGGTCGAATATTTCAGGTGCCGGATCACAGCCAATTGTCAGTTCTTCCGATGAACACAAAAACATATTCTCGCCGGTCAACAGCATCTCTCCAAGAAACAGATGTGGTCTCACTTCATCGACCGTTTCTTCCAGCCTCAAAGTCCTGAACGAACAAGTCCTGTGGCAAGCGGCGTAAACAAAATGTCCGTTCAACATTTGGCGCTTCGATAGCACCTCGAAATATCTGATGTTCCTTGCATCCGGCTCGTGGAATGATAGCAGCCAAAAATCGTCATTGTAGGAAAGCGGGTCATCTCCAATTAGGTTACGGATCGTCGGAATCCGCTTGTCGCCATATCCAAGACGCTGGCGCCTTGCCGATCTTATGCGTGGTTGATCAAAGGACGTGATCATCGTCCAAGCCGATGGCATCCTGTTCCCGTCCGGGCGTTCCCTGAACGTGGGCATCGCATCGGCCAATCCGTAAAACGTTAGCAAATGATGGCAGCAGCCTGGGATAGTTGTACCGCCAGAAATGCTCAAAGACCGCTGGACCGTTTCCTTGCTGTCCAACTCATAAAAGCGTCCTGCTTTCACTCCACCGCGCAGAACATTTGGCGGCCTAACCGTCATCGAAGACATTGTCGGAAAGTAATACACCGAGGGTCCGAAGGCATAGGTATTGTAGCCCACGGGAAATTGATCGCAGTCCGTAACCTCGCAAAGCTCGGACCAACCAGTAATCTCCATCAATTGACTTCGGATATGCTCCAAAGAGTCTTTGGCGACTGCTGGGGCCGCAAGAAATATGGCGATGAAGCACCAGCGGTATTGCGCAAGCATAATGCACTTCCTCTTTTCTCGTTGCCCCTTAAACGGCAACACTACGGATTTCGCCTCCTAAATCAAACCGTGGGCAGTAATACCTTTCGTGAGAAGCAGACCTTCGGAAGAGCAAGCGTAAGCCAACGTCGTCCTGCAAAGCGGACCTAACGATGAAGTCCCGTTGATGTCCAATTATGGTTGGCGATCTTCCAAACCACCGACCGCCCCAAGCCTAACCCTGCTCGGCTCTGATCTGGTCTACAATCGCGCGCATCTGGTCCAGCTCGACAAAACCGCGCACGAAGTTCTCGCCCATGATGAAGCTGGGCGTGCCTTGGATTTGCAAGCGTTGCGCAAGGGCGCGGTTGGTGCTGATGATGCTTTCGACTTCGGGGCTTTCCATCTGTTCGGCGATGGCTCCGTGGTCCAGACCCAATTCACGTGACGTGCGGGCCAGAAAGCCTGCGCTGACGCTACCATTATGCAGCATCAGAAGGTCGTGGATGTCTTTATAGGCCGCATCGCCAGCGACCTCTTTCGCGGCGATGGCATAGCGCGAAGCCAATGCGCTTTCTTCGCCCAAGATCGGGAATTCTTTGACAATTAGGCGGATGTTGCCATCGGTCGCCAAAAGTTCCTGAATGGCCGGGAAGGCGCGTTTGCAAAAGCCGCAGCGGTAATCCAGAAATTCGACAACGGTGACATCGCCGTCGGGGTTGCCTCCGACAAAGCTGTAACCGTCATCAAATATGTCGTCGCGGTTTTGTGCCAGAAGGTCGACGTCAAGGTTGGCCGCCTCTTGCTCGCGACGCTGTTCCAGAACGCCGATCGCTTCCATCAGCACTTCGGGATTGTCCAGCAGATAGGCGCGGATTTCCTCGCGAAAGATGGACCGTTCTTCGTCAGTCATGCTTTCGATATCAAGGGCATGGGCGCTGCCAGCGGCAACGACGGCAAAAAGCATGGAAATAAGGGCGCGTTTCATGAGTCCACCTGTGCAAAGAGCGTCGCAACAATGCCAGACGTTGCACAAAGTGCAAGCGACTGTTGTTGCAGTGACCTCACGTTCTTGTGACGTTTGCGAGTTGTCAGGCGCACGAATTGTCACGGGGGGCCGGTTGGGCCATTGACCTTGGGTGGCCTGCCGGGCAGAGCAGTCTGGCCCAAAGTGAGTAGCCGTCATGCGCCTGTCCAAACGATCCGATGTGGATGCCTTCATAGTTATGGATGTGATGGAGGCCGCCGCGCGCGCCGAAGCGTCAGGGCGCCACATTATACACATGGAAGTCGGCCAGCCCGGCACTCCGGCTCCCATCGGCGCGCGGCGGGCTTTGGCGGATGCGATGGATAGGGGCGCGCTTGGTTATACGGTGGCTTTGGGTTTGCCTGAATTGCGGGCCAAGATCGCGGCCCTTTACGGCACGCGGTATGATTTGGATTTATCGCCAAGCCGCGTGATCGTCACCGCGGGATCGTCGGGGGCATTTTTGCTGGCGTTTACAGCTTTGTTCGAAGCGGGCGACCGGGTGGCATTGGGCGCGCCGGGCTATCCGTCCTACCGGCAGATCCTAAGCGCGTTAAGCCTGACGCCGGTCGATATCCCGACGCGTCTTGAAGATCGCCATCAACCGACGCCCGAGACATTACCCGACAACATCCAAGGCTTGATCGCCGCATCGCCTGCCAATCCAACGGGAACGATGTTGGACGGCCCGGCCTTAACGGCCTTGATCGAGGCGACCGCGGCCAAAGGTGCGTCTTTCGTGTCAGATGAGATTTACCACGGGCTGGAATACGGCCAGCGCGCCGTTTCGGCGTTGGAGGTGACGGACGACGTCTATGTGATCAATTCGTTTTCCAAGTATTTCTCGATGACCGGTTGGCGCGTGGGCTGGATGGTGGTGCCCGAAGATCATGTGCGCACGATTGAACGTCTGGCACAAAACATGTTCATCTGCGCGCCGCACGCTAGCCAAGTGGCGGCTTTGGCGGCGATGGAGTGTGACGCGGAATTGCAGGCCAATATCGATGTCTACAAGACCAACCGTGCGCTGATGCTAAAGGGTCTGGACGCCGCCGGATTTGACCGGATCGCGCCCCCCGATGGGGCGTTTTACGTCTATGCAGATGTGTCCGAACTGACGACGAACGCCCGTGCTTTTGCAGCCGAGATTTTGGCACAAGCGGGTGTGGCCGTGACACCGGGCCTTGATTTCGATAAGGCGCGCGGGCAAGGCACGTTACGGTTTTCTTATGCGCGATCGACCGATGATATCGAAGAAGGGTTGAGCCGTTTGAAAACGTTTATGGTCGCGAAAGGTTTTGTCGACTAAATTTGTTTCGTCTGGGTGAGGTTTCGAGGTAACGTGGTGAAAAAAGGCCCCGAGGCAGATGGGTAGATTAAGAACAGCGCTGGCGGTGTTAACCGTTATGCTTTCGGCAGGCATGGGCTTTGCCGATGATGACGCACCGCGTTTAACGGGTGCGTTGTCCATTCGCGACGACGGTGGGGCGGTTAAGGTCGATGTGCCGCTGAGTTCGGCGGTGCCGTGGAAGGTCTGGGTGGCTGGTGAGCCGCCACGACTGGTGCTTGAAATCAGCGGTGTTGATTTGGGTGAGATGCCGGTTTCGCGGTCACAATCGATTTCAGAGATCACAGCCGAACGTCACAGCCCTGAGGTGTCGCGGATCATTGTGTTTTTGCGTGAACCCTTAATGGTGGATACGGCCGAAATGATCACGATCGAGGATGGATCGTCACGGCTTGAACTGTCGCTTGCCCCTGCCTCGGCGGCTGAATTTCTGGACCTTGCCAAACCCTTGGACGTCGCTGTCGAACCGCCGATTAAAGCCAGGCCTGTCGTAATGATTGATCCTGGCCACGGTGGCCGCGATCCGGGCGCCGATGCGGGCGAGCTGAACGAAGCAGACCTGATGTTGGAATTTGCGCTTAAGCTACGCGATGAACTGGAAGCAACCACGGCGTTTGACGTCGTTTTGACCCGCGAGACAGATATTTTCGTGCCCCTTGACGAACGTCTGAGCCGCGCACGCGCGGCCAAAGCGGATGTGTTCTTGTCGCTTCATGCGGATCGATTGGCCGCAGACTTTGGGCGGGCTTCGGGCATTACGATCTATACGTTGGCCGGTGACGCAGCTGCCGATGCTGATGATCGCCAGTCTCAGCGCGGTGATACGGACGATATTTTGAAGGGTGTGGACCTAAGCGGCACAAGCGATCAACTTGCGATGGCGTTGATGGCGTTGCAAAGACAAGACACCGACCCGCGCGCCGCAGCCCTATCGTTGACCCTGATCGAAGCGTTCGGTGCCTCTGGACTGGCGGTGAATTCGCGCCCCGAACGGCAAGGCGATTTCGCTGTTCTAAGGGCTGCAGACATCCCTTCGGTCCTTATTGAATTGGGTTTTTTGTCATCAAATGCTGATCTGGCACGGCTGACGTCCTCGGAATGGCAGACCGAAGCGGCTTTCGCTATTCGCGACGGATTGCAGCAATGGCTTCAGGAGGACGCAATTCTTGGCCAATCTTTACGCAAATGAACCGGCTAAATGCCGCGTGTCCCTTTTGACCATGCGCGACGAACCCCATATAACAACCTTCAACGGCATGTGGCCCAACGTGAAGGTGGAGTTTCCGTGATACGGTTTATGTTCTCATTTTTCGGCGCGATCTTTACGATGGTCACGCTTGGGCTTGTGATGGCGGCGCTGACGATTGGCGGCATTTTCTATGTTTATGGCAGGGATTTGCCCGAAGTGGCCCCTTTGGCCAGCTATCAGCCGCCGACGTTGACACGGATTTATTCGCCCGAAGGTCGGATTATTGACGAATACGCCGAACAGCGGCGCATCTATATCCCCTTTGACGAAATCCCTGACATGGTCAAAAACGCCTTTATCTCGGCAGAAGATAAGAACTTTTACGAACATGCGGGCTTTGATTTGCGCGGCATAGCGGCGGCTTTGTACGAGGCTGTGGAAAGCCGCGGCGAAAGTGTACGTGGTGCGTCGACCATTCCACAGCAGGTCGCCAAGATCATCTTTTTCGGCAGTGAGCGTGCGATTGAACGCAAGATCAAAGAGGTCATTCAGGCCACTCGGATGGTCAACACGATCGGGCGTGAAAAAATTCTTGAGATCTACCTGAACGAAATCTTCTTGGGTCAAAACGCTTATGGGGTGGCCGCGGCGGCTCAGACCTATTTCAACAAGACGCTGAACGAGTTGAACGCACAGGAAGCGGCTTATTTGGCCGCCTTGCCGAAAGCGCCATCCACATATCATCCGGTGCGGGAATTGGAACGCGCCGTCACACGGCGGAACTTTGTGCTGCGCGAGATGTGGCAGAACGGGTTTCTGGAAGACGTGACGTTTGAAGAGGCGCGGGTTGCGCCTTTGTTGACCGTGCAAGCGGGTGATCGCGAGTCATTCGCGACTAAGCTGCCATCGCGGGATTACTTTACGGAAGAAATCAGCCGTCAGCTAAGCCGGGATTTCGGACAAGACGGGTTTAAAGCTGCCGGTCTAACGATCCGCGCAACCGTTGATCCCGACATGCAGGCGATTGCGGCAGCGGCCTTGCGGGAAGCTTTGGAACAGTATGACCGAGCGCAAGGCGAATGGCGCGGTGCGTCGGCTTTGATTGACCCAGAGGCGCTGGCAGCAGACTGGCGCGAAGCCTTGTCGAACACACCGAAGCTGGCCCGCGATGTGGTCGATTGGTATCCGGCCGTGGTGCTTAATGTTGGGCCCAATTCGGCCCGTGTGGGTGTTGAAGGTTGGGACGATGGTGCCGACGGGCATTTCATCACGCCCGAGGATTTGGGTTGGATCCGAGGTGCGAATGTTGCGAGCGACATTCTAAGTGTTGGCGATGTGATCTATGTGCGCCACGAAGGTGGCTCGGCTGATGATCCGGTATTTTCTTTGCGCCAAATTCCCGGAGTGCAGGGCGGCTTTACGGCGATGGATGTGAACACAGGTCGTGTTCTGGCGATGCAAGGTGGGTTTTCGTACCAAGCATCGAACTTCAACCGTGCAACCCAAGGTCTGCGCCAGCCGGGATCGTCGTTTAAGCCTTTCGTTTACGCGGCGGCTTTGGATTCCGGGTTTACGCCAGCGACGATCGTCATCGACGCACCGATTGAAGTCGAGACGGGCAACGGTGGGATTTGGCGACCCAAGAACGCTTCGAACCGGTTTTATGGACCAACGCCGCTTAGGACGGGTATCGAACGCTCGCGGAACCTGATGACGGTGCGTTTGGCCGAAGAAGTGGGCATGCCTGTGGTTGCAGGTTATGCGGAACGCTTCGGGGTCTATGATCGCATGGATCCGTTTTTGGCCAATGCGCTAGGCAGCCAAGAAACCACGCTTTTCAAGATGGTGTCGGCTTATGCGATGTTCGCCAATGGCGGCGAACGCGTGGAACCGACGCTTGTTGACCGGGTGCAAGACCGCTGGGGTACAACGATTTACCGCCACGATCAGCGCACCTGCGCAGATTGCGAGAACCGCGAACTTGCCGGTGGCAAGCTGCCCGGCATCAAGTCGAACCGCAAACAGGTGATGAACCCAATCACAGCCTATCAGTTGACCTCGATGATGCGTGGTGTGGTGGAACGCGGCACCGCTGCAGGGGCTGTGAACCTGGGCGTGCCGACAGCAGGCAAGACGGGTACGACCAATGATGCGCGTGACGTCTGGTTTGTCGGGTTCACCTCGACCATCGCGGCGGGGTGTTACATCGGGTACGATCAGCCAGAGCCCTTGGGAAGCAAAGCATCTGGTGGCAAAATGTGCGGACCGGTGTTCCAGAAGTTCATGGAAAAGGCCGTTGCGAAATACGGTGGTGGTCGGTTTGCCATTCCGCCCGGTGGGCGGTTTATCAACATTGATCGCTATAATGGCGCGCGATTGCCAGATAATGCCCGCGGTGAAAACGTGGTGTCCGAATATTTCCGCGAAGGCGAACAACCGGTCTTCGGCATTGCGTTTGATGGTGGATTTGCCATGGGCGCGAACTTGCCGCTATACACAGAAGAACTGCTGAGCGATGTGCCGACCCAAATCGAAACGGGCTCGGGCAGGATCGTGACCATCCCGAAACAAGCGACCACCAGCGAAATTTCGTCGGGCAGTTTGTATTAAACGGAAAAGAGCCCGTATTTGGCTTATTTGCGCGGTTTTTTGTCTGAAATCTGCGGGCTGTGTCCTTTGTTCAGTCGTCTAGGCGAACCTTAAGCATCGCATAAAGCAACAGAAGGACGGTGATCCCGCTGGCGATGAAGAACGGCAGGCGCAGGGCTGTATCGCGCCCGAAGGTCGGCTCGAATATAGCGACGATGGCTCCCATGGTGAGTGCGCCTAGCGGGATCGAGCCCCAGCCAAAGAAGCGGTAAATCGAGTTGACCCGGCCCAGAAGTTCGGGCGGGATCACCCGTTGGCGCAAGGAAACCGTCACCACATTCCAGATCATGCCTGCACCCCAGAGGCTGGCAATCGCGGCAGCGGCGACCACGGGATGTGAACTGAGACCGATCACCAGAAAGGCCGGAAAAAATATTGCGAGGGACGTTACGATTACGCGGCGGGCGCCGATGGCTTTGACAAGGGCAGGTCCGGTGAGGCCACCGATCACGGCACCCAAAGCGCCTGCCGACAACAACAGCCCATGCCCCGTGGCGGTGAGGCCCAGCACGTCCTGACTGAAGAGAACCAGAGTTGCGAGGACGCCGAAGGTGACGAAGTTCAGAACCGACAGCATAATCGCGAAGGTTAGGATCACCTTGTGACCTCGCATCCACACCGCCCCTTCCATGAACTGGGCGCGAAAACTGGTGGTTTTGGGAGCGAGCGGCACATCGCGCATGGTGACCAGCCAGATGAGCAGGGCCGCGACGCCAAAGGTTGCCGCGTCGAACAGGAACGGCAGGGGAATGGCGAATGCAATCAGAAGCCCGGCAAGTGGTGGTCCGATGAACTGCCCCATGATCTGTTCGATCGACCAAAGCTGGCCATTGGCAGCCTCAAGGTCGGCCTTGTCGACGACTTGTGGCATGGCGGTTTGTGCGGCGTTGTCGCGAAAGACCTCGGCAGTGCCTAATAGGAACGCGGCGGCGGCAAGCCCTACGATCATGGAAAGTGCCGTGCTGGCCTGATCTGCAAGCGGTAGGGGCGGAGCGGAAAGCACCATCGCGACGACGCCGAATGTCAGCGCCAACCGGAAGAGATCAGCGCGCACCATCAAGCTTTGACGGTTGACCCGATCGGTGATCACGCCTGCGGGCAGGGCGAATAACAGCCACGGTAGGCGCCCGGCGGCTGCGACAAGGCCGATCAGAAACGGATCGCGGGTGATGAGGGTCGCCAGCCAAGGAAAGGCAAGTGCAGAGATGCCATCACCGAGGTTGGAAATCCCGGCGGCTGAGAAGAACATGCGATAGTTTCGGTTTCTGACCAGAAGCATGTGGGCGCGACCCTTGTTTTACGCTGGGCGAGTGTGACCGGGTTGGCTGTGCGATACCAGTTGTTTTGGGACCAGATGTTTTGGCGCCAGATATTTTCGGGTATGTGATGGGAGGAGGAAGACGGGGGCGCTGCCCCCTCGGCCTTTGGCCTCACCCCCGAAGTTTATCGACAGAAGAAGGTCTTAATCTTCGCCTTGGAGCTATGCCCGAAAGTTGGTGACGGCGTGATCAGGCGGCGCTTTGAAGTTGCTTGATCCCGTCCTTGAATTCAATCCCCTGGATGATTTCAGGCATGCGATTTGCTCCGTCGAGTTTGCGCCATTTGGCCTGGGCTGAGATCATCAGCCTGAACGCCATTGCAAGCCCAGTTTTGCGGCTGAGGCATCCTTTAGTTTTGCCGGTGCGATGTCGAACCGTGGCAAAGGTGCTTTCGATAGGATTGGTGGTCCGGATGTGCTTCCGATGCTCAGCAGGAAAATCATAGAATGCCAGGAGCACGTCGCGATCTTTGGTCAGCTTGCCAACAGCCTTGTCGTATTTCACGCCGTAAGTTGTGACAAAGAAATCAAAAGCCGCCTCGGCATCCACACGGGTTTCGGCCTGCCAAATATCGTGCAAATGGCCCTTTGCTTTGGCTTGGACAGATTTGGGCATCGCGTTCAGTACATTGCCGGTTTTGTGGAACCAGCAGCGCTGTTCTTTTGTCGCGCCAAAGACCTCGCGCAGTGCATGCCAGAACCCCAAAGCCCCGTCGCCAATAGCAAGATCGGGGGCATGGGTAAGGCCACGCCTTTGCAGATCAAGCAGCAACTCTCGCCAACTCTGGGTGCTTTCGCGGTAACCGTCGGCGAGGCCGATGATCTCCTTGCGACCCCACTCGTCTGCCCCTATCAGCACCAGAACGCATTGTTTTTCCTCAGCCATTCGGGGGCGGAAGTAGACGCCATCAGCCCAGATGTAGACGAACCGGCGCGTGCTGAGATCGCGGCGTTGCCAGCGATCGTACTCTTTCCACCAATCAGATTTGAGCCTTGAAATCGTCGTCGAAGACAGTCCTGCCGCGTTCGGGCCAAGCAGGGCGGCGAGCGCTTCGTGAAAGTCGCCGGTGGAAATACCTTTGAGGTAAAGCCATGGCAGCAGCTCTTCGATGGATTTGGCTTTGCGCAAATAGGGTGGCAGGATTGTCGAGGTGAACCGGACTTTCTCAGCGGTATCGCCCCGGTCGCGCACGCGCGGCACCTTGACCGGCACAGCACCGATACCGGTCATGACTTCGCGCTCTGGCAGATGGCCGTGGCGCACCAGACGGGCGCGGCCATCGTCCGTTTTGTCAGAGGCATAGGCCTCCAGCAGCACGGCAAGTTCGGCCTCAACCGCTTGCTCAATCAGACGCTGCGCGCCGGATCGTAGCAGGTCAGTCAGGGGATCAGGCGAAAATCCCTGTGGATCGGTCAGCTGGGTAATGGTATTCGTCGTCATGTGGCATATCCTTTTCTCTTCGAGAATTGCGGCGCGTGAACAACGCCATGATATGCCGCCCCTCAGGGGCCATCACCAACTT
The DNA here is from genome assembly GCA_028097405.1 of Paracoccaceae bacterium. Lineage (GTDB taxonomy): Bacteria > Pseudomonadota > Alphaproteobacteria > Rhodobacterales > Rhodobacteraceae > CALKXV01. Next base: position 32,531 of record JAOHEK010000001.1, on the reverse strand, counting down.
TCAGCTATAGCTCTTCGCCTTGGGCTTCGCTGCGCTTCATCCCCGAGACACCCAAGGCGAGGGTGGCGGCCATGAAAGCGTCGAGATCGCCGTCGAGGACACCGGAGGTGTCGGAGGTTTCGTGGTTGGTGCGCAGGTCTTTGACCATCTGGTAGGGTTGCAGAACGTAGGATCGAATTTGGTTGCCCCAGCCTGCGTCGCCCTTGTTTTCATGGGCTTCGTTGATGGCTGCGTTTCGGCGGTCTAGTTCCATTTGATAAAGGCGGGATTTCAGCGCCTTCATCGCGATGTCGCGGTTCTGGTGTTGGGATTTTTCCGAACTGGTCACGACGATGCCTGTAGGCTCATGGGTGATGCGGACGGCGGAATCGGTGGTGTTGACGTGCTGGCCGCCGGCGCCTGAGGACCGGTAAGTATCGATGCGGATGTCGGAGGGGTTCACGTCGATTTCGATGTTGTCGTCGACGACTGGATAAACCCAGACCGATGAGAACGACGTGTGCCGTTTGGCTGCGCTGTCAAAGGGCGAAATCCGGACCAAGCGGTGCACGCCACTTTCGGATTTCAGCCAACCGTATGCGTTCGCGCCGGTGATTTTATAGGCCGCCGATTTGATGCCCGCTTCTTCGCCGTTTGTTCGCGATTGCAGTTCGACTTTGTAACCTTTGGATTCAGCCCAGCGGACGTACATGCGCGACAGCATCGAAGCCCAATCGCAGCTTTCCGTACCACCTGCGCCCGAGTTGATTTCAAGGAAGGTGTCATTGCCGTCGGCTTCGCCGTCCAGAAGCGCTTCGAGTTCGGCGGCGGCGGCGCGTTCGGCCAGTTTTTTTAAGCTGGCTTCGGCGTCGGCGACGATTTCAGCATCGTCTTCCAACTCGCCCATTTCGATCAGTTCGACGTTGTCGGAGATTTCCTGTTTCATACTCGTATAGCGATCCATGGCATCGACCAGCATTTGACGGTCGCGCATCAGTTTCTGGGCCTTTTCAGGATCATCCCAAAGGGTTGGGCTTTCGACCATTGCGTTGAATTCTTCCAAGCGATGGGGGGCTGTGTCCCAGTCTAGGCGACGCGCCAGAAGGTCGAGCGATTTCTCGATCGCTGCGACTGAGTTTTCGGCTTCGGCGCGCATTGGGTTCTCCGGGTTTGGTGTTGGCAGGGTGATAGCAATGCGGCGAGGAGGCTTCAAGCGGGGCGATTTTCGGTGAAGATAGTCGGTACAATCCCTTTGAACCGGTTTGCATCAACGAAGGGGGCGTCGATCGCAAAAAAGAAAGGTCTGCAAATTTACAGGCCTTTCTAATCTAAATGTTTGATCGTGTTTCTAAAGGCTTAGTTATCGTTGCTTAGGCCGAACAGAAGACCGCCATCAGCAACCCAACCTTGCAAGGCGTCAGGGTAATACTGGACGTTATCGATTCCTACGATTTCCGAGGCATAGAACCATGACAGGGCACTTAGCTCGCCGGTTTGGCAAATACTGATCAGCATCTCACCGTCCAGATTTATCCCGCGACCTTCAAGTGCAGACCTAAATTCGTCCATAGCTGATGTGGTCAACCGCTTGGGCGTCAAGTTTTCGACCACAAGACTGGTTGGAATAAAGCGCGCCAAAGGCATGCTTTTCATCGGCTTGCCGGTTTTAACCGAACGTTTGACCTGACTGTCGAGCCGTGCATCAAGGATTGCGCCGGGCAGTTGGCCGGTTGCGACACCGAAAATGTCCATGGGTTCGGCCCACCATTCAAAGCTGTAGGTGACATCGACCGTGATTGGTTCATTGGTCATCGGAGTAAGTGCCACTGGCCAATCTGCTGCGTTCCAAGCTTTGAAGCCGCCGTTTAGGATTGCGGCCTGCTGTGCTCCGGCCGTCTTCAACAACCAGTAAACATAGGCCGCTTGACCGGTCTGCATGGTTTTCCCGGTCTGGTTGAAGATAACAATTGGTTTGTTGATATCGATCCCATTTTCGCCAAGGATTGCTTCCAGCGCAGCTTCGCTTGGGGGCTGGCCGGGACGGTCTGCTGGACCGCGCCACTTTTTGTAGGTGACAGCGACAGCACCCGGAATTGTGCCTTTCTTGACGTACTTCTCGTGGCGGATATCGATGATCTGGATGTCCACCGATGCCGAAATTGCAGCGTTCAGCGTTTTGCTGTTCATCAGACGAGAAATGTTTCCTTCGGAGGCGTATGCAGCGGTGAGGAACAAACTCTGAACAACAATTGTTGCTGCTAAGAGTTTCTTCATAAAAGTGGTGCCCATGTAACTTTTCCTTAGTTATTTAAACTACTGATACGGGGGCTTTTTAACGGTAGCGCGATCCCTAACTCAACATTAGTTAAAATTATGTCCGAGTTGTGGTCAAGTCTTGCAAAAGTTAAGACAATTTCGAAATATTGCGATTGAAGGCAGTACGGAAAGCGGAGGGGCTTACCGAAAATAAGATGTGCTCGTCGACAAGGCGGACACCACGAAAAAAGGCGCTCGCCGATGCGAACGCCCTTTTCAAAAATGACTGGTATATCAGGTTTTGGCGGCGGGAGCCGATTGACCTGTAGGCGTGCCAGCTGGTCTTGGTGCCGCACTGCCTTTTGCGTTCAATGGATCTTCCTGACGTTGAACAGAGCCTTCAAAATGGGCGCCGGATTCAATCGCGATGGTCTTATGGATGATATCACCCTCGACCCGTGCGGTTGACGTCAGGCGGACTTTCAATCCGCGCACCTTGCCGATGACGCGGCCATTGACCACGACGTCGTCTGCGATGCATTCGCCCTTAACCGTGGCACCTTCGCCGACAGTTAAAAGGTGGGCGCGGATGTCGCCTTCAACATTGCCTTCGATGTTCACGTCACCCGTGGTCTTTATGTTACCGGAGATCTGTAGATCCGCCGAAAGAACCGATGCGGGGGGTTTTGTCTTTGGCGTAGAGGACGCAAAGTCCGTGCTCGCCGATGATTGGCTCATATCCGTGGCCTTCTGCTGCTTGTCTGCCTCTGAGCCTTTTGAGCCCGGTTCGTTCATTTTGCTTTTAGAAAACATCTCTTGCTGCCTTGATGTATTTCATTGGGTTTATGGCTTCCCCCCCTAAACGCACTTCGTAGTGAAGATGAGTCCCGGTGGAACGGCCAGTGTTTCCCATATCACCGATTAGCTCACCGCGCGAGACTCTTTGACCAACTGATACTCGGATTTTTGACAAGTGTGCGTATCTGGTCTCAAATCCAAATTCATGCTTTATCTTGATGAGGTTACCATATCCGCCCTGTCGGCCGGCATGGACCACAATACCGTCCGCTGTTGCATGGATCGCCGTGCCACGAGACCCCGCCCAATCGTGGCCTTCGTGCTTGCGGCCCCAACGTGGACCAAATCCGCTTGTCGAGCGATAACTGCCCTTGACAGGAAAACTGAAGGGGATTTTTTCGGCTACAATACGGAACAGATTGACGCGATCAAGCTGCTCCAACACTTCGTTAGCGCGTTTTGTCAGCGGATCTTCTGTCGTGTCGCCGTTGCCCGATGTAAACGTGAATGGTGTCAGCGGGCCACCTTGGCCGGAATAGCTGCGGCGGACCTGTTCGATGATGCTGTCGGTCGGAAGTCCTACGGAGGTGAACATTTCGTCCAGAGGTTCAAGCGAGGTGGTCACGGCTTCTTCGATTTGTGTGAAGATGCGTTCGTTGCGTTCGGCTTCCAGACGCTGATCGAAGGCGACGTCTTCTAACAGTGTTTCAGCCTCGTCGACAAAACCGGTCATGTCGTCGCGTTCTTTTGCCAGATCGCCAAGCGCGACAGTCATGAAATCAAGCGTATTCTCAAGATCGGCCATGTGGGTCATTTCGGGCTGATCGGCGACACTTTCGGCCAATTCGGCGACCAAACTGTCTGCGCGTGTGCGCGCATTGTCGCGTTCCTTCATGGTTTCACGCAGGGTGCCTGCGATCACGTCAACGCCGGTTTCAAGCTCGCGGCGGCGATTTTCGGACTGCAAAAGCCGCGATTGCATGGCTGAAACTTCGGCCAAGGCGACAGCGAAGCGTTCCTGCGCAGCCGAGGCTTCTTGGGCGCGAGCGTTGCGTTCGATGGAAATTTCGTTCAACCGCGACTCGTAGACAGCCTGATCGCGCATCGCTTGTTCGCGCAAGTCGCCGGCACCAAGGCTGTGCATCACCAAAATGGCCGAAGACACGATCGTCCAACCCAACAGCAAGGCGCTGCCCGCTATGCCGATAAACTGAGTGCCGGGCGATAGTCGTATAAATCGTGTGTCTTTATCCGACCGTAAAAACAGTCGTTGTTCAGGGAAGGTACGTTCAATCGACGCATGAAATTTTTGTTTTAGTCGTACCACAAGGTTGTCCCGTACCCAGAAATCAAAAAAGGGTCCTGTCCCGACCCTGTCGTAAAAGTGTTAATGCTTGTGGAAAACACAGGCAAGGAAACAGGTGGTTCGCCCGTCGCGAGGAGGTAAATAGGCGAGAATCTGCCGATAAATTAGGCGCTTTCGCTAAGTGGCCAATAGAAATCCGGGGGAATACCTGCTTCGGCACGTTTTTCGTCATTGAACGGCGGTTTCAAGGTGCTGTGAAAGTATTTGCGAACCAATTCATGGAAAAGTGGTTTGGGGTCAAGGTTTTCGCGGCCACAAAGAAAGTGAAACCACTTCGATCCATAGGCAACATGGCCGACCTCTTCGCGATAGATGGTTTCCAGTGCTGCGACCGCATCATCGGCTTTGGCAGCACAGAAAATCTTGATCATGCCGGGGGTCACGTCCAAGCCGCGTGCTTCAAGCACCATTGGCACGACAGCAAGACGCCCCATCAGATCAGCGCTTGTGTCTTCGGCCGCGCGCCACATGCCTGCGTGGGCTGGAAGTGCGCCATAGTGGCTGCCCGATGCTTCAAGACAGTCTAAGACAAGATTGAAATGTTTGGATTCTTCGTCTGCGGCTTTAACCCAATCATCGTAATATCCAACAGGCATCGGTACATCGCCAAACCGTGCGATCAGATCCCAATGCAGATCGACCGCGTTCAGCTCGATATGGGCGACCGCGTGCAATAGGGCGATGCGGCCTTCGGGTGTTCCGGGCTTTCGCTTGGGCACATCGCGTGGATTTCGAAGCTCGGGTGTGTCGGGGCGGGCTGGAAATGCCGGCGGCTCTGCGGTGCCGATAGCGATATCTGCGCCGCTTGCGCGCGCCGCGAACCAACGCGCAGCATAAGATCGGCTAAGCACGGTTTTTGCACGACCATCAGCGGTGGTCAGCACGTCGACCGCCATGGCTGTAAGCGTTTCGGACATGGGAGGAGTTCCTTTAAAGGGCGCGTGCGGCGTCCAGCACTTCGGCCACGTGGCCCTTTACTTTGACCTTACGCCATTCGCGCTGCACCACGCCCGTTCCGTCGATCAGGAAGGTTGCACGTTCGATCCCCATGTAGATTTTGCCGTACATATTCTTTTCAACCCAAACGCCGTAGTCCTCGCAAGTTTGACCGTCGGCATCAGATGCAAGGATGATGCCAAGATCATGCTTTGAGACGAACTTATCATGTTTTGCGACGGTGTCTTTCGACACGCCGATCACCACGGCACCGCATTCGTCGAAATCGGCGAGCATGGCGGTGAAATCAAGCGCTTCGGTGGTACATCCCGGCGTGTCGTCGCGCGGATAGAAATAAAGAATGACGGCTTTTGGAGCCATTTTTGACAGCGTGATATCATCACCGCCATCGCGCGGCAGGGTGAAATCGGGGGCGGAATGACCCAATTGTGACATCGATACCTCGTAGATTGCAGATTATAGGTTGGGTTTTAGTGCGGATCAGCAGAGAATACACCCCAGATAAGGACAGTTATGGCTGACAACGCAGACCCTCCCGGCAAACCATCGACTAAAGTGCCCGTGCGAAAGCAACGCCGCCGAGCGGGTGGCGGGCTTGGCACGGTGTTTTCGCTTGTTGTCGCCAGTCTTGTTTTTGGCGTTCTGGCGCTGTCGGTTTCGGGGCGGATGATTACGCTGCCCGACGTGCTGCGTGTGTCGTTTCAGGATCGTGTAAATGTCGAGCTTGAGGGCTCGCCCTTGCTCTTAGGTGACATTCAGTTTGGGATCGGGCGAGACGGTGTGCCGCATATCATGCTACGCGACATTCAGATCGCGGACCCCCAAGGTGGTGGCTATGCCCATCTAAACACATTGGACGCGGATTTATCGCTTGATCGGCTATTGCGAGGCAAGGTGGCGGCGTCGAGTTTGGATTTGTCGGGTGCACAAGTCACGATCAGGCGGAATGCGGATGGCAGCTTTGCCTTTGACACGAGCCAATCCAGCGATGTGGAAACCACCGACTTGCCAGAACTTCTGGCGCAGATTGACCAAATGCTGGCTTCCGATGCGCTGTCGTCGCTGACCAACGTGACCGCCAACGGCATTGTTCTGACGTTAGAGGACGCCCGCTCAAGTCGCATCTGGCAGGCGTCGAATGCGACGGCCAGCGCGCGGCGGACTTCGGACGGCTTATCGGTCTCTTTGATATCGGACGTGTTCAACGGCACCGACGACATCGCCAACGTTCAAGCTTCGGTGTCGCGCAGCCGGATGACGGGGCACGTGTCGCTTGGCGTTCAGGTGAACGATATGCCAGCTGCGGACATTGCAATTCAGTCGCCGGCCTTGTCTTGGCTTTCGGTTTTGGACACGTCATTGTCAGGCTCGTTGCGTATTGATCTGGATGAAACCGGCACCTTGGCGCGAACCAGCGGAACCTTTGATTTTGCCGCCGGCGCTTTGAGACCCACCAATGATACACCGCCCGTCACGTTTGAAAGCGCGCAGACCTATTTCACATTTGACCCGGTTCGTCAGCGGATCGATTTTTCGCAGATTTCCGTCAAAAGCGAACTGGGTGCGTTGCGCGCAACCGGCCATAGTTATCTGAGCGAATTGGACGGCCCCTGGCCGCGTGCATTTCTAGGGCAATTACGGGTCGAAGAATTAAGTTACAATGGCGGTGGTGTTTTTGCCGCGCCCGTGTCCTTCGACGATATCCGTGCCGATGCGCGTTTGCGTCTTGATCCTTTTTCGGTCGAAATCGCCCAACTTGTGATCGACAATGAAGGTGTACCGTTGCGGGCTTCGGGGCAGGTGGAAGCCCGGCAAGGCCGTTGGATTGCCACGATTGATGCGAAGACGAAATCACTACAAAAAGACCGCGTTCTAGAGCTTTGGCCCTTAGGTCTGGCGCCCGTTACGCGGGACTGGCTGACCGAAAACCTGAAAGACGGCGTTGTGCTTAACCCGGCGGCCGGGGTGCGGTTTGAAACTGGTGGAGATGTCGACATTTCGCTCAGTTTCGAATTTGACGAGGCACGCGCGAAATTCCTGTCGGAACTGCCCGAGCTGACCTCGGTTGCTGGGCGCGCGACGATGCTGGATTACGATTTCACCCTGTCAATTGAGGAAGGTGGCGTGACCGCCAGCACAGGCGAGTGGCTTGATGCCAGCGGGTCGGTGTTCAAGGTCGAAGATACGCGACCAAAACCCGCCTTGGCCGAGATTGTGGTGAACGCACAAGGACCGCTGACTGCGGCTTTGACGGTGCTGAACAATCGGCCCTTGCGGATAATGGAACGGGCCAATCGATCACCGGATATAGCAAATGCGACGGCTTCGGCGCGTGCGGTTGTGCGGTTGCCGTTGGCCCGAGACATCCCCGACGATGGGGTCACTTATGACGTTGTTGCCCGCCTGACGAATGTGACCTCGGATAAGTTGGTCGAAGATCGTGTGTTGTCCTCGCCCGACTTGTTGGTGCTTGCAAATCAGGACGGTATCTCGGTCGATGGAACCGTCAGACTTGACGGCGTTCCTTTAACCGCAACTTGGGAGCAACCCTTTAAGGAGGGGGCAAAGAACGGTGGAATAGTCAAAGGGCAGGTGACGCTTTCAGATGGCACGATTGCCGCTTTTGGTGTCGGTTTGCCGCGCGGATTGTTAAGCGGCAGCACAGAGGCGAATTACACGTTGACGCTGCCAATTGATCAACCGTCCGAGCTGGAATTGACGTCGAATTTAGTCGGGCTTGGATTGTCGATACCGTCGATCAATTGGCGAAAGGGCCGTGGGTCATCGGGGTCGTTGGCGACACGCGTGACCTTGAACGACGTCCCCAAGGTCGAGGCGTTTTCCGTCGATGCTGCGGGGCTGTCGCTGGACGGCACGTTGGATTTTTCGGCGAATGGGTTTCGCCGTGCACGTTTCAGCAAGGCTAGGATTGGCAATTGGCTGAATTCCTCGGTTACGTTGACACCCGGAGCCAACGGTACCGCCATAGGCATCAATGGTGGCACCTTCGACTTGCGGCGCTTTGAAAGTGGTAGCGGGTCGTCAGGCGGATCAAGCAGTCGCGACGCAGGCACGATTGAAATAAATCTTGACCGCCTGATTGTGACTGACAGCATTGCGCTTGGCGCGGTTCGGGGCCAATTGCGGCGTGGCGCAGGCGGGCTTCGAGGTGAATTTGAGGCACGGGTCAATAATGGGACGCCGATTAAGGGTCAATTGACGCCAGCCAATGGCGGCACGGCTGTTCGGATCAGTTCGAACAATGCAGCAGGTGTGATCCGGGATGCCGGGCTGACGGAGAATGGGCAGTTCGGCGAGTTGGAGCTGGACTTGACGCCGGTGTCAGGCGCACCTGCAGGCAATTATGACGGGCGGTTCAACATCAAGGATATGCGTATTCGCAATGCACCCCTGATGGCCGATTTGCTGGATGCGATCAGTGTCATCGGTGTGCTTGATCAACTGAATGGTCCCGGCATCAAGTTCAGCAACATTGACGGACGGTTTCGCCTGACGCCGCAGCGGTTGCAGTTGCTACAGGCGGCGGCCGTGGGGCCTTCGATCGGGATTTCCGGCGATGGCTTCTACAACCTTGCCAGTAAGCAATTAGATTTCCGAGGTGTTATTTCACCGGTCTATTTTCTGAATGGGATCGGTTCGATCTTTACGCGACGTGGCGAAGGATTGTTCGGGTTCAACTACCGTGTGTCTGGCGGTGCGAATAATCCAAAGATCGCAGTAAACCCCTTGTCCATTCTGACGCCCGGCATGTTCCGCGAGATTTTCCGCAGCGCGCCGCCTCAAGGATAGACTGCCCTAATGAGATTGTCAGATTTCGACTTTGAGCTGCCGGAACGGCTGATTGCCACACGACCTGCGCGTCCTCGGTCTTCTTCACGATTGTTGGTGGCAAGCCCGTCGTCGCTGACGGATGCTCATTCCATTGATCTTCCCGATTATCTGCGCCCTGGCGACCGGTTGGTTCTGAACGACACCAAGGTTATTCCCGCACGTCTGTCAGGGCTTCGACACCGAAGCGGTGATGCCGGAGCGACCAAGGCCCGGATTGAAGCGACCCTTCTGGAACCCCAAGCCGACGGTACGTGGCAGGCCTTGCTAAAGCCCCTGAAGAAAGTGCGCGACGGCGAAGAGGTGCGGTTTTCGCCCGACCTTTTGTCGGTTGTCGAAGGACGCTTGGATGGCACGGCTTACCTGAGGTTCAATTTGGGCGGCGACGACTTCGATCAGGCCTTGGCCGAGGCGGGCGCCATGCCGCTGCCGCCTTACATCGAAAGTCTGCGTGCGTCTGATGCGCAGGACGTTGAAGATTATCAGACGATCTGGGCGGCAAACAGCGGCGCGGTCGCGGCCCCCACGGCATCGCTTCACTTTGATGATGCCTTGGTCGCGGCACTGAAGGTGCGTGGGATCACGCGCAGCTTCGTCACTTTACACGTTGGTGCGGGCACCTTTTTGCCGGTGAAGACCGACAATGTAGCCAACCATAAAATGCATGCCGAGCGGGGCGAGATCACCGAAGCGTCGGCGCGCGAGATCAACGCCACTCGCGCCGCCGGTGGCCGGATCGTTCCCGTTGGTACGACTGCGATGCGGCTGCTTGAAACGGCGGGCAGGGCGGACGGCGTGTCGGCTTGGTCGGGGGCGACAGACATCTTCATCACGCCGGGGTACCGCTTCAAAATGGCAGATGCCTTGATGACGAACTTTCACTTGCCGAAGTCAACGCTGATGATGCTGGCTTCAGCTTTCCTAGGCAGCGACCGTATCCGCCAAGTCTATGACCATGCCATCCAGAACAACTACCGGTTCTTCTCCTACGGCGATTCTTCGCTTCTTTTGCCCCACGAGTAGTTCCGGGGAATAATTCCGACATCGGCAAGTCGCTGTTGAACATGTAAGCGCCAAGCCTGCGCGTTATCGCCAATAAAAAGATGGAGCGCGGCGATGCTGCAAGTTCTTGGAAGCACTTGGGCACTGATGCTGGGAATGTTCCTTTTGATGGTCGGAAACGGCCTTCAGGGGTCACTGATCGGTGTGCGCGGTTCAATCGAAGGGTTTTCGACCACAGAACTGTCGATCATCACTTCCGGCTATTTCGTTGGCTTTTTGTTTGGATCGCGTCTGACGCCGTGGATGATCGGACGGGTCGGGCACGTGCGGGTTTTTGCAGCCCTTGGATCATTCATATCAGCCGTTTTGATCCTTTACCCAACAATAACAGAACCATGGGCGTGGATCCTATTGCGTGTGATCTTCGGGTTTTCGTTCTCGGGCGTTTATGTGACAGCGGAAAGTTGGCTGAACAGCTCGTCTACCAATGAAACCCGGGGCCAAACTCTGTCGCTTTATATGATCGTGCAGATGAGCGGGATCGTGGCCAGTCAAGGGCTGTTGAATGTGGCGGATCCTGGTGGATTTGTACTTTTCATCATTCCCTCGGTTTTGGTGTCGCTGGCCTTTGCACCAATTTTGCTTGCTGCGACAACGACGCCAACTTTTGAGGCTGCCGAGCCGATGGGGCTTGTGAAATTGTTCAAGGTCTCGCCGACCGGCATGGTGGGCATGTTTCTGCTTGGGTTTGTCTTTGCCGCCCAATTTGGCATGGCCTCGGTTTACGGCACCCAAGCGGGTTTAAGCGTGTCCGAAATCGGTCTTTTCGTCTCGATCACCTTCATGGGTGGGCTGATTTTTCAGTTTCCCATTGGGTATTGTTCGGATCGGATGGACCGTCGGGTATTGATCCTGTTAACTTGTTTGGGCGGTGGTGCGGCAGGGCTTTTGGGCTGGCTGGGCGGCGGCAGTCTTCAGGTGATTTTGGTGTCCGGATTTTTGATGGGCGGTATGTCGAACCCGCTTTATTCGCTGCTGATCGCCTATACCAACGACTACCTTGATCCCGGAAAAATGGCGTCGGCGTCGGGCAGCTTGCTTTTTGTGAACGGATTGGGCGCGATTTCGGGGCCGATCGTTGCAGGTTGGGCCATGACGGCGTTTGGGCCAGAAGGGTTCTGGGCGTTTTTGATGGTCGTGATGTTGCTGCTGGCGGGATACGTCATCTTCCGGATCACGCGACGTGTATCGAATTATGCCAGCGAAGACGACTATGACGCGGTGTCTTATGCGCCTGTTTTGGCCACGGGAACGGCGGTTGCTGTGGAGGCTGCGCAGGAATTCTATGCTGAAAATGCCGAAGCCGAGGAAGAAGTGTGACCTAAGGGCAGATAATCGCTTGATCGTGGGAACGGAAATTGCAACGCTTGAGAAGTCCTGGGGGATTTAAAGTGGTAACGACGGTGGTGAATGATGTTTAACCCGGAAGAAGTCCTGGCCTTTTGGCTGGATGAAGTAGAGCCGAAAGACTGGTACTCAGGTGACCCTGCTTTGGATAAGACGATCATTGATCGTTTCGAAGATGACTACAGTAAGGCCTGTGATGGCGCGTTGTCGCTTTGGTTGACCCACGCGTCAGGTGCGCTGGCTTATATTATTCTAACCGATCAGTTCTCTCGCAATATGTACCGTGACACAGCCAAGGCTTTTGCCAGCGATGGTTTGGCCAAGGCGGCGGCAAAAGCGGCCATTGCCAAGGGCTGGGATATGCGGATCGACGAGCCGGCGCGGCAGTTCTTTTACCTGCCGCTGATGCACTCGGAATGTTTGGTGGATCAAGACCGTGCGGTGCGCATGTTTATGACGCGGATGCCCGAGACCGGCGAGAACAATCTGCTGCACGCCCGTGCTCATCGCGAGATTATTCGGCGTTACGGTCGATTTTCCACGCGGAACGAGGCTTTGGGGCGCAAGTCCAGCGATGCCGAACAGGCCTATCTGGATAGCGGCGGATACGGTGGCCTTATTAATCAAATGCAGGCCGCTGAAGCCGCATAATGCGATCAGGGTGCGACGCACACGAAGTTGCGCCCTTTTTGTTTAGCCGTAAATAGAAGCCGGTCGGCACGCCGATAGAACGTGCGTTGGTCGTCTTCGGCATCAAGCATTGTTGCGCCGGCACTGGTTGTGATGCGAAAGCTGTTGTACTCGGCTTTAAAGGATTTGGCTTCGACAGCGGCGCGGATACGTTCCGAAATGCGGGCAAGTTCCTCTGGCGAGACGTCGGGACAGATGACAGCAAACTCTTCACCCCCAATGCGCGCAGCGACGTCACCGGGGCGGATGTTGGCTTTGATTATCTCGCCAAACCCTGTGATCACGGCGTCACCCACATCATGACCGTAGGTGTCGTTGACCTGTTTAAAGTGGTCGATGTCCAGAATGATCAACCCCAATCGGCTGTCGCCACTCGCGGCCATATGCGAGGCTGTTTCCAAGGCATCTTCAAACACCCGCCGGTTGGCAAGGCCGGATAGCGCGTCGGTTCCGGCCAGAACCGTTAGATTTTTACTTAAACTCTCAAAATGGGCCCGGCGGGCAACTTCGCGGTTCACCACTGGGTAGACCACGAAAATGCCCAAGAGGCTTGATAACAGCACAAGGGCAAAGAGGGTGGCATTTTCGGACCGTGAACTGAGCGAGCCTTCTGTGATAGGCACCGTCACCTCAAAAACACCACGCACTTCGCCCATCCTCCAGTCGTCGCGTTTAAGCCCCCATTTGGGGTTGTTATGACAAGCGATGCAGCTTTCCTGCATCCGCATCGGGGTTGCGTATCTTACCGATTGGGCCGTGTCTGTGCCGGGCACAATCCGCCAATATTCTGCGGAGTTGTTTTTGCGCAAGGCGACAAGCGCCGCGATTTGAAAGGTGTCCAGAACACGATCGCTTGCCCGTTCGAAAGGATCATCGCTGTACAGTCGATAAGTTACGCCAGGATTCGTGCTTGTGTACTGACTGGACATAAGGTGCGTAAACGTACCGGGAAAGTGGATTTCACCGGGTTCGGGAAATTCTTCGATCGTCGAGGCGATGCCAGCCTGATGCGCGCCGTAAACGCTTTCAGAATATTGCGCGTGGGCGTTTTCTGTAACGATAGCAACAAGCTTGGCTTGTTTCAGCGTTTCGTCGGCCAGCATTGATTGCCCACGCTGTTCGATTTGCGCGACGATATGGGTCGCGACCACCAGCGTGCCAATGAGCAAAAGCACCGCGCATTTTGCCAGACTGGGAAATCTTAGACGCAACGCGCTGCCTCCTCTATTGGGAGTAGGTATGGTGGAAACATTTTAATATTTGCTGAAATCCGCACAGCTTCGGGCAATGCATAGCGGTTATGCTTGGCTTTTGATGATTGTGCTGGTGACTTGTGCCTGAGATTGTGTCAGATGGTTTAACGTTAAGCAAATTCGGAGCACAGGCAAAATGGCCGGAAAATCCTTTGATGTCGTCGTGATAGGTGCTGGCCCGGGCGGATATGTCGCCGCTATTCGGGCAAGCCAGTTGAGTCTGAAAGTGGCCATCGTGGAACGCGAACATATGGGCGGGATTTGCCTGAACTGGGGCTGTATTCCCACAAAAGCGATGCTGCGGTCTTCGGAAGTGTACCACCTGATGCACCGGGCCAAGGAATTCGGCCTTAAGGCCGACGGCATTGGCTATGATCTGGATGCGGTCGTCAAACGCTCGCGGGGGATCGCCAAGCAGTTGAACTCGGGCGTTGGCCACCTGATGAAAAAGAACAAGGTCGAGGTTGTCATGGGCGAGGCGTCGCTGCCCGCCAAAGGCAAGGTTTCGGTCAAGACGGTTAAGGGCACCGAGGAACTGACCGCCAAGTCGATCATCCTTGCCACCGGAGCGCGCGCACGCGAACTGCCGGGGCTTGAGGCTGACGGCGAACGGGTCTGGGCATATAAGGCCGCGCTGACGCCGCCGCACATGCCGAAGAAGCTTCTGGTTATTGGATCGGGCGCGATCGGCATTGAATTCGCCAGCTTTTACAACACTCTTGGGGCCGACACGACTGTGGTCGAGGTAATGGACCGTGTATTGCCCGTGGAAGACGCCGAGATCAGCGCTTTCGCCAAGAAGGCCTTTGAAAAGCAGGGCATGAAAATCCTGCAAAAAGCGATGGTGAAAAAGCTGGACCGGTCGAAGACGAAAGTCACGGCGCATATCGAAGTCGGTGGCAAGGTTGAAAAGCACGACTTTGACACGGTGATTTCGGCTGTTGGCATCGTCGGCAATACCGAAGGTCTGGGACTTGAGGCTTTGGGCGTGAAAGTTGACCGAACCCATGTGGTGACAGATGAATATTGCCGAACAGGCGTCGATGGGCTTTACGCAATTGGCGATATCGCGGGCGCCCCTTGGTTGGCGCATAAGGCAAGCCACGAAGGTGTCATGGTAGCCGAGCTGATCGCAGGCAAGAACAAGGTGCATCCGGTGAAACCCGAAAGCATCGCAGGCTGCACTTATTGTCATCCGCAGGTCGCGTCAGTGGGCTATACCGAAGCGAAGGCGAAAGAGCTGGGCTTCAAGGTGAAAGTTGGGCGTTTTCCCTTCATCGGCAACGGTAAGGCAATCGCTTTGGGCGAACCCGAGGGCTTGATTAAGACGATCTTTGACGAGAAAACCGGCGAACTTTTGGGCGCGCATATGATCGGCGCAGAAGTGACCGAGTTGATCCAAGGTTATGTGGTGGGACGTCAGTTAGAGACCACAGAAGAAGACCTGATGGAAACTGTCTTCCCGCATCCAACCTTGTCCGAAATGATGCACGAAAGCGTGCTGGACGCCTATGATCGCGTGATCCACATTTAAGAAAGTGCCCCCAGTTTTCCGGGGGCCCGTTGTCTTGACACGAGATCCCAGCAGAGACCTTTCAAGTTTCAGCGCACCTGCCTAACTTATCCACAAGAAAGTCGCGGATTTCTGCGTGACCTTCCTCTGATGTTCCTGTAATGTTCCGTTAACGCCATTGAGTTCCGCGGTGTGTCCGCTATCTCTCTGGTTCGCGTCGTCGAAAGGGTGCCATGGCTGAGCAGAAGAACATCGAGGTGCGCGGTGCGCGCGAGCATAACCTTAAGAACATTGACGTTGATATTCCGCGCAACCAATTGGTGGTGATCACCGGACTGTCAGGGTCGGGCAAGTCTTCGCTGGCGTTCGATACGATCTATGCGGAAGGTCAGCGTCGCTATGTGGAATCGCTGTCAGCCTATGCGCGCCAATTCCTCGACATGATGGAAAAGCCGGATGTGGATCATATCTCGGGGTTAAGCCCGGCGATTTCGATTGAGCAGAAGACGACGTCTAAGAACCCGCGTTCGACGGTCGGCACGGTTACGGAAATTTACGACTATATGCGGCTTTTGTTTGCCCGCGCCGGCACGCCTTTTTCGCCCGCCACCGGCCTGCCGATTGAAGCGCAACAGATCCAAGACATGGTCGACCGTGTGATGACCCTGAAGGAAGGGACGCGCGCCTATTTGCTGGCCCCTATCGTGCGGGACCGCAAGGGGGAGTACCGGAAGGAATTTCTAGAACTGCGCAAACAGGGCTTTCAACGGATAAAAGTTGATGGCGAATTCCATGAATTGGAAGACCCGCCGAAGCTGGACAAAAAATATCGCCATGACATCGACGTCGTCGTCGACCGTCTGGTGGTGAAGGACGATCTGGAAACCCGGCTGGCGGATTCGTTTCGCACCGCTTTGGATTTGGCTGACGGCATCGCGATTTTGGAAACGGCCCCGAAAAAAGGCGAACCCGAGCGCATGACGTTCTCGGAGAACTTCGCCTGTCCAGAATCGGGCTTTACGATCCCCGAGATTGAACCGCGCCTGTTTTCGTTTAACGCGCCCTTCGGGGCTTGCCCGGAATGCGATGGTTTGGGCGTCGAGTTGTTCTTTGACGAACGCCTTGTGGTACCGGACCAGACATTAAAAATCTACGACGGGGCATTGGCTCCGTGGCGGAAAGGCAAAAGCCCTTATTTCAAGCAGACGATTGAAGCGATCGCCAAGCACTACGAATTTGATCAGAGTACCAAGTGGAAAGACCTAGATGCTCATGTGCAGCAGGTTTTCCTGTACGGTTCGGGCAAGGACGAGATCAACTTTCGCTACGATGAAAACGGGCGTGTCTATCAGGTGTCGCGGCCTTTCGAAGGTGTTATTCCGAACATGGAGCGGCGGTATCGCGAAACGGATTCCAATTGGATTCGCGAGGAATTTGAACGCTATCAGAACAACCGACCCTGTGGTGTCTGCGGCGGGTTTCGCCTTAGGCCCGAAGCTTTGGCCGTCAAGATCGGCGGTCTGCATGCGGGCGAGGTGGTGCAGATGTCGATCCGCGAGGCATTGGCTTGGGTCGAGGGTGCGCCGAAACAGTTATCGAAACAGAAGAACGAGGTTGCGAAGGCCATCTTGAAAGAAATCCGCGAACGGCTTGGCTTCTTGAATAACGTCGGGCTTGAGTACCTGACGCTTGCGCGGAATGCGGGCACTTTGTCGGGGGGCGAAAGCCAACGCATCCGATTGGCCAGCCAGATCGGATCTGGTCTGACTGGTGTGCTTTATGTCTTGGACGAACCCTCGATTGGCTTGCACCAACGCGACAACGGACGCCTGTTGCAAACGCTGAAAAATCTGCGCGATCAAGGCAATACGGTGATCGTGGTCGAACACGACGAAGAGGCGATCCGCGAGGCGGATTACGTCTTTGACATCGGGCCGGGGGCTGGCGTGCATGGTGGTCAGGTGGTGGCCAAGGGCACCACGGCGCAGATTATTAAGAATAAGAAGTCGGTCACGGGCGACTATCTGGCAGGCCGTCGTAAAATCGCGATCCCGAGTGAGCGGCGCGAAGGCAAAAAGGGCAAATCGGTCAAGGTTGTGAAGGCCAGCGGCAACAACCTGAAAGACGTCACGGCGGAGTTTCCACTGGGCAAGTTCGTTTGCGTGACGGGTGTTTCAGGTGGCGGTAAATCCACGCTTACGATTGAGACTTTGTTCAAGACGGCCTCGATGGCGCTGAATGGTGCGCGCCAAACTCCGGCGCCTTGCGAGACGATCAAAGGGTTGGAGCATCTAGACAAGGTCATCGACATCGACCAGCGCCCGATCGGGCGCACGCCGCGTTCGAACCCGGCGACTTATACCGGCGCCTTCACCCCGATCCGCGATTGGTTTGCAGGGCTACCGGAATCTAAGGCGCGCGGCTATAAGCCCGGTCGCTTCAGCTTTAACGTCAAAGGTGGACGCTGCGAGGCGTGTCAGGGCGATGGGTTGATCAAGATCGAAATGCACTTTCTACCCGACGTCTATGTGATGTGCGAAACCTGTAAAGGCGCGCGGTATAATCGCGAGACGTTAGAGATTAAGTTTAAAGGCAAGTCGATTGCCGATGTCTTGGATATGACCGTCGAAGATGCGCAGACGTTCTTTAAGGCCGTGCCGACGATCCGCGAGAAAATGGACGCGCTGATGCGGGTGGGGCTTGGGTATATCAAGGTGGGTCAACCAGCGACGACTTTGTCGGGTGGCGAGGCGCAGCGGGTGAAGCTGTCGAAGGAATTGTCCAAGCGCGCGACGGGCCGGACGCTGTATATTCTGGACGAACCGACGACGGGTTTGCATTTTGAAGACGTACGCAAACTGCTGGAAGTGCTGCACGAGTTGGTCGAACAGGGCAATTCCGTCGTGGTGATCGAACACAACCTAGACGTTGTGAAAACGGCCGATCATATCATTGATATAGGCCCCGAAGGCGGTGACGGTGGCGGCAAGATCGTGGCCGTCGGTACACCGGAAGAGGTGGCGGCAGTCGCCGAAAGCCACACAGGCCGTTATTTGGCCGAGATGTTGGGCATGGGTAAGGTTGCGGCAGAATAATCGCAAACGGGCCTATACGCGCCCCGATGTCGGCGGTTGCCAAAAGTTTAAACGCGCCCGCCCGCTGTGTTTGGCGCCATAAAGCGCTTCGTCTGCGTTCTTAAAAAGCTGGGTCAAGTTTTCGGACATTGCCGAATAGGCGGCCCCAATGGACATCGTTACTTTGATGGGCGCAGGCACGTCTTGGTTATGGATCACAAAGCCGCTGCAGATCCGTGTACCGATTTTGTCAATCTCAAGACTGTCGGCGCCGAATAAGAAAAGCCCAAATTCCTCGCCGCCGATCCGGCCCAAAATATCGTTATCGCGACTATTGCGGCGTAGATGATCGGCAATCGCGTTAAGAACAACATCACCGATGGGATGACCATAGCGATCGTTGATGGATTTAAAGTGGTCGATATCAATGACCAGCATGGCGCCATCTTCAGCGTTCTCGACCGCCTCGAAAAATCCGCGCCTGTTTAAAAGGCCGGTTAATTTGTCCGTTGATGCTGTTTTAGTCATCTTATTCAGAGCATTGATGCAGTGTAGATTATAGACCATCGCCAGTGTTGATAACGGGACAATCACCAAGGAAGCGACCAGAAAGTCGCGTGGAAAGCGAAGCGTTTCGCCGATTAGGTACAGTTCTATCGACACCAGACCAAAACCGAAAAGGCACCAAAACACCGCACGGACGGCCCACCCGAATGGACCGCCAGGCAACAGTAAAGCCCCAAGTGCTTTCATGACCATCGTCCGGTTCATGGCCTTGTATTAGAAGCTACGGACTAAGCAGAGGTGAATGTTGGCGGTGTTTTTTGATCAATTGATTTTGTGATCTTGAGAAAGACCAAATCCGCCAGTTCATCAGGTGTCGATTTCAGGGCGATTCCACTTGGGTCAAATTTTGTCGAAGTATCATTTTATCGGGATGTTCGTGGAAATGGTGTTTGACCTTAGGCGAACAATCTACGAAAAATACATGTCTAAGTTGTTTAAAACTATTAACATACTTTCGTCAAATTACCTGACGAGAACTGGAAGTGACGTAACGTCTTGATCACATGGTCAAGTGACGTAATGACATACACAATCGTAAGTGTTGACTCGCTGAGCAAAATTAGCTCGCGGGTCTATGGCACCGTCGATTTTAAGCCGCTTCACAAATTCAACCAAGCCGAGATTGGCGACAATCCGAACCGGATATCTGTCGGCCAAGTGCTGCAGATCTCCTGCTTAAACGCGGATGGTTCTTTGGCCACCCCTGCCAAAGCAGACAGCAATTGGATGGTGCTTGCACTGGAAGATAAACCAGTGTTGCCCGTCCTAAACGATGCGGGACCAGAGGCCGCTATCGAAAGTGCGACCACGCTTGAACTTGAAGATGCCGCCGAAGCCGATACGGGGCCACAAGTTGACGCCACGGGTCCAGAAGGTCCTCTTGTCTTCACATTCAACAAGACATCTGCTCCGCCGTTTATCATCAACAGTGGAGTGGGATCATCGATCTTTATCGGGCTGAAATCACCGAAGTGACCGAGCGACGTGTCTCTTTCGTTGATCCCGACGTCATAAGCCGCGATCAAGAAGAGCAATACTCGCTTGTGACGTCAGGCGAGGTTGATGCCGCTTATGTCCTAAATTCACATCTGAGCGCATCGCATCCTTTACTGCAACTTCCTTCACTACCATTGATGGGCGGTTCGGCTGAACAGACCGCCGTATCCCTGTGGCGCTTGCACGATGAGTTTCTAGCTGAAACGGGCGACTTCGACAAAGCTCAACTTCCTGGCTTCATTGCAGCACCGCCGCCTACATTTGGCGTGATGTCGATGTTCCGATCATCGCAACCGAGAACGTCGTCGACAAGAACGTGTAACCCGTCCCATACTTCAAACGTCTTGACGTATTCGGTCCCGCTGTTTTGCGTACCGAGGCTGTTGACTTCGTGTCGAACTATGATGCAACGCATGACGCACCTGCGACGTTCTTTCTAGCCCACGGTGCCGCGCGCGCCTTGGGAATTTGGAACGACAATATTGCGGTAACCGAAGTCGACTACGGCCTTTATACGCCAACATATTCGGTTATTCTGTCCAACGAAGCATGGGCGCAGGTCTCGGAAGAAGACAAGGCAGCGATCTTAGAAATTTCCGGCGAAAAACTGGCTCATCGTTCGGCAAGCTGGGATGCTTTCGACAATGGTTTCCGCTCGGACATGGTTGCAAATGGTCTGAAAAGAACCAAGGCAGGCCCAGCTTTGATCGCCAATTTGCAAGAGAACACGAACGAAGGTGTCTTGGACTGAAGCACCTATGCTCAAGCGATGGATATCTCGGCATATGACGCTGTAAGCTTCTACATGGACAGCTTGCAATCGCTCGAAGACAGGCTTCTGTTCAAGTAAACAAATAGCTTTTCGCAAAAAGAAAATGGCTCGTTTTCGGCGGGCCACTTTTATGCGATAGCTCGTTTATGCGTCTAGTTCGATCCAGACCGGCGTGTGGTCCGAGGGTTTTTCGCGGCCCCGAACATCGGCTTCGATCCAGCAATCTGTCAGTAAGTCAGCAGCTTGTGGGGTTAAAAGATGATGATCGATGCGGATGCCGTCATTTCGATCATAAGCACCGCGCTGATAATCCCAGAATGAATAATGGCCGGCGCCTTGGTGGCGGGCGCGGAACGCTTCGGTAAACCCAAGGTTCAGGATTTCGCGGTAGGCGGCGCGGCTTTCGGGGCGGGCCAGTGCGTCTGTTCGCCAAGCGTCGGGGCGCGCGGCGTCTTCGTCTTGCGGGATGATGTTATAATCGCCTGCCATCAGGGCGGGTTCTTCGGCGGCCAGAAGCGCTTCGGCACGGGTTTTCAGGCGTTTCATCCAAGCCAGCTTATAGTCGTACTTCGGCCCCGGCACGGGGTTGCCATTCGGTAGGTACAACCCGCAGACCCGTACTGGCTTTTCACCCATCACGGTCGCCTCGATCCAGCGTGCTTGTTCGTCGGCATCGTCGCCCGGAAGACCGCGTGTGACGTCTTCCAGCGGAAGTTTTGACATGATCGCGACGCCGTTGAAGCTTTTTTGCCCATGGGTTTCAACGATATAGCCCAAATCTTCGAAATGTTCGCGCGGGAAGTTTTCGTCGACAGATTTGATCTCTTGTAGCAGCGCCACATCGGGGGCCGAGTTTTGAAGCCAGTCGGTCAGGGCTTCGAACCGTGCCTTAATACCGTTGATATTGAATGTCGCGATTTTCATGGGACCCCCTTGCTGCCCCGTCTTAGCGGTTCGACGAAAAAGATAGAAGCACCCCTTTAAATGTAAATTTCGTTTACATATGTAAGTTGGAGATCAGATCTAGGGAGCATTTAGATGAAAAAGAAAATCACCCTTGCCGCATATCTTGCCGGTGTAACCACAATTGCTGTTAGCCTGCCTGTCATGGCCCAACCACACGGCAAAGATCCGATCAAATCCAGTGTTGAGACACGCATAGACGGTCCAGCACCACTGAACGGAACGCTTAAACACTGAAGACGGGCTTAGTCCAAAAATCTGATCCACAATATGAATGCCAAGGCATAAAGGACGAAGCCAAGAAAAATTCCCAACCCACCGAACCAGCTTTCCAGCGCTCCAATCAACAGCGTAACCGGGATCATCGACCAAATCAGAAAACGTCTCATTGGGTCATTTAAACAGTTTCGGTTCCGTTGGATAGCCGCTTTATGAAGGTTTAATTCTTGCCTGAAACGCTTTCATCGAAAACCAATCGGAAGCCCTGATGCGCGGTTGAGGTGTCTGCGGTATTGCCGGTGCGCGCCGCGATGCGATAGCGAAAACAATAGCTTTTGTGGCAAAGGAAAGATCCGCCCTTCAGCAGTTTCGAATTCGGCAGATTGCCAGCGTGGCCTTTCAACCGCTTTGAGACCGAGCGTAGCTTGAAAGGCTCGCCCGTCCATTCCCAAACATTTCCGACCATGTTGAAAAGGCCAAAGCCGTTCGGCATGAATGACCGTGCGGGGGCTGTCGCTATGTGGCCGTCAGCGCCAGTGTTCAGGTCCGGAAACCGTCCTTGCCAGATGTTGCAGGGCTGAAAATCCGTGTCGTCGGGATCGCGGTCACCCCATGGGAACGGAACATCGCCCAGACCGCCGCGCGCGGCATGTTCCCATTCCGCTTCGGTTGGCAGACGCCCGCCCGCCCATGCCGCAAAGGCGCGTGCGTCGTTCCACGAGACATGCACGACCGGGTGTTCGGCCTGCCAATCGTTGTCCGAACCCGGCCCGTTGATCATCCGCCAGAATGAGCCATCAATCTTGCGCCACCATTCGACACCTTGCACGCCTTCGGAGGCAGCAATCTTGCCCGAGACGTTGTGATGAAAGACGAAGGACCAGCCAAAGCGCTCGGCTTCGGTTTGATAGCCCGTGTCATCGACGAATTCGGCGAACATGGCATTGGTGACGGTGGTTTCCATCATCCGGAAGGCACGGATGCGCTTTGTCTTCAGCGGGCTTTCGCGATCATCGCGCAGTTCGGGGTGATTGGTGCCAACTAAGGCGTGGCCGCCCGCAACATCGACAAGGGGGGGCAGGGACGTCGGCCCTGTGCCTGTGTTGGCAAGTTCGGGTGCAAAACCGCGCGCGCGCGCAGCAGCGGGCGTACAACAGGCCTGTCCGTCCATGGTTTTGCCCCCTTCGTCCTAATCCCAAGTTTGCCTCAAGGTACCGTCGTCTGCCACAGGAAAAACCCGTGCCTAAGCGGGCACGCGGGCCGTTAGGCAAAATCGCAAACGACCGCAGGGGCGCGCGTCTTCGATCCAACCCTTAGGGCTGGCCAGATAGCAGCGCAGAGTCGCCATGATGTCGTCCCGGTCGGCATCAAGATCGACGCCTTCGAAAATATAGCTCGCCCCGCCATCGCTTTGCAGCCAAAGGCGCGCCGGGGATTTACAGGTTTCGCCGCAAGCGATGCGGTGAAGGTCTGCATCACCCGAGATGTCGCTGCTGGCCAGTGCCCGTTCTATCGCCGCCACTTCGCCGAGACGACCGGGGCCGAGACAGGCCACACAGATTTGCAAGGCCAACGCCATCTAGCGGATCATCTGCGGGCGATAGCGGATCGGTTTTGCGCGGCCCGGCAAATGACGGTTCAGGTGCCGGTTGATCAGACCGAAAACCCAGATCACGATCAGCGTCAGCAAGATGAAATAGGCCGCGACGATGGGGTAAGGCACAAAGGGGTTAAACGTTTTGTCGGCAAAGTATTTGGCATAATAAAGCGCGTCGCCCCGTTGTTGCCATGCCGGGAAGCTTGAGAAAAACACCAGCGTTGTCGCGTGGAACAGGAAGATTGCTTCGTTCGTATAGCCGGGCCAGCCAAGGCGCATCATTGTGGGCCAGACGATCCGGCGAAAACGCGACCAGCCAGAAATCCCGTATGCATCTGCCGCTTCCAGATCGCCCTTTGGCACGGACCTGAGCGCTCCGTAAAAGATTTCGGCGGCATAGGCCGAGGTGTTGAGGAACAAAACCACCAAAGCGCCGGCCCAAGCTTTGGTCAGCCAACGGGTGTCAGCGGTGATGCCAAAGATCTCGATCCCTTCTTTCGGCAAAAGGACGAAAGCTTCGTAAGCGAGGAAAAACTGGATGAACAAGGGCGAGCCTCGGAACAGAAAGATGAACCATTCAGAGGGTTTGCGGATCAGGGGCGTTTTTGCGGCCTTTCCCAAAGCAAGTGCCGTGGCCAAAAAGAACCCAGCCATTAATGCAAGCGCGCCAAAGTAGATGTTCCAAAGCATGCCTGATCCGATAAGCGTGATCTGCTGACAAAGTGTGAAATCCGAGCGCGGCAGTAGGCGTTCTCCATAGCCGATGGATCGGAACGCATAAGCGGCAATGGTGTCAAAGCACTCCATCACGTGGTCGCTTTTCGTTGGCGCTCACCGGCAAAGGTGGCTTGGCCTCGACTTAGCTTTACTGACAGACGACGCAGAACGACTTCGGAAAATTGGGTCAGGGACAAATAGAAGACCAGCAGCGCAAGGAAGTAGTACAGCCGCCAATCTGGATGCGGATACTCAAATATAACGCCCTTTGTGCCGCCCAATTCGCGGGCCCAATAGACGATGTCTTCGACGCCCAAAAGGAACAGCAAGGGCGTTGCTTTGACAAGGATCATCCAAAGGTTCGACAGGCCGGGCAGGGCATAGACCCACATCTGCGGCACCAGAATGCGCCAGATGCTTTGACGCTCGGTCATGCCATAAGCTTCGGCGGTTTCGATCTGGGCAGTTGGAACCGCGCGCATGGCCCCATAAAGCACATTGGCCGCGAAGGCCCCGAAGACGATAGCGAAGGTCAGGACCGCCAGAAGAAAACCGTACACCTCGTGCACCCATTGAGGCGAGGCTGAAAGCGGCAGTTTGGCCGCCGTGCAGACCACAAAATCGCTACCCTGCCGGATGGGTTCGTCCCAGTCCGGACAAAGGGCCTTGTGGCGCAACCATTCCAGCGCCTGATCCAAAGCGATGACGAAGAATAAGAAGAAGACGATGTCGGGAACCCCGCGCACAATCGCGGTATAGCCTTGCCCGAACCATCTGACTGGGGCAACCCGACTGCGCGCCGCAATGGCTCCGCCAAAGCCAAAGGCCAGTGCTGTGGGGGCCGTGATGGCCAACAACAGCAGCACGGTTCCGATCGACGTATAGGCGATCAAATGTTTGCCATTGGTCAAATAGCAGGTGAGCCATGCAAAGCCTTGAAGGGTGCTTGGATCAGCGCAATAGGCAAACATCAGGTGGCATCAACGCAAGAGTGGTCCAACGTGTAATCCCGTCGTTTTTTGGGTCGTCGTGTTGGGGCCGGGCGAACCCGACCCCGATTGGCGTCAAAGATCAGCACTTACCACTTCGAGCTGACTTCCCACTTTTCGATCATCGTGTTGAGGCTGCCGTCGGCCTTCATGGCGTCAATGGCCGCGTCAAACTTGGTGCGCAATTCAGTATCGCTTTCGCGGATGCCCATGCCAACACCACCGCCCAAAGCAACAGGATCGCCAACAACCTGCAGATCACCATTCGCCTCAAGAGCCGTCTTGATAAAGCTGTCATCGGCCAAAACCGCATCGGCTTCACCGTTCATAACAGCGGCAATTGTTTCGTCTGGGGTTGCGAATTCGACCAGTGTTGCACCGGTTTCAGCCACATAGCCTGCCTGAATGGTACCGGTCTGAGCCGCGATGACGCCGCTTGTCAGATCTACATCATCTGACACGGCAGCAAAGGTCGATGGATCAGGTGGCGTATAGGCTGCAGTGAAGTCGATCACTTCGTCGCGTTCGTCTGTGATCGACATGCCTGCGATGATGACGTCATAGTTGCCGGACACAAGGTTTGGGATGATCGAATCCCATTCGTTCGTGACCCATTCGCAGTTCAATGATGCGCGCTTGCACAGCTCGTCGCCCAACTCGCGCTCGAAGCCATCGACGGCACCGGCGTCATTGATGAAGTTCCACGGAGGGTAGGCGCCCTCGGTTCCCAAACGGACGACGTCTTGGGCCATGGCCGACCCGGCCATCGCAACTGTGGTGGCTAATGTGATGATTAGCGTTCTCATGTGTATCTCCCCATTGTGGCAAGCGTTTCGTATGGCTTGTCTTAAGTCCCGCAAGCTGACCGGGAAAAGCTGGGAAATCAAGCGTTTCTGCGGTCAGGGCTTGGGGTTTAAGGGCTGTTTAATCCTTCAAGCCATTCGTACGGGCGATAAAATCGGCCAACATCGGCACAAAGCGATCACCTTCGCCAGCCGCATCCATGGCGGCATAGGCGTTCTTCACAACGGCCTGCATGGGGTTCACAGCGCCAACAGATGTCGCCAGATTTGCAAGGTAGGCCATATCTTTGTGGGCATTGCTGATAGCGAATTTATGGGCGTTTTCGTCGCCCTCCAAAGACCATTTCATGAAGGTCTCGTAAAACCCGTTAGACAGCCGACCGGGGCGGATGACGCTGTCGAATTGTTCCGTAGATAGGCCGGATTTGCGCGCAATCGCCAAAGCCTCAGAATAAAGCGCGCCATAGCCCATGGCGATGAAATTGTTGACCAATTTCATCTTATGACCCAGCCCCACGTCGCCCAAATGCACCACCACACCCGCCCATGTGTCAATGACGGGTTTGATGATCTGAAATACCTCATCAGATGCCCCAACCATCGCGTCAAGCGTGCCGTCCCACGCTTCCTTCGGGGTTCGCCCAAGCGGCGCATCGGCAAAGCGACCGCCTGCGGCTTCAACCTCGGCCGCCAGTGTAAGCGTCGAAACCGGATCAGAGGTAGAACAATCAACGACAATGGCCCCCGGCTTAAGCGCGGCAATGATCCCGTCGGGTCCACGCATCAAGGCTTCGACTTCGATTGATCCGGTCACACATAGGAAAATGATATCTGAGGTTTCTGCGACGGACTTCACATCAGCTTTCTCAGCGGCACCACGGCCCACCAGATCGTCCACAGCTTCGCGTTTGCGAAAGGCGGTGACCGCCAAGGGATAGCCTGCTTCGACGATATTCTTGGCCATACCGTGACCCATAAGGCCGACGCCGATAAAGCCGATGCTGGGTTTGGTCATGGGACATCCTTCCAAGATGGGGGCATGGCGCCCGTGCGTGACAGATCATGACGCAAAGAACCGGAAAGGTTAATGGCTGTTTCGCTTCCGCGTCGCTGCAAAGCCCGCTCACCCTAGGTAGTCGATGATTGGACAGTCAGGCCTGTGGTCTCCACGGCAAGATGTCACAAGATGCGCCAACGCATCGTGCAGGGATTGAAGTTCACGTTGTTTGACTTCGATCTCCTCAAGACGCTTTGACGCAATGCGTTTGACCTCAGAGCTTGTGCGGTCCTGATCTTGATACAGCCCCAGAAGCTCCCGACATTCTTCTATGCTGAAGCCGAACGCACGTGACCTTCGGGCAAATACCAGTTTACGAACTGCTACGTCATCGTAGCTACGGTATCCTGCCTCTGATCGCGAAGGTGCGTCCACCAAGCCGATGTCAGCATAGTAGCGCACAGTTTTGACGGGCAGACCCGAAGCTTTCGCAGCAGCAGAAATATTCATGAAACGCGCCCTTGACCTTCCAGTTACTGGAGAGATTAGGTTGGTGATGTAGAAACTTCAAGGTTGGTCGTTCTCCTGAGGAACACACCCGCAAAAGGATTGAGACACCATGCCCAAGGATACCGCTGCCAAAACTGCCACTCTCTATCGCATGGTGATGACCGATCATATGTGTCCGTACGGGCTGAAGTCC
Organism: Paracoccaceae bacterium; assembly: GCA_028097405.1. Lineage (GTDB taxonomy): Bacteria > Pseudomonadota > Alphaproteobacteria > Rhodobacterales > Rhodobacteraceae > CALKXV01. The sequence continues at coordinate 5,064 of JAOHEK010000001.1, read as the reverse complement.
AAAGACCTGCTGGAACGTCAGGGCTTTCATGTGAAAGACCGTCACCTTACCAACCGCGAAGAGGTTGATGCCTTCAAAGCCAAACATGATGTGAAGACGACGCCACAGACGTTCATTGGCAAAGAACGCATCGGTGGTTTCGATGACCTGAGCGCACATCTAGGGAAAGCCACCAAGTCTAAAGATACCACGACCTATAAACCTGTCATCGCTTTGTTCTCGGTCGCTTTGATGATGGCCATCGCTGTTACTTGGTTGGCGTTAGGTGCCGTATTCACGGGACGGACATTGGAATGGTTCATCTCGATATCCATGGTGCTGTTGGGTCTGCAAAAACTGCAAGACGTTGAACGATTTGCGACGATGTTCCTGAACTACGACCTGCTGGCCCAACGGTGGGTTCGCTACGGATATGTCTATCCGTTTGTTGAGACTGGGGCAGGTCTGCTTATGATGGTGGGTGTTCTCACGTGGTTGTCGGCACCAGCAGCGTTGTTTGTGGCCAGCATCGGCGCGATCAGCGTGTTGAAGGCGGTTTACATCGACAAACGTGAACTCAAATGCGCCTGCGTCGGTGGAGACAGCAAGGTTCCGTTGGGGTTCGTATCATTGACCGAGAATCTGATGATGGTCGGGATGGCCATCTGGATGCTGTCGAAGCTGTGATGACAAAGCATTTGACCCTCCATCAACAAGAAGCCTTAGCAACACTGAAAAGACCTAAGGGGCGGAGCCTGCAATGAGATCAATAATGGCGGTTGCCGCCTTACTGGTTGCAGGTGGCGCGGACTAGGCTCTGATGGTCACGCGCTGAACGGCACCTTCAGTTTCACTGTTGAATAATGCCTGATGCGTTCGGGCTGGCGGCCATCATCACAAAGTTTGCGCTCTATCTTGGTGTGATGACTGCGGCTGGCACAGTCATCGCCACGTTGATGTTTCGGCTGGATCGCACTCGTGGTTTGGCCGTGGCATTCGCCGTTTTGGGGGTGATGGCAACGATCCTCGCCTTTTCATTGCGCGGTGCCAATCTGACGGGCGATGTCAGCGGCATGACCGATCTTGAGATGCTTGGCCTGCTTTGGACCACACCTGTAGGCACTGCTTTGCTGTTACGTTTGGTGGGTCTTGGTCTGTTGATCGCTGGCCTGTTCATAGGCCGCGTTGGAATTTGGATCTCGGTATTAGGTGAGGTCATTGCGATCTGGTCCTTTGATCACGTCGGACATGTCTCTGGCCGTGACACTACACTGCTCGACATCGCATTGACGTTGCATTTGCTGGCTGTTGCCCTCTGGATCGGTGTTCTTACACCGCTGGTCGACTGCTCGGACCAAACCACCCGCACATCAGAACAGAACAAAACCAGAATGTTTAGAAGCGCCCTAGGGCATTTCTTGAAATTCATCTAAGTCATTGATTTTAAATGGAGGCGAGTACGAGAATCGAACTCGTGTACACGGATTTGCAATCCGTCCATTTTATCAAATAAATCTATGGGCTTATGTTTCAAAATGTCCCCTGACAAACCGTGAACTTAACGGGAATGTTTCAAACGCCCCAACACAGTTACCTGCTTTCTTAGGATCACCAGTATGAGCGGCATGGCGTTGATCTGGGCCGCGAACGTCAAAGGCGTGAAGCCCGCCGCCAAGATTGTGCTGATTCAACTGGCAGACTTTCACAATAAAGAAACGGGCCAATGCAACCCAAGCGCACAGCGGTTAGCGGACGAGTGCGAGATGGGCCGTGCAACGCTGTTTCGGCACATGACGACCTTGGAGGAATACGGCCTTGTCACACGCCATGCCCGAGGGGATGGTGATGGCGGGCGCGGGTCCAATCAGTATGAATTGCACCTCGACATTGTCCTTGGTCCAAGCGCCCGCCCGAAGGGTGGGGACAGCGGTCCCAAAGGGGTTGAGTCTCAGAATGAGACGGGGGGAAACGTCTCAAAAAAGCGGGGGAAAAGTCTCAAGGGTGAGACGGGGGTAGTCTCAAATCGGGACAGGAACCTTACCATTGAACCTAAACAAGAACCTCCTTCGCGCGAGCGCGAGGCGGTGGAGGTTGAGAAGATTTTGGCAGTCTATCCGCCCGACCGATTGCGTGGCAAAGCAGCCTGCCTTGCCCAGATCGAAGAGGCCATGAAGGAAGGGGTCAGACCGGAGGACTTGCGGCAGGCGGTCCAAGCCTACGCCACCGACAGTGCAGGTTTCACCCGCTCCAAGGTCTGCTTTTCCGATAACTGGTTTCAGACGCGGCGTTGGCAAGCCTATGTCGGGAAGCAGGCGGAGGACCGAGAAAAGACAGCGGCGTTGCAGGCCGATCACCATGCGCGGCTGGCCTGTTGGATCGGTGATCGTAGCCCGATGTGCAAACACATCACGGCCAAGCAGATCGACAGATTGCTGGCCTCCAAGCTGGTGACAACGGCGCAAGTCCAAGCCGCAGGCCTCAGATCATGACCACAACCGATCCCACCGAAGAGCAAACAGCAAGGCGACCCATGTCATACGCTGGCGCTGCTGACACGGGACCTTGCGAGGGGCGGCAAGCCTCCCCTTCGAACCCCACCGGCGCAGGCTATGCCCGCACCAAAGAGCCGCTGGCCGAGACTTTCGTCTTTCGGTGCACAGCGGCAGAGAAGGCCCAGCTCCGCGCCAAAGCCGAGGCTGCTGGCCTGCCCGCCGCGACCTTGCTGCGCGAGGCGCTTGGCCTGACCGAGGCACGCCGTCGCAAGCCCATTCCCCGCGTTGATCCTGCGCTGGTGCTGGCAATCGGGCGCATTGGCGGCAACCTCAACCAGATCGCGCGATGGCTGAACCGTGCGATGCTGGCAGGCAGTGTTGACCTCGATGCGCTCACCGTTGCCCGCCGCCTGCTGACCATCGAGCGCCAGCTTGCCCAGATCATCGAGGCCGCGCGCCGATGTTGATCAAGTTCTTCCGCAATGGCAAAGGCGCGGGCGCTGGCCCGGTCGGCTACCTCGTTGCGGACAAGGTGCTGGCCTATGACGACAACCGCGACCTGATCCGCGATGCCGACGGCCAGCCGATGACCGTCACGCGGGAGCCTCTACCAGAAGTCCTGCGCGGCAATCCAGACCGTACCGAAGCCTTGATCGATGCCAGCCGTCACCAATGGACCTATCGTGCGGGCGTGATCAGCTTTGCCGCAGAGGATGCACCCACCGAGGACCAGCAGGCCGAGGTCATAGGTCACTTCGAGGATCTGGCCTTCGCGGGGCTGGACCCGACGCAATATGACATGCTTTGGGTCCGACATACCCACGAAGACCGTGTCGAGCTTCACTTCTGCACGCCGCGCTTGGAGCTGACCTCGAGCCGCAGCCTGAACATCGCGCCGCCCGGCTATGAGAAAGCGTTCGATAGTTTGCGCGACGTGATGAACCAGCGCCACGGCTGGGCCGATCCGATGGAGTTGGAGCGTGTGCAAGAGGTCCGCGATACCATGGAGACCCCAACACGCGCCCAAGGCCGCGACGAGCTGCATGCATGGCTGCAAGACCAGATCAGCATTGGCCAGATTACCGACCGCGCAACCATGGTCGATGCCCTCACAGACGCGGGCTACGACCTGCCTCGCGTCGGCAAGGATTACCTAACGGCCCGCGACCCCGACACGGACGAACGCTGGCGTCTAAAAGGAGAGATTTTCCATGAAAACTGGCAAGCCGACCCGGCTGAGCGAGAAGTTGAACGCGGAACTGGACACGATCAGGCAGGACTACGCCGCCTCGATGGCATCCCAGCTGGAGAGCTTCAGGACCGATTTGAAGCACATTGCGACCATCGCGCATCGTACAATCGAGAGCGATACCCGCACCTTTCTGCGACAGAACAAGAGCTGGCTGACGATCTCGCCCTGGCTGATCACGGGGACGTTCTTGGTCGGGACCGTCTCGATGATGGCCGCGAGCTTGCTCTGGACGCTGATGCTGACCAGCTCGGAATTGACGGACCTGGGCCTGACGCGGATCGACAGGGAGGACGCGACATGGCTGGTGCTGGATCCGACGAAAACGCGCGTGAGAACCTGCACGCTGGGCGGCAGATCAGTGACCTGCATCAAGATCGAGGAGAATTAGATGACGACACCCCTGACAGCCTTGGAACACGACTTGCTCGCGTGCGTCGAGCGGTTGGTGACGGCCTGCGAGGTCTCAGCAAAGGAATTGAGCGGGTTAGAGGCGCGCTCGACGAACAGGATGCAGAGCCAGATGGATGGATTGGCCGCTTGCGTGTCGGTGCTCATTCAATCGCAAACGGCGTCCGTGGCTGCGTTGCACGGCTTGTTGAGCGAGGGCTCGAACTACGGGAAGCTGCGCACGCAACTCGAGACCAGCTTGAAATTAGTGAAAGCCGCCAAAGAGAGGTTGAGACAGAGCTAGAGGCGCGGGAGGTCGAGATGGATCGGGGGATGACGCACTGACGCTGCAAAATAGATTGACAAATGGTAACGCATGTGTCACCAATAACTCCAATGAATAAGCTTGTTGTCTATGCCACCGAAACGGGGAAAACGCCGTTTGAGGATTGGTTCAATGGTCTGGATACGGCGGCGGCATTGAAGGTGCGAACGGCGCTTGCACGGATCGAAACCGGGAATCTTGGCGATGTGAAGCCAGTAGGCCAAGGCGTGTCCGAGCGGCGCATCACTTTCGGCCCCGGTTACCGCGTCTATTTTGGCCAAGACGGCGATACACTTGTGATCCTGCTCTGTGGCGGGACGAAAAAGCGCCAGTCGAAAGACATAGAGCAGGCCAAAGCATATTGGGACGACTACAAGGCCCGCAAAGAGAAAGGCGACTGACATGCCACTGACAAAAGACTTCAAAGACACGATCAAAGCGCGTGCTGAGCGCGATCCTGAGTTTCGGGCGGGTCTATTCCGCGAAGCAATCGAGGCGATGCTCAGCGACGATCTGGAGACCGGCAAGGTGCTACTGCGTGACTACGTCAACGCGACCGTGGGATTCGAGGCTTTGGCGCAAGACATGGACAAGGACCCTAAAAGCCTGATGCGTATGCTCAGCGCCAA